>NZ_RAWM01000067.1 GCF_003668875.1 Corallococcus interemptor | reverse complement strand
GTACGGGCGGGCAGGGGCAGGGGCAGCACGGCAGGACGGGCGGTACGGGGCGGTACGGCACACCACACAGACACTTCATCCTCGGAGAACGAAGACCATGGCGACCAAGACCCAGAAGCAGACCATCCAGCGCAAGGCCCGTCAGGTGAAGGCGAAGACGGTCAAGGCCGTGTCCAACGCGGGCAAGCAGGCCAGGCGCGTGCAGGTGACGCTCGGCGACCTGATCGCCGCGGCCTTCGACACCGTGGGCGGCGAGGCTCGCAAGGTGGCCAAGGTTGTTTCGTCCACCGACATGACGCTGGCGACCGGCAAGCACATTGTCTTCGTGGGGTGATGCTTCCGCCGGCCGGGCGCGGACGACATCAGGGAATCCACTCCAGGGCCAGGTGAGCGACGTGAAATCCATTCTCATCCCCGGACGCAACTGCTGGACGCGTTCGGAAACGCATGACGCGGGCGTGCTGGTGGACGCCCGGGCTTATTACCGGGAGCTGTACAGGGCCATCCGGAAGGCCCGCCGCTCCATCGTCATCACCGGTTGGCAGTTCGACAGTGACGTGACGTTGCTGCGCGGTGAGGACCTGGAGGAGGCGAACGGCGGCGAAGTCCGGCTGCTGCCGCTGCTGGACCAGATGTGCCGGGAGAACCCGGAGCTGCACGTCTACATCCTCGCGTGGGACTTCAGCATGCTGCTCGCCATGGAGCGCGAGTGGATGCAGAACGTGCTCTTCAACTGGACGACGAACGAACGGCTGCGCTTCCGCTTCGATTCCTCCAGTCCGCTGTACGGCGCGCATCACCAGAAGCTCGTCGTCATCGACGGCGTGATGGCGTTCACCGGCGGCATGGACGTGTGTGACTGCCGCTGGGACGACCGGGACCACCCCGCGCGCTCGAAGCTGCGCTGCGACTCCGGCCGCGACCCGCACGGGCCGTACCACGACGTGCAGACGGTGCTGACAGGCCCCGCGGTGAAGCCGCTCGCGGAGCTGTTCGAGGCGCGCTGGGCGCACTCGGGTGGAGGGGAAATCCACCTGGAGCCCGTGCACCGCGACGACCTGACTTTCGAAGCGACGATGCCCGCGCCTCCGGGCCCGGTGGCCATCAGCCGCACGTTTGGAAAAACCATCCTGCCGCCTCAGGACGAGGTGCAGGAGATCCGCGCGCTGTACGTGGACGCCATCGCCGCGGCCGAACGCTTCATCTACATCGAGAACCAGTACTTCTCCTCACGCGCCATCTACGGCGCGCTCGTCAAACGCATGCGCGCGGCCGGACGGCCCCGGCTCCAGGTGATGCTGGTGCTGCCCCGTCAGCCAGAGGCGCTGCGCGAGCAGATCGCCATGGGCGTGGCCCAGGTGCGCCTGTTGCGCGCGCTGCGCGAGGTGGCCTCCGAAACGGGCCACGGCTTCGCGGTGTACGGCTCGGCGGCCACGGACGAGGACGGCTCGGACGTGTTCACGTACATCCACTCGAAGGTCCTCATCGTGGATGACACGTTCATGACCATCGGGTCCGCGAACACCACCAACCGCAGCCTGGGGTTGGACTCGGAACTCAACCTGAGCTGGGAGGCTCGGGCGCCCGGGGACGAGGTGTCGCGCGCCATCCGCCGCGTGCGCGTGTCGCTGATGGCGGAGCACGTGGGCCTGGCCGGCGTGGCCGCGCTGCGCCCGCTGGTGACCGCGACGCACCTGGTGGAGACGCTGGACGCGCTGGCCCAGGCGGGACAGCACCGGCTGCGGCCGCACCCGCTGGAGACGGTGTTCGACCAGAACCCCCTCTTCAAGCCGCTGGAGCCGGAGGAGTTCCTCATCGACCCGGAGGAGTCGGTGCTGGACGAGTCCCTCTTCGAGGCCCTGCACAAGGGCGACGACGGCCTCTTCGCCTCGGGCGTGCGCCTCTTGTCCCGGCTGCTCGTGGGCAAGTCGTGCGAGGCCGCGCGGCGGCACAGCGCCATCCTGCCCTGCGCTCCGGTGCAGGAGGAGGAGGGCGGGGCCTTGAGCTAGCGGCGGGCGAAGTCCACGCCCACGCCAGCACCCGCGCTCACGCCGCGCACCAGCGTGCCGTCCGGCTGCGGGAAGGTCACCGTGCTGCCGGCACCCCAGACGTACATGGCGGGCAGCACGCGCTGGCGGAACTCCGCCGCCACCGAGTAGCGGGGCTTGTCTCCCAGGCCCACCACCACCACGCGCGCGATGCCTCGCGACTCGCCGCCCGGGCTGCTGAAGCTCAGGGACAGGTCGCCGTCCGCGCGGCCGAAGGCGGAGTACTCCACGGCGCCGCTGGCCACGACCTCCGCGGAGTCCGGCCCGTCGCCTCGCGCCACGGACAGCTCCAGGTAGCCGGAGAAGTCCTTGGGCACGCGCTGGTCGGACTGGGGCTCCTCGGAGAGGCCCACGGCGGAGAAGCGCGCCAGCTCATAGCCCGCGCCGAAGTAGCCGAAGCGGAAGCCGCCGCCCTGCCGGCGCCCCTGCGCGGTGACGCTGATCTGCGTGCCCTTGAAGTTGCCCTCGAACGCGACGCCCAGCAGGGCGCCCAGGTCCTGCGCACCGTCGTTGAGCCGCGCGCCGCCGGCGACCAGGGCCCACGAGCGCAGCCGCTCACCCTTGTACATGGCGAACTCGCCGCCCACCGACGCCACCGTGGCCGCTGGCGTGACGCCGCCGGCCTCGCCGAAGTCGTGCGCCGCGGACGCGCGCACCAGGTAGCGGTCGAAGTTGCCCTCGCTGTCGCTGGCGATGCGGCCGATGTCCAGCAGCAGCTCGCCGGAGAACACACGCGCCGCGAGCACGTCGCTGGCCAGGAGCTGCACGCGCGCGGGCCCCGCGGTGAACGACAGCGTGCCGCCCGCCGGGTGGTAGTTCGGGTTGAGCTGGTTGTCGTAGCGGTTCACCAGGTAGCCGCGCCCCAGCGACTCCTCCAGGAACGGCTGCACGCGCAGGCCGAAGCGGCCGGACTCGTCGCCAATGCGCAGCAGGCGCACCACCTGTCCGTAGTCGCTGCGCTCGTCCCAGTCCTCGCGCCGCAGCCACGCGCCATAGTCCTGGTCCTTCTGCTTCGGCGCGTTGTCCAGCAGCCGGAAGCGCAGCGGCGCGCCCAGCATGAACGCGAAGTCCTCGCCGCCATCCACGCCCAGGGACGGGTACGCGTAGCCGAACAGGTCCTGCTCTCCGCCCCGCGTCCCGGACGGGAAGCTCAGCGGCCCCACCTCCAGGAGCGCCCGGAACCCGATGCCGCCCTCCGACGAACCCCCCGAACTCCCCGGCGCGGAGTACGACTCCTGCGGCGGATCATTGGGGACCTCCTCGATGGTGGAGGACTGGGAGTGAAGCAGTGCGAGGAGGGCCGCGAAGGGAGCACCAGTCATTGGTGCTCACTCTAGTTGGCGAGCCGCGCAGTGGACAGACGAATACCCGGGACGGCCCGCGCGGAGCGGGCTTTCCCGGGTATCCGCCCTCGCGTGGGGGCGATGACTAGTTCGTGGGATCCGGCGTGGCGCCCGACTCCACCTTGGAGCTGTCCGTGCTGGAGTCGTCCGTGTCGGCGTTGAGGGCGCCGGACCCGGTCTCGCCGCTCACGTCCTTCACGTCGCTCTTGCCCTCGGTGGCGGTGCTGCCGGAGCCGCCGGTGCCGCCGAGGTTGCCCTCGGTGCCCAGGTTGCCCTTCTCATTGGAGTCGCGGTTCTGGTTCACCGCGCCGGACGGGGACTGGGTGTCACCCAGCTCCGTGGGCGTGTTCTGCTGCACGTCCCACTTCTGGCCGTCCTTGGTCTTCACGGCCTCGTCCGGGGCGCCGGAGCCGCCGGTGGCCTCGCCCTCGTAGACGGTGGGCGCGTTCATGCGGTCGCGCTTCTCCAGGTCGCTGACGTTGCCCGTCTCACCGGGCAGCTCCTGGTTGGCGGAGTCAGAAGACGAGGAGTCGATGGACGAGGAGTCGAGGCTCCCGCTGGTGTCCGTGGTGCTGCCGGCGCTGCCGGAGCCGCCGATGGCGCCTGCCTCGGGCGACGAGGCCTCGCGGGTGTTGGCGTTGTGGCTGGCGCAACCATACAGCGACAGGGCGGCGATCGCCGCGAACAGAGGGAGCTTCATGGGAAATCTCCGTGTGTGTCGGGTTTGAAGTCGGCTTCCAGAAATCTGGTTGCCCTTCCGACAGAGACAAGGACACACACGGTCCGCTGCCCCCCGACCCTTACCTGAGCGGCCGGGCAGCCGGGCGCTCAGGTGCCGGTCAGGTGACTCAGCCCTTCCGCTTCTTCTTCACCGAGGACGTCCCGGTGTCGAGCGCGTCCGCCTTGCGCTTGTCGCCCGCCACCGCCGCCTCCTTGCTGGAGGACATGGCCTCGCCCTTGTCGTTCTTCGTGAAGAGGCGGTCCTCCTTGAGCAGCCGGTCCGGGCCGAAGGTCTGGTGCGCGTCGAAGAGGCGCTCGGCGCGCTTCGTGGGCTTGCCGTTCGCGTCCAGCGGCGTGTCGAAGCCGGTGCTGATCTTCGTGTTCTGCGTCCGG
Source organism: Corallococcus interemptor (assembly GCF_003668875.1). Lineage (GTDB taxonomy): Bacteria > Myxococcota > Myxococcia > Myxococcales > Myxococcaceae > Corallococcus > Corallococcus interemptor. The sequence continues at coordinate 41,913 of NZ_RAWM01000067.1, read as the reverse complement.
TTGCCCAGGCGCAGGTTGCCCGGCGCGTCGAAGGTGTCCTTCAGCACATTCTTGTAGGCCCCGAAGCGCTTGTCCTGATCAGGCCCCTGCATGGCGGTGAGGGTGTTCTTGAGCGTCTCGTTGCGCTTGCCGGTGACCTGCGCCGGGGTCAGCTCTCCGTGGCGCTCCTCGAGCGTGGCGCGCGAGTAGCCCTGCATGCGGCCCGCGCCGGCGGCCTGCTGCGCCAGCCCCTTGCGCAGCTGCTTCTGGGCGTCGGCCACCTCCGCGGGGTCGGTGGCCGTCTTCAGCTTCTGCTGCGCGGCCTGGGTGTTCTTCACGCCCTCCTGGAACTGGAGCGTCTCGTGGTTGAAGACGTTCTGGCCGGTGCCGGAGGCGATGACGTGGTTGATGCTGGAGGCGGGCGCCTTGTTCTTCGGGCTCGTGGAGACCAGGGCCTCCTGCTCCGTCAGGGGCCGCCCGGACTTCTTCGCCGCGTTCGTGTACGTGGTGTGGGAGTCGCTGTACTGGGTCAGGCGCTCCAGCGCGTTCTGCGGCGTCTTCTCCGTGCCGTGCTTGCCGTAGTGCTGGAGCAACTGCTGCTTCTGCTTGTCGTTCAGGTCCGCGGTGGGGCCGTACTTCACCTGCTCGCCCACCTTCGTGGAGTTGTTGCCGACCTTGAACTGCGTCTGTCCCAGCTTGGGGCCAATGCCTCGCATGCGTCGCCTGCCTTCTATCGACGGGGCCCGGCCGGAGGGTGCGGCGGGTACACGTCATGGGGGAAGGGGCAGACTAGGGAAGCCGGGAGCGCCTGTCTTTGAGGAAGATCCCTGACGCCTCCAGGTGCCATCTCTTGAATTCTGAGCTGCTGGCACCCGCTTGACTACGGCTGTAGTCAGTCGTACCTTGCTTCTGACTACAGCTGTCGTCACGAAGGGCAGGGCGCATGAAGAAGCCGGTGGGAGAGCAGGAGCTGGCGGTGCTGCGGTACGTGGCCGAGCACGGGCCGGCGACGGTGGGCGAGGTGGCGGAGCGCTTCGGTGAGGCTCAAGGGCTGGCACGCTCCACCATCCTGACGGTGATGGAGCGGCTGCGGCTGAAGGGGCACCTGACGCGCTCGAAGGTGGACGGGGTGTTCCAGTACGCCTCGCCGGTGGCGCCGCAAGAGTTGTTGCGCGACGTCGTAGGGAACTTCGTGCAGCGCACGCTGAGCGGTTCGCTGTCGCCGTTCGTGACCTATCTGTCGGAGACGGAGGACGTGTCCGACGAAGAGCTCAAGCAGCTCCAGGACGTCGTGGCGCGCCTGCGCCAGAAGCGGAAGGAGTGAGTCCCGTGACGCCTCTCGTGACCTCGCCGTGGTGGTCGTCGTGGCCGGAGTCGGTGTGGCGCGCCTCGTGGCAGGGGGCGCTGTGCGCGCTGGCCGTGTGGCTGCTGGCCCGGACGCTGCCGCGCCTGCCCGCGGCCCTGCGCGCCGGCCTGTGGTGGCTGGTGGCGCTCAAGTTCGTGCTCACGCTGGGCTGGCCCAGGCCCATGCCGCTGGCGCTGTTGCCCGTGGAGGCGGCCCCCGTGCAATTCCAGACGGTGCGTGCTCAATCCCAGACGCCGGAGACGGTGGTCGTGATGCGCACGGCGCCGGATGCGGTCGTGCGGACGCGGCTGTCTCCGCAAGGACAGACACCGGCCCCGTCGATGGGGGCGCGGGTGGCCTCCCTCCGCTCGCACCCGTGGACGGGGGGCGGTGTCTGGGCGCTGCTCGTCCTGTGGGGCGCGGGCGTGGCGTGGAAGGTGCGGGGGCACGTGATGGCATGGCGCCAGGTGCGGGGCATGCGGGAGCGCGCGCGGCCCCTGCGTCACCCGGTGCTGGAGGAGGAGGCGGAGTTCCTGGCGAACGAGGCGGGCCTGAGCCGTCCTCCCACGCTGCTCGTGTCGGACGAGGTCGTGAGCCCGCTGGCCGCGGGGCTGGTGTCGCCCGTCGTCGTGCTGCCCGCGAAGGCGCTGCGCGAGCTGCCGGAGGACTCGCTGCGCATGGCGCTGGCGCATGAGATCGCGCACCTGCGGCGCGGGGACCTGTGGCTGGGCTGGGTGCCGGCGCTGGCGGAGACGGTCCTCTTCTTCCACCCGCTCGCGCGCCAGGCGGCCCGGGAGTACGCGCTCGCTCGAGAAGAGGCGTGCGACGCGGAGGCGCTGCGCCTCACGGGCGCGGAGCCCGCGGACTACGGCGAGCTGCTCATCGCCTTTGGCATCACCCGGCCCCCGGGCAGCGCAGCGGCGCTCGGGGCGTCGGCCCACCTTCACGCGCTGCACAGGAGGCTCCGCATGCTGGAACATGTCGACGTCGTCCCCACCCAACCCCGCCGGTGGCTGAAGGGGGCGCTGTTCGCCCTCGGCGCGGTGGTCCTGATGCCCTTCCAGGTCGTCGCCAAGGCGCCCGCGGAGAGCACCGCCCCGGCCACGAAGGATGCGGCCCCCGCGTCCAAGCCCACCGTGACGGAGCACACCGCGCAGGCCTCCAACGCGAAGCCGTCGCCCGCGTCGAAGCCCACCGTGACGGAGCACACCGCGAAGGCGCCCGGCACGCCCGCGAATGCGCCGCCGCTGCCCGCGCTCCCCGCGCTGCCCCCTCCCACGCCGGGGAAGGCGACCACGCAGAGCACCACCCTGCACGTCGCGCCGCCTGCGGCGCCCGTGCCGCCCGCGCCTCCGACGCGTGGCGCGCTGCCTCCGGTGCCTACCGCGCCGCCCGCGCCTCCGACGCGTGGCGCACTGGCTCCGGTGGCGCCCGTGCCTCCGGTGGGTGGCCGGGTGGCTCCGGCGCCCATGGCCCCCATGCTCGCGGCCGCGCCGCGTCCCCCCGCGCCTCCCGCTCCGCCGGACCTGGACATCGAGGACGGCGACTCCTTCGCGTACCTCTCCGACGGCCGCACGATGATGGCCGGCTCCACGGACGACCTGTACCTGGCGCGCACCTTCAAGCAGACGGGCAAGGACCTGCTCTTCGTGCGCCGCGACAACAAGCCCCTGATCATCCGCGACGCGAAGACGCTGGAGCAGGTGCGCAAGCTGATGGAGGACGACCGCAAGCTGGGCGACGCGCAGGGCGCGCTCGGTGAGAAGCAGTCGGCCCTGGGCGAGCAGCAGGCGGCGCTGGGCCAGAAGCAGGCGGACCTCGCCTACCCCATGTCGCAGATCGCCGCGAAGCACGCCGCCATCGCGTCCAAGCGCGCGGAGATCGCCATGGAGCGCGCCCGGCTCCACTCGCTCGCGGACGGCCCGGATCGCGACCGCAAGGAAGCGGAACTCGACAAGCGCGACGCCTCCTTCGACCAGGAGCTGGAGGGCCTGGACAAGCAGCAGGAGGAGCTCAGCAAGAAGATGGAGGCGCTCGGCGAGGAGCAGGAGAAGCTGGGGGAGAAGCAGGCCGAGCTCGGCGAGCAGCAGGCGAAGCTGGGCGAGCAGCAGGCGGCCAGGAGCCGCGAGAACATGAAGAAGGTCATGGCCGTCATCGACGAGGCCATCCGCAAGGGCCTGGCCGAGCCCCTGCCCACCTGAGGACGGAGGGCGCGGCCCACCGGTGACGGCGCACGCGGGGGTTCCCTATACCGGGACCCGGTGTGAAGCCTGTCTCGGAGGTCGCCATGTCCGCCGCCGTCCCGCAGCACACGTCACGCACCACCATCGACATCCTGGTGCGCCGGGTCCGTCAGGGCTCGAGCGCGTGGGCGAAGCTTTCCCTGCCGGAGCGCATCCGGCTGCTGGAGGACCTGCGCCAGGCGTATGTCGGCATCGCGGAGCCCAGCGTCCGGGCGGCCTGCGAGGCGAAGGGAATCGACCCCGGCGGGCCACTCGCGGGTGAGGAGTGGCTCGGCGGGCCCATGGTGGTGGTGCGCAACCTGCGGCTGCTGTCGGAGTCGCTGAAGGACATCCAGAAGCACGGCGTGCCCCTCATCCCGCGCAAGCACCTGCGCACGCTGGAGGACGGGCGGCTCGCCGCGAGGCTGTTTCCTCGCGACCGGCTGGAGGGGATGCTGCTGCCCGCCACCACGGGCGAGGTCTACTTCCAGCCCGGCGTCACCGCGGACAACCTGCGCGACCACCAGGCGTCCTTCTACAAGAAGCCCCACAAGGGCCGGGTCTGCGCGGTGCTGGGCGGCGGCAACGTCAACTCCATCCCGCCGCTGGACTGCCTCTACAAGCTCTTCGTCGAGGGCACCGCCTGCGTGCTCAAGATGAACCCCGTCAACGCGTACCTGGGCCCGTTCCTGGAGCAGGCCTTCGCTCCGCTCATCGCGCGCGACGCGCTGGCCATCATGTACGGTGGCGCGGAGGAGGGCGCGCAGTTGGTCCACCACGACGCGGTGGACGAGGTGCACATCACCGGCAGCGACAAGACGCACGACGCGCTGGTGTGGGGCCCGCCCGGCCCGGAGTCCGACGAGCGCCGCCGGAAGAACGAACCACTGCTCGCGAAGCGCGTCTCCAGCGAGCTGGGCAACATCTCCCCGGTGGTGGTGGTGCCGGGGCCGTACTCGGACGGCGAGCTGCGCTTCCAGGCGGACGACATCGCCGGCATGGTCGCCAACAACGCGTCCTTCAACTGCAACGCGGCGAAGCTGCTGGTGCAGCCGAAGGACTGGGCCCAACGCGGCCCGCTGATGGACCGCATCCAGATGAGCCTGGGCCAGGCGCCCGTGCGCCGCGCGTACTACCCGGGCGCGCAGGAGCGCTGGCGCCAGTTCACCGACGCGCGAGCGAACCTGCGGCTCGTCGGCAACCCCGGCGAGGGCGACCTGGCCTACGCGCTGATTCCGGACGTGGATCCGTCCAAGACGGACGACCGCGTGTTCCACCACGAGCCCTGGTGCACGGTGCTGTCGGAGACGGGCCTGCCGGGCTCCGATGAACCGGTGGCCTTCCTGGAGGCGGCGGTCGCGTTCCTCAACGAGAAGGTGTGGGGCACCCTCAACGCGATGCTCATCGTCCACCCGAAGACGATGCGCGACCCGAGGGTGCGCGAGGCGGTGGAGAAGGCGGTGCGGGACCTGCGCTACGGCACCGTGGCCCTCAACACCTGGCCCGCGGCGGGCTACGCGCTGGGCAGCATGCCCTGGGGCGGCCATCCGTCCGCGTCGCCCCGGGACATCCAGAGCGGGCAGGGCTGGGTGCACAACACGTTCATGCTGGAGTCCATCGAGAAGTCGGTCCTGCGCGCTCCGCTCACCTCCCTCATCCCGCCCCCGTGGGTGCCAGGTCACAAGAGCATGGCGACGCTGTCCCGCCGGTTGATGGAATTCGAGCAGTCCCCGTCCTGGTGGAAGCTGCCCGGTGTCGCCCTGGCCGCGCTGCGCCGCTAGGGGCAGGCGGGGAGGCGGGGAATCGGGAGGCTCGTGGTAGGTAGGGGGCCATGGCATCCAGGTACGCGCAAGAGGGTGGGCAGTCGCTCCAGCAGGGTCAGCCCGCGGAGGCGGTGAAGGCCTTCCAGAAGGGCCTCTCCATTGATCCGAAGGACGTGGACTGTCTGATGGGCCTGGTGCGCACCCACCTGAGCACCGGCGCCGCGAAGGATGCGGAGAGCGCCGTGACGCGCCTGTTGCAGGTGCAGCCGGACAACACGGAGGCGCAGGCGCACCTGGCCATGCTCAAGGCGCAGGCCGGGGACCCGGTGGCGCTGGTGACGCTCAAGGCGCTGGCCGCCGCGCCCACCGCCGGCTACTTCGAGCGCTTCAACCTGGGCACGCTGCTGGCCGAGCGCGGCGACCTGGAGGGCGCGAAGGCCGCCTTCGAGGCCGCGCAGGTGGTGGCGCCCCACAGCGTCTACCCGCACTTCGAGCTGGGCCGCATCGCGATGCTGCGCAAGGACTCCGCCGCGGCGGCGGTGCACTTCCAGCAGGCCGCGGCGCTGGCGCCCCAGGAGGCGCTGCCGCACCTGATGCTGTCGCGCGCGCACGCGGCGAACGGCGCCGTCGGGGCGGCCATCGCGGCGTCCACGCGGGCCCTGGAGCACGCGCAGGGCCGCACGCGCGTGGCGGTGTTGCAGGACCTCTTCCGCCTCTACCTCCAGGCCAGCAGCAAGGACGCGGCCCGCCGCACCATCCTGGAGCTGCGCGAGCTGGACCCCTCGCAGGTCCGCTACGTCCACCTGCACGGCCTGGCCTGCATGCTGGCCGGTGAACTGGAGGAGGCGAAGGCGCTCTTCGCGGAAGCGCTCCAGCGCGCGCCGAACCAGTGGGACATCCGCCACTCGCTGGCGCAGGCGCACGAGGCGCTGGGCGAGCGCGCCGAGGCCCGCAAGCTGTTGGAGGAGATTGTCGCGGTGGTGCCCCAGGAGCCCGGCCCCACCAACGACCTGGTGCGCCTGTTGATGGGAGACCAGGACCACGCGCGCGCCCGCGTGCTGCTGGAGCGGGTGCTGGAGGCGAACCCCCAGGACGCGCTCACGCACCTGAACCTGGCGCGCGCCACCCAGCCGTTCGACCGGGCGGAAGCCACCAGGCACGCCCGGCAGGCGCAGTCGCTGGGCGCGGACGCCGCCGTGAAGGACCAGGCGGCGCAGCTGCTGACGGAGCTGAGCGGCTGACGCACCCCGTCTTCCCCCAGCCCGGGGCCGTGCCTACCTTCAGGCCCGGTCCAAGGGGGGCGTGATGCGCAAGGCGGAGCAGGCACTCATTGAACAGCTGGAAGCGCGCTTCCGGGAAGTGACGCGGCTGCTCTACACGACGTCCATCCCCGCGCCGGTGCTGGACGCGGAGCTGATGCCGATGATCGCGGAGGACGTCACCTTCACGGACCCCTGGCAGAAGGGGGGCGGCAAGGAGACGTACCGCAAGGGCGCGGCGGGCTTCCACTGCATGTTCCGCTTCGACTTCGACATCTACCAGCTCAACGTCCAGCTGGAGCCGGACGGCAAGAGCGGGCGGGCCATCGTGGACGGGGTGATGAACCTCAAGCAGTTCGCGTGGCTCTACACGTACCCGCTGCGCACCATCCTCGTTTACGACTTCACGCTCCAGCGCGGCGAGGACGGCGGCGAGGTGCTGCCGCTCATCCACGCGCACGAGGAGATGTGGAGCTTCGGCGACATGATCGCCAACGTGCCCGGCGTGGGCGCGCTCTACGAACGGTTCCGCAACGCCTTCAGCGTGGGCTTCCTGGCGGCGTCCGCGGTGTGCGGGCGCCTCAAGCGGGGATGAGCTTCTCCGCCTGAAGCTGCTTCATCAGCGCGACCATGGCCTCCGTGCTGTCCAGGTGCATCTCCTGGAAGCCGAAGCGGCGGGCCTTGTTCACGTCGAAGAACGCGTCGTTCTCCACGCCGAAGATGAAGTCGCCGAAGGCCCAGTTGGCCAGCTTCTTCAGGCCGTGGGGATGCAGGCCATGGCGCTGCGTCAGCGCCTCCCAGACGGGGGATTTGTCCCGCATCGCCTCCGTGAGGGAGAAGGGCTGCGGATCCGCGCAGGGAATGCCGAACGCGTCCGCGATGCGCGGGAAGACCTGGCTCCAGCGGAAGACGTCGCCGTTGGTGATGTTGAAGATTTCGCCCGCGCAGGCCTCGTTGAGGGCGGACCACTCCATGGCCTTGGCCAGCACGGTGGCATCCGTCACGTTGGCCAGGATGGAGTACGCGCGAGGCGTGGAGGGGAAGCGCAGCGGGACGCGCAACGCCTTGCACAGCGACGCATACACGCCAATGAGGTTGCCCAGGTTCATGGGGTTGCCCACGGCCAGGCCCATCATCATGTCGGGCCGCAGGGCGGTCCAGCTCCAGCGCCGGCCCTGGGACGCGTCACGCAGGAGGTCCTCCTGGTCGTAATAGAAGTTGGGCGGGAAGTGACGAGGGTCCGTCTCCTTCGCGGGCGTCTTGTAGAGGCCGAACTGCGCGCCGTACGCCTTGCCACCCTGGATGAAGGACACATGGCGGAAGCCCGGAGCGTGCCGCTCCAGCGCCTCCACGGTGTTGCGCAGCAGCGACACGTTGATGCGCGTGAGGTCCGAGGCGTCCGGGTGCTCCTGGTAGGCCGCGAAGAAGACGTGGGTCACGTCGCGCAGCCACTCCGACGCGCTGGCGAGCGAGTCCGGCGACAAGAGGTCCAGCGACTTCACCTCCGCGCGCGTGGCGAAGTCCGGCGCGCGGCGCGACACGGCCTTCACCTTCCAGTCCGGCCGCGTGTCCAGGTACGTGAGCAGGTTGCGGCCAATGATGCCGGTGGCGCCCAGCACCAGCGCCGTGTGCTTCGTCGTCATGGGAGTCCTGTCCTTTTCAGCGGCCAAACAACCCGCGCTTCTTCGCCGGCTGCGCCTGCCCGCCCAGTCGTGACAGCCGCTGGCCCAGGATGCGGCTCATCTCCAGCGCGACGGCGGGGTTGGCCATCATCACGCCGCGGAAGTCCTCGCGGCCCACGGCGGCCAGCTCGCACGGCGTGGACGTGACGGCGGTGGCGTTGCGGGGCTCGCCCGTGAGCAGGGCCAGCTCTCCGAAGAAGCCGCCCTGCTTCACCGTGGCCATCGTCTGCCGCGAGGCGTCCTTCATCGCCACCTCGCCGGAGATGACCACGTAGAACGTCTCGCCCGCGTCGCCCTGGCGGAACAGCTCCGTGCCCGCGGGCGTCTGGAGCAGCTCCGCGCCGCGCGCCACCGCCTCCAGCTCTCCGTCACTCAGGGGTGCCAGGAAGTCCAGCTTGCGCAGGGTCGTCGCCAGCGACGACGCCACGCCCGCGCCCAGCGGCGGCTCCGACGTGAGGAACTCCACCGCCTTCGCCACCTGCGTGCGGCGCGCCACGAGGATGACGTTGTGGCCGGCCTTCAGCTGCGTGTTGCCCTCCGGCAGCGCGGTGTGGCCCTGCGGATCCACCATCGCGATGAAGATGCACTCGCGAGGAAAGCCCTCCATGCCGCGCACCTGCGCCACCGTCTGCCCCGCCACCCGGGCGCGCACGGGAATGGCCAGCTCGAACAGGAGCGCATCACCGCTGCTGAGCGGCAGCGACCCGGACACCTGCGGGAAGTCGATGGCGGTGGTCATCTTGGAGACCACCACGTCCGCCTCCGCGACCAGCTCCTTCACGCCGGCCAGCCGGTACGCGTCGCGGTAGCTCGTGTCCAGCATCCGCACCATCAGGCGCGCGCTGGACGTGGAGCGCACCAGCATGGCGAACGCCAGGTTCGCCGGGTCGTGCGCCAGCACTGCCGCGGCTACGTCCGCCGTCCCGATGCCCGCCGCCTCCAGCACGCGCGGGTTGGTGGCATCCCCGCACACCGTCACCACGCCCACCTCGTCGAAGAGGCGCGCGCAGATGCCCGCGTCGCGTTCGATGACCGTCACCGTGTGCTGCTCCGACACGAGCCGCGCCGCCAGCGCTCCGCCCACCCGTCCTCCCCCCGCGATGACGATCCTCATGACGCCTTCTGCTCCTTGCCTTCCATGTTCGCGTGGCCGCCGTGCAGCACCTTCTCCAGGTCCAACATCCGCGCGTCCAGGTGCGCCAGCATCTCCTCCGCCGTCGCCTCCGGAATCAGCCCGTTGCGCCGGGCGCCCTGCAACGCCGTGCGCTCCGCGTCGATGAGCCGCCTGCGCGTGCTCAAGAGGTCCTTCGCCCCTTCCGCCAGGTGCTGCTCGCTGATGCGCCGCAGCTCCCGCTCCGCCCGGGCGATGTTCACCTGGTACTCGCTGCGCAGGTGCTCATAGGCCGCGCGCGGCAACAGCCCCTGCGTATGCAGGGCCTCCAGCTCCACGTGCGCCGCGCGGCTGGCGATGAGCTTGCCGCGCTGCTCCGCCATCTCCAGCGCCACCGCGTCCTGCTGGAACAGCCCCAGCGCCTTGAGCGCGCCCGTGAGCATCAACCCCTGGCCCACCATGGACACCAGCGTGACGCCGAACGCGATGGAGACAATCTGTTCGCGCGCGGGCGTGGACTCCGGAAGACCCAGCGCCAGACCAATGGACAGCGCGCCCTTGATGTTGCCCAGCAGGAACACGTGCTGCCAGCGCAGCGGGATGGACTCCGCGGGCTTGAACATGCGCAACAGCAGGAAGGGCAGGTAGATGGCCACCGCGCGCCCCACCACCACCGCGACCACCGCCATGCCCACGCCCGGCAGGTGCCCCTGGAGCGCCTCCGGCCGCGTGTCCAGGCCCACGGAGAGGAAGAGGAACGTGTTGACGCCGAAGGTGGCGTACTCCCAGAAGGAGTGGATGGCCACCTGGCTCTGCGGCGGCACCTCCCGCCGCAGCGTCACGCCCACCGCCAGGCCCGCCACCACCGCGGAGATGGCGCCCGACAGGTGCACCTCTTCCGCCATCACGTAGGACGCCAGCGCCACCGCCGTCGTCACCATGATCTCCGCGAGCGGATCCTCCGCGCGCCGGATGATGAAGCCGCCCAGGAGGCCCAGCGCCAGGCCCACCACCGCGCCGCCTATCGACGCGAGCAGCACGTGGCCGCTCAAGGAGCCCAGCGAGGGCGCCGCGCCGCCCGCCACCACCGCCGCGATGGCCGTGTACGCCACCAGCGCGGTGCCGTCGTTGAAGAGGCTCTCGCCCTGGATGATGCCCGCCAGCCGCCCGGGCACCGGCGCGCGGCGGAACGCGTAGAGGATGGACACCGTGTCCGTCACCGCGAGGATGGAGCCGAGCAGCAGCGCGGGCCCCCACGCCAGGTGCAGCATCCAGTGCAGCGAGGCGCCGGTGGCGCCAATGGCCAGCACCATCCCCAGCGTGGACAGCAGGCCAATGGGGACCGCGTTCGCGCGGATGCCATTGAGGTCCGCCATGATGCCGCCCTCGAAGAGCAGCAGGGGAAGGCAGATGAGGAAGACCACCTGCGGGTTGAGCGGGGGCACGCCCGGCAGCAGGTGTGCGACGGAGATGAGCAAGCCACCAAGCACCAGCGCGACGTTGTACGGCACGCTGGCCCGCTTGGCGGCGATGGCAAGCGCGATGGCCGCCACCATCAAGCCAATTAAGATAGGTACTTCCAGCAGCACGGCGACTCCACTGGGACCAAGGGAGGGCGCGAAGTTTTCCAGATTCATGCGGACCGTGCACGGCCACCGTCCGCTTTTCGTCGCCGGAGGTCCGCGTGGTACAGCAGCGGCCCTGATGAAATCCGGCTCGCTGGACCCCCTGGTGCTCTCCGTCACGGCCCTGCGCAAGACGTACGGCGGCCGGGCGGCCGTGGATGGCATCTCCTTCCATGTGCGCCGAAACGAAATCGTGGGGCTGTTGGGACCCAACGGCGCGGGCAAGAGCACCACCATCAACATGCTCCTGGGCGTGCTCCAGCCCACCTCCGGCACCATCGCCATCGAGGGCACGGACCTGGAGACCCAGCGGGTCAAGGCCCTGTCCCGCACCAACTTCGCCGCCGTCTACTCGCCCCTGCCCGGCAACCTCACCGTGGCGCAGAACCTGCGCGTCTTCGGCCTCATCTACGGCGTGAAGGGGCTGTCCGCCCGCATCGAGTCCCTGCTGGAGCAGTACGACCTGAAGCGCTTCCGCGACACCAAGTGCGGCGTGCTGTCCTCTGGCGAGCAGACGCGCGTGTCCCTGGCCAAGGCCATGCTCAACGAGCCCCGCCTGCTCCTGCTGGACGAGCCCACCGCGTCGCTGGACCCGGCCACCGCGCTGGACATCCGCACCCGCATCAAGGCCTTCGCCGCGCAGGGCGACAGCAGCGTGCTGTGGACGTCCCACAACATGTACGAGGTGGAGTCCGTCTGCGACCGCGTCCTCTTCCTGGCGCGCGGCCGGGTGCTGCTGGAGGGAGACCCCAGGACGCTGCCCCGAGAGCACGGCAAGGCCACGCTGGAGGAGCTGTTCATCGCCGTGGCCAACGAACCGCTGTCGCTGGAGAGGAGCGAAGCGCCATGAACCTGGACCACGTCGCGGGCATCGCGCTGCGCCAGTTCTATCTCTACAGGGGCAACTTCGCGCGCGTGGTTCCGCTGTTCGCCTGGGTGGCCGTGGACATGGTGCTGTGGGGCTTCATGACCCGGTACCTCAACGAGGTGGCCTCCTCCGGCTACGACTTCGTGCCGGCGCTGCTGGGCGCGGTGCTGCTCTGGGACTTCTTCGCGCGCGTGATGCAGGGGCTCACCACGGGCTTCTTCGAGGACGTCTGGTCGCGCAACTTCCTCAACGTCTTCGCCACGCCGCTCACGCTGCCGGAGTACGTGGGCGGCCTGGTGGTGACGAGCATCGCCACCAGCGCCATTGGCCTCGTCGTCATGCTGCTGTTGTCCACCACGGTGTTCGGCCTGTCCTTCGCCGCGTACGGAGCGCTGTTCATCCCCTTCGTGATGGTGCTGTTCCTCTTCGGCATCGCGCTGGGCATCCTGAGCAGCGCGATGGTCTTGAGGTTGGGGCCCGCGTCGGAGTGGTTCGTCTGGCCCATCCCCAGCCTGCTGTCCCCGTTCGTGGGCGTCTTCTATCCGCTGTCCACGCTGCCGGAGTGGATGCAGTGGGTGGCGAAGCTGTTGCCCCCGTCCTACGTCTTCGAGGGCGTGCGCACGCTGGTGGCCGGCGGCGAGTTCTCCGGCGCCACGCTCGGGTGGGGCTTCGCGCTGGCGCTCCTGGACATCGTGCTGGCGGCCTGGGTCTTCCAGCGCGTCTACCGCTACGCGGTGCGCACGGGCCTGCTGGCCCGCTACAGCGCGGAGAGCGTGAGTTAGCGCCGCACGCGCAGGAGCAGGTCCTTTTTCGGGCCGCACTCGCCCCGGCCGTCGCAGTTGCTGGTGGTGACGTACAGGTGGCCGTCCGGGCCCATCAGCACGTCGCGCAGGCGGCCCCAGGTGTCGCGCAGGTACACCTCGTGCTTCGCCACGCGCCGGGGCTCGTTCGCATCGAACTCCACCCGGTGCAGGTGCTTGGACTTGAGCGTCCCCACCAGCAGCGACCCCGTCCACTCCGGGATGGCGCTGCCCGTGTAGACTGCGGCGCCGCCCGGGGGGGCCGCGTCGTCGAAGGTGAGCGACGGGGTGATGCGCCCGGCTTGCGTCTCGCACGAATAGATGCCGGGCCAGCCCAGGTTGTCGCCCGCCTTCACCACGTTCACCTCGTCGTGGCCAAAGCGCATCGTCTCGCCGCTGGGGCCGTGGTCGGTGACGTACAGCGTGGTGGCGTCCTTCCAGTCAAAGCCTTGCGTGTTGCGCACGCCCGTGAGGAACGCGGGTGAGTTGGGAAAGGGATTGTCCTGGGGCACCGCGCCGTCCGGCGTCAGGCGCAGCAGCTTGCCCGCGGGGTTCATCACGTCCTGGGACAGGTCCGGGTCGCGCGAGTCGCCCGTGCCCACGTACAGCATGCCGTCCGGCCCGAAGCGCAGCCGCCCGCCGTCGTGGTACTTCGCGGACGGGATGTTCCCGTAGATGACGCGCTCGAAGGTCGCGCTCGTGCCGTCCGGCGACAGCGTCCAGCGCTCCACCCGGTTCTGCGCCTTCCCGTCCGCCTGGGTGGTGACGTACAGGTAGAACCACCGGTTCGTCGCGAAGTCCGGGTGCGCGGCGATGCCCAGGAGGCCGCCCTCTCCGTTGGCCGTCAGGGGCAGCGTGGCCACGGCGCCCGGCTGCAGCTGGCCTCCACGCAGCAGGCGCACGCGGCCGGGCCGCTCGGTGATGAGCGCGTCGGCGGCCGAGCCTGGCGTGCCCGGCAGGAAGGCCACGCCCCAGGGGACCTCCAGCCCTTCGGCCACCACGTCCACGGTGACGGGCGCGCTGCCGTCCTGGCCCCAGCCGTCCTCCATCAGGACGCAGTCCGCGGCGGAGGCCGTGCCCTGCGCCTGGCTCCTGCGGCAGCCGGAGGCGGAGGCGGTGAGCACCACGAGGGCGGACAGGAGCAGGCGGCGGGAGCGCATGCGGACAATCTAGCGTTGGTGAACGGGGCCTACCGACCCGGAAGGGGGGCAGGCGAGCGCATTCGCGACCGGAAGACGGTGCCGGACGGCGTTGTCGCGGCCCCTGTCGTGGGCACCTTGCTCGGGCGGGTTCAACGACACCAACGCCCAGGCGGGAGGCAGTTCCATGGCGCGCATCGCATTCATCGTGGCCAACGACTTCGAGGACTCCGAGTTCCAGGTCCCCTACGACAAGCTCAAGCAGGCGGGCCACGAGCCCGTCGTCATCGGTGTGGAGGCGGGCAAGACGCTCAAGGGGAAGAAGGGCGCCGAAATCCGCACGGAGAAGGCCGTGAAGGAGCTGAAGGCCGCGGACTTCGCCGCGCTGGTCATCCCCGGCGGCTATTCGCCGGACCACCTGCGCATGGACATCTCCATGGTCGGCTTCGTGCGCGACTTCTTCAAGGCGGACAAGCCCATCGCCGCCGTCTGCCACGCACCGTGGATGCTGGTGGAGGCGGACATCGCGGACGAGCGCACCGTCACGTCGTTCCCCTCCATCAAGACGGACCTCATCAACGCCGGCGCACGCTGGGTGGATCGCCAGGTGGTGGAGGACGGCAACCTCATCACGTCCCGCAAGCCGGACGACCTGGACGCCTTCTGCGCCGCCCTGCTGCGCCAGCTGAAGGACGGCATCGCCCCACGTCTGGAGTCACCTCTGGCCCCCGAAGCGGCCGCGGACCGCGCACCGCCAGTGCACTGAGCCAACACCCAGGCGAAACATGGTCCAACAGGACCCAGGCCCCAGGGTGCTCCAGGCGCCCTGGGGCCTCTACGTGCGCCGCGTCAGAACGGATTTCCGCCGCCTGGCGGCGCCTGCCTGCCCCCGTCCCCAGAGGGAAACTGTTGGCGAGCGGACCCGTCATCCGTCCGCCGCATTGCGTTGTCTGGAGCATGCGTCGGGTTTTTGCTCCTCTGGAATTGTTCCGTTGTCTTTGGGCCTCCGGTACAAGACACTCAGACGTCTGTACGGGGTTTCACCAACCCCAGGGGAGTCATTCATTCCCTGACTTTTACAGCTGAGTTGCTATTATGCAGCTCCATTGCTTATCATCAGGAGCGCAACGCCTCCTTGACGGACTGCGCTATCACGGACGGTCTCTGTGGACTCCCCCATGAATCCGGCCCCCCGTACCGTGGTGTCCCCGCCCCGTCAGGTCGTCCGGGCCGTGCTGACCGAAGCGCTGGAGAGCAAGATGGGCGGCGAGGTGGTGGTGAAGTCCGCCACGGTCTCCGGCCGCATCTTCGTGGTGGAGCACAAGGTGGCGTGGACGGTGCTCACCGGCCCGGGCGCGCGCAGCTTCTCCACGGCGCTCATCGACGCGAAGCTGGTGAGCCGCGAGGACGTCGAGCAGGTGATGGCGGAGTGCCGCAAGAGCGGCGGCAACTTCTGCGAGACGCTGGTGTCGTGGGGCCTGGTGCCGCGCGACACGCTGCGCGACCTGCTCTGCCACCACGTGCGCGCGCAGCTGGACACGCTCTTCGGGCTGACGGAGGCGCAGGCCCTCTTCGTCCCGCAGCCCCGCTCCTACTCCAGCCAGCTGACGTTCGAGCTGGCGGAGCTCACCGCCGACACGATGCAACCGCAGCCTGCCGTTACGCAGTCGCAGTCCCCCTCGGGTCCCCCCGTCCTACTGGAAGGTGAAGTCATGGCGAACGTGAAGCAGGCGCTGGAAGAGGCGATGAAGATTGAGGGAGCGTTCGCGGTCTGTCTCGCGGATGCCAACAGCGGGATGACCCTGGGCAGCGTGGGCGGCAACGCGACGTTCAACGTCGAGGCGGCGGCCGCGGGCAACACCGAGGTGATGCGCGCCAAGCTGAAGACGATGAAGGCCCTGGGCATCAAGGACCGCATCGAGGACATGCTCATCACCCTGGGCGAGCAGTACCACATCATCCGCCCGCTCGCGGCGCGCGAGGGCCTGTTCCTCTACATCGCGCTGCACCGCGCGAACTCGAACCTGGCCATGGCGCGCTTCCGCATGGCGGACGTGGAGAAGACCATCCAGCTCTGAGGCCGGGCTCAGTGGTCTCCCGCGCGCTTCTCACCGGCCTCCACGCGCACGGCCAGGCGGTTGCCGCGCGGAGGCAGCGGGCAGGTGGCGAAGCGCGTGAAGGCGCACGGCGGATTGTAGGCGCGGTTGAAGTCCAGCACGACGCGCCCGTCCTTGTCCGGCAGCGGCGCTTCGAGGAAGCGGCCCGCGCCATAGGTGGCGTCGCGGTTCGTCTCATCGCCGAAGATGATGAACAGCTCGTCCGAGCCGTCCTCCGCCACGGGCATCAGCCGGTACTCCTTGCCCGCCACCGTGAAGACGAGCGTGCCGGCGGACTTCATCTCCTCCGAGTAGCCCAGCACCGTGGGCACGCTGAGCATGCGCGGCTTTTCATCCGGCACCAGCCGCGCCTCCACCTTCCAGTCCGCGCTGGCGGGATACAGCGGGATGCCGTGGAACTGCTTGCGCGCGGCGGCCTCTGAATCCTTCACGCGCACGCCCAGCCGGTCCTGGCGGCGGATGACCTGGAAGTTCACGCTGCCCAGGCGCAGCACGTCCGGCGCGCCTTTTTCGTCTGTCTTCAGCGCCCCCCCCGTGAAGGGCTTGCCCTCCAGCGTGAAGGCCGCTCCGGGCGCGGGCTGGAAGCTCACGCTGTCACCCTTGCGCACGAAGGTGCCCGCCCTGGACGGCGCCGGCGCGGGCAGGACCACCGCGCTGCCGGGCGCGGAGCCGGCCGTCTGCTCGCCCTCCTTCAGCCAGGTGAGCCCCACCAGCGTGAGCCAGCCGTCCGGCGACGTCAGGCGCTGCAGCCGCTCGGCGTGCCACGCCTGGGTGGCGGCGGCGACGTCCTCCGCGGGGGCCTTCCTGGGCGCGGCCTGCGCGGCGGGTTTCGGCAGCGGCTTCGCGGGCGGCGAGGCCTGCAGGGCCAGGGACAGGACCAGGGCGAGGGTGCTCATGCGGCCAATGTCTAGCAGGAGCCCGGCCGGGTTGCGCGCGGCCGGTCCTCCGTGCAAAGGCTTGAGAAACCTTCCATGAACCTGGACCTCCACTCCGCGCCCCCGGCCAGTGCCCTGCGCAAGCTCGCGCTGGGGACGTGGCGCGCGCCCAGGGACCCCACCGCCTATGCGTCGCTGGAGGTCCGCATGGAGCCGGCGCTCGCCTTCATGGCCACGCACCGCACGCGCACCGGCCGCCGGCTGACGGTGACGCACCTGGTGGCGAAGGCCGCGGCGGACGCGCTCGGCCGCTACCCGGAGGCCAATGTCGTGCTGCGCGGCCAGCGTCCCTGGCTGCGCGAGGACGTGGGCGTCTGCGTGCTGGTGGTGCAGCCGGCGAGCGGCGCGTCGCGCGTGGACCTGACCACCGCCACCGTGCACCGCGCGGACCAGAGGTCGCTAGAGGACCTGGCGGACGCCATGGAGTCGCGGGTGTCGCGGGTCCGCGCGCGCGAGGACGTGGAGATTGAACGGGGCAAGCGCCGCTCGTCGCTGTTGCCCGGATGGTTGATGGGCCCCGCGCTGCGGCTGTTGTCCTTCGTCTGGTACGGCCTGAACGTGGACCTGCGCAAGGTGGGGATGCCGTTCGACCCGTTCGGCTCCGTGGCGGTGACGAACCTGGGCTCGCTGGGGTTGGAGCGGGGCTTCGTGGCGATGGTGCCCTACACGCGCGTGCCGCTCTTGCTGGCGCCCGGGCTGGTGCGGGACGTCCCGGTGGTGGAGGGCGGCGCGCTGGTGCCGGGCAAGGCCATGACGCTGACCTGCACGTGGGACGCGCGCCTCATCGACGTGGACCTGGCCGCCCGGGTGCTGCGGCACATCGGCGGCGCGCTGGAGGACCCCAGCGGGTGGGATGCACCCGGGGCCGAAGCGCGGTAGAACCGGGGTGTCATCCGGAGGTCGGCACCATGTCCGTGGATCCCTTTCGTCGCGTCGGTGGTTCGCGTCCCGTGGGGCGCGTGCTGAGCGGCCAGGACCGCTTCGAGAAGGAAGCCCTGGAGGGCCCCCCTGAAGGCCCCCTCGCCATGGACCGCCGTCAGCGCATGGCCGGTGGCCCGCTGCCGGTGAACGGCGAGAGCCCCTTCGCCGCGAAGCTGCGCAAGCTGGCCGCGTCCAACCCGGACGGCAAGGCGGACTGAGACACCCGCGCCGCTTCAGACCTGCCCGGCGCCACCATCCACGAAGAGCTCCGCGCCGTTGACGAAGCTGCTGTCGTCCGAGGCGAGGAACAGCGCCGCCTTCGCCACCTCGTCCGGCTGCCCCATGCGGCCCAGCGGGATGAGGCTGGTGAGGTAGTCCTTGATCTGCTTCTCCCCCAACGCGCCGGCCACCAGCCCGTTGAGTCCCGGCGTGTCGATGGGGCCCGGGCTGAGCGTGTTCACCCGGATGCGCCGCCCCTTCAGGTCCGTGGCCCAGGTGCGCGCGAACGAGCGCACGGCCGCCTTCGTCGCCGCGTAGACGCTGAACGCCGCCGAGCCGTCCGAGCCCGCCGTGGAGCCCGTCAGGATGACCGAGCCGCCGTCCTTCAAGAGCGGCAGCGCCTTCTGCACCGTGAACAGCGTGCCCTTCACGTTGACGTTGAACGTCTTGTCGAAGTGCGCCTCCGTGATGGCGTCCAGCGCCACGAACTCGCCCAGGCCCGCGTTGGCGAACACCACGTCCACGTGCCCCGCGTCCTCCTTCACCCGCGCGTAGAACCGGTCCAGGTCCGCCATCACGGACACGTCCCCGCGCACGCCCACCACGCCGTGGCCAATCTCCTGCACCGCCCGGTCCACCTCCGCCTGCCGGCGGCTCATGAGGAACACCTTCGCCCCCTCCTGCGCGAAGCGCTTCGCCGTCGCGAAGCCGATGCCCGTGGTTCCACCCGTGACGACCGCGACCTTCCCGTCGAGCCTGCCCATGGTGCCGCTCCCTTGGTCCGCCCCCGCCCTGGCGAGGAGTTATGGACTTTATGGTCCATATCTAAGAATGGTGGACCGAGCGGTCAATAACTTTTATTTTCCGGGTATGGCTCGGCCTCGGACATTCGATGAAGCGCAGGTGCTGCGGGCGGCGCGCGACCAGTTCTGGAACAAGGGGTACGCGGCGACGTCCATGGATGACCTGATGCAGGCCACGGGGCTGGGCAAGGGCAGCCTCTACGGCGCCTTTGGCGACAAGCATCAGCTCTTCCTGAAGGTGTTCGACGCGTACTGCGTGGGCTCCGTGGAGTCGGTGAAGAAGGCGCTGGAGGGGCCGGACGCCGGGGCGCTGGAGCGGCTGCGTCAGCACCTGCTGGGCACCGCCACCGGGTCCGCGGCGCCCGCGAACCGGCGGGGGTGTCTGCTGTCGCGCGGCACGTCGGAGCTGGCGGCGCAGGACGCCCAGGTGGCGGACCGGGCCCTGGAGACCTTCCGGGCGCTGGAGGACGCGTTCGTGCGCTGCCTGGAGCAGGCCCGGGCGCACGGGGACCTCGCGCCCCACGCGGATCCGCGCAAGCTGGGCGCCATGCTGCTCGCCGTCCAGCGGGGGCTGGAGGCCGTGGGCAAGGCAGGCATGGATGAAGCCACGCTGCGAGGCATGGTGGAGACCGCGTTCGAAGGGCTGCCTGTCGCGGCGAAGCGCCGCCGTTAGCGCCGCCCTCTTCCGGTGACCCCCGCGTTCAGGCTAGGCACGGGGCCTGAACGCGGGTGCGTGCGGTCACTCACCGGGATGGGGGCATCAATGCGGAAGGCACATGCGGTGGCGGCGTCCATGGCGGCGCTGCTGCTGGGGCAGACGGGCTGCTATCGGACGAGCATCGTCACGAACCTGCGGCCGGAGCCCAAGGTCCAACAGGACCGGCAGTGGTTCACGGCGGCGGGCCTGGTGCCCGTGTCCAGCCCCCCGGGCAGCGAGTGCAAGAACGGCATCGCGTGGGCCCAGAGCCGGGCGACGCCGAGCGACTTCCTCATCCAGGCGGGCCTCGCGGTGGCGGGAGCCTTCATCGGGTCGGCGGTGTGCGGGGGCAGCAACCGGACCGACGAGGAGCTGGGCAACTGCGCCGCCATTGGCCTGCTGGTGCCCACGCTGCTGGTGGGCTCGCGCACCGTGGCGTACTCCTGCGCGTCGGGGTCCCAGAACGTCAATCCGCGCCACGATTTGGGTGAGGGCCCGGGCTCGGAGACGCCGGTCCGCGCGCCGGAGGAGGGCGAGGTCCCGATGCCCGAGACCCCGACCCCGCCGCCACTGCCGCCGCCCGGCTCCGTCCCGGAGTCGAGCCCCGGTCTCTGAAATACGCCCGGACGCGGCGCGGCCCTTCACGCGCCGCGCCCGGGATGTCTGTCTATTCGCCGCGCTTCAAGCGCGCCCGCGCCGGCCCCTCCTTGGACCGGTTCCGCTCCAGCCGCTTGTGCTCCCGCTGCGCGACGGCGTCCGTCTGACGGCGCTGGAAGGCCTGCTCGCGCTGGAGCTTCTCGAAGCTCGCGCGCCGCTCCTCGGAGAGCGTGCCGTCCTCCACCGCCGCCCGCACCGCGCAGCCCGGCTCACGCTGGTGGCCGCAGTCGTTGAAGCGGCACCCGGCGGCCAGCGTGAGCACGTCCGCGAAGGCCTGGGCCAATCCCTCGTCATCGTCGCCCCACAGGCCCAGCTCGCGCATGCCGGGCCCGTCGATGATGAGGCCGCCGTGCTCCAGCACGAACAGCTCGCGGTGCGTGGTGGTGTGCTGGCCCCGGTCGCCCTCCGCCAGCACGGGCTGGGTGGCGAGCCGTGCGTCGTCCAACAGCCGGTTGGTGAGCGTGGACTTGCCCACACCGGACGAGCCCAGCAGCACGCCCGTCTTGCCGGGAGGAAGCCGCGCGCGCACCTCCTCCACGCCCAGGCCCGTGCGTGCGCTCACCGCGAGCACGTCCACGCCGGGGGACAGGGCCTCCACCTCCAGGACGCGTGCGGCCGCGTCGTCCGCGAGGTCCGCCTTGCTGAGGAGCACGACGGGCGTGGCGCCGCTGCTCCAGGCGACCGTGAGGGCGCGCTCGATGCGGCGGGGGTTGAAGTTGCCATCCAGTCCGGTGACGAGGAACACCACGTCCACGTTCGCGGCGATGAGCTGGGCGTCGTGTTCGCTGCCCGCCTCGCGCCGCTTCAGGAGGCTGCGGCGGGGGAGCACGGCGTGCATCAGCGCCTCGCCGTCACCGGACGCGGGCGGTTGCAAGAGGACCCAGTCTCCCACGGTGGGCAGGGCCTCCACGCCCTGGGCCTGATGGAGGAGGCGTCCCGAGGCGCGCGCGAGGAAGGCCGCGCCGGCGGTCTGCACGGTGAGCAGTCCCCGCTGCTGACGCACGACGCGCCCGGGGACGAGGTTGTTGGATGACGACTGCGAGACGAGAGACGACAGGGAGACGTCGAGGTCGGGACCCCAACCGAGGATTTCGAGTGACACTTGAGGAACTCCGGGCAGAGCGATGCCACGGGCGCGTGGGAGGGTACTCCGGGGCGCCGGGCGGAAAAGGAAGCAGGGCTCGCGCTGCGACGGACGACGGTGCTGCTACGACCGGCTCAGCGGATGAGCGCCCGCGTGGCGGACAGGGCCGCGACGACAAGGGGCGGAGTCATCAGGACAGGTCTCCTCAAGGGTGCGCGTCACCACCGGCGGTCATCGCCGTTCGCGTGTGCAAGGACCCTAGCAACTCCTGCGTGCGTTTTCCCACTTGAACCTCACGCAACGTGAGGTTGTACCCATCACATCCAGTCACGAGGAAGGCCGTGGCTGGAAAGGGGTGAGGCATGCAGCACACGGAGCTGAAGGTGGGAGAGCTGGCCCGGCGCACGGGGCTGTCCATCCGCGCGCTGCATCACTACGACGAGATTGGACTGCTCAAGCCCTCGGCGCACACGGAGTCGGGGCACCGGCTGTACACGGCGGCGGACATCGCCCGCCTGAGTCACATCCTGTCGCTCAAGCAGCTCGGGTTCTCGCTGGAGGAGATTTCCGAGACGCTGGGCCGGGCGGACTTCTCCGCCCTGCGCGTGGTGGAGCTGCGGCTCCAGCGGGCCCGGGAGCAGCTGGCGGAACAGCGTCAGCTCTGCGACCGCCTGGATTCCCTCGCACGGCAGCTGAGAGCGGCGGAGCCCGTCTCCGCCGACGACTTCCTACAGACCATCGAGGCCATGACCATGTTCGAGAAGTACTACACCCCGGAGCAGCTGAAGGAACTGGAGGCCCGCCGCCAGGCGATGGGCGACGACGCCATCAAGGAAGTGGAGGCCGAGTGGCCCCGCCTCATCGCGAGCATGCGCGAGCAGATGGAACAGGGCGCCGACCCCGCGTCCGAGCCGGTGCGAGCCCTGGCCACGCGCTGGCGCGAGCTGGTCCGCGCCTTCACGGGCGGCAACCCCGGCATCGAGAGGTCGCTCCAGACGCTGCACCAGCAGGAGCCGCAGGTGGCGCAGCGCCAGGGCCGTGACCCCCAGCTCATGGAGTACGTGGGCCGGGCCATGGCCTGTCTGGACGCGCCGAAGTAAAGCCAGACACGGCGACGGCCGCCAGTGAAGGACTGGCGGCCGTGGCTGTCATCGCGAGGCATCCAGGCTACTGGCCGATGGTGCCCGCGGACGACCCATTGGAGCCGCTGGTGCCGGTGCCGCCGACGCCGCCCATGGTGCCGCCGGAGCCGCTGGTGCCGGTGCCGCCGACGCCGCCCGTGCCGGTCGTGCCGCTGGTGCCGCCCGTGCCGGTGCCGCCCGGGTTGATGACGGTCGAGCCGTTGGACTCGGTGCCGGGAGCGGTGGAGCCCGTGGTGCCGGTGCCCGAGCCGCCAATGGTACCGGTGCTGCCCGAGCCGCCAATCGTGCCGGAGCTACCGGAGTTGTCACCGTCCACGGTGCCCGTGTTGGTGCCGGACCCACCGTAGGTGCCGGTGCTCGTGCCGGTGGACGGCGCGGTGCTCCCGGTGCCGAAGGTGTCCGAGCTGGAGCCGGTGGTGCCGGAGCCCGTGCCGATGCCGCTGGTCCCGGTGCCGCCGGTGCCGGAAGTGCTGCCGCCGGTGGTGCCGGTGCCGGTGGTGCCCGGGGTCGTCGTCACGCCGGAGCCAGATCCGCCCGTGCCGGTGGCGGTGTTACCCGTCTCCACGCCCGTGGAGTTGGTGGTGCCAGGAGAGACCGTGCCGGTGGAGTTGGCGGAGCCCGTCTGCCCGCTGTTGATCATCTCGGGCGAGCCGCCCGAGGAGCCAGGGGTCGTCCCGGGGCTCGACCCGTCGCCTACCTGCTGGGCAAACGCGCTGGTGGAGAGGAGGAAGCTGAAAGCCAGTGCCGCAGTGCCGATGGAGCGTCGCATGTCTGGAACCCTTTCCCGTCGCTGGAGGCCTAAAGCTGTGTGCTTCAGCGGACAGGGCAACCCTTTGGATCCACCCGGCACATGGCAGGCCGGCAGCTCGCAGGTCATTCATGGGACGAAGCACCCGGGGCAGGGGTTGCACGCACGCGCGCCGGCTTCACGCATGCGGCGCAGCAAACCGTCCCGGCGCGGCTGGAGTTGATCCACGAAGCACTCGGGATGTTCGCGCCGAGCGTCCATCCAGAACGCCATTGTCTGTCGCCAGGCTTCGACGTGAGGACGCGTGCGACGGTCGTCACGGCGGTCCAGGGCCACACGGGCTCCACCGTCATGGAGGCGTCCGGCTCGAACACGCTCCAGCGCGGCCAGGAGCCCCACGAACATGAGGCCGGGCACGCACAGTCCGAGGCCCACGAGCCGCATCCGCCGACGGAAACGCCATGAGAAAGGCATGCCCTCCACGGATTGCAGGGCATGGGCCAGCTGCGGGGTGTCCAGCAGGCGGGCATTCGTGACGCGCCGAGCGGTCTTCGCGCCATTTCTGTGCTGTCCTCCGGTCCAGGGAGGCGCGTGCGTGAGCGGACGGGAAGGGCATCTGGCCGCGGGCCGCAAGAGCATGCGCCTGGCGCGAAGCGTGAGCGCCCGTGCCTGGCCGCTCACGCTCGTCATCGCCGCGGGCCTGGGCCTGCTGCTCTACGTCTCCACCACCAGCCTGCCGTACCTCATCGCCTCACCCGCCGGGGACGCGCACCTGGGCGCGCTCAATGACTGTCTGGCGCGGCAGCTGGAAGGGGCCACGCGGCTGGGCTGGGCCGTGGCGCCGGATGCTTCGCGCGCCGCGGTGTTCGGGCCCCGCGTCATTGCCATCTGCGGCGAGGACGGTTCGCACTCGCGCCTGGAGATCGCCGGCGCCACCGCGCTCGCCTTCGACGGCGAGCGCCGCCTGTGGGCCGCCGCCGGAGGCCACCTGCTGCGCGAGCGCGACGGCGCGCTCCAGCCGGTGGGCGACATCGCTCCGCCGGAGTGGCTGATCGGCCACGCGGGCGGGGTCCTCGCCCTGGATGCCACCGGGCTGCTCGTCTCCATCGCGCCGGACGGCAAGGTGCTGGCCCAGACCCAGCTGCCAGGGCCTGGAGGCCGTCTGTCCATCGGCCCCGGCGGCGTGCTGGCGGCGGTGGAGTGGGGCGGCGGCGTCATCGTCTACGACGCCCGCACCCTGGAGCTCGTGCGCGCGGAAGCCCCGTGCACCGTGGAGTTCCTGTGGTGGCTCGACACCGCGGATCAGGTCCTGCTGGCCTGTGGCGGGCCGTCCTCGCTGCGCTTCGATGTCCGCACCGGCGCCCGTGAGACCGTGCCTGCTCGCACGCGCACGCCTGCCCGAAGGCTCTCGGGGCGGGCGCTGTACGTGCAGGGGTGTGATGGCTTCCCGTGCACCGCCTCACCCCCTTGAACCTGTTATGGGGAGGTTCCGCCCTGGGCCGGTGACTCGCTGAACCGGGGCTTCCGGGGTTGGTGGGGTTCACGTGCGGGCACGACGTTCAGTGCCTGACACCCAGGGCCTCTCCACCCCGGCTTTACATTCGACAAACCCGCGAACTCATTGGACGTTCCTGGGATCGCGGGCCGGTTTCGCAGTACCGGTCGCAACGCTTTCGCCGATCAGGGGTTTCACTCGTGGACGACACCAAGGCTTCCAGCTCCTCCGCTCCCCGCAAGCGCACCAATGGCCGAAAGACGGCCGGGGCCGCCGCAGGCCAGGACGCTGGCCTTCCAGCCACCCGGTCGCAGGGCAATGTCGCGGCCAACCGGCTGAGCGACGTGGAGGCGACGCGCGCCGAACCCGCCCGCCGAACTCCTGCTCGTGGCCGCAACGGCAACAGCCGCTCCTCCTCGGACGACCTGCGCCCCGGCGGTCCTCCTCCGCTCCAGCAGCTGCTGGCGGCGCTCCGGGCCGTGCAGGGCGGTGACTTCTCCGTGCGGCTGCCCTCGGGCGCGCAGGACGTGGTCATGGATGAGATCGCCCGCGCGTTCAACGCGGTGGTGACGCTCAACTCCACGCTCACCCACGAAATCGTCCGCGTGGAGCGCGTCGTCGGCCGCGAGGGCCGCATGGGCGAGCGCGTGGGCCTGGGCGACGTGCGCGGCGACTGGGCCACCAGCGTCCAGTCCATCAACGCCCTCATCGGCGACCTGGTGCAGCCCACCACGGAAGTCGCGCGCGTGCTGGTGGCGGTGGCCGAAGGCGACCTCACCCAGAAGATGGCCCTCGAAATCGACGGCCAGCCCGTGAAGGGCGAGTTCCTCCGCATCGGCACCACCGTGAACGCGATGGTGGATCAGCTCAACAGCTTCGCCGCGGAAGTGACGCGCGTCGCGAAGGAGGTGGGCACCGAAGGAAAGCTGGGCGGCCAGGCCGACGTGAAGGGCGTGTCCGGCGTGTGGAAGGACCTCACGGACAACGTGAACGTCCTCGCCGGCAACCTCACCGCGCAGGTGCGAAACATCGCGGAGGTCACGACGGCGGTGGCCCGCGGCGACCTGTCCCGCAAGATCACCGTGGACGTGAAGGGCGAGGTTCTGGAGCTCAAGAGCACCATCAACACGATGGTGGATCAGCTCAACAGCTTCGCCTCCGAAGTGACCCGCGTCGCGCGCGAAGTGGGTACGGAAGGAAAGCTGGGCGGTCAGGCCGCGGTGTCCGGCGTGTCCGGCACGTGGAAGGACCTCACGGACAACGTGAACTTCATGGCGTCCAACCTCACGACGCAGGTGCGCGGCATCGTGAAGGTGGTGACGGCGGTCGCCAACGGCGACCTCACCCAGAAGCTGATGGTGCCGTCGCAGGGTGAAATCGCCGCGCTGGGCGCCACGCTGAACAACATGACGGACACGCTCAACGTGTTCGCGCAGCAGGTGACCAGCGTCGCGCGCACGGTGGGCGTGGAGGGCAAGCTGGGCGCCCAGGCCCAGGTGCCCGGCGCCGCGGGGACGTGGAAGGACCTCACGGACAACGTGAACCTGATGGCGTCCAACCTCACCAGCCAGGTGCGCAACATCGCGGAGGTCTCCACCGCGGTCGCGAACGGTGACCTGTCCCGCAAGATCACCGTGGACGTGAAGGGTGAGGTCCTGGAGCTCAAGAGCACCATCAACACGATGGTGGACCAGCTCCGCGCCTTCGCAGCGGAAGTGACCCGCGTCGCGAAGGAAGTGGGTACGGACGGCAAGCTGGGCGGTCAGGCCGCGGTGCCGGGGGTCGGCGGCACGTGGAAGGACCTCACGGACAACGTGAACAGCATGGCCTCCAACCTCACCACCCAGGTGCGCAACATCGCCCTGGTGACGACGGCGGTGGCCACCGGTGACCTGTCCAAGAAGATCACCGTCGACGCTCGCGGCGAAATCCTGGAGCTGAAGAACACCATCAACACGATGGTGGACCAGCTCAACAGCTTCGCCTCGGAAGTGACCCGTGTGGCCCGCGAGGTGGGCACGCACGGCAAGCTGGGCGGTCAGGCGGAAGTGAAGGGCGTGTCCGGCACGTGGAAGGACCTCACGGACAACGTGAACTTCATGGCGTCCAACCTCACGACGCAGGTGCGAGGCATCGCCAAGGTGGTGACGGCGGTCGCGAACGGCGACCTCACCCAGCGCCTGAAGATGGAGGCCAAGGGCGAGGTCGCGGAGCTCGCGGACACCATCAACGCGATGACCCAGACGCTCTCCATCTTCGCGCAGCAGGTGACGGACGTCGCGCGCACGGTGGGCGTGGAGGGCAAGCTGGGCGCCCAGGCCGTGGTGCCGGGCGTCGCGGGCACCTGGAAGGACCTCACGAACAACGTGAACCTCCTGGCGAACAACCTGACGGACCAGGTCCGTAACATCGCCGAGGTGACGACGGCGGTCGCGAAGGGCGACCTGTCCCGCAAGATCACCGTCGACGCGAAGGGCGAAGTCCTGGAGCTCAAGAGCACCATCAACACGATGGTGGACCAGCTCCGCGCGTTCGCCGCGGAAGTGACGCGCGTCGCGAAGGAAGTGGGCACGGACGGCAAGCTGGGCGGCCAGGCCGACGTGAAGGGCGTGTCCGGCGTGTGGAAGGACCTCACGGACAACGTGAACAGCATGGCCTTCAACCTCACCACCCAGGTGCGCGGCATCGTCAAGGTGGTGACGGCGGTGGCCGACGGCGACCTGTCCCAGAAGCTGGTGATGGAGGCCAAGGGCGAGATCGCCGCGCTCGCGGACACCATCAACGCGATGACCCAGACGCTGTCCGTCTTCGCACAGCAGGTGACGGACGTCGCGCGCACGGTGGGCGTCGAGGGCAAGCTGGGCGCCCAGGCGGAAGTGCCTGGAGTGGCCGGCACGTGGAAGGACCTCACGAACAACGTGAACCTGCTGGCCAACAACCTCACGGCCCAGGTGCGAAACATCGCGGAGGTCACGACGGCGGTCGCGAACGGCGACCTGTCCAAGAAGATCACCGTCGACGCGAAGGGCGAAGTCCTCGAGCTGAAGAGCACCATCAACACGATGGTGGACCAGCTCCGCGCGTTCGCCGCGGAAGTGACGCGCGTCGCGAAGGAAGTCGGTACGGAAGGCAAGCTGGGCGGCCAGGCCGACGTGAAGGGCGTGTCCGGCGTGTGGAAGGACCTCACGGACAATGTGAACGTCCTCGCCGGCAACCTCACGGACCAGGTGCGCAACATCGCCAAGGTCACGACGGCGGTCGCGAACGGCGACCTGTCCCAGAAGATCACCGTGAGCGTGAAGGGCGAGGTGCTGGAGCTGAAGAACACCATCAACACGATGGTGGACCAGCTGCGCGCCTTCGCTTCGGAAGTCACCCGCGTCGGTAAGGAAGTGGGTACGGAGGGCAAGCTGGGCGGCCAGGCCGCGGTGCCCGGCGTCGCGGGCGTGTGGAAGGACCTCACGGACAACGTGAACGTCCTGGCCGCGAACCTCACGGACCAGGTGCGCAACATCGCCAAGGTGACCACGGCGGTGGCCTACGGCGACCTGTCGCAGAAGATCTCCGTGGAGGCGAAGGGCGAAATCCTGGAGCTCAAGAGCACCATCAACACGATGGTGGACCAGCTCCGCGCGTTCGCCTCCGAAGTGACCCGCGTCGCGAAGGAAGTGGGTACGGACGGCAAGCTGGGTGGTCAGGCCGCGGTGCCCGGCGTGGCCGGCACGTGGAAGGACCTCACGGACAACGTGAACAGCATGGCGTCCAACCTCACCAGCCAGGTGCGCAACATCGCGCTGGTGACGACGGCCGTCGCGAACGGTGACCTGTCCAAGAAGATCACCGTCGACGCGAAGGGCGAAATCCTGGAGCTGAAGAACACCATCAACACGATGGTGGATCAGCTGAACAGCTTCGCTTCGGAAGTGACCCGCGTGGCGCGCGAAGTGGGCGCGGAAGGAAAGCTGGGCGGTCAGGCGGAGGTGAAGGGCGTGTCCGGCACGTGGAAGGACCTCACGGACAACGTGAACTTCATGGCCCGCAACCTCACGACGCAGGTGCGCGGCATCGTGAAGGTGGTGACCGCGGTCGCCAACGGCGACCTCAAGCAGAAGCTGGTGGTGGACGCGAAGGGCGAAGTGGCCGCCCTGGCGGAGACCATCAACAACATGACCGACACGCTGGGCATCTTCGCGGAGCAGGTCTCCACGGTGGCCCGCGAGGTGGGCGTGGAAGGGAAGCTGGGCGGCCAGGCCCGCGTGCCCGGTGTGGCCGGCACGTGGAAGGACCTCACGGACAACGTGAACTTCATGGCCTCCAACCTCACCACCCAGGTGCGCGGCATCGTGCGCGTGGTGACGGCGGTGGCCAACGGCGACCTGACCCAGAAGCTCATCGTGGACGCGAAGGGCGAAGTGGCGGCGCTCGCGGACACCATCAACAACATGACCGACACGCTGGGCACCTTCGCGGAGCAGGTCTCCACGGTGGCCCGCGAGGTGGGTATCGAAGGAAAGCTGGGCGGCCAGGCCCGCGTGCCCGGCGCGCGCGGCACGTGGCGGCAGCTGACGGACAACGTGAACCAGCTGGCCGGTACGCTCACCAGCCAGCTGCGCGCCATCTCCGACGTGGCCACCGCCGTGACCAAGGGCGACCTGACCCGCAGCATCACGGTCGTCGCCGAAGGCGAGGTCGCGGCGCTGAAGGACAACATCAACCAGATGATCGTCAACCTGCGTGAGACCACGCAGAAGAACCAGGAGCAGGACTGGCTCAAGACGAACCTGGCGAAGTTCAGCGGCATGATGCAGGGCCAGAAGTCCCTGGACGCCGTCAGCCGCCTCATCATGAGCGAGCTGACCCCGCTGGTGTCCGCGCACCACGGCGCCTTCTTCCTCAGTGACCCCGAGGGCGGCATGCCGTCCCTCAAGCTCACCAGCACCTACGCGTACCGGGAGCGCAAGCACCTGGCGAACCGCTTCCGCCTGGGCGAGGGCCTGGTGGGGCAGTGCGCGCTGGAGAAGAAGACCATCCTGCTGACGCGCGTGCCGTCGGACTACATCACCATCTCCTCCGGGCTGGGTGAGTCCGCGCCGCTCAACATCATCGTCCTGCCCGTCCTCTTCGAGGGCGAGGTGAAGGCCGTCATCGAGCTGGCCTCGTTCCACCCGTTCAGCGCCATCCATCAAATCTTCCTGGATCAGCTGACGGAGAGCATCGGCGTGGTGCTCAACATGATCATGGCGAACATGCGCACGGAGACGCTGCTCTCCGAGTCGCAGCGCCTGACCCAGGAGCTCCAGAGCCAGTCGCGCGAGCTGACCCAGCAGCAGGACGAGCTCAAGCGCACCAACATCGAGCTGGAGGACAAGGCGAAGGAGCTGGCGGACCAGAACACCCGCGTGGAGGAGAAGAACCGCGAGGTGGAGCTGGCGCGCGTCAGCCTGGAGGAGAAGGCGGAGCAGCTCACCATCATCTCCAAGTACAAGAGCGAGTTCCTGGCCAACATGAGCCACGAGCTGCGCACGCCGCTCAACTCGCTGCTCATCCTCGCGAAGCTCCTGTCGGACAACAAGGACGGCAACCTCTCCACCAAGCAGGTGGAGTACGCCAACACCATCTACGCGTCCGGCGGGGACCTGCTCAGCCTCATCAACGAAATCCTCGACCTGTCCAAGGTGGAGGCGGGCAAGATGCAGGTGGAGCCCCGGGACATCGTCCTCACGGAGCTCAACCAGTTCATCGAGCGCAGCTTCCGTCCGGTGGCGGACCAGAAGGGCCTCACCTTCCAGGTGGAGGTGCTCCCGGGCACGCCGCGCCACGTGCGCACGGACCCGCAGCGGCTGCAGCAGGTGCTCAAGAACCTGCTCTCCAACGCCTTCAAGTTCACGGACGAGGGCGGCGTGAAGCTCACCGTGCGCCAGGCGGACAAGGGCATCCGCTTCGACCACGAGACGCTGCGCCGCTCGCGCAACGTGCTGGCCTTCGCGGTGAAGGACACCGGCATCGGCATCGCCAAGGACAAGCAGCGCATCATCTTCGAGGCGTTCCAGCAGGCGGACGGCTCCACCGCGCGCAAGTACGGCGGCACCGGCCTGGGCCTGTCCATCAGCCGCGAAATCGCCAAGCTGCTGGGCGGCGAAATCCGCCTGGAGAGCGAGCCGGGCAAGGGCAGCACGTTCACCCTCTACCTGCCGCCGGAGTACCAGGGCGCGGATGACGATGTGTCCCAGGGCTCGGAGACCTCCAGCCGCGCGCTGGGGGCCCTGCCGGAGCCGCTCATCACCTCGCCCGTCTCCAGCACCGCCACGCCGCCGCCGCTGGCCTCCACGCCTCCTCCCGTGCTGGAGCCGCAGGCCCACGTGCTGGACGCCGCGCTGCCCCCGCAGGTGGAGGGCGCGCACACGCCCGTCGTGGTGGAGGACGACCGCGACCTCATCCGCGAGGGTGACCGCACCCTGCTCATCATCGAGGACGACCTGAAGTTCGCCCGCATCATGGTCCAGATGGCGCGCGAGAAGGGCTTCAAGGCCCTGGTCGCCACGCGCGGGGACAGCGGCCTGTCCATGGCGCACGAGTACCAGCCGGACGCCATCACCCTGGACATCCAGCTGCCCGTGGTGGACGGCTGGAGCGTGCTGGACCGCCTCAAGCGCAACCCGCGCACGCGCCACATCCCCGTCCACATCATCAGCGTGATGGACAAGCACCTGGGCAACACCCAGGGCGCGTTCGGCTACCTGACCAAGCCCGTGAGCAAGGAGGGCCTGGAGCGCGTCTTCGGCCAGCTGTCGCGCTTCCTGGAGCGCCGCGAGCGCCGCCTGCTCGTCATTGAAGACGACGACGTGCAGCGCAGCAGCCTCACCCAGCTGCTCAGCGATGGCGGCGACGTCGTCGTCACCGCGGTGGCGTCCGGCCAGGAGGCCCTCCAGAAGCTGGAGGAGAACGAGTACGACTGCCTCGTCATCGACCTGCTGTTGCCCGACATGGACGGCATCAAGCTGGTGGAGGAGGTGAAGACGCAGCAGCGCTTCCGCGACCTGCCCATCGTCGTCTACACCGGCCGTGAATTGACGCCCAAGGACGAGTCCCGCCTGCGGCGCTACACCGGCAGCGTCATCCTGAAGAGCGGCGCGAAGAGCCCGGACCAGCTGCTCAGCGACACGGCGCTCTTCCTGCACCGCCTGGATGAGAACCTCCCGGCGCGCGCACGGGCGGCCCTGGCGCAGCGCAACGACCAGGACGCACCGCTGGCCGGCAAGAAGGTGCTGCTGGTGGATGACGACATGCGAAACATCTTCGCGCTCACCAGCGTGCTGGAAAATCACAGCATGCAGGTCGTCTTCGCGGAGAACGGGCGGGCCGCCATTGAAATGCTCGGCCAGCACCCCGACGTGGACGTCGTGTTGATGGACGTGATGATGCCGGAGATGGATGGCTATGAGACCATGCGTGCCATCCGCAAGGACCCCAAGTACGCCAGCCTGCCCATCATCGCCGTCACCGCGAAGGCGCTGAAGGACGACCGGGAGAAGTGCATGGCCGCCGGCGCGAGTGACTACCTGCCCAAGCCGGTGGACACCGACAAGCTGTTGGAACTGGTCCGGCTCTGGGTGAGTGCTTGATACTCAACGAGGGCGATCCACCCTCCCGCCCCCTTTGCACTTCCGTCTGGAAGGGGGCGGACCTAGCCTTGTTCGCCGTGTCTCGGGTCCCCTGACCCACGCGCTCCCCCACTGCGCACATGAACTCCACTGAGCACACTCCGGAACGTCCCCAGGAAGCCGCCGCGTCGCCGCGCGCGGCCATCCTGATGGTGGACGACCATCCGGCCAACCTCCTGGCGCTGGAGGCCATCCTCGAGCCCCTGGGCCAGGACCTGGTGAAGGCCACCAGCGGCGAGGAGGCGCTCAAGCAGCTGTTGCAGCGCGACTTCGCGGTCATCCTGATGGACGTGCAGATGCCGGGGCTGGACGGGTTCCAGACGGCGGCGCTCATCAAGCAGCGCGAGCGCACGCGCACCATCCCCATCATCTTCCTCACCGCGCTCAGCCGTGACGCGGCGCATGTCTTCAAGGGCTACGCGCACGGCGCGGTGGACTACCTGCTCAAGCCCTTCGACCCGGAAATCCTCCGCTCGAAGGTCAGCGTCTTCGTGGACCTGTTCCTCAAGGAGCAGCAGCTCCAGCGCCAGGCGGCCCTCCTGCGCCAGCGCGACCGAGAGGCCCTGGAGCGCCAGAGCGCGCTGCGCTACCGCCGGCTCACGGAGGCCCTGCCGGAGCCCATGTGGGCGGCCCGCGCGGACGGAGCGCTGACGTACGCCAACCGGGCCTGGCGGGAGTACACCGGCCACCAGGAGGGGTATGAGCTGTCGCTCTCCTCCTTCCTCCAGGACGTGCACCCGGCGGACCGCGAGCGCATGCGCGTGGTGTGGAGCGACGGGCTGGAGCAGGTGCATGGCAGCACGCAGGAGTTCCGGCTGCGGCGCAAGGACGGCGTCTACCGCTGGCACCTGGCGCGCGCGGTGCCCGAGCACGACGAGCACGGGGCGCTGGTGGGCTGGCTGGCCATCGCCACGGACATCGACGACAAGCGGCGCGCGGAGGAGGCGCTGGCCCGCTTCAAGACGACGCTGGACGCCACGCTGGACTGCGTCCTGATGTTCACCCCGGACACGCTCACGCTCGCGTACGCGAACGCGGGCGCGGCCAAGCAGCTGTCCTCCTCCGTGGAGGAGCTGGTCGGCCTGTCGGTGCTGGAGGTGGAGGGCGCCTTCGACGAGACGGGCTTCCGCAAGCTGCTGGCGCCGCTGATGTCCGGCACGCTGCCGTCGCAGACGTACTCCACCAACCACCGCCGCCGCGACGGCACGGAGGTGCCGGTGGAGGTGGTGCTCCAGTACGTGGCGGAAAAGGAGGGCCCCGGCCGCTTCATCTCCGTGGCGCGCGACATCACCGAGCGCCAGCGCGCGGAGACGGCGCTGCGGCTGGCGAGCGAGGCGAAGGACGCGTTCCTCGCCGCCGCGAGCCACGAGTTGCGCACGCCGCTGGCCGCGGCGAAGGGCCACGCGCACCTGGCGCTCCTGAAGCTGGGCGGGCAGACGGAGGCCGGCCCGGGCAAGTCGCTGCAGATCATCAACCGGCAGATCGACCGCATGGCGAAGCTGGTGGAGGACCTGCTGGACATCAGCCGGCTGCAGGCGGGCCGCCTGTCCCTGGAGCTGGAGCCGTTTGATTTGTCGCAGCTGGTGCTGGAGACGCGGGACCGCATGGCGGTGCTGTCGCAGACGCACGAGCTGAAGGTGGAGGTCCCCGAGCACCTGGAAGGCACGTGGGACCGGGGGCGGTTGGACCAGGTGCTGACGAACCTGTTGTCCAACGCCATCCGCTATTCGCCGGAGGGTGGCCAGGTGCTGGTGCGCCTGGCGGCCGAGGGCGACAGCGGCGTGCACCTGTCCGTGAAGGACCAGGGCGTGGGCATCCCCAGCGAGAAGCAGCGGCTCATCTTCGAGCGCTTCGGCCGCGCGCACGGCAGCAAGTACGGAGGCCTGGGGCTGGGGCTCACCATCAGCCAGGGCATCGTGGAGCAGCACGGCGGCCGCATCTGGGCGGAGTCCACGGGGAAGGTGGGCCAGGGCTCCACCTTCAACGTCTGGCTGCCCCGGCGCACGGAGGCCCAGGCGGCGACGCCGACGGAGTCCTCGCGCACGCCGAGCTAGAGGAACCGGCGGATCCACCGGTTCGTGTCGCTCTCATGGAGGGACAGTCCCTCCGCTTCGTGCTGGAAGAGGAAGGGCTCCATCAGGCGGGCCAGCGCGCGGTACTGGGGAGGGATGGCCTTTTCCTGCGTGTCGATGGGGTCTGGCCATTCGTCCAGCGTGACGAGCACGCGGTCTCCGTCCATGGGAAGCAGGGAGACCTCGGGGAAGGGGAGCGCGTTGCGGAGCGCGGCGATGCCGCCCAGCCGGCCCAGCAGGGGCTGACCGAGGAACGTGAGCCAGGCGGGTGCCAGGGCCCGGGTTCCGAGGATGGAACTGAATCTCGTGGCATGAGGCGCATCCAGGCCGGGATAGCGAGCGAGGAGCGCTTCGGTGATGTTCCAATCGCCTGCGGCCCAAGAGCCTTGTGTCGAAACAAGGGCGAAGCTGGCGTAACCGAAGTTGAAGGGCAGCTCACGAGCCAGCTCGAGCGCCAGGGTGCGAAGGCGGGCCACGCCGTGCTCCACGAGGTACTCCGTGGGGAACGTGAACGCCAAGGTGGTAATGGGAGCATCATGAAAGGGGCTGTCGAGCCGTCGTCCGTAGTATTCGACCTGATAGCCGCCGGTTTCACTGGGGCTTTCCCTCAACTCAGCGGTCCTGCCGCCGCCACCGGTGCGTCCAGCCACCTCCTCACGGTTGTGTTCCCATCCTTCGTCGTCGAGTGGGACCATGTCGCCGTCCGCTGACGTGTACCAATTGAGTGAGCCGGGCGGAATGACGCGAAGGTAGGCCTCGATCGCGCGCCAGACCGCTGAGCCGACCTCCGAGTAATCACGATGGATGAAATAGGAAAAGACAATGCCGTCCCGTGCCGCGAGCCAATCGTTCCTGCCTCGAAGCCTGATGATTGGATAGGTCTCGTTCACGGTGGCACGACTCCCTGGGTGGGCGAGATGAGCAGGGCCCGGCCGCCCAATGCTCTTTCGTAGATATTGTTTTGAAAACTGTCTGCGTATGGGCTGCTGCTACCATAGCGAGTCCACTGTGGCAGGTTGCTGCTCGGGCACGGGAACTTGAAGTCCAGCGTGAGCACGGACTTCAGCAGCTGGGTGCGGTTTTCGTGAAGCACGATGTCCGGCTTGATGGTGCCCCGGAGTTCGTCGGTGCAGCCATCGGCGAGGAGCCGCGCTTCCTTCTCCTTGCTGATGCTCTCCACCATCCGGGCGTTCGGATAGTAACGGTAGCGCTGCTCGATGCTGAAGGGCGCGGGCCACAACTTCTTCAGCACCTGCTCCGCACACGCCAGGGCAAGCACGTGCTTCTGCCTGCCCAGGAACATGGCTCGGGTCACGGGATTGCCGCAGCGGTCCTTCTCAACAACCTCGGCGCACTCCTGCCGCGTCGGAGGCCGGTCGTGGAAGTAGCGTGCGTTCCCCAAGTGCTCGGCTTGCACCGCGCACGCGGCGAGTCCCTTCTCCAGTTCGTCCGCGTCGTGCTCCTGCTGCATCAAGCCAATCAGGACGGGCGCCGCACGGACCAGGGTCGAGGCCGCGGCCCTCGTGGACGCCTGCTCCGCCACGTAGGCCGCGTACCGTGCCTTCCCGGCGGTCTCTGAATCCACGAACCCCAGCTCCCCGTGCCGGGAATGCCGAGAGCCACTGGCACATGCCGTTAGCAGGGCACAGGCGACCCAGAGACTCATGCGCTGTCGAACTGCCATCAGGGTTGAAGGAATCGGCGGATCCACCGGTTCATGTCCTGCTGGTAGAGAGGGAGCTCTTTCTCTTCGCCTTCGTACTGGAAGAGGAAGGGCTCCATCAGGCGGGCCAGTGCACGGTACTGGGGGGGAATGGGCTTTTCCTGCGTGTCGATGGGGTCCGGCCAGTCGTCCAGCGTGACGAGCATGCGGTCCCCGTCCATGGGATGCAGTGAGACTTCCGGGAACGGAAGCACTTTCCGGAGCGCGGCGATGCCGCCCAGCTGTCCCAGCAGAGGCTGGCCCAGGAACGTGAGCCAGGCGGGTGCCAGGGCATGCGTGCCGATGACTGAGCTGAGCTGCCTGTTGTTGTATGCGTCCAGCCCCGGGTACCGGGCGAGGAGTGCCTCGGTGATGGTCCAGTCGCCTGAGCTGAACAAGCCTTGGGGGGAGACGATGGCGAAGCTGACGTAGCCGAAGTTGAAAGGCAGCTCGTGACCCAGTTGGAGCGCAAGGGCTCGCAGGTGTGAAGCTCCGTGCTTTTTGAGGTACTCAGTCGGGAACGAGAACGACACCGAGCCGATGGGGTCCTTGAGAATGGGATCCCCGAGCCGCCTCCCGTAGTACTCAAAGTGGTAGCCGCCAGCCTCGCTCGGGGTTTCCAAGAGCTCAATGGGGCGGAGGCCGTTCCAGGGCGACTCCAGCAGACACCTCCGGATGTAATCCAAGCCGGTGTCATCGAGTGGAGCCATCTCGCCGTCGTCGTCCGGGTACCAGCTCAACGTTCCGGGGGGAATGGCTTGAAGGTAGACCTGCAGGGCGCGCCATGCGGCAGGCGCGAAATCCTCGGGGTTCCGATGGATGAAGAAGGAGATGACAACGCCATCCCGGCCGGCGAGCCAGCCTTTCCTGGCGCGCAGCTGGATGACTGGAAATGCGTCACTCATGGCGGCTTCACTCCATTGCCTGGTGAGATGAGCAGAGCCGGTCCGCCCAGTGCGGCTTCATAAACTTCACCCTGGTTCTTGCCGACGTAGGGACTGCCGGGGCCATACAGCGCCCACTTTGGCAGGTTGCTGTCGGGGCACGGGAACTTGAAGTCCAGCGTGAGCACGGCCTTCAGCAGCTGGGTGCGGCTCTCGTGAAGAACGATGTCCGGCTTGATGGTGCCCCGGAGTTCTTCGGTGCAGCCATCGGTGATGAGCCGCGCTTCCTTCTCCTTGCTGATGCTCTCCACCATCCGGGCGTTCGGGTAGTAGCGGTAGCGCTGCTCGATGCTGAAGGGCGCGGGCCACAGCTTCTTCAACACCTGCTCCGCGCACTGAAGGGCGAGCACGTGCTTCTGCCTGCCCAGGAACATGGCTCGGGTCACGGGATTGCCGCAGCGGTCCTTCTCGACAACCTCGGCGCACTCCTGCCGCGTCGGAGGCCGGTCGTGGAAGTAGCGTGCGTTCCCCACCTGCTCGGCTTGCGCCGCGCAGGCGGCGAGTCCCTTCTCCAGTTCGTCCGCGTCGTGCTCCTGCTGCATCATGCCCATCAGGACGGGCGCCGCACGAACCAGGGTCGATGCCGCGGCCCTCGTGGATGCCTGCTCCGCCACGTAGGCCGCGTACCGTGCCTTCCCGGCGGTCTCTGAATCCACGAACCCCAGCTCTCCGTGCCGGGAATGCCGTGAGCCACCGGCACATGCCGTCAGCAGGGCACAGGCGACCCAGAGACTCATGCGCTGTCGAACTGCCATCAGGGTTGGAGGAACCGGCGGATCCACCGGTTCGTGTCCTGCTGGTAGAGAGGGAGCTCTGTCTCTTCGCCTTCGTACCTGAAGAGGAAGGGCTCCATCAGGCGGGCCAGCGCGCGGTACTGGGGAGGGATGGCCTTTTCCTGCGTGTCGATGGGGTCCGGCCAGTCGTCCAACGTGATGAGCACGCGGTCTCCGTCCATGGGGAGCAGTGAGACTTCCGGGAACGGAAGCACTTTCCGGAGCGCGGCGATGCCGCCCAGCTGTCCCAGCAGGGGCTGGCCCAAGAACGTGAGCCAGGCGGGGGCCAGGGCTCGGGCGCCGAGGATGGAGTGGAACCCGGTGCCGTGGTGGAGGTCCAGGCCCGGATAGCGAGTGAGGAGGTCCTCGACGTGGTCCCACTTCGCCGCGCCCGACATGCCATGGGACGAGGTGATGGCGAAGCTGGCGTATCCGAAGTTGAACGGAAGCTCGCGAGCGAGCTCCAGCGTCAGTGCGCGGAGATGGGCCGCACCATTTCCCAAGAGGTAGTCCGTGGGAAACGTGAATGACACCGAGTTGATGGGTGCCTTGCCGAACGGCGTATCAAGCGGATGGCCTTCGTACTCGAAGATGTAGCCGCTGGAGACTTCACCTCCGCCGGGGCTCTCCGACAGGCTCGCGTTCCCGCTGTATCCCCAGGGGCGCTCGAGCATCTGTTGGCGAACCACCTCCCAGCCCTTGTCATCAAGCTCCAGGATGTCGCCGTCATCCGTGCCGTACCAACCCAGCGAGCCCGGAGGAATGGCTCGAAGATAGGCCTGCAGCGCACGCCATACAGCGGGCGCGATCTCCGTGTGATCGCGGTGGATGAAGAAGCTGAGGCCAATGCCATCGCGAGCCGCGGGGAGCGGGGGCGAGCCTTTCGACCACAGGCGGATGACAGGGTATTCCCTGATCATGGTTTCACCTCCTTTACGCCTGTACGAGGCGAAATGAGCAAGGCCTGCCCTCCCAGGGCTTCCTCGTAGACGGTTCGCTGGGACCTGCCGGCGTAGGAGCCTGTGTCATACCTCGCCCAGGTGGGCCCGTTTGTGTCCGGGCACGGGAACTTGAAGTCCAGCGTGAGCACGGACTTCAGCAGGAGGCTGCGGTCCTCGTGGAGCACGATGTCCGGCTTGATGGTGCCCCGGAGTTCATCGGTGCAGCCATCGGCGATGAGCCGCGCTTCCTTGTCCTTGCTGATGCTCTCCACCATCCGGGCATGGGGGTAGTAGCGGTAGCGCTGCTCGATGCTGAAGGGCGCGGGCCACAGCTTCTTCAGCACCTGCTCCGCGCATGCCAGCGCGAGCACATGCTTCTGCTTGCCCAGGAACATGGCCCGGGTGACCGGGTTGCCACAGCGGTCCTGCTCCACCACCTCGGCGCACTC
This sequence comes from Corallococcus interemptor, assembly GCF_003668875.1. GTDB lineage: Bacteria > Myxococcota > Myxococcia > Myxococcales > Myxococcaceae > Corallococcus > Corallococcus interemptor. The sequence continues at coordinate 2,760 of NZ_RAWM01000067.1, read as the reverse complement.
CTGCCGCGTCGGAGGCCGGCCATGGAAGTAGCGTGCGTTCCCCACCTGCTCGGCTTGCACCGCGCAGGCGGTGAGCTGCTTCTCCAGTTCATCCGCGTCGTGGTCCTGTTGCATCAGCGCGAGCACGGCCGGCGGAATGGCCCGAACCAACGGGGAGGCCATGGCCAGGGTCGCGGCCCTCGCGGAGGCCTGCTCCGCCACGTAGGCCGCGTGCCGTGCCTTGCCGGCCGTCTCCGAATCCACGAACCCCAGGTCTCCGTGCCGGGAATGCCGTGAACCCCCGGTACACGCCGTGAGCAACGCACCCACCACCCAGAGACTCGTCACGGGACGCACGCGCCGGACTCTATTGCCTCCTCCAGCTCCGGCGATGTCCATGCTTGAAGGAGTCACCTGGATTCCAAGGACCATGGCCGCGCTCGCGTGTGCTGTGCGCCCTGGTGTAACAAGACACTTCACGAGACACGCCTGATACATGGGAGCACGGACCTTGGACGCTCGGCACGGTTGGATCTCCCCCTCGCTCCTGGCGCAGGCCTGCGCTGGGGGACAGGCACTCCCACCGCGGCTGCGTGCCCGGTTCGAGCGCGCCTTCGGGGCCGACCTGAGCGCCGTTCGCCTGCACGAGCATCCCCTCGTCGCGAGGCTGGGAGCACAGGCCCTGTGCTGGGGCGAGCGGATCCTCTTCGCTCCGGGAACCCTGGAACACGACCTGGCTCGCGGCGGCCGGATCCTCGCGCACGAACTGGTGCATGTGCTGCAACAGCGCGCGGGGCGCGTCCCTCACGGAAACGGTGGGGCCGGGCTGCTCGTGGATGGAGCCCTCGAAGCAGAGGCCGAGGCCCTGGCGGCACGGGCCCTGTCGGGTGCGCGTGACTGCTGGACGGGCGCGGGCCGGGGGACCTCGCCCACTCCCGCGCTTCAGGCGTACCACGTCGTCCCGAACGCCCAGTTCGGCGCCCAGCACGTCAACCTCCACAACGCCACCTTCGAGACGCAGCGGGACGGCCTGCGGCCCCAGCCCTACCCGAAGACGAACCCCGACAGCTTCCTCATCGATGCCGGCACGGCGAACGTCATGGTGCGCGCCCACAACCAGGTCGCGCTCCGGTTCTCGGATGACAACGAGCTCGCCGTCGAGGACACCAATCCCCGCCACGAGCAGGCCAAGCACTTCTTCGCCACCGACCGCGCCATCGACCGGTGCAACCGCGCGCTGCGTTCCGCGGGCTCCAACTACCGGATCGCCAAGGTCCCCGGGCCCCGCTACCTCGAAGTCGGTCCCCCCGCGCAGCCAGGCTGCCTGCCCTTCCTGAGCGGTCCGGGACCCAAGCGGCTGTTCCAGGTGGCCATGTCCGAGGACGGGCTGTTCGATCCCCCCGTGTCGCAGAACTGCAACGAAATCTCCGGCAAGGTCATGGGGGAGCAGCAGGACTCGCGGCGCACCGTGAGGCTCAACCCGTCCGGCAATCAGCTCTTCCTCAACCTCCCGCGCTGGCAGCTCGGAGGATGGGCCCATGCCTACCCGACCCATGGCGACATCCCCTTCCGGCTGGCGGTGCTCATCACCACGTTCCTCTTCCATGGACAGGGCGAGGGCCCCAACGCCGCCGCGGCCCGGCAGCGCGCGGTCAACGACTACCAGGTGGGATTGCAGAACGCGCTGGTGGGCGCCAACACCCCTCCGGCCCAGATGGCGGCGCTCGCGGGCTTCTATGGCCCCATTGGCCGCAACTACGGCCGGTTGGTGAACCGCGTCCGCGCCAACGCCGCCATGACCCTCAACGGCGTCAACCTCAACGCGGCCACGCTGGGCGCACGCTACGAGCAGCTGCTCTTCCGGCTGGGCCTCAACTCCCATGCGAACCCGCGCGTGGGCGACGCGTTCCAGACCTACTCCGTGGGCGCCATGGAGCGCTATCAGGACGCCCAGCACCGCAACTGGATGCGGATGCGGGACGAGGTCGCTCCCCGCCCGGCAGCGCCCATCCCTCCGCCCGTCTACTGCGAACCGGTGTGGGAGTATCACTGGGGCGGCGTGGTCGCGGAGAGCGGCGCGGACCGCATCACCTTCGAGAACTACGCCCGCAACTACGAGGACCGCGATGGTCCCCAGCTCCATGGCGGCGAGCAACGAGGCTTCTTCCAGATGACCCGCGTGCCCACCCAGGTCAATGATCCGCTCATCGCCCAGTCCTGGCACGAGAGCTGTTACGCCCACGGCTTCGCCAATGCCCTGACGTTGTGCGTCTCCAAGCTCAGCCGCTGCGGGCGCTAAAGCCGGCTCAACGCCTTCCTCGCGCCAGCAGCATCACCGCGACCAGGATGGCGCCCATCGCCGCCCAGGTCAGGGGGCCCAGCGTCTCTCCCGCGAACACCACTCCCAGGAGCACCGCCACCGCCGGGTTCACGTACGCGTAGCTCGTCGCGAGCGCCGGCCGTGCGTGCCTCAGCAGGTACCCGTACGCGCTGAACGCCACCAGCGAACCGAACACCACCAGATACACGAACGACGCCAGCGCGCGCGCGGGCACCACGTCCGCCATCCGCTCCCCCAACCCGAAACTCACCCCCATCATCATCACGCCCGCGCTCAACATCTGCGTCGCCGGCGTCATCAACCCCGCGGCCATCGGCAGCCTCCGGCTCCACACCGACCCGAAGGCCCACGCCATGGGCGCCACCACCACCGCCAGCGCCGCCACGCCTCCGCCTCCCATGTCCCCACCCAGGTTGAGCAGCGCCACCCCCGCGAACCCC
>NZ_RAWM01000066.1 GCF_003668875.1 Corallococcus interemptor | reverse complement strand
TCGAATGCAGCATGTCGAGGAAGGGCAACTGCTGGGACAACGCGGTGGTGGAGAGCTTCTTCTCCTCGCTGAAGATGGAGCTCGTCTACGAGCGCAGCTTCCAGACGCATGAAGAGGCGAAGCGGGCGCTGTTTGAGTACATCGAGGCGTGGTACAACCGCCGCCGCAGGCACTCCGCACTCGGCTATGTCAGCCCCGAGGAGTACGAGCGGAACGCCTCAACCCGAAGTGCGGCAGCTTAACGAACCTGTCCACGAAATCGGGGCAAGCCCACCGTCGCCCGGACGGATGAGCACCCAGAGCCCGTACAGGTGCCTGCGGCGGAACTCCTTGTCGCGCATCATTTCCACCCCGTCGCCCCGCCTGAAGTGGTGCGCGAAGTCCTCTCCCCCCACGACCCAGCTCACCTCGGCCGGCAACCGGAAGGCGCCTCGCTGGAAGCGCACCAGCTTCATCGACTGGTAGGCCACGAACGCGAGGATGAGCACGCCCGGCATGAGCGCGCAGAGCAGCCCCATGGCATCGGGAGTGACGTGTGTCGACATGGCGGCTCCTTCATCACGCTGAAGCCGGCGGAGCATAACCTGGACGGAGCCGCTGCCGCCGCACGCACGGTCTACCCGTGCGTGCGGTCCATCTCCCTCGCCTACTTCTCGCGGGCCGTGGTCTCACCCGTGAGGGTGAACTGGGTGGCCGCCGCGGTCACGTCCACGGCGGTGAAGCCCACGGACGCCGGCGTCCCGCTGCCCGGCAATTCGATGAGATCAATGCGGTCGCCCGTCACGAGCTTGCCGTCGATCTCCACCTGGAACGGGGCGCTGGCCGACCCCACGGAGAACGGGCCGTAGGAGCCGCCGCCGTAGAAGCTCCAGCCGGGCGCCGTCACCAGCGTGCCATCCATGTCCAGCTGGAGCCGGTCGTTGAAGCCCACGTTGCACGGGTACCAGTAGGACGCGAAGTCCCACCACCAGGGCCGCATGAAGCGGTCGTAGTTGTTGAAGTTGATGCCCTTCGCGACCAGGGCCCCGCGCGAATACACGGCCGCCGCGTAGTGCGCGCCGCCCTTCGTGCCCGGGAAGGTGGGCTCCAGGACCATCTGATCCTTGGACCCGCCCAGCCCGATGCGCAGCGTGCTGATCACCCGGGTGCCGTCGCGCGCCGTGAGGAACAGGCCCTGCTCCTTCGCACCGATACCGCCGATGGCCGCCTCCATCCGCCACGCCGAGGCACGCGGGAACTGGCTGGAGAAGCCGTCCTGCCTCACCGTGTTCAGCCCGGCAACGTCGATGCCCTTCGTTCCGGACTTCAGCGTCGCGTTGCCGGTCGCGCAGTTCCGGATGCCATTGAAGCCATCGATGCACTGCGTGGCGCTTGCCTCCTGCGCCATCAGCGTGTCGCCCTCGGAAGCCGTCCCTTCACCACAACCCACCGCCGCCATGCACAGGAGAGAGGCCGCCATCAGGCGACCCTTGATCTGGATGTTCATCGAGCTGAACCTCATTTGAGGGGATGACTGCTTGCCGGCACGGGGGGCCGGCCCCCACCCCCATTGCAGTCCCCACGCCACACGCCGCTCACTCGGAGGGGCAGGCGTGGGGAGCGCCCACCGTGGCTCGATGGGTCACAACGCGCCTGCATTCGTAACCCTTCGGTTTACAAGCACGCGGAGAGCGGCGGCGCATGGGATGGTGCGGCATGGATTTCCAGGCGCGACTCGAAGCGCTCACGCACCAACTCCGGCCGCGTGCACCACCGAGCCGGCCCTACCTCAGGGAACGCGAACGGGGCGGGTGAACCACATGGCCGTGCCGTCTCCCAGCTCGCCCGCGCTGTTCGAGCCCCAGGCACTCACGCTTCCATCCATGCGCAACGCCAGCGAATGAAACTCCCCCGCGGCCAGCACGGCCGTCCCCACGGCGCCAGGGGCCCGGACCGGAGACAGGCGCGTCAGGGTGGTCCCCTCCCCCAGTTGCCCATAGTTGTTGTTTCCCCATCCCCAAAGGCTCCCGTCCGACCGGAGCGCCAGGGAATGATTGCGGCCAGCGGCCAGCGTCACCACGTTCGTCAGGCCCGGGACCTTCGCGGGAAACATGCCCGTGTTCTGCGTTCCGTCTCCCAGCTGCCCATCGAGGTTATACCCCCAGGCATGGACGGCTCCGTCCATTCCCAGTGCCAGGGAATGAAATCCGCTGGCGCTCAGCGCCATCACGTTTGACAGTCCGTCGATCCTGGCAGGCACGCTTCGAGACACATAAGTCCCGTCCCCAAGCTGCCAAAAACCATTCGAGCCCCACCCCCAGACAGTGCCGTCCGAACGAAGGGCCAGGACATGACTGGCCCCGGCGGCGATGGCCACCACATCCGTTACCCCGAGCGCTTGGACGGGGAACAGGTGGGCAACGGTGGTGCCATCCCCCAGCTGGCCCAGGCTGTTATTCCCCCAGGCCCAGACGGTGCCATCCGCGAGCAAGGCCACGGAGAAACCGTCTCCTCCGGCCACGGCGGCGGCATTCAAGACCCCGGCGACCCTCGTCGGGAGAGGTCGATCCGTCGTCGTGCCGTCTCCCAGTTGCCCCGACCAATTCTTTCCCCAGGCCCAGACGGATCCATCCATCGCCACCGCGAGTGAGTGACTGAACCCCGTCCCCAAAGCCACGATGTCCCGCAGGCCAGGCACCTGTGTTGGCACGATGGTGGAAGACCTGGAACCGTCACCCACGGGGCCCCCTCGTTCATGAGCCCCCCAGGCCCAGACGGATCCGTCCGAACGCAATGCCACCGAAAAACCAGTTCCCACATTCAGGGCGACGACATCCGTGAGTCCGGCCACGGCGACCGGGGACTTCCGAAAGACGGTCTCTCCTTGCCCCAGCGCTCCGCCAACATTCAACCCCCACCCCCAGATCGATCCATCCGAACACAGCGCGAAAGAGATCAGATGGTTCGCTGAAAGGGCCACCGCGTTCTTCAATCCTGACACCTGAACAGGGGCAAGCCGCCGCAACTCGGTGTCATCCCCCAGCTGGCCATACCAGTTGTCGCCCCAGGTCCAGACTGTTCCGTCGGAGCGAAGCGCCAACGAATGGGTTGTCCCGGTCTCCACGGAGATCACCCCGGTCAGTCCAGGAACAGGCGCTGGAAACCACTGGCTGTAGATCGTCCCATTCCCCACCTGCCCGTAGTAGTTCTGCCCCCAGGCCCAGACCGAGCCATCGGAGCGCAGCACCAACGAATGACCGCCGCCAGCCGCCACGGCGACCACGTTCGTCAGGCCCATCACCCGGACAGGCGATTCTCGCGGTGTCGTTGAGCCCTCTCCAAGCCTGCCATCGCTGGACTCTCCCCAAGCCCACACGGTCCCGTCGCTCCGCAGCGCGAGCGAGTGGGATCCCCCCGCCGCCACCGCCACCACGTTCGACAGCCCGGGGACCTTCACGGGGAACAAGCGCCGCGTCCGGGTTCCATCGCCCAGTTGTCCGCTGTTATTGCCACCCCAGGCCCAAACAGAGCCGTCTGACTGCAACGCCAACGCATGAGTGAATCCCGAACTGATGGCCGTGATGTTTGAAACCATTGGCACCTGGGATGGCGTCGGGCGGCGGATCGTGGTGCCATCACCCGCTTGCCCGTAATCATTCCCACCCCAGGCCCAGACCGTTCCGTCGGAGCGCAGGGCCAGGGAGTGGGCCCACTCCGCATCCACCGCGACGATGTTCGACAATCCCGGCACGAGCTGCGGGAGATAGCCATAGCCATCCAGGACTCCCAGACCCAGCTGCCCACCGTCATTCGCGCCCCAGGACCACACGCTCCCGTCCCGGGTGACACCCAGGCCGTGCCGCATGCCTCCCGCCACGGCCATGAACGGAGGAGCCTTCACACTCCGGGTATGTCTTGAACCTGGGTCGTCAATCCCCGCCGGTGCCCCCGCCGCCGCGGGGTTTCCCATGAGAACCACGGGGAGACTGAGTGCAACGACCCACCAGGATGCCTTCAGGAATTTTCGCATGGCTCCAGCATACCCATACGCACTCCGGGTATTCCAGAAATGTCAGACGGTCATGTCAGGGTATCCCGCGTTGGTGGACATCCCCACCAACGCAGTGATGGAGACATACCGCGATGATGCAATACCAGACGCGAATCCCCTCCCTCAGTCAGGTCACCGCCACCCACTACACCCCCGGCGCGGACCATCTGTACTACACGGATGTCGGCACCGGTGAGGTGTGGTGGATGCCCGTCAACCCCGCCACCCAGCTCGTGTCCCGGAGCCAGGTGGTCGCCAAGGGCCAGCAGATCAACCTCAACGTCTTCGCCACGGCGGACGTCCAGTGGGACACCGCCGGCGCCAACCTGGTGGCCCGCAACTTCGCCCGCATCCTGCCGCTGACGGGCGTCAATTCGCTGGCGGAGATCACGCCCGCGAGCCTGGAGGCCGCCAACTGGGCGTCGGTGCCGAACAACAACTCCGTGCCTGAGAACGGGTCGTCCACCACCGGGCGCTTCTACGCCGTCCGCATCAACTACGCGTCGGAGTACCACTACGCCAAGCTGCGCATCTACAAGCTGGGCGCCCAGACGTGGATGGAGTGGGTGACCTACACCCTCAGCCCCAATCCCTACCGCGTCGGCGCGGGGCTCTCGGACGTGAGAGACCTGGTTGTCTCCGAATACGAGACGGCCTTGTACGTCAGCGCCCTGGACGTGAACTCCGGGCTCTACAGCGTCCTCTCCTCGCCGCGGACGAGCAGCGCGCTCAGCCCCTACCCCGAGTTCAGCATCCAGCCGCAGCCCGTCACCTACGAGCCCCTGGATGAGCCCCAGCAGCTGGTCCTGGATGGGGAGTTCATCTACGTGGTGGATGCCCACAAGCTCTGGCGCATCAACCTCGCCACGCAGGAGACGTATGCCGTCGTGACGGGCTTCTCCAACGGCAAGGGCCTGCTCCTGTCCAGCAGCGGCCCCTCGCTGATGGCCTACATCGCGGAGTCCAGCGGCAAGGTCTTCGCCGTGGACATCTCCGACTACGTCGGGGGAAGCACGCCCATCCAGGTCTCGCTTCCGGCCTACCAGCTCAGCACCACGCAGCTGGGCTTCCTCGCCTGGGCCAACCCGGAGCGCAGCGCGTTCTACGTCCCCCTCACCGACACGCGGGAGGTGGCTCGCGTCGACCTGCTCACCGGGGGCATCACCACGGAAGGCACCACGCTCACCCCGGCCCCCGGGCCCTCCAGCATCGAGGTCTTTTCCGACAGCACGCTGTACGTGGCGTGCACGACGGAGATGGGCCGGTTCACCCGCTCCATCACCGTGTCCAACGTGCTGATGCTGGGCATTGGCCTGATTCCGTTCGACTACATCAACAACTCCGTCCAGAACCCCGCCACGCCTGGGCCGGACGACGGCAAGGCCAACACCAGCTCCGCGCCCGGCTACTACTTCAGCGGCTACCCCAACCTGCCCTTCGGCGGGGACCTGAGCCTGATGCTCAACCACCCGCTGGCCTGGAACAGCGGGGTCCGGTTCTACAGCGTGAAGCTCAAGAACCTGGCGTCGGGGCTCACGCGCTCCATCGTGGACACGTTCTACGACTTCAAGTGGGACGCGACCGCCGCGCCGCCCCGCTTCAACAACCAGCCCACCGCCTCCACCGGAGGCCTGTTCCCCATCCGCGACCCGGCGGACCTCTGGTACAACGCCTACCTGGGCCTGCTGCTGAGGACCACCACCGCGGACAACGGCCACAACGTCCTGACGGTGGACTTCTTCGACGCCAACAAGCAGCCCATCCCGAGCGGCTCCTTCTCGCGGCTGCTCTTCGTTGACAACACCCGCTGCGGCGTCCGTCTGGAGTTGCCGCGCGTGGGCTCCAGCACCACGCCGCCCACGGCGGGCGTGTACCCCACGCTGGAGTGCGGCTGCCTGGCGTACGTGACCAAGAACGACCTGGTGGAACTGGACTTCACCGCGTGGCAGCCCCAGGGCTCCGGCACCTACAGCCTGCGCGTGTCCGGAGGGAGCGGGAACATCCCGCTGCTCGCGCAGGACGGGGTCGTCACCCAGGCGCCGACGCTCGTCACCAAGTCGCAGACGTCCGCCAGCAAGCCCATCCGCGTGGGCCACATCCTGGGCAACTGCGACGTGGCGAACGTGTCCATCGGACTGAGCGTGCCGTCGCGGGTCATCGACGGGTTCGGCTGGGTGAACCTGGGCGCCTCGACCTCCCGGTACTTCACCCTCATCAAGGGCCCCATCAGCCACACGCCCTGGACGGAGCCGTAGCCTCCTGAAGCCCCAGCCGCCGCACGCACGGTCACTCCGTGCGTGCGGCCGGTTCTCCCTGACCCGGATTGCTCTTCCCTCCTGCGTCCGGGATGCTTCCCTCCGACGTTTCGAAGGGATGGGGATGCACGAACAGAGACGAGGGGGAGTCCAGGCGCAATGCCTGATCATCAGCCTGGTGGTTGTACTCACGGCGGCGGGCTGTGGTGACGCGCCGGAGGCAGCGGGCTCCGTGGACACTCGGGCCTCGCGGCTCTTGGGGACAGGAGGCACTCCTCCGGTGGCGGAGCTGCTGGCGGACATCTGGCCGGGCGACTCCGACTCCAACCCCACCACCCTGACGAACGTCAACGGCACGCTCTACTTCGAAGCCACCGAATTCCTCATCGGCGGTCAGCCGTGGAAGAGCGACGGCACCGCGGCCGGCACCGTGCGCCTCAAGTCCATCTCCTCGCTTCCCAGCGCGGGGCCGGTGTCCTTCACGGCGGTCGGCAACACCGTGTTCTTCAGCGCCGACGATGGCTGGTTCGGCCGCGAGCTGTGGAAGACGGACGGCACCTCGGCCGGCACCGTGCTCGTTGAAAACATCTACAGGGAGGCGGCGGTGGGCACCCCCAACGCCCACTCCAATCCGTCCTGGCTCACGCCGATGAACGGGACGCTCTACTTCACCGCGACGGATGAGGCCGGGACCGACCGACTGTGGAAGAGCAACGGGTTCGACTGGGGGACCACCGCCGTCCAGCTCTATACGTATCCCGGGGCGCGGGCATCCTCCTGGCTCACGAACCTCAACGGCACCCTCGTCTTCGTGGCGAGCACCACCAACCTGGGCTTCGAGCTGTGGCGCAGCGACGGCACCGAGGCCGGCACCGCGCTCATCCAGGACTTCAATCCCGGCAGTGGCAGCTTCGTGCCTCCCTACATCCCACCGCTGCTCACGGTCTCGAACGGCTCCATCTTCTTCAAGGGCGATAACGGAACTTCCGGGTTCGAGCTGTGGAAGACCGACGGCACCGCGGCGGGCACGCAGCTCGTGCGGGATATCTGGCCCGGCGCCGGAGGCTCCCACCCTTCCGGATTCCTGGATGTGAATGGCACGCTGTACTTCATCGCTTCGGATGCCTCCACCGGCGACGAGCTGTGGAAGACGGACGGCACCCCGGCGGGCACCGTGCGCGTGAAGGACATCCGGCCCGGAAATCTGGGGTCCTCGCCGTCCTCGCTCACCGCCGTGGGCAACACCGTCTACTTCCTCGCGGATGACGGCGTCAGCGGCAGGGAGCTGTGGAAGACGGACGGCACCGACGCAGGCACCGTGCGCGTCCGGGACATCCTCCCCGGGACCGCGAGCCCCTCGCTGGCCTCGCTCACCGCCGTGGGCTCCACCCTGTTCTTCGTGGCGGATGACGGCGTCAGCGGCAAGGAGCTGTGGAAGACGGACGGAACTGCCGCCGGCACCGTGCGCGTGAAGGACATCTGGCCCGGCGCCATCGGGTCCGCCCCCTCGTCCCTGGTCCAGCGCAACGGCTTCCTCTACTTCGCGGCGGATGACGGCGTGTATGGCCGGGAGCTGTGGATGAGCGACGGCACCGAGGCGGGAACCGTGCTGCTGCGCAACATCCACACGACGCCACGAAATTCGTTTCCGGCGTCCATGATGGACCTGAACGGCACGCTCCTCTTCACGGCCATCAACGGCGTTCATGGCCGCGAGCTGTGGAAGACCGACGGCACGGCGGCGGGGACCGTTCTCCTCAAGGACATCAACCCCGGCCCCGCGAGTGCGTCTCCGACGGGATTCGTCCGGGTGGAGGACACGCTCTATTTCGCCGCGGAGGATGCGGCGGGCGGCGCCGAGCTGTGGAAGACGGATGGAACGTCTGCGGGCACCGTGCGAGTGAAGGACATCCGCCCCGGGGCTACCGGCTCGCTGAACCTCCAGGACGTCGTCCTCTCGCGCGTTGGACGCACGCTCTACTTCGCGGCGGATGACGGTGTCAGCGGCAAGGAGCTCTGGAAGACGGACGGCACCGAGACCGGCACCGTGCGCGTCAAGGACATCCGCGCCGGGGCCACGGGGTCCATCACCCAGAGTGTTCCCGCGTTCGGCAACGTGGGCGGAGTGCTCTACTTCGCGGCGAACGACGGCACGAGCGGCCTGGAGCTGTGGAAGACGGACGGAACCTCCGCCGGCACCGTGCGCGTGAAGGACATCTGGCCCGGTGCCGCGGGCTCCGACCCCATTCGCTTCGCGGACGTGGCAGGCACGCTCTTCTTCATCGCCACGGATCCCACCTCCAGCTTCGAGCTGTGGAAGAGCGATGGGACGGAGGCCGGCACCGTGCGCGTGAAGGACATCAACCCCGGGTCTCCCTTCTCGTTCCCCGACAACTTCCTGGTCGTGGGCGGGACGCTCTATTTCACGGCGGAGGACGTCAGCTACGGCCGGGAGTTGTGGAAGAGCGATGGGACGGAGGCCGGCACGGTGCGCGTGAAGGACATCGCCCCGGGCGCGGCGCACTCCTATGTCTCCGAGCTCACGCCCTACCAGGGGCGGGTCTTCTTCGGCGCGGAGGACGGCTTGAGCGGCAGGGAGCTCTGGGTCACGGATGGGACGGAGGCGGGCACCGTGCGCGTGAAGGACATCCGGCCCGGGGCCGCGGGCTCGAGTCCGCAAGGTCTGAAGGTCATCGGGGATGCGCTCATCTTCAGTGCCTTCAGCGGATCCTCCGTGGGGTCCGAGATCTGGCAGTCGGATGGGACCGCGGAAGGGACGCAGCTGTTCCTCGCCATGCCGGGGACGGGCTCGTACCGGCCCACCGGGTTCGTCCTCAAGGGGGACACGCTGTACTTCCAGGGCAGTGATGCCACGCATGGGGCCGAGCTGTGGCACGCACGGCACGTCGTCGACGTGACGCCGCCCACGGTGACCTGCCCTACGTCCGTGGTGGCCTCGGCCACCGGTCCGCAGGGCGCGGCGGTGGAGTTCCCCTCCGCGACGGCGAGCGACGACAGCCCTGCCAGCCCCGCGTTGAGCTACAGCCATCCGAGCGGCAGCGTGTTCCCGCTGGGAGCCACGAACGTCACCGTCACGGCTCGGGACGCGGCCGGCAACAGCGCTGCCTGCTCCTTCCAGGTGACGGTGCGGGACACCACGGCGCCGGACCTGGTCTGTCCGGCGGACGTGTCGGCGCTGGCGACGGGCGACGATGGCGCGACGGTGGAGTACCCGGCGGCCACGGCCTCGGACGCCGTGTCCTCCGCGACGGTGGCCTACAGCCAGGCCTCCGGGACGACGTTCCCGGTGGGCACGACCGTCGTCACCGTCACGGCCACGGATGTCGCGGGCAATGCGTCCTCCTGCACGTTCCCGGTGACGGTGACGGAGACCGCGCCTCCGGCCATCACCTGTCCGGAGGATGTCTTCGCCGAAGCCGTCAGCGGCGAGGGCGCCTCGGTCCCCTACCCTCCCGCCGCCGCCACGGGGACGGGAGCGCTGTCGGTGACGTACAGCCAGGCGTCCGGCTCGGTCTTCCCCATGGGGGCGACGCGCGTCACCGCGATGGCGCGCGACGAGCGGGGACGCAGGGCGACGTGCGGCTTCACCGTCACCGTGCGCGACACGGTGGCGCCGGAGATGAGCTGCCCCCAGCCCCTCGTCGTGGAGGCCACTGGTGCGACGGACACGCGGGTGGACTATCCGGCCGTGCAGGCTTCGGATGCGGTCACGGCGACGCCTGCCGTGACCTACAGCCACGCGAGCGGGAGTGGGTTCGCGCTCGGGGAGACGCAGGTGGAGGTGACGGCGAAGGACGCGGCGGGCAACGCGTCCACGTGCACCTTCTCCGTCATCGTCGTGGACACCACTGCCCCCGCGCTCACGTGCCCGGTGGCAGTGGTGGCCGAGGCCACTGGAGCAATGGGAGCGTCGGTGGAGTACCCGGCGGTCTCCGCCATGGACACGGTGTCAGGGCCCGCGACGGTGCGTTACAGCCACGCTTCCGGCAATGGCTTCCCCCTGGGGCAGACGCCGGTCACCGTCACGGCCACGGATGCCGCGGGCAATGCGTCGTCCTGCGTCTTCACCGTCACCGTGCGGGACACGACGCCCCCCATGGTGGGGTGCGCCCCGGATGTCGTCGTGGAGGCCGAGGACGCCACGGGCGCGAACGTGACGTACTCCACCGCCGCCCCGTTCGATGCGGTCTCCGGCCCCGCCGTGACGATGACGTCCAGCGCGCCTCCGGGGTCTCGCTTCGCGCTTGGGGAGACGCCGGTGCGAATCACCGCCACGGATGCGGCTGGCAACACCGCCGCGTGCACCTTCACCGTCACCGTGCGTGACACGGTGGCGCCGGCACTGAGCTGTCCCCTGCCCCGCATCGTGGAGGCCGCCAGCGCGACGGCCACGCGGGTGGACTATCCGGCCGCTGTGGTTTCGGACGCCGTCACCAGCGCGTCCCGCGTGACGTACAGCCACCCGAGCGGCGCTGACTTCCCCCTGGGAGAGACGCAGGTGCGGGTGTCGGCGGAGGACGCGGCGGGCAACGCCTCCACGTGCACCTTCACCCTCACCGTGCGGGACACGACCGGGCCCGCACTGACCTGCCCGGCGAACGTCGTCGCCACGGCCACCAGCGTGAAGGGAACTCGCGTGGAGTATGCGGCGGCTGTCGCCACGGACGCGGTCTCCGCGCCAACGCTCGGCTACAGCCAGCCGTCGGGTTCGGTGTTCGAGCTGGGGACCACGACGGTCACCGTGACGGGGCAGGACGCGGCGGGCAATGCGTCCCACTGCACCTTCCAGGTGACGGTGAACCCCAAGCCCGTCACGGAGGAGGGGCCGCTGCCGCCTTCATGCTCCGGTTGTGCGTCCACGGACCCGGGCACCAGTGGCCTCGCCTGGAGCGCGGTGGCCATGCTGGCGTGGGGAGTGAGCCGTCGCCGCTCGCGCAGGACGGCAACCTCCTGAAGTCCCGGCCGCACGCACGGTCTACCCGTGCGTGCGGTCCATCTCCCTCGCCTACTTCGCGCGGGCCGTGGTCTCACCCGTGAGGGTGAACTGGGTGGCCGCCGCGGTCACGTCCACGGCGGTGAAGCCCACGGACGCCGGCGTCCCGCTGCCCGGCAGCTCGATGAGATCAATGCGGTCGCCCGTCACGAGCTTGCCGTCGATCTCCACCTGGAACGGGTCGCTGGCCGACCCCACGGAGAACGGGCCGTAGGAGCCGCCGCCGTAGAAGCTCCAGCCGGGCGCCGTCACCAGCGTGCCATCCATGTCCAGCTGGAGCCGGTCGTTGAAGCCCACGTTGCACGGGTACCAGTAGGACGCGAAGTCCCACCACCAGGGCCGCATGAAGCGGTCGTAGTTGTTGAAGTTGATGCCCTTCGCGACCAGGGCCCCGCGCGAATACACGGCCGCCGCGTAGTGCGCGCCGCCCTTCGTGCCCGGGAAGGTGGGCTCCAGGACCATCTGATCCTTGGACCCGCCCAGCCCGATGCGCAGCGTGCTGATCACCCGGGTGCCGTCGCGCGCCGTGAGGAACAGGCCCTGCTCCTTCGCACCGATACCGCCGATGGCCGCCTCCATCCGCCACGCCGAGGCACGCGGGAACTGGCTGGAGAAGCCGTCCTGCCTCACCGTGTTCAGCCCGGCAACGTCGATGCCCTTCGTTCCGGACTTCAGCGTCGCGTTGCCGGTCGCGCAGTTCCGGATGCCATTGAAGCCATCGATGCACTGCGTGGCGCTTGCCTCCTGCGCCATCAGCGTGTCGCCCTCGGACGCCGTCCCTTCACCACAACCCACCGCCGCCATGCACAGGAGAGAGGCCGCCATCAGGCGACCCTTGATCTGGATGTTCATCGAGCTGAACCTCATTTGAGGGGATGACTGCTTGCCGGCACGGGGGGCCGGCCCCCGCCCCCATTGCAGTCCCCACGCCACACGCCGCTCACTCGGAGGCGCAGGCTTGGGGAGCGCCCACCGTGGCTCGATGGGTCACAACGCGCCGCCCATCCGTAACCCTTCGAGTTACAAGCCCGCGGAGAGCGGCGGCGCATGGGATGGTGCGGCATGGACTTCCAGGCGCGACTCGCGGCGCTCACGCAGCTGCTCCGGCCCTGGGCCCCGCTCTGGTCGCGCTCCATCCTCCAGGGCTGGCCCGAGTCCGGCGCCGCCTGGCCCGAGGACTGGCTGGCCCATGCCCGGTCGCTGGATGAAGCGGGCGAGCGGCAACTGGATCATGGCGTCCTCGTGGGCGCCCCGCCTCCGTCCCTGGTCGCGCTCCTTGGCACACTCCAGGAGCTGACCGCGCTGCCGTGGCATGAGGGCGTTCACGCACTGACGGTGTCGGAGACGCAGGGGCTCAGCGCCAAGAAGACCCATGAGCTCGAGCGGGTGCTCGCCCTGCTCGCGCCCCGGACGCGCTTCATCCACCAGGCGGTGGATATCGGCGGCGGCATGGGGCACCTCGCCCGCCTCTGTGCCCGGACGTTCGGGTGGACCTTCCACAGCATCGACCGGGACGGCGCGCTGCAGGACAAGGGGCAGCGTTGGCTGACGAAGTCACGCTCCTCCGGTGCGGGCACCCTGAGCTTCATCCAGGCCTCCGTCGAGGACGGGCTCCAGCCACGGATTGATCCACTCTTCTCCGGCGGGGACCGGGCCACCATCGGTCTGCACACCTGCGGGCCGCTCGCCCTCACGCAGATTCGCAAGAGCCAGGGGGCGGGCTTCGTGCTGAACGTCGGCTGCTGCTACGACAAGCTGGAGGCCCCGCGAGACTTCCCCGTCTCCCGCTTCGGGGGCGCGCATCCCCTTCCCTTCACTCCGCATGCCCTGGCGCTGACGACGCGGGGACGGCATCACAAGACCGACGTGGAGTTCGCGCGGATGAAGCAGGTGTACGCGTGGCGCTTCGCGTTTCATCTCCTGTCACGCCAGCGGTTTCCCGAGCTCGGCTTCGTGCGGGCAGGTGACGCGCCCCGGGCGCTCTATGCCGGACGCTTCGCCGCGTACGCGCGCGACCGCCTGGAGCGCCTGGGCCTCGAGCCCGGCATGACGGACTCCGCGTTGGAGTCCTTCGAGGTGTCCGTTCGCGCCGAGACGCGGGACCTGCTGCTCTGCCATCTGCTGAGGGACCGCTTCGCGAGAGCCTTGGAGGTCGTGCTCCTGCTCGATCGCGCGATCCTGCTGGAGGAGCTGGGCTTCCAGGTCGAGCTCCTCCAGCTTTTTGATCCACGCCTGTCTCCGCGCAACCTCGCGCTCGTCGCGTCGAGGGGCGCTTGAGCGGGCCTGCTCAGAGCATCTTCGCCATGATCTCGCGCTCGCGCTGATCGAGCTTGATTGAGTCGAGCGTCCAGTCGATGAGCTCGCCGGCGACCGAGGCGTCGAAGCCGAAGGCGCTGGCGGCCTCCTTCACCGACGCGCGCTCCTCGGTGGCGAGCTGTCCGTCGGCGCAGGCCACTTCGACGAGCATGCGCAGCAGGGAGGCGCGCAGCTCGCGGATTTCAATCTTGCTGACGATGTCGGTGAGCCGGCCGGGCTTCTGGAACTCTGCCTCGATGAGCGCGGCGACCTGCGGGTCGCGGGGCGACAGGCCGATGTTCAGCACCACCTCGTCGAGCTGCTGGCGCTCCTCGTCGGTGATGCGGCCATCGCTCGCCGCCACGTTGGCCATGGCCTGGACGAACGCCAGCAACTGCTCCTGGGGGTACTCGTGCGTCATCTCATCTCCTGGGTAGGCAGCACGTGGCTGACGGGAAACCCACGGACAGCCACGAAGCCGGACTGCTCGTGACCACAGGATAGTGGGCGCACATGAGGAGCGAAAACGGTTTCCGCCGGACGCGATGACGCGCAGGGACAAGCCCCCTCGCATCTTGGCACGGAACCCGTGACAATTCGCGGCATGACCCTGCGACGCTCGATTCTCTCCTTGTTGATTTTCTCCCTCGCGGGCGTGCCTGCCCTTTCCGCTTGTGGCTCCGATGACGGCGATACCCTGCCGGATGCGGGCACCAGACCCGACGCAGGCCCACCGCCCGACGCCGGTACCGGGTTCGACGCGGGCACCGAAGTGGACGCGGGCACCGAGTCCGACGCGGGTACCGAGCCCGATGCGGGCATCACTCCGGACGCTGGCACCACTCCCGATGCGGGCACTGAGCCCGATGCAGGCACCACTCCCGACGCAGGCTCCGAGCCCGACGCGGGCTCCGAACCGGATGCGGGCTCCGAGCCCGACGCGGGCACCGAGCCCGACGCGGGCTCCGAACCGGATGCGGGCACCGAGCCCGACGCGGGCACCAGCGCGGATGCAGGCACTGACCTCTCCACCACCTGC
This sequence comes from Corallococcus interemptor, assembly GCF_003668875.1. Classification (GTDB taxonomy): domain Bacteria; phylum Myxococcota; class Myxococcia; order Myxococcales; family Myxococcaceae; genus Corallococcus; species Corallococcus interemptor. The sequence goes on along the minus strand of NZ_RAWM01000066.1, from coordinate 32,109 downwards.
GAGGGTACGTGCCAGGACACCGCGGTCACGGCCCGGATGTACGAAAACCAGGTGGTCCTGAACCACGCCTACTTCGGCTATGCGGGGCCGGAGAACGCCGGGGACCCCTGGATGCTGTGGATCGAACTCAGCAATGGCGCGACGGATGAGTGCCCGTCCGACACTTCGCCAACCCCCCCGCAGATCGCCACTCTCGAATTCGTGAAGGTACCGGTGGACACAACCCCGGAGACGGGCTCCACGGGGGGTAGACCGTCATCCGTGGTGTTCGACTTCGATGGCGCGCTCATGCCGCAGATCGCCGTTCGCAGTACGGGCCTCACCTTCACGCCAGTGGCGGCCTCGATCTGCCCCAGCTGCATCGAGGCCGGGACGTTTCCCGCGAAGCACTTCGTGGCCTTCGACGTGAACGCCACCTACGCGAACGGCACCGTGTCCGGCCACGGGTACGCGACCTACTGCCCTTCGATGAACACCCTCTAGAACGACGGAGCGCCGGTCAGCCCTTGGGGCGCAGGAGGCGCCGGGTGGCGACGCGCACCACCCGGCCCTCTCGCGCGTGCTATCCCTGCCGCCATGAGCGACGAAAACCCGAGCATCCTGTCCCACGTCTCCATTGGCACGAACGACTTCGCGCGCGCCGTGGCCTTCTACGACGCGATCCTCACGCCGCTGGGATGCCGGCGGGTGTTGGAGTTCCCGAACGCGGTGGCCTACGGCCGCCAGTTCCCGGAGTTCTGGGTCCAGACCCCCATCGACGGGAAGCCCGCGACGGTGGGCAATGGCACGCACTTCTGCTTCCTCGCCACGTCGAAGCAGGCGGTGGATGCCTTCCACCAGGCGGCCCTCAAGGCGGGCGCCACCGATGACGGCGCTCCCGGCCCTCGGCCCCTGTATGGCCCGCCCTACTACGGGTGCTTCGTGAGGGATCCGGACGGCCACAAGGTCGAAGCGAACTTCTGGGACGCGTCGCTCGGCGCCCACGAAGCCGTCTGAGCGAGCGGGGTGCGGCGGGCTCGCGCCAGCCCCCGCCCCACGCGCTCCCAGCCCCGTCCCTACCTTCAAGGCATTGGGGCCACAGGGGCCTGTCGCCACGGGAGGCGCGCCATGAACACCGGAGCATCCGAGCCCACCGCCGCAATCCCCCGCTACGTGCTGGAAGGCCGGGTGGTGACGCTCAACTCCCGGGACGAAGTATTGGAACGGGGGCGCGTCCTCGTCCGGGGCTCCCGCATCGTCGCGGTCGAGCCAGCGGGCGGACCGCTCCCTGAATCCTTCCGGGACGCCCCCCGAATCGACACCGGGGGGACGCTGTATCCAGGGCTCATCGACCTGCACAACCACTTCGTCTACGACGTGCTGACGCTGTGGCGGGTGCCCAAGCGCTACCTCAATCGCACCCAGTGGCCGCGTCACGCGGACTACGCCCCGCTCATCTCCCTGCCCATCCGCGTGCTCGGCGGGCATGCGCCCTCCGCCCGCGCCGTCGTCCGCTACATCGAAGCCAAGGCGCTGCTGGCCGGCACCACCACCGGCCAGGGAATCCGGACGCGTGTGTCTGGAGGCGAAGCGCTCTTCCGGGGCGCCATGCGCAACGTCGAGGAGCCCGACGACGACCGCCTGCCCGCGGGCAGCACCCGCGTGATGGACCTGCATGACGACGCCCAGGACATTGAATCCTTCCGCGACGCCCTGAAGACCCACGCGGCGTATTTCTATCACCTGGGCGAAGGCGTCGATGACTACGCCCACCGCCGCTACGCCGACCTGGCCGGCCATGACCTCATCCAGCCCTCACTGGTGGGCATCCACAGTCTGGGATTGCAGCGCCCGGACCTGGACACGATGGCCGCGAAGGACGCCAAGGTCGTGTGGTCTCCGTTCAGCAACCTGCTGCTGTATGGGCAGACCCTGGCGGTGTCGGATCTGCTCGGCGCGGGCGTGACGTTCTCGCTGGGCTGTGATTGGTCACCCACCGGCAGCAAGAACCTCCTCCAGGAGCTGAAGGTCGCCCGGCATGAAGCGGCGCGGCAGGGCGTCTCCCTGCCCTCGCGGACGCTGGTGCGCTCGGTGACGTGTGACGCCGCCCGGGTCGCTGGCTGGGAGACGCAATTGGGCACGCTGCGCGCCAACGCACTCGCGGACATCCTGGTCATCGAGGGCACGGGCGGCGACCCCTATGACACGTTGATCTCCGCCACGGAGAAGCAGGTGCGCCTGGTCATCGTGGATGGTGTGGCCCGCTACGGAGACCGCGCGCTGATGGAACCGCTCGCCTTCGACCCGATCCATCCCTCCGAGCCCTGGACCCTCGACGGCGTCGAGAAGTCGTTCTACCTGTGGGCCGACGACTCCCCCCTCAACGACCTGGGCTTCGACGCGGCGCGCTCGGTCCTTGATGAAGCCATGGCGGACCTGCCGGACTTCCGGCGTCGGATGGAGCTCGCGGCGCGCGACCGGCCGGGCCCGGAGCCCTTCGAGCTCGTGCTCGACAATGAGCCGCAGGACGTCCTCGCCACCGTCACCGACGTCGGACAGGTGGCCGGGCGGATCAAGCTCGACGCCCCCACCGTGGGCGGGGCGGACTACTGGGAGCTCCTGTCCGCGCAGCTCAACCTGGATGACACGCTGAAACAGGAGCTGAGGTCGGACTACGCGTGAAGCACGTCCGGGGTGGAGCCCCCGGAAATAAATGTCCCTGACGGCGTAACCCTGGTGCGGCGGCAGCACCGGACGGCTCGGAAGGGACATCTCGAATGAATCACAGCGCGCGGAAGGCTGGATGGGTGGCACTGCTGGCGGGTGCCCTGCTGGTGGGCGGAGGGGCTTGCGGCGGCGATGACGGGCCCCCGGACGAAAACCCCTCCCCGGACGGAGGGACGCAAGCCGACGCCGGGACGAAGCTCCCCGCCGAGGAGGGCCGGGCGCTCGCGGTGTCCAATGGCGGGCTCGTCGTGGTGGGCTCCACGGAGGTGAACCTGGCCACCACGGGCGTGGACCTGCTCGTGCGGCGCTACACGGCCTCCGGTGAGGTGGACACGGCGTTCGGCACGCAGGGCTCCGTGGTGCTGGATTTCGAAGGGCCCGCCAAGGGCCCCATCTCCGGCCAGCGCGAGCAGGACGACCGCGCGGACACGGTGGCGGTGCTGACGGATGGCAGCATCCTGGTCGCGGGCTTCGCGCGGGGCGGCAACGCCACGAATTCGCGCGACTTCGCGGTGGTGAAGCTCAAGCCCGACGGCCAGCTGGACACGAGCTTCAACAAGACGGGCCGCTCGCGCCTGCACTTCGGCGAGGACAACGCCGTCAACTTCGTGGGCACCCTCCGCGGCATCCTGCCCCTGGAGGACGGCCGCTTCTACGCCGGCGGCTTCCTGACCAAGTCCGACGGGCTCGATGAGGACTTCGCGGTGATCCGCTACAACGCGGACGGCTCGCTCGACACGACGTTCAAGTCCGCGGGCAGTCCGTCCGGCAGCTGGATTGGCGGCGCGTACACGGACGCGGAGGCCGTGCAGGGAATGGCGCTCCAGGGCTCCAGCGTCGTCCTGGGCGGAGGAGATCACTTCAAGGCCGTGCGCATCACCGCCAGCGGCAGCCAGGACCTGACGTTCGGCACCAGCGGCCTCGCGACGAGCGAGGGCGGCCAGGCCCATGCATTGGTCGCGCGTCCGAACGGCGGCTTCCTGCTGGCGGGCTCCGATCAGGACGTGAAGGTCGGTGGCGAACTGCACGGCGTGCTCAAGCTCGTGGCGTACACGGCGGACGGCAAGCCGGACGTCACCTTCGGCCCCGCGGGCGTGCGGCAGCTCACCGCGCCGGCGGGAGTCCTCGACGTGGTGGACGTCAGCGGCGTGCGCATCCAGGCGGATGGGAAGGCGCTCGTCTTCGCGGATGTGTACGCGAAGCCCGTGCTCTTCCGCCTCCAGGCCAACGGCGACCTGGACACGTCCTTCGGCACGGACGGCATGGTGCGCTGGACGGAGACGCAGCTGGCGGTGCCGCTGTTCGTCCGCGCCACCACCGGCCCCAAGCTGACCGTCCTGGGTGACAAGGCCTTCGTCACGGACGCGAACGTCTACTCCTCCGGGTTCTTCCCAGACGAGAACCCACGCGTGCTGCTCAAGAGCACGGGGCTGTAGCCCCCACGCCAGGGAAGACTGGAACGGTGTCGGGCCCTGGACGTCCGCTCGCCTTCCGGGGTCATCCGCCATCCGAAAGGCACCCGCTAGCGTTCCTCCTTCATCCGGGAGGAACGCCATGCCTGAGGTCATCGTGGTGGGAGGAGGCGTCGCGGGGCTGACGGTCGCGCACGAGTTGGCGGAGCGCGGCCACGAGGTCCACGTCTTCGATTCGCGAACGACGTGGGGCGGCAAGGCCCGCTCCCAACCGGTGCCCGGCACCGGTACCGGGGGAAGGAGCGACCTGCCCGGGGAGCATGGCTTCCGCTTCTACCCGCGCTTCTACCGGCACGTGATTGACCAGATGCAGCGGACTCCGGCCGCCGGAGCGCCGGGCCGGAACGTGGCGCAGCACCTCCAGGCCACCACCGAGAGCGCCGTGGCGATGGTGGACGAGGACACCTGGTATCGCTTCGCCCGCAGGCGGCTGGACCGCCCCCATGACATCTGGGAGGCGTTGCAGCTGTACTTCCAGAAGCTGAACCTGAGCGCGGTGGACGGCGGCTTCTTCGGCCTCAAGATCCTGCAATTCCTCTCATCGAGCGACGAGCGCCGGCAGGGGGCCTACGAGAACCTGGCGTGGTGGGACTTCATCGAAGGGGACCGCTATGCGCCCCGCTTCCAGCGCCAGATGCGCGCGCTGCCGCGCACGATGGTGGCCATGGATCCCCGGCGCGGCTCCACGCGGACGCTGGGCACCATCTTCATCCAGCTGCTGCTCGACTTCGCCACCAGCGAGGTGAACAACGACCGGACCATGGGCGGGCCCACCAGCCAGATGTGGCTGGAGCCCTGGGTCGCGCACCTGCGTGGGCTGGGCGTCCAGTTCCACGAGGGCGTCCGCTGCACAGGGCTCGACGTGGCCAACGGGCGCATCTCCCAGGTCCACTTCGACGATGGCCAGGCGCGCACCGCCGGCCACTACGTGCTCGCGGTCCCCATCGACGCGGCGCAGGGCCTCATCACGCCGGAGCTCGCCGCGCTGGACCCGGCGCTGGCGCGGCTGCGGCTGGCGGACGTGGACCGGCTGGTGGAGTGGATGGTCGGCATCCAGTTCTTCCTCTACGAGGACGTGCCGCTGGTCCGGGGCCACACCTTCTACGCGGACTCCCCGTGGGCGCTGACGTCCATCTCCCAGCCCCAGTTCTGGCGCGAGCTGGGGCTGTTCCGGCAGCGCTACGGGGATGGCCAGGTGGGAGGCCTGCTGTCCATCGACATCTCGGATTGGGACACGCCCGGCACGCTGGTGCGCAAGCGCGCGAAGGACTGCACGCCGGAGGAGATCAAGACGGAGGTCTGGGCCCAGCTCAAGGCCGCCCTGAATGGCCGGGACGCGGATGAGCAGGTGCTGACCGACAGCCTCCTGCATTCGTGGCACCTGGACTCGGACCTGGACTACGGAGCCGGCCTCCCGCCAATCAATTCCTCACGGCTGCTGGTGCATCCACCGGGCTCCTGGGAGATACGGCCCGAAGCCGCGAGCAGGATTCCCAACCTCTGCCTCGCGTCGGACTACGTCCGCACGAACACCAACCTGGCCACGATGGAGGGCGCGTGCGAGGCAGGCCGCCGCGCCGCCAATGCCATCCTGGAGCGGACGGGCTCCCGGGCCCCGCGCGCCGAAATCTGGGCCCTGGAGGAGCCTGCGTCCCTGGAGCCCTGGAAGCGCCTGGACGCGGAGCTGTACCGGCGGGGCCGTCCGCACCTCTTCGAGCTGCTGGGCTTCCGGTCCGCCCAGGCGGCGGCGGACCTGCTGCGCCGGGCCACCAACCTGGGCTTCTCCGGGGTCGATGAATGGATGGATGTCTTCCGCCTGGCGGGCGGGGTGGACGGGCTGTTGGAGCGCTTCACCAGCCCGTCGCCACGGTAGGTGCCCTCAGCCCTGGGCGTTTGACGGGGCGGTCACGGTCGCGGCCTGCCTGCGGGCGACCAGGGCGCCGAAGACTCCGGCGGTGAAGAACATGATGACGCTGTAGATGGCCGCGGGAATGGCCATCACGCCGTCATTGAGCAACCGGGGGCTGGAGGCGATGGCGATGGCCAGGGTGCCGTTGTGGATGCCCACCTCCATCGCGATCGCCACCGCCTGCTTGCGCTCGACGCGCGCCAGGACGGGCACCACGAAGCCCACCGCCATGCTGGCCAGGTTGAAGGCCAGCGCCGCGAGCCCCACGCTCTGGAAGTAGGTGACCAGCTGGTCGCGCTCCTTGAGCGTCGCCGCCAGCACCACGAGCACCAGGAACAGCGCCGAGACGATGCGCACGGGCCGGTCCAGGCCATCCGCGAGCGCGGGCCGCTTCGCGCGCACCCACATTCCCAGCGAGATGGGCACCAGGACGATGCCGAACACCTGGACGATCTTGGCGAACTGCAACGGAATGGCGCGCTCCTCTCCCATGAAGTGCGCCAGGGAGAAGTTCACGATGAGCGGCAGCGTGAGCAGCGACAGCACGCTGTTGACCGCCGTCAGGCTGACGTTCAGCGCGACATCGCCCTTGGCCAGGTGGCTGAAGAGGTTCGCCGTCGCACCGCCCGGAGTGGCGGAGAGCAGCATCAAGCCCACGGCCAGCTGGGAAGGCAGCCCGAAGCCTGTCGCGATGCCGTAACAGACCACGGGCATGAGCAGCGTCTGACAGCCCAGGCCCACCAGCGCCGCGCGCGGATACAAGGCCACGCGGCGGAAGTCCGCGAGGGTGAGGCTCAGCCCGAGGCCGAGCATGATCACCCCCAGGGCAATAGGCAGGAACACCTCGGTGATGGCACTGCTCTGCATGGCGGGGCCCCCAGCGAAAGCCTTTACTCTGCCAGAAAGTGGCGGAGCACGAGCAGCCGCACCTCCGTCATGTCCTCGATGGCGTACTTCACCCCCTCACGGCCCAGCCCGGAGCCCTTCACTCCGCCGTAGGGCATGGTGTCCACCCGGAAGCTGGGCACGTCGCCGACGACAACTCCGCCCACCTCCAGCTCGTCCCAGGCCCGCATCGCGCGTGACAGGTCCTGGGTGAAGAGGCCCGCCTGGAGGCCGTAACGGCTGTCATTGACCCGGCGCAGGGCTTCGTCGAAGTCGTGGAACGGCTGGAGCAGCACCACGGGGCCGAAGGCCTCCTCCGCGCACAGCGCCGCGTCCTCCGGGACGCCCTCCACCACCGTGGCCTCCAGCAGCGCGCCGCGCCGCCCTCCTCCCGTCAGCACCCGGGCACCCCGCTCCACCGCCTGCTGGATCCAGCCCTCCAGCCGGCGTGCCGCGGGCTCGTCAATCAATGGCCCGAGCGTGGTGGCCTCATCCCGGGGATTGCCCGCGCGCAGGGCCTTCGCCCTCGCGACGAGCCGTTCCCTCAGGGCGTCGTACAGCGACTCGTGCGCGAGCACGCGCTGCACCGAGATGCAGCTCTGCCCCGCCTGGAAGAACGCCCCCTGCGCGATGCGGTCCGCCACGAAGTCCAGGCGCCCGGCCTGGTCCGCGTCCACCACGCAGGCCGCGTTGCCGCCCAGCTCCAGCACCACCTTCTTGCGGCCGGCGCGGGCCTTCAAATCCCAGCCCACCTTCTCCGAGCCGGTGAACGACAACAGCTTCAGCCGGTCGTCCTCGATGAACGGCCCCACGTCCTCCAGGCGCGTGGGCAGGACGGAGAAGGCGCCTTCTGGCAGCGCTGTCTCCGCGAGCACCTCCGCCATGAGCAGCGCGCTCACCGGCGTGCGGTCCGACGGCTTGAGGACGAAGGGACAGCCCGCGGCGATGGCGGGCGCCACCTTGTGCGCCACCAGGTTGAGCGGGAAGTTGAACGGCGTGATGAACGAGCACGGCCCCACCGGCACGCGCTGGGTGAAGCCCCGGTAGCCCGCCGTGCGCTGCGACACCTCCAGATTCAGGACCTCGCCGCCTCCACGCACCGCCTCCTCCGCCGCCGCCTTGAAGGTCTCGATGAGGCGGGTGACCTCTGCCCGCGCGTCGCGCAGCGGCTTGCCTGCCTCGATGCAGAGGGCGAGCGCGAACTCCTCCGCGCGCTCCTGGAAGCGGCGCACGCAGTGCTCCAGCACCTGCTGGCGGGCATACGGCGCCAGCTTGCGCATGGGCCCCGCCGCGCGCACCGCCGCGGCGATGGCCTCCTCCACCGCGGCCGCGTCCGCCACGGCCACTCGCGTGACGACCTCTCCTGAATACTTGTCGGTGACGGGCAGCTCCGCGTTGGGCTGCCGGGGCCGGTTGGCCAGGTAGTACGGATAGCTCTCAGCCAGCATGGCGTTCCTCCAGGGGACCGGCACCGAGCGCCCGCGCGGTGTCCGTGTAGTCAATGGGCAGGTCGATGACGTGCACGCCGCCCGACTCCAGGCAGCGCGTGAGCGTGGCGCCGAACTCGGTGGCGCTCGTGGGGCGGTGGCCGCGTGCGCCGTAGGCCTCCGCGTAGCGGACGAAGTCCGGGTTGCCCAGGGTCATGCCGAAGTCGGGCAGGCCCATCTCCTCCTGCTTCCAGCGGATCATCCCGTAGCCGTCGTCGCGCACGACGATGACCGTCAGGTCCAGCTTCAGGCGCACCGCCGTCTCCAGCTCCTGCGAGTTCATCATGAACCCGCCGTCACCGCAGACCGCCACCACCTTGCGGCGCGGGTGCACGAGCTTCGCCGCGATGGCGGACGGCAGCCCCGCCCCCATCGTCGCGAGCGCGTTGTCGAGCAGCAGCGTGTTGGGCCGGCGGCACCGGTAGTAGCGGGCGAACCACAGCTTGTACATGCCGTTGTCCAGGCACACGACGCCGTCATCCGGCATGGCGCGGCGCACCTCCGCCACGAGCCGCGCGGGGTAGATGGGGAAGCGGTCGTCCGCGGCGCCGCTCACGAACTGCGCGTCGAGCCCCGCCCTGGAGCGCTCGAAGGGCGTGAAGTCCCAGTGCGAGCGCGGGCCCACGCCCTCCGCGATGCGCCAGACGGCGTTGGCCAGGTCTCCGGTCACCTGCACCTGCGGGAAGTACACGGGGTCGACCTCCGCCGAGGAGAAGTTCAGGTGGATGACCGTGCGGCGGCCGTCGCGCATGACGAACGGGGGCTTCTCGATGACGTCGTGGCCCACGTTGAGGATGCAGTCCGAGGCCTCGATGGCGCGGTGGACGAAGTCGCCGTCGGACAGCGCCGCCGTGCCCATCCACAGCGGGTGGGTTTCATCCACCACGCCCTTGCCCATCTGCGTGCTGAAGAAGGGCAGGCCCACGCGGTCCACGAAGGCGCGGAGCATCTCCGACGTGAGCTTGCGGTTGGCCCCCGCGCCAATCATCAACAGCGGGCGGCGGGCCGAAGCGAGCGTCTCCACCGCCTGCGCGATGGACGCCTCGTCCGCCACGGGCCGCCGCGCGACGCCCGGCGACAGGGGCTGGGCCTCGGTGGACTCGCGCGCCACGTCCTCGGGCAGCTCCAGGTGGGTGGCGCCGGGGCGCTCCTCCTCCGCGCGGCGGAAGGCCTCACGCACCGCCGAGGGGACATGCTCCGCCGACACGAGCGTGCGGGTGGACTTGGTGAGCGGCCGCATTATTCCGACGACGTCGACGATCTGGAAGTGGCCCTGCTTGCTGACCTTGATGGGCTTCTGGCCGGTGAGCATCACCATGGGCATGGCGCCCAGCTGCGCGTACGCCGCCGCGGTGACCAGGTTGGTGGCCCCCGGCCCCAGCGTCGCCAGGCACACGCCCGCGCGTCCGGTGAGCCGCCCCTGCGTGGCGGCCATGAACCCCGCCGCCTGCTCATGGCGCGTGACGATGAGGCGCATGCCCGCGGTGCGCATGGACTCCAGCAGGTCCAGGTTCTCCTCGCCGGGCAGGCCGTAGACACAGCGCACGCCCTCGGCTTCGAGCGCCTTCACGAACAGATCCGATGCCTTCATGGGTCCCTCTCCTCAGGTGACGCGGAAGATGTACCCAGGGGCACCGATTCGTACATTCGTCTGTTTTCATCGAATCGATAGATGCTGTCTATGATGCCCCCATGGAGCTCCGGCACCTGCGCTACTTCTCCGCCGTCGCCGACGCGCTGCACTTCGGGCGCGCCGCGCGGCGGCTGCACGTCTCCCAGCCCACGCTGTCGCACCAGATCCACCAGCTGGAGGAAGAGGTCGGAACGCCGCTCTTCGAGAGGGCGCGCACCGGAGTGCGGCTCACCCAGGCCGGAGAGCTGTTCCGCACCTATGCCTCCCGCGCGCTGGAGGACGTGAACGCGGGGCTGTCCGCGGTGGGTGCGCTGCGGGGGCTCGCCACGGGTGCGCTGCGCGTGGGCTATCCGCCGAGCATGCGCGGGCTCGTGGTGCCGGCCCTGGCGGCGGTGCTGCGCAGACATCCCGGGCTGGCGCTGAGCGCGCAGGAGGCCGTGGTCCGGAAGCTGGAGCGGCAGCTGGCGGCCGGCAAGCTGGACGTGGGGCTGGGCTATGCGCCCGCGCGTCTGTCGGACCTGGACGCGGAAGCCGTCTTCGACAGCCGGCTGGCGCTCGTCGTCGCGCGGGGACATGCGCTGGCGGGCGCGGAGTCCGTGGGGATGAAGCAGCTCACGGAGGAGCCATTCGCGCTGCTGTCACGCGGCCTGCGGGTGCGCGCGCGGGTGGACGCGCACTTCGCGGCGATGCGGTTCGCGCCCCGGGTGGCGCTGGAGTCGAACGCGGTGGCCACCGTGCTGGCCATCGTCCGCGCGGGCCTCGCCGTCACGGTGCTTCCCGAGCCACGGCTCACGGACGCGGAGCGGCTGGTGGTGAAGCGGCTGTCCCCCGCGCCCCGCTCGGAGCTGGCCGCGCTCCTCTGGCGCAAGGGCGCGCCGCGCACGCCCGCGGCGGAGCTGTTCGCGGCGGAGGTCCGGGCGCGGGCGAAGGAGGATGCGGGTTAGCCCCAGGGCCGCAGCCAGAGCACCCAGACCGACAGGCCCAGCTGCACGACCAGCGTCAGCACCGCGCCCACCGCCTGGATGGAATGGGTGCGGAGCATTCCAATGGCATGCGCCAGTCGCGCCACGAACAGCGCACCGCCGAAGACATGCAGCGCCGTCGAGTTCCCGCCGCTCAGCTCCGCCAGCAGCAGCAGGATGAGCGTCATGGGCACCTGCTCGATGTTGTTGCCGTGCGCGCGGATGGCGGAGATCAAACCGGCATGTCCTCCGTCGCCCCGGAACACCTGGTGCTTCGTGCGGACCCGGCTGACGTTGATGGAGAGCACCACCGCAAGCAGGACGTTGAGCGCGGCGTAGAGCGAAGTCACCGGGACCAGGGAGAGCGTGCCGAGCAGGGGGGTCGTCAAAGCGAAGGCCTCCAACCACGAGAAGGCCGCGACGGTAGCCGTTTCATGAAGCCCATGGGCGGCCCTTGCACCGGGGTGCGGCCTCACCGAGCATCGGCCCGTGTCTCACTCACCCCATGACGTCCTGGCTGACCGCTTCGTCCGCACGCGCGCACAGGAGGCCCTGCTCGTCCTGGTCGCGGCGCTCTTCACCGCGTTGCTCGCGCAGGTCGCCGTCTCCGTGCCGGGCTCACCGGTGCCCATCACGGGCCAGACGCTCGCGGTCATCCTCACGGCGGCCGCGCTCGGGCCCGTGCGTGGCATGGCCGCGCAGGCTGCCTATCTCCTGCTGGGGGCGGTGGGCCTGCCCTTCTTCGCGAAAGGCGCCAGCGGCTGGGGCGCGCTGACCGGCGCCACCGGCGGCTTCCTGGTGGGATTCCTCCCCGCTGCGTTCCTCGTGGGCCTCGCGGCGCGACACGGCTACGACAGACGCTGGTGGACGGCGGGTCCGCTGTTCCTCGCGGGCCAGCTGCTCGTCCTGGCCATTGGCGTGTCGTGGCTCCGCGTGAAGGCCGGGCTCGACTTCGCCACGGCCTTCCAGAAGGGCTTCCTCCCCTTCATCCCCGGGGGAGTGATCAAGGCCGTCATCGCCAGCCTGCTCATGCTCGTGGGCTGGAAGTTCGCGCGGCCTCTCGCGAGCTGAAGCAGCGGCATTCGCGAAGCCCATGACACCCGCGTCCGCTGGACGGCCTCGCGTGCGTGCCGGTTCTGGCACGTTCCACCCCGGCGCGGGCGCCACGTCGCCACGCAAGCATTGGAAGTCACAGGAGATCCGACCTCTGGCGCGGGGGTTGCTCAAGGGATGCACGTCGCGCCGGAACGGACCGGCGCGCGTGCCTCCGAGTGCCATTGCATGCACCCCGCATCCCCGTGGAAGAAGTCCCTGCGTTCCCTTCTCATCGCACCGCTCGTGGCGGGGCTCGTCCCTGGCTGTGGCAGCGGCGAAGCACCGCCGGAGCCGGCCCCGCCGTCAGCGCGGGTCCAGGCCTCGCCACTCCTCACGACGCCTACGCCCAAGCAGCTCATCCTGGAGCCGGAGGCGGACACGTACGTCCGGCCCGCCAACCCGACCACGAACTTCGGCACCGCGCAGGACCTGTGGGTCGACTCCAACAAGGCGGAGACCTACCTGCGCTTCAACCTGAGCAGCCTCCCGGCCGGCGCCCACATCGCCTCGGTCATGCTGCAGGCCCTGGCCTTCAGCGGCTCCTCGGCCGGGGGCGACGGCAGCGTCTATGCGCACCTGGTGCCGGACGACACCTGGAGCGAGACGGGCATGACGTGGAACAACCGGCCCGCCGTCACCGGTGACAGGCTGGGCTCCTGGTGGCTCTGGTACGCCAGCACCTCTCCCAAACCCTCGCAGGTGGGTCTCAACTTCGACCCGAAGCTGAAGGCGCCCGTGCAGCAGGCCCTGGACTCGGATGGCCTGGTGTCCTTCCGGCTGATGTCCCCGGGCTACCACACGGTGTATCGCTCGCGTGAACACAGCGTCGCCAGCGAGCGCCCCAAGCTCATCATCAACTACTTCGAGCCCGGGGATCCGCAGGTGAACACCGACCTCCAGGTCGTGGCCCTCTACCCGCAGGCGGACGCGCAGGTCCTGGCGGGCAGCCCCACCACCAACTCCGGCAAGAGCATGACGATGACCGTCGACCGGACGGCGGCGGAGTCCTACCTGCGCTTCGGCCTGGGCAGCGTCCCGGTCAACGCGCAGGTGGTCGCCGTGTCCCTGGTGGCCACGTCCTATGACGGCACCGCGTATGCCGGCGCGGACGGCAACGTCTACACGCGGCTCGTCCCGGACAACACCTGGAGCGAGACGGGCATCACCTGGAACAACAAGCCCGCGGCCTCCAGCGACGACCTGGGCTCCTGGCTGCCGTGGAACCACACGGGCCCGTACACGACCCAGGTGGGCATCAACTCCAGCCCGAAGCTGGTGGCGCCCGTGCAGACGGCGCTGGAGTCGGACGGGATGATCTCCCTGCGGCTGGACTCGCCGGGGTACCGGACGCTGTTCCACTCGCGCGAGTACACGAACACGGAGGCCCGCTGGCCCCAGCTCATCGTCTCCTACTTCATCCCGCCCCCCTGCCCCACGCCCGTGGCCTCCGCGCCCACGCAGGTCGTCCTGGAGCCGGAGGCGGACACGTACGTCTGGTCCGCGAACCCGGCCACGAACTACGGCACCGCGCAGGACCTGTGGGTCGACTCCGGCAAGGGTGAGACGTACCTGCGCTTCAACCTGGGCAACATCCCGGCGGGCTCGCACATCGCCTCCGTCCGGCTGGAGGCCCTGTCCTTCAACGGCTCCTCGGCCGGGGGCGACGGCAGCGTCTACGCGCACCTGGTGCCGGACGACAGCTGGAGCGAGACGGGCATGACGTGGAACAACCGGCCGGCGGTGAGCGGGAGCGACCTGGGCTCGTGGTGGCTGTGGAACGCCAACACCTCGCCCAAGCCGCTGCAGCTGGGCGTCAACGCCGACGCGAAGCTGAAGGCCCCCGTGCAGCAGGCGCTGGACTCGGACGGGCGCATCTCCTTCCGGCTGCGCTCGCCGGGCTACCACACGGTGTATCGCTCGCGGGAGTACGGCGTCGCCAGCGAGCGGCCCCGGCTGGTCGTCAGCTACTTCGGGCCGGACGACGCCCAGGTGACGTCTCACCTGGAGGCGGCGTCCTTCTTCCCGGTGGCGGACACGTCCGTCTGGAAGAGCAATTCGAACGCGAACGCGGGCACGTCCATGGCGCTGACCGTGGACCGGGCGGACGCGGAGAGCTTCCTGCGCTTCGACCTCTCCTCCCTGCCGCCCACCGTCCAGGTGGCCTCCGTCGTCCTCGTCACCACGTCCTCCGGTGGCGACCTCACGGCGGGCGCGGACACGAACGTCTATACGCGGTGGGTCCCCGACAACACGTGGAGCGAGACGGCCATGACGTGGAACACCCGGCCCTCGGTGTTCAGCTGCGAGCTGGGCTCCTGGCAGTTCCCCAGCCGGCCGGTGCCGTACACCACGCAGGTGGGCATCAACGCGAGCCCGCTGCTGGTGCCCATCGTCCAGGAGACGCTGTCCATGAACGGCCAGCTGTCCCTCCGGCTCGACTCGCCGGGAAGCCGCTCGGTGTACGACTCGCGCGAGTACTCGAACACCAGCGCCCGCTGGCCGCGGCTCATCGTCTACTACTCCAACCCCACCGCCACGCCGTGAGGTAGGGACGGCTCAGGGAGACGCCGGGGACAGCGCCACCCGCTGTCCCACGGCGCCGAACTCCAGCTGCGTCACCTTCGCGCGAGGCGGGCCCAGCGTGGGCAGGATGAACCACGCCGCGCCCCGCAGGGCCTGGGGGTGGCGCAGCGTCGCCCCGGTCTCCAGCACCCGCTCCACGATGCCGTCGGGACCGTGGAAGGTGACGCGCAGCGGCTGCGGCGGACCGAGCGCCCGGACGTAGAAGGCATAGCGCTCCAGGCCATGGCCCAGGCCCCGGGACGCGAAGCCCAGCACCTCCAGGTTCCCCTGCCGCACGGACAGGGGCGTGAGGCCGTCAGGCAGGGGCGCGGGCTGCGGCAGGGGCGCCTCCAGGTCGTAGGCTCGCAGCGCGGCCTGGGGCGGGATGCCGGGCACGGGCGCGTAGGGCTCCGCCAGAGGCGACACGAGATAGGGGTGGTAGCCCCGCTCGCGCGCCAGCGCCACGTCCGGCGCCCGCCGGTACGCCATGCGGCCGCTCCAGAACATGAGGTTGAGGTTCTCGAAGTTGAGCGGGGCGTCGAAGTCCAACGCGGCGAAGAGGACGCTGTTCTTCGGCGTGTGCCGGGACACCGCCAGGCCCACCTCGCGCGTGTGGCTGACGTACAGTTCCTCCAGGTGCTCCGCCTGGTAGCGCGCCTTCTCCACCGGCAGCGTGAGGGCCAGGTGCCACGCGAGCACCGCCGACGCCGCGAAGCCCAGCCCCACGGTCATCCACCCGGGCCGGCGCGCGAGCCGGAAGACGATGGCGGTCAGCACGGCCACGCCCAAGGACAGCACCAGCCCTTCCGCGAGCCCCGGCAGGGTCCGCGTCTGCTCCCACGACGCGGGAAGCGACTCGCGCAGGCGGGTCAGCACGGGCAGGTGCTCGATGGCCAGCGGCGTGGCGAGCCCCGCCAGCAGCACGGCCGCGAGCACCGGGTGGCGCCGCGCGTCCGAGCCCGCGATGGCGAGCGCGGCCATGACAGCGGGCACCGCGCCCCACGCGATGGCCGGGACCTTCACCGTGCCCAGGGACAGCACGAGCCACGTCGCCCCCACCCACAGCGCCAGCCCCACCGTCTCCAGCTCCCGCTTGCGCACGGCGCGCACCAGCAGCCAGCCAAAGGCCATCAGTGGCAGCACGTTCGCGAGCGGCTGGAGGCTCGTGCGGTTGACCTCGTTGAGGACGGCGTCCAGCGGGCGGCGCCAGGGGCCCACGTCCACGGCCGGATCAGGGAAGAGGTGCGCGCGCGTGACGCGCGACTCCAGGTCGTGCAGCTCCGGCCAGCGCCACGCGGAGTACAGGCTCCAGGGCGCCGCCACCACGCCGGCCGCGGCCACCATGGCCACCACCGTGCCTGGCCGGGGTCCCGGACAGAAGCGCAGCCGGCTCAGGGCCCACAGCGTCGCGCCCACGCCCAGCGGCGTCAGCGCGAGCCCCGTCTTGCAAAGAAAGCCCAGCCCCACCACCGCTCCCGCCGCGAGCCCCCAGCGCCAGGAATCCTCCCGGGTCGCGTGGAAGAGCAGCGCCACCGCCAGGGCGTTGCAGCCCGCCAGGGTGCAGTCCGTCACGTCGCCGAAGAAGCGCCCCTGCACCAGCTGCCAGCCGAAGGGCAGCGCCAGGAACCCCATGGCCCCCAGCGTGGCCCACAGCCGGCCCGCGGGCCTGCGCGCGATGAGGTAGATGGCGGCCCCCGCCGCCAGGTGTCCCAGGAGCGAGGCCAGCCGCAGCGCGAGCGGCGTCACGCCCACGACGTGCATCATCAGCGCCCCGAACCAGAACGGGCCCGTGGGCTTGTGCATCCAGA
Source organism: Corallococcus interemptor (assembly GCF_003668875.1). GTDB lineage: Bacteria > Myxococcota > Myxococcia > Myxococcales > Myxococcaceae > Corallococcus > Corallococcus interemptor. The sequence continues at coordinate 15,590 of NZ_RAWM01000066.1, read as the reverse complement.
CGTTCGCGGCCCACCAGTGCCGGATGTCACTGGGATAGAGCGGGTCCTTGTAGATGTGCGGCGTGAAGAACGTGTCGTGCGTGCCGCGCGCGGCGGCCTGATGCATCGCCTCGTCCCAGTTGTAGATGGCGGGATGGGCCAGGTGCGGCGCCAGCTGCGCGAGCCCCCACAGCAGCAGCGCCACGACAAGCAGGCCGTCGAGCTTCGTCCGGAAGGAGTCTTCTGAGGTGGGGGCGCTCATCGCGAGGGGCGCGAATTGACCATCCGCGCCCTGCGGCCGCAAGCCGCGCTGTCAGCGTCTCCGGAGGAAGGCCAGACACCCCAGCGTCACGCTTGCCATGAGCGACGCGTAGCCCACCAGGGGCCATGCCGTGTCGCCGTCGAGCAGGACGATCCCCGGTTTCGGGCCCCATCCGCCTGCCCCCGGCGCCCCCGCGAGGTGGCGCCGGGACCGGAAGGGATAGCGCGTCCGCTCAGCCCCGGGGCGCGCGATACGCCGGGAAGAAGCCCGTGTCTTCGCGGCCCGCGGACAGGCGGGCGTACAGCGCGGGCTCGCAGATGAGTTCGTGGGTGTGGAGACGGGAGCACAGGTTCGCGAAGCTCCGCTTGAACTGCTCCAACCCGTCCCCCGGCCGCACGCCTCCGCCCAGATGCAGCGGCAATCCCAGCTGCGCGCCGAGCGCCACCAGCGTCTCGTAGATGGTGTTCTTGGCTGGAGAGCGCGCCAGGTGCGCGTCCGCCGTCCCGCCCAGGTAGTAGTGCAGCACGCCGTCGCTGACGACCGCCGCGCCCGAGGAGGCGATGCCGCCCTCCGGCGCAAGCGTCGTCACGAGCCAGGCCATCGGCGAGGCGAACAGGCTCTCGAAGTACGCGTCGGAGAAGAAGTACCGGGCGTGCGCGCCGTCGCGAATCATGGTCTGCCGGTAGACCTCCTTGAAGCCCTCACGCTCCTCCGGTGTCGTCTCTCGCACCGGAGCGCAGGTGCTCACGTAGCCCAGCCGGATGTTGCGCCGCATCTGCCGGCGCGCCTCCGGCGGGAACTGGAGCGCGCGCCGCGAGTCGATGAAGAACACCTCGTTGCGCTGGGTCCCGCCCGCGAAGCAGCGGGGCCCCACCACCCGGTCGCGAATGAAGAGGCTCACGAGCCCGGTGCCCGTCCAGTCCACGGCGTCCTTCGGCACCTCGCTCAAGCCATCCAGCCGCGCGCCGGGATACCCATACGGGGAGATGGCATCCCGGTACGGCGTCCCGTCGATGGGGCGCACGATGAGGGGGACCCCCAGCGAGCGTCCCACCGCGTCCTCGACCCACAACGTATGCGTCGCGCCCTCGGCGCGCAGGTGGTGCGGGGACCGGAAGTAGTCCTCCGACAACGCGGACATCCCCTCATCCGGCAGCAGCACGGCGCGGCAGGGCTTCAGGCCCGGAGACGTCAGTCGCAAGGCCTCGGTGTGGTTCACCATTGGGACGCATCCTTTCCATGAGCAACGCAGGCACGCCGCCCCCCCCCTGCCCCAGCGCGGGGCGCGAAGGCCCTCAGGCGAGGTGTGGCGGGACCGCCGCCCGGGTTTCGGCCTTCCGCTTCCACTGCCGGAAGGCACGCAGCGCGGGCTGCTCGACGCCGTAGGTGATGAGGATGGCCAGCAGGAACCCGGTGACCAGGGCCACCGCGATGGCCGCCTCGGGGCGCCAGGCCGCGGCCTCCAGCCGCCGGATGAGGACGTAACCGATGTTCTGGTGCACCAGGTAGAACGGATAGGAGATGAACCCCATGAAGAGCAGCGGCCGCCAGGTGAGCCACCGCAGCCCGCCCCGGGACAACGCCCAGGCAATGCCCAGCACGACCGGAAACACGGGAGCTGGAGCCTCGCTGCCCACCAGCACCTCGTGCGCGAAGCTGACGGCCACGAGCGTCAGCGCGGCGGGCAGGGAGACCTCTGCGCGGCTGTGCTTGAAGGCCAGCACGCCCAGCGCGAAGTATTGCAGGTGCGGCCGGCTGGCGAGGCGCGAGAGGAACGTCATGCCCAGGGCCTGGGCCGCCAGCTCCGCCAGGGCCTGCAGCACGACGAGCACGATGAAGATGGGGATGACTCTGGGGAGCGCCCGCGCGTACGCGAGCACGAACATCAGCAGGTAGAAGGACAGCTCGATGGTGAGCGTCCAATACACCGTGTCCACGTGCGGGACGCGAAGCAGCTCGTGAAACATGGTCAGGTTGATCAGCGCCGTCTGGAGGCTGAACTCACGCTCCGGCAGCCCGAACAGCGTCACCACCGTGAAGGTGAGCGCCACGGCAGTCCAGTACGACGGATAGAGCCGGACCGCGCGGCTCCAGACGAAGTCCCGGGCCCGTGTGACGCGCTCCAGCGACATCAGGATGACGAAGCCGCTGATGGCGAAGAAGAGCTGGACCCCATACTTGCCGAAGCGCATCTCCCAGAGGGGAACGGAGTGCCCGTACAGGTCGCTGTATTCCGCCGTGAAGTGATACAGCGCGACCGCCACCGCGGCGCAGCCCCGGAGGGCATCCAATTCCACCAGCCTTGGCGGATGCGTCTCTGAAGCAGCAGGAACGTGTGTCATCCGGGCTCAGCCTTCCTGGTCCGCTCCGACTCGCACTTGGGGTAGAGCGAACGGTAGGGGTGTCCCGGCGTTCCCACCATGCCCCCTCCAGTCGCGGGCATGTGTCACGTCTTCCGCAGGCGCTGGCCCCCGCGTTGGAGCGCGGGCGCGTCACATGGATGTGTTTCAACTCCGGGGCGCGCGGTAGGCCGGGAAGAAGTCTCCGGGGGTGTGTCCCGTAGACAGACGGGCGTACACCGCGGGCTCGCAGATGAGCTCATGCGTGTGGAGGCGGGAGCTCGAGTTGGAAAGGCTCCGCTTGAACTGTTCCAGGCTGTCCCCCGGACGCACCCCTCCGCCCAGGTGCAGCGGCACCCCCAGCTGCGTGCACAGCTCCGCCAGCGTCCCAAAGACATTCTTCGCCGGCGAGCGCGACAGGCGCGCATCCACCGTTCCGCCCAGGTAGTAGTGCAACATGCCGTCGCTGCTGACGCACAGCGCGCCAGACGCCACGTCCCCCTCCGGCGCATACGTCGTCACCAGCCAGGCCCACGGCGAGGTGAACAGCTCCTCGAAGTAGGCGTCGGAGAAGAAGTACCGGGGGCTTGCTCCTTCGCGGATCATGGTCTGCCGGTACGCCTCCTTGAAGCCCTCCCGCGCCTTGAGCGGCGCCGCGCGCGCCTCGCATGCGCGGCTCACGAAGCCCAGCCGGAGGTTGCGCCGGATGTGCCGGTAGTGCATCTCCCGGAACTCGACGGGCAGGCGCGGGTCGATGAAGAACACCTCGTTGCGCTCCGTGCCGCCCGCGAAGCACCGGGGGCCCACGACGCGATCCCTCACGAAGATGCTGACGAGCTCCGTCCCCGTCCAGTCCACGGCGTCCTTGGGCACCTCCCAGAGCCCATTCAACGCTCCGCCGGGAAACCCATACGGGGAGATGGCGTCGCGGTAGGGAGTGCCTTCAATGGGCCGCACGATGAGCGGCAGCCGCTGCGAGTTCCCCGCGCCGTCCTCGATGACCAGCGTATGCGTCACCTGCTCGGCGCGCAGGTGGTGTGCGGAGCGGAAGTAGTCCTCCGACAGCGCCAAGGCTCCCTGGTCGGGGACGAGCATGGCCCTCGTTCGCATCATCCGCATGTCCGCGCCCCCTGGTCCCGCCACGTCCACTGCCGCCCTGCTGCTGGCGGCACAAGATGAACCCAGACGCGCACGGTGCCCGCTCGCATGTGTCGTCATGGTTGTATTTCGGTTTGTTACTGGCTTTCCCGTTGCAGGGTAGCCTTCTGGCCCCCTGCGCTGGAGCCGCACCCAGGGACAACGCGGGTGTTGGAATCCGGGCGTCTCCACCGGGCTGCCGCGCCATGCCAGCTGCTACGCTCGGCGGACGCCACCCCGGGAACCCACCACCGATGAAGCGCGTCCTCCTCGTCCTGCTGACCTGCGTCCTGGTGCTCACGGGCGTCCTCGTCGTCCGCACGCTGCGCTTCAGCTCAAGACAGGTGGCGGCCGAACCCGCGGATCCCTTCCCGGTGGATGCCGCCGCGGCCGCGGACCGCCTGGCCCAGGCGCTGCGCCACCGCACCGTCGCGGGTTCCGGCGGCATGGCCGCGGACGACGCCGCCTTCCGGGCGATGCACGCGGGCTTCGTGAAGGCGTTTCCCCGCGTGCACGGACAGCTGACGCATGAGCCCGTGGGCGCGCACGCGCACCTGTACACGTGGCCGGGTTCGGAGCCGGGCCTCGCGCCCGTCCTGCTGATGGGCCACCTGGACGTGGTGCCCGCGGAGGCGGAGGCCACCTGGAGCCACCCGCCCTTCGGCGGGGTCGTGGCGGAGGGCTTCGTCCATGGGCGCGGCGCGCTGGACGACAAGGGCAGCGTGCTGGCCATCCTCGAAGCCGTGGAGGGGCTGCTCGCCGAGGGCTACCGGCCCCGCCGCACGGTGATGCTCGCCTTCGGCGCGGACGAGGAGGTGGGCGGGCACGACGGCGCCGCCCGCGTGGCCACGCTGCTGCGCGAGCGGGGCGTGCGGCTGGAGTCGGTGCTGGACGAGGGCGGCCCCATCGGCGTGGGGCTGGTGCCCGGGGTGGCCGCGCCGGTGGCGCTGGTGGGCGTGGCGGAGAAGGGCTCGGCGCGCGTGGAGCTGGTGGTGCGCAGCGCGGGCGGGCACGCGTCCATGCCGCCCCGGCAGACGGCCGCGAACACCCTCGCCCAGGCCCTGGTGCGGCTGGAGGAGCACCCCTTCCCCGCCGAGCTGCGCGGCGGGACGCGGGCCCTCTTCGAGTACGTGGGGCCGGAGATGGGCTTCGGCATGCGGCTGCTCTTCGCCAACACCTGGCTCTTCGCGCCCATCATCGAAAGACAGATGGCGGCGGCGCCGTCCACGAACGCCAGCATCCGGACCACCTTCGCGGCCACCATGCTGGAGGGCAGCCCCAAGCCCAACGTGATGCCTTCGCGGGCGCGCGCGGTGCTCAACGTCCGGCTGCTCCCGGGTGACAGCCTGGAGGACGTGCGCGTCCACGTGCGCGACGTGGTGGACGACGAACGCGTGGAGCTGGTGGCGGAGGGCGACGAGGCCTCACCGGTGTCGAGCCTGGACACGGAGGGCTGGCGGCAGCTGCAGCGCAGCATCCGGCAGGTGTACCCGGACGTGCTGGTGGCGCCCTTCCTCACCGTGGCGGCCACGGACGCGCGCTACTTCCATCCGCTGAGCGACAGCGTGTACCGCTTCGTGCCGGTGCGGCTGACGCGGGAGGACCTGACGCGGATGCACGGCCGGGACGAACGGCTCTCCGTGGAGGAGCACGCCGCCGCCATCCGGTTCTATGCGCAGTACCTGCGCAACACCACGCGCTGACTTGGGTCGCGCCTCAAGCCGCGACGGTGCGCAGCAGCTCGTCCACGTGGGTGAGGACGACGGTGGGCGAGCGTGAGCGCAGGAGCGCCTCCGTCGCGTAGCCCCACGTCACAGCGGCGGTGGCGATGCCCTCGGCCGCCGCGGCCTCGATGTCGCGCACCTCGTCGCCCACGGAGAGGGCTTCACCGGGACGCACGCCCGCGGCCTTCAGCACCTGCCGGAACTTCGGGCGCTTGCCGAAGAGGCCCGCGCCGCAGGCGTAGTGGCGGATGCGCGCGGCGGCCACCGGCCCCAGCACGCGCCGCACGTTCTCCTCCGAGTTGGAGCTGACCACGGCGAGGATGAGGCCCCGCGCCTCCAGCTGCTCCAGCATCGCCTCCACGCCCGGGAAGACCGGGATGCGGTGCGCGTCACGCGCGATGAGCTTGCGCATGTGGGAAGCGATGAAGGGCAGCTTCCACATGGGTACGCCGAGCCGCGCGATGATGGCCCGGCTGTCCTGCCCGCGCAGCGACTCCAGCTCCTCCGCGCTGACGGTGCGAAAGCCATAGCGCAGGGCCACGTCGTTGAAGACGCCGCGAAACCAGTCCGCGCTGTCCGCGAGCGTCCCGTCGAAGTCGAAGATGATCAGCCGGTATGCCATGGGTGCCTTCAGTTCAGCGTGCCGCAGTCCGCGATGCGTTGCACGCGCAGCGCCGCCAGCCGCGCCAACGGGGCCGCCGCCTCCGGCCCCTCCAGGAGCGCCACCGCGCGGGCGACGGCGTCCAGGGTGGACATGCCGGCGGGATGCGAGGGCTCGCGAAGCATGAGCAAACCGGGCTCCGGCGGAGGCAGCACCAGCCGGGGCAGGGCCCGCAGCTCCGGGAGCCGCTGGGTCATCCGCCGCGCCTGGGACCAGTTCGCGTCCAGCACCACCACCTGCCTGGGAGGGGGCGCGTCCACCGGCGCGGTGGGGCCGTCCGGGAAGAGCAGCCAGGTCCCCGGTTCGCAGAGGACCTCCAGGTCGAAGGTCCCCGCCATGGAGCCGTGGATGAGCAGCCGCGAGTTCGCGAGCGCGAGCGCGGCCACGCCCCCGGTGTTGCTGCGCTTGGACACCTCCATCACGTGCTGGAGGAAGACGAAGCGGGTCCGGGTCTCCACCCGGGGAACCTCCGTGCACAGGCACAGGTGTTTCGCCAGGTTGCAGCGCGAACAGCGGGGAGGACGGGCAGCACGGGGAGGCATCCTCCCGTCATCCTGTGCCGGTCCTCCCCTGAAGAGAAGCGCTTGTTGGACGCGCTCAGCCACCCTGCGTGCGGCACCACGCGATCCGCAGCGCGGCCAGCGCATGGGACGAGTCCACCGTCACGGTGTCTGTCCCGGAGGGCACGGCCGCCAGCTCCCCCAGCGGCGCTTCGAGCGCGGTGACGGCCTGCGTTTTGGGAGTACCGGCCGTCTTGAGGAAGGGCAGTTGGACCGTGAGCTGGGTCGCCTGGCTGCCCCGCTTCTCGGTGCGCACCACCAGGCTGGTCGGGATCGCGCCGCTGACCGTCGCATTGCCGGGGCTGGGGTATCCCCCCGCTGCCCCGGGAGCCTGCACCCGCGCCACGCGGATCATCACGTCCTCCGCTTCCACCGGCACACCGGAGTTCGTCGCCGAGACCCGCCCCAGCGTGCCCGTCTCCGGCAACCGGAGGTCCTGGCCCTCCTGGCCGTCGGGGATGAAGCGGGCCTCCAGCGGGGTGGTGACCGACAGGGCGTCCTTCAGGGGCGTGCCCAGAACCGGCGCGCCATGGACGGACACCGGAGGCGCCACGACGTACTCCTGTTCGTGCCAGCCATTGTCGCTGCCGGACGCGCCCCGGCCGCCCGCGGGGGTGTTGCGGAGCACGACGCCGAGCAGGACGCCCGTGTCGTCCAGCGTCCAGGCCGGGACGCCTTGATGGTAGATGCCTCCCACCGGCTGGCTGCCCTGCTGGAGGCAGGGAATCACGTAGTCATGGGTGGCGACGAAGGTCGGGCCGGGCCAGTTGGGCACGGGCAGGACGTCCTGCTGGTAGTGCGGCGTGCCGTAGCTGAGCGTCGTGGGCGCCGTCCCGTTCGGGTCCACCATGGGGAACGCCACCGCGACCGACCTTCCGGCGGGCGCCGCGCCCGTGAGCTTCATCCGCAGGAAGCGCTCGCCCACCACCAGCGAGTACTCCAGCGTGAACCGGTGGCCGCTGTTCTGCTCCGTCACCTCCGCCAGCAGGCGGTAGCGGTACGGCCCCTGCTCCAGCCACCGCGCCTCTCCTCCCTCGAACGTCGCGGAGGTGTCGTGGCTGAACGTGCCATACGCAGGCGGATTGGTGGAGCCATACGGCTCATTGCCGAACTGATAGATGTTGCCGGAGTCCGTGTAGAACCGAAGCTCATTGCCCACGCATTGGGAGGCGAAGAGGCTGGCGCCGTCCTTCCCATACGAGAACTGGCTGATGCCCCACCCGTCCGCCTTGGAGAGGGTGACGCGGATCCACTCGTTCTCGAGGATCGCCGTGTCCCCCACGGGAGGATTCGAGACAGCCACGCGTCCCGGAGGCGTCTGGGTGGAGAGGGAGACCGTCTCGTAGCCCGCGCTGGGGGGCGCCGCCATGAAGAGCAGGTTCCCGTTCGCGGTCCGCTGGATGGGCAGCAACCCGTCGCGGGTCCTCACGCTCTTCACTGCATCGAAGCGCGGGTCCGCCGCGGGAGGCGTGAGCTCCGCCAGCAGTCCGTGGACCCGCTTGAACCCGAGCGTGTTGCACACGACGACCGGCAGCTCCTGCGACCGCGGCTTCGGCGAGATGCCCCGCGCAAGCAACTCCATGCCCTGGTCCAGGGCGGCCCTCGCCACGGAGACACCCTGCCGGCTCAGCGGCAGCTGCTCGCCGTAATACACGTTGTCCGGAGACGTGCCCGTCACGAAGTCGTGATGGGAGCTGGGGGCCAGCACCTCCCAGCCATTCCAGATGCTGGCGTCGAACGCATCCAGCGAGGAGGTGGCATAGCCGCTGCTGGTGCGCAGCAGCGCGCTGACGACCTCCGCGGACATCAACGCGCGCACCGCGACGTACTGGTTGCGCTTCAGCGCCGGGCGGCTGGCGAAGTACCCCGTCCAGTAGTTCTGCGCGTTGAGCGGCGCGTTCACGGGGAGCGAGGCGCCGCTCTTCAAGACGGCATCCATGTATGTCTTGAACGTCCCCGTGGTTCCCTTGACGCCGTTGCTGTTGCCGTAGCTGCTGTTGTAGCCGTTCGTCACGTTCAACCAGCTCATCGGCTCTCCCGACGAGGACATGGCACCGGGCGTGGCGAAGTCGATGCCCGCGGGGATGAAGCGAAGGCCGTTGGGCCAGCCCGAGTTGTACTGTTTGACGAACTGGTTCACCGTCTGGGTATTGCTGGGGATGTCGTCCGCGTCCAGGTAGCCCACCGTGCCGTAGGTGTCGGGCATGAAGAGCGTGGTGATGCGGGAGCCGTCCCCCGCCTGCCAGTGGAAGACCAGGCCGTCGGTGTTCAGCTGCGACGCGATGGAGGGCCCGGGCGGGTCGATGGGCCTGGCCCCCGGCGACCCCTGCGGCGAGCCGGGCACGCGGGAGATTCCAGCCGTGGTGAGGCCCATGGCGTGGAGCACCACCGGAAGCTGCGGGTCATGCCCGAAGTCATCCGGGAGCCACGCCGAGTCATACAGGTTGGCCCCGAGCCCTGCCTGCTTCGCCCAGGTGCGTCCCACCAGGTAGTTGCGGATGAAGAGCTCGCCCGCGCAGACGAGGTTGTCCGGCGACGTGATGCCGCCGCCCATCAGGCAGAAGTCCTCCCCCGCCGCCGCGAAGGTCGCGATGCCTGACGGGTTTTCCCGCGCGTAGCGCTGGAGGAAGCCCACCTCCGTGACGGAGAAGGTGAAGCCAATCCGCCGGGAGAAGAGCGCGGCCGCGGCATTGAAGATGTTCTGGACCGTGTCGCGGCCAGAAGAGCCGCCCGTCGCCTGGTTGTTGGAGGCGTAGTACTGGTCGAACGTGTAGACCCAATCCCAGTCAATGTGCGTGGTCGGGCAGATGAGGATGCCCTGGGTGAACGGCGTCTTGGCGGTCATGGGGGCTCTCTTCCGATGCGAGGGGATGCCCCAATCCCTACGCAAGCCGGATGCCACGGTGCGCTCGCCCCTGGCGGGCCCAGCACTGGCCCTGGCGCCGCGTCACCTCAACAAGCGCCTGCGTCAGCACGGAACGCGCGGCTGCTCACTTCGCCCCGGCGCGCCTGAGGATCACCGCTCGCGCATCCACGTTGAGGACCTGGGTGCCGCTGGGGAGCGTGACGAAGGGCACGTCCCAATGACAGTGGCCGCAGACGACGAGCAGCCGGCTCCAGGGTTCCACCGCCTCGCGGATGATGGGGTTGCCGCGCAGCCCCGGAGCATCCGGGCCCTCGTGGAGGACCAGCACCTCGGGTTCCTGGAGCAGCACCATCTCAATCCGCTCCAGCTGGGCGGACTGCTCGCGCCGGTTGAGCTTGTCCGGGCGCCCGATGATGTAGCTCACCCCGCCCACCGACAGTCCGTCCGGCGCGACGACGCCGCCGTCCAGCAGCTCGCGCCCGGGTTGGCGGAAGAAGCGCTCCAGTTCCAGGCCCCGCCCGAAGGTGTCGTGATTCCCGGCCACGCCGACGACCCAGCGGAAGTTCCGGGTGAAGGCGGTCCAGACGCTGCGCACGTCACCGGAGGCGCCGCGCTCATCCGCGGTGGCGTTGGAGAAGAGGTCTCCGGCCAGGATGATGCCGGTGCGGCTCGCGGGAGGCAGGTCGCCCGCCTCGCCCATCATCGCCAGCTCGTCGGCCAGGACCTCTCCCAAGAGCGCCGCCGCGCCGTCCTGCAGGGCATGTGGCGCCATGCCCTGGAGGTCCGAGAGCGCGATGACCGCGTCCAAGTCCTCCGGAAGGGCATCCACCCAACCGCAGAGCAAGGGCAGCCGCTCCGGGCGGCTTCCACCGCGCGGCGCCGCGTTCAGGTACCACCATTCATGAAGGGGCTTCTCTTCGACAGACAGGATTCGCATGCGCCCCGGACGCGGCGTGCCCGAGGGGCTGACAGGCTCAGCGCCAGGTGGCTTGCACATGGGCCACCTGGCGCGAGTGGCGCGTCAGGCCTTGGCGCCCTTCGGGGCCTCGTGCTCGTCACGGCCGTGCGCGGAGGACACGGGGCTGGTCGCCTCCACGGCGGAGAAGGTCTCCAGGACCTTGTACGTGTGGCTGGCCCCGCGCGGCACGAGCCAGGAGTCACCCGGGTTCAGCAGGATGATCTGTCCCTCCAGGTGCAGCTCCGCGCGCCCCTTGAGCACGAAGCCCACGGTCTCGTAGTCGCGCGTGCTGGCGGGCTTGGCCTCGGCGGGCGGCTCGTCCTCCCAGAGGCGCATGGCCACGCGGACGCCGGATGCGAGGTACTTCTGGCCCATCTCCCCCTTGGGGGAATGGCGGCTCTCGACCTTCTTCACGCTGGTGTCGCCCATGTTCGCCTCTCCTTGGGGGGCGGCGTCCGGCGCCGCGCTCCTCCTGGGAGAAGGTAGGGAAGACCCCGGGCCGTGGCGGACCGCGTCGGGATGGCCGCTCGCCCGCCCTGCGTCCGGAAAGACGAAAGCCCAGCCTCCGTTGGGGAGACTGGGCTTCGAAGACTCACCTCAAGGGGTGAGTCGAAGGTTCAGCTGGCTCAGGCCGCGCGAACGTTCTGCGCCTGCAGGCCCTTGGGGCCCTTGGTGACTTCGAACTCCACCTTCTGGCCTTCAGCCAGGGTGCGGAAGCCATCCATGTTGATCGCAGTGTGGTGGCAGAAAACGTCTTCGCCATTGTCCTGCGCGATGAAGCCGAAACCCTTCGCGTCGTTGAACCACTTCACGGTACCAGTTGCCATTGTGAGTCTCTTCTCTTTCTCTGCTCTGTACAGGTGACAGGCTCGCGCCTTCCACCGGTGCCGGAACGAACACCGCCCCGGCACGCCGGGCACTCTACCCACTTCCAGCGGGAACTCCACTCCTGAGGGTGGAATCCCACCGACAGTCGTCCTCCACCCGACACAGCGGCTGGAGTCGAGGCCCGGCATTGGAACATCCCATGCCCCGCGGGGCATTCCGGAGGCCTTCACACTTCTTCACCGCCCCCGGAACCAGGCTTCACACCCGCCTTCTACCTTGAGCTCCGTCAGAAACGACGCGGGTCCACCCAAGCGGGTGCCCGCCTGCTTCCTGGAGCCAAGCCCATGTTCGGATTCATTTTCGGTACCGCCTGCCTCGCCGGTCTCTTCGCCACCCTGCGCCGGGGGCGCCACGGCCACTACGGCCACCACCGGGGAGGCCGCTTCGGCATGCGCCCCCGGCTGCGCTGGCTCTTCGAGCGGCTGGAGACGTCCCCCGGCCAGGAGAAGGTCATCGTGAAGGCCGTGGAGAACGTGCGCGAGGCCTGCGCCAAGGTGAAGGACCAGTGGGGCCCCAGCCGCACGTCGCTCGCGGGCTCGCTGCGCGGAGAGCACTTCGACGGCGCCATGCTCCGCGAGCTGTTCACCCGCCACGACGTGGCCCTGGAGACGCTGCGCAACGCGGTGCAGGACGCCCTGTCCCAGGTGCACGAGGCGCTGGAGCCCAACCAGCGCCGCGAGCTCGCGGACATCATCGAGCACGGCTGGGGCCAAGGCTGGCGCGGCGGGGGCCGGGGCTGGCACGGGCGTCACTGCGGCGGGTACGGCCGCTGGGGTGGCCGTCCCCACAACGATGACGGCCCCGCGTCCTTCGTCTGAACCCCCTGCCCTCTTCTCTCTGGAGATCTGCCCATGCGCCACCGTCTGCTCGTCGTCCTCCTCGCCGCGGGTGCCCTCGGAGGCTATGCCTCCGGCTTCGCGAGCCTCGCCCGCCACCACCGCTCCGCCTGCCACCGGGGAGACTGGGGCGGCCCCGCCTACCGCAACGGGATGCCTCCGTACTGGGACTGGCACGGGCAGAGGCCGCAGGGCACCGCGGGCACCGCCGACGCGCCGGGAGCACGTTAGGATTCGCCCCCGCCCATGCCCACCCGCGTCCTGCTCATCGATGACGACACCCGGATGTTCGAACTGCTCGCGGAGTACCTCGGGCAGAACGGCATTGCCGTCAGCCACGCGCCCGACGGTGGCCGGGGGCTGGCGGCGCTGGAGGCGAACGCCTTCGACGCCGTGCTCCTGGACGTGATGATGCCGGGCATGGACGGCCTGGAGGTGTGCAAGCGCATCCGGGCGAAGAGCCGCATCCCCGTGCTGATGCTCACCGCCAAGGGCGACGAGACGGACCGCGTGGTGGGGCTGGAGCTGGGCGCGGATGACTACCTTCCCAAGCCCTTCGGCCCGCGCGAGCTGCTCGCCCGCCTGCGCGCGGTGCTGCGGCGGGCGCAGCCGGCGGCGGTGGCGGACCGCATCGAGTCGAGCGGGGTCTCCATCGACGTGTCCGGGCGCGAGGTGAAGGTGGAGGGGCGGTCCGTGGAGCTGACGGGCCTGGAGTTCGACCTGCTGCTCGCGCTGGTGCGGCGCGCGGGCCGGGTGATTCCCCGCGACGCGCTCTTGGGCGAGGCGGGACGCAACGACACGGTGGTGAGCGAGCGCACGGTGGACGTGCACATCTCCCACCTGCGCCAGAAGCTGGGGGACGTGGGCACGCGCCTCATCAAGACGGTGCGCGGCGTGGGCTACGTCTTCGCCAAGGAGGGCACCTGATGGGCTGGGGCCACCGCCACTGGCCTCCGGAAGGAGACCCCTGCGCGCCGGGACTGAGGCGGGGCTTCGGCCGCCACGCGCGAGAGCACCACCGGCGCAAGTTCCACCTGGGCCGGCTGGGCTCCTACGTGCAGGAGCGGCTGCGGCGGCGCCTGTTCGTCATGTTCGGGCTCACCATCCTGGTGACGGTGCTGGTGGTGTCGTGGGTGATGAACCTCACCGGCGGCAACAGCTGGCGGCAGGAGACGGAGCGCGTCCGCGCGTTCGTGGGGCACCGCTTCGCGGAGGTGTGGGACAGGCCCGCCGAGCGCGAGTCCCTGGTGCGCAGCATCTCCGACGACCTGGACGTGGACGTCGTGCTGACGGACCTGTCCGGCGCGGCGGTGGCGCGGGGCGGCGCTCCTTGCGCGAAGCCGGACGCGAGCATCCCGGTGATGCGGGACGACACGCAGCTGGGCACGCTGCAGGCCTGCTACCTGCAGAACCGCTCGCGAGGCCCGTGGCGCGCCGTGCTGCCGCTGGGCATCGCGGTGCTGGTGCTGTGGACGGCGGCGGGCGGCATCTCCTTCCGGCTGGCACGGCCGGTGGACACGCTGGTGAAGGCCACCCAGGCGCTGGGCGAGGGCCAGCTGGGCACGCGCGCGAGCCTGGACCGCCACCTCACCGGAGACTTCGCGGTGCTCGCCGAGTCCTTCAACGACATGGCCGCGCGCATCGAGAAGCAGCTGGCGGATCAGCGCGAGCTGCTGGCGGCGGTGTCCCACGAGCTGCGCACGCCGCTGGCGCGCCTGCGGGTGCTGACGGAGCTGTTGCGCGACGGCGGAGGCAACCCGCGCACGTTGGACCAGGTGGACCGCGAGGTGGTGGAGCTGGACGCGCTGGTGGGCGAGCTTCTGGCCAGCTCGCGCCTGGACTTCGGACAGCTGACGCCCAAGGCGCTGGAGGCAGGCGTGCTGGCGGCGCAGGCACTGGAGCGCGTGGGGCTGTCCGCGACGCTGCTTCAGCCGGAGACGGACGACGTGGCGCTGATGGCGGACGCGACGCTGCTGGGCCGCGCGCTGGTGAACCTGCTCGACAACGCGCGCAAGCACGGCGTGGGCGTGGAGTCGCTGCGCATCCAGGAGCACGGGAAGGAGCACCTGGCCTTCAGCGTGGAGGACCGGGGGCCGGGGCTCCTGCCCGGCGAGGAGCAGCGCATCTTCCAGCCGTTCTACCGGAAGGACCGGGGCGGCGAGGCGCGCGAGGCAGGGTCGCTGGGGCTGGGGCTCGCGCTGGTGCAGCGCATTGCCCGGGCCCACGGCGGGGAGACGTTCGCGGAGAACCGGCCCCATGGAGGCGCGCGCGTGGGCTTCACGGTGCGCAAGGCCGGGCCTCCGGGCGTGCCGGGGTGAAGGGGCCGCGCTTGCAGCCCCTCCCCCGCTACCTGACTACTGCTTCGCCTGCGCGTCCGTCGCGGCGAAGGCGAACGTCGCCTCCGCGGGCGCGCCGTCCTTCACGGTGACCTCCGCCGTCTTGGTGCCCAGCGTCTCGTGCCACGCCTCCAGCGTGTACGTGCCCGCGGGCAGGCCCGTCAGCGTGAAGGAGCCGTCCGCGCCGGTGGTGGTGAAGTACGGGTTGGCGTTGCTCACCACGTAGGCCGTCATCCACGGGTGCACGTCGCACTTGAGGCGCAGCACCTCCGCGTCCGCCGGCAGCGGCTTCTGCACCGGCGCGCCGGACGGCGGCTGCGCCACGTTGAACAGGGGCCGCGTGCCCACCACGCCGCGCACGTTGTGCAGCGTGCCGTCGCTGTTCTTGAACACCACCTGCTGGCCCGCCACCGCGCCCTGCACGCGCGGCACGTAGGTGCACTTGGACTGGTCCACCACCACCGGCTCGGACGGCGGCGCGGACGGCGCGCCCGCGACGGGGCCCTTCACGCGCACCAGCACGTTCTGGAGCTTGCCGTCCTTCACCAGCACGGACTGCTCCTTCTCCGGCCGCCCGTCACACGCCGGGTCGGCGCTGGGCGCCAGGTCCGCCATCGCCGGCGGCGTGCCGGTGAAGGACACCGTGCCCTTCACCACGCCGTTGCCCGCCGGAGCCGCCGGGGCCGCCGCCTCGCCCGTCCCCGCTCCCGCCGTGGGGGCCGGAGGCGTGGCCTCCCGGGTGGGGGCCGCCGCGGCGGGCGCGGGCGCCTCCTCCTTCTTGCACGCGGGCAGGGCCAGCAGCCCCGCGACACCGACCATCGACAAGCCAAACAGGCGCAGCTTCATGAGGCGGTCTCCTCTGGAGGATTCTTCCGTGATGCGGTGCCCGCCGTCGTAGTGGAAGGCACCGGGCAAGTCCAACAACCCCCAGGCAACCCTGGGCCCGCGCGAACTACTCGCGGCGGCTCACGCTGAACGCGGCCAGCCCCACGAACACCGTTGCGAACGCCAGGAGCGCGGGCACCTCCCACCCCACCGTCGCCC
>NZ_RAWM01000065.1 GCF_003668875.1 Corallococcus interemptor | reverse complement strand
GCTGCGGGTTCATGAAGGGCTCCTCTATCACGCGACGCTCGCCTACCGCGAAGGGGAGGGGAAAGCTTCCCGGAACAGCCGCCGGGCATTCTCGGTCGTCCGCTGGGCGAGCACGTCCGGCGGCTCCCCCAGCACCTGCGCCATGCCCGCGAGGATGTGGGGCAGGTAGCCCGGCTCCGAGCGCTGCCCCCGGAAGGGCGTGGGCGCCTGGTCCGGCGAGTCCGTCTCCGCCACCAGCCGGTCCGCCGGAATCACCCGCAGGGCGTCCAGGGGCTTGCGCGCCTCCGCCCACGTCACCGGGCCCGCGAAGGAGAAGTGACAGCCCTTCTGGATGTAGAAGCGCGCCAGCTCCGCGCCGCCGCTGTAGCTGTGCATGAGGATGCCGGCCTCCGGCCACGCTTCCGTCTTCAGCAGCTCCATCATCGCCGGGTGCAGCCGGTGGCAGTGCATCAGCACTGGCAGCCCGTGCTTGCGCGCCAGGGCCAGGTGCCCGCGCAGCACCGCCAGCTGCCGCTCCAGCGGGGCGCCCGGAAGCGTCGGGCCGTCCAGGCCGCACTCGCCCACCGCGACCGCGCCGCCCTGGCCCAGCAGCGCGTCCAGCCGCTCCAGGTGCTCGCCGTCATCCTCCGGCCGCAGGTCCGGCAGGAACTGGGGATGGATGCCCAGCCCCACCTGGATGCGCGGCTCCTGGCGCGGCAGCGCGAGCAATGGCTCCCACGTCTCCGGGCCCACCGCCGGGATGAGGATGCCCTGCAGCCCCGCCGCCCAGGCGCGTGTGACAACGCTGTCGCGGTCCGGATTGAAGCGGGAGGCGTCCAGATGGCAGTGCGTGTCGATCATTGAGCATCCCTCTTCCCATCGCCGTTCAATCACTGACAGCCACGGATGCGGGGCCCTTCAAGGCTCCCCGGCGCCCGCGAGCGTGAAGCTATGACGCGCCGCCTGACTTTGGAGCCATTGCGAAACGGGAGGCGTGAAAATGACCAAGCGTGTGGTGTTGGGGGCGTTGTTCGGGGCACTGACGATGCTGGCCACGGGCTGTGGCGACGAGTGCGTCGACCAGTACGACTGCCGTGACAAGGGCGTGGCTCCCGCGGGCCAGCAGTGGACCTGCAACGCGGACAACAAGTGCGAGCTGCAGAATATCCCTGTCGAGCCGGAACCGGACGCGGGCACCGGGGTCGACGCGGGCACCGACGCCGGCACCGACGCCGGCACCGACGCGGGCACGGACGCAGGCACGGAGGTGGACGCGGGCACCGACGCGGGCACGGACGCCGGCACCGACGCGGGCATGAACGTGGGCAAGGGCGGCGCGTGCAGCGCGACCCCGGACTGCATGGCGGGCCTGCGCTGCGAGGCCAACACCTGCCAGTCGCTCCTCATCGCCGTGACGGCCAGCGGCGCGACGCTCAGCGACGGCGGCACGGGCACGGCCGCGCTGGTGACTCCCTTCGACGTGCCGAGCCTGACGTCGCTCAGCGACGCCGGCGTCGCCAGCGCCTACCCGCGCTTCGGCCCGGGCGGCACCCAGGTGGCCTTCGTGCAGGGGGACGTCACCGACGCCGAGGGTGAGCTCTCGGTGCGCCCGCTGCCGGTCACGGACGCCGCGGCCACCGTGCTGACCACGGGCGGCAGCGCGCGCATCCGCTACATGGAGTGGGAGCCGGGCAACCTCATCGCCTGGGTGCGCGGCAGCACGGGCATCTCCACCATCGCGGCGACGGGCGGCACGGTCACGTCGGTCACCAACAGCGGCACCTTCCCGGACTGGGCGGCCAACGGCACGGACTTCGCGTACAGCGCCGCGAACACCGGCATCTACGTCTCCACGGGCGGCGCCGCGCCGGCCGTGCTGCAGGGCTCGGCCCCCACGGGTGAGCAGCCGCACTTCAACCGCGTCACCTCGCAGCTGCTCTTCCTGGCCAACCCGGAGGGCGAGACCGTGACCTTCGGCACGGAGGTGACGCCGGTGCTCAAGCTGTACTCGCTGCCGGTGACGGGCGGCGGCACCCCGGAGGTGCTCGCTGCCAAGAGCTCCGACGCCGTCACGGGCGGCACGGTGGATTCGTACATCGCGAACCCGAACTGGGCGCCGGACGGCAGCTGGGTGGCCTACGTGCGCGCCTACTACCAGAACGTCGGCGGCGCGGCCGTGCTGTGCGGCAGCACGGGCGCGACCCTGTGCGGCAACCGCGCCGGCAACATCGTCTTCCTGCAGCGCGTGAAGGCCTCGGGCGCGGCGGACGGCGCCCCGGTGCAACTCGCGGAGAACGCCACGCTGCCTTCGTTCTCCCCGGACGGCCGCCTCGTGGCCTTCATCAAGTCCGGTGAGCTCAACGTGCAGCCCATCGACCCGGCCACCGGCCAGGCCTCCGGCACGGCCATCGTCCACACCAAGGGCACGTACACGGTGCTGACGAACGAGGGCGACGACCACCGCCCGCGCTGGCAGCCCCGCTAGTCCCCACGCATCCCAAGCCCCGTGCTCCGGGGCTTTCCGGCCCGTGTTTCCCGTTTCTCAAGGGAACACGGGCCGTCGTGTTTCCAGTGCGAAGCGCGCCGCCCACTGCGTGCGAAGTGACGAACGCGGTCAGTGCCGGGTCCGGATGAACCCGCGCGCGGATCCACATCCGGGTCCAACGGATCCAGGTTCCAGGACGAAAGGGGAGGGAAGAAGGACTCCACCCGCGCTCACGCGAAACGCGGCACCTGGTGGAGGAAGGCTGACAGCCGTGTCGCGAAGGCCCGAGCGCCCGCGCGCTCTAGAAAGGGAGCACGGCCTGGGCACGTCATGGACCTGGACCGCAGCCTTCGTCAGCCCACGACGACGATGCGGCGGCCCAGCGCGCGGGTCATCTGCGGGGAGGTGACGAGCTCCAGCACGCCGCTCATCTCTCCGCCCGCCGTGTCGAACGCCGCCGCGATGACCTCACCCACGGTGAGCTGGGCCTTCTGGGCCGCCACCCGCGCGCGCTTCGCCGTGCGACGCAGCGCGGGCATCACCCGCCGGCCCTGCCGCCGCACCACCGAACCACCCTTCGCCTTGCCTGCGGTCCGCTTCGCCATGGTTCCTCCCGCCACTTCGTGCCGCGCGGGTGAGTACCTCGTCGGTCTGACACCATGCAGGCGGGGTGCCAGGGGTTGGCCTCCCTGGGAGGTTCCTGATTCCAGGGGTTTTCCTCGCGGATAGCGGGTTTCCGTGGGGCTGGCAGGCCCACCTTTTTTCAGCCCTTCAGGGTCGTTCCTCGTTCTGTCGAGTTTTTCGTTCACCCGGTGCGGCGATTTCCACGCAACGTTCAATCCCGCGCATCCACCGCGTGGCCCTGGGGGGACAGGGATGGGTCAGGTGTCACCCCATGGCCACAGCCCTGCGGCCGAGCGACCACGGTCGGGTTGGGGCCCGGCCGGGATTCAGGGTAGAGGGCGGGCGCTCATGCGAGTCCAGGTCCTCTTCCACGACAACTGTTTCGACGGCGCGGCCAGCGCCGCGGTCTTCACCCGCTTCTACCGGGAGCGTGTGCGCGCGGACGCGACGTTCAGCTACCGGGGCCTGTCCCACAAGCCGGGCGCGGAGGGCATCGACCCGGCCGTCTTCACCGGCGACGAGAACGTCATCGTCGACTTCCGCTACAGCCAGGACGCGCGGCTCACCTGGTGGTTCGACCACCACGCCTCCGCCTTCCAGCAGCCCGGCGACGAGCCCCACTTCCAGCGCGACACCAGCGGCCGGAAGTTCCACGACCCGCATCGCAAGAGCTGCACGCTGTACCTGGCGGACGTGGCGCGCGAGCGCTTCGGCTGGGACGCGTCCCCGCTGAAGGACCTGCTGCACTGGGCGGAGATCATCGACGGCGCGCAGTTCCCCAGCCCCCAGATGGCCGTGGCGCTGGAGGAGCCCGCGCTGCGCATCATGACGGTGCTGGAGGCGACCAAGGACGACACGCTCATCCCGGAGGTCATCCGGCGCATGCAGTCCGAGTCGCTGGCGGACATCGCCCGCTCGCCGCTCATCTCCGCCCCGCTGGAGCCGCTGCTCTTCAAGCACCAGCGCAACATCGACCTGGTGCGTGAGAAGGCCCGGTACGAGAACGGCGTCGTCCACTTCGACCTGGTGGACGAGGGCGTGGACAGCCTCAACAAGTTCATCGCGTACGCGCTCTACCCGGACGCGCGCTACACGCTGTGGGTGGGCCGGGGCTCGTCGCGCGCCAAGGTGTCGCTGGGCTCCAACCCGTGGAAGCCCCAGACGCGCCAGCACGACCTGTCCGCCATCGCCGGCCGCTACGGCGGAGGAGGCCACCCGGTGGTGGCCGCGGTGAGCTTCAAGGCGGACCAGGCGGAGAAGGCCCGGACCGCGTACCACGAGATCCTGGCGGAGCTGTCCACCGCCGGAGCCTAGCGGCGGGCGAAGAGGTCGAAGCCCGCCTGCCGCAACAGCCGCACCACCGACAGCATGGGCAGTCCCTGCACGTTGGTGCGGTCACCCTCCAGCTTCTGCAGGAGCGCCTGCCCGCGTCCCTCCACGCGGTAGCTGCCCGCGCAGCCCTCCCACTCGCCGGTGTCCAGGTAGCGCTCCAGCTCCTCCGGCGGCACGGGGAAGAACGTCAGGCGCGTGTCCTCCACCGTCTCCGAGTGGTGCCCGCCCGGCCCCAGCAGGCACACGGCGGTGTGGATGACGTGGGTGTTGCCCAGCAGGCGCTGAAGCTGCGCGCGCGCCGCGTCCCGGTTCCGGGGCTTGCCCAGCACGTCGCGGCCCACCTCCACCAGCTGATCCGCGCCCAGCACCCAGGCCTCCGGGTGGCGCTCCTGGACCGCGCGGGCCTTGCGCACGGCGAGCATCCGCACGGCCTCGTCGGCGGGGAGGCTTTCGGGGACGGACTCGTCCACGCCGGGGGCTTCGGTGCGGTAGGGCACGCCCAGCCCGTCCATCAGGGCCCGGCGCGCGCTGGAGGTGGATGCCAGGATGAGGTCTCTCATGTGAGCCCGAGGGTAGTGCAGCCGGGGAGGGGAGGGGACCCCCCGAGCGGGCAGGCACGTCCCCGCTTCCTGTGCATGGGGCGGATGCCATAGCCTCCCCGCCCATGTCGCGGCGCGGTCTGCTCGCTGTCTGTCTCCTCCTGCTCGCCTCCTGCAAACGCAACCCTCCGGCGGACGCCGACGCGGGAACGGATGCGGGCCTGGCCACCGCCGCCGTGGAGGCGGACGCGGGGGTGCTCGCGCGGGCCGCCGTGGACGCGGGGCCCCCCCTCCCGGTGAAGTCCCCGGACGACCCGGTGGCGGAGGTGCACCCCCTGGCGGTGTGCGACGCGAAGGGCGGCGAGCCCCTGGACGCGGCCCGCGACTACTACGACGCCGGCCACTACGCGGAGGCGCTCTCCTGCGCCGCGCAGGCCGCCGCGCTGGAGCCGGACCTCGCGGCCGCCCACGCGGAACGGGGCGCCGCCCTGGCCGCGCTCAACCGCGAGCCGGAGGCGCAGCTCGCCTACGCCCGCGCGCTGGCCATCGACCCGGGGGACGCGGACGCGCTCCTGGGCGCCGCGCACCTGTACGCCGTGCAGCTGCCCTCCTCGCGTGAGCGCGACGAGCTGGGCGCCCTCTACGCCGAGCGCGGCCTGTCCCAGCCCTCCACGCCCCCGGAGCTCGTGCCGGCGCTGGCGCTGGTGGCCGCCATGGCCTTCAACGACCTGGGGCAGGCGGACCAGGCGTTGGATCGCGCCGCCATCGTGCTCGCCCGCGAGCCGGGCAACGCCGAGGCGAAGTACGAGAAGGCCCTGGCCCTCTTCGAGCTGTGCCGCTTCCGCGAGGCGAAGGCGGCCTTCGCGTCGCTGCTCAAGGACAAGGACCGCGCGGCGCACGCGCACCAGCACCTGGGCCTGCTCCTGGAGCGCGAGGGCCAGTGGGCCAGGGCGGAGGAGCACTTCCAGAAGGCCCGCGCCCTGGAGCCCGAGGACTTCCCCGCGCCGCCCCTGCCGTCGCCGGACGAGTTCAAGGCCCAGGTGACGCGCGCGCTGGCGGACCTGCCGGAGGACATGCGCAAGGACCTGAAGGGCGTGCCGGTGGCCACGGAGGAGATTCCCTCCGAGGACGACCTCCTCGCCAACCAGCCCCCCCTGTCGCCCACCATCCTGGGCCTGTTCCGGGGCCCGTCCCTCCAGGAGCCGTGTGACGGCTCGGAGACGCCCTGCCGCTCGGTGGCCCTCTACCGGCGCAACCTGGCCCGCGCGGTGAGGACCCCCGAAGAGCTGCGCGAACAGATTCGCGTGACACTGCTGCATGAAATCGGGCATCTGCGCGGGGAAGACGACGAGGAACTGGCCGCGCGCGGCCTGGAGTGAGCCCCCCCATGCCTTCCCTTCCCACCGCCCGCGTGAGCCTCAAGGGCGCCAAGACGCTGCGTCGCGGCACCCCCTGGCTGTACCGCACGGAGCTCACCGAGCCCCCCGCCACCGACACGCCCGGCGCGGTGGTCGCGGTGGTGGATCCGCAGGGCAACCCCATTGGCCAGGCGCTCTACGCCCGCCGCTCCCCGCTCGCCCTGCGCCTGCTGACGCGCAAGGGGCCGAATGAAGAGAAGGTGGATGACGCCTTCTTCATCCGCCGCCTGGAGGCCGCGCTCGCCCGCCGCGCCGTGCTGCGGGGACGCGACGGCCTGCGCCTGGTGCACGGCGAAGCGGACCTCCTGCCGGGCTTCTTCGTGGACCGCTACGGCCAGGGCCTCACCGTGCAGACGCTGTCGGAGGGCATGGACGCGCGCAAGGAGATGCTCGCGAAGGCGCTGGTGGAGAGGACGGGCGTAAGCCACGTGGTGTGCCGCGACGACGCCTCCGGCCGCGACTTCGAGAGCCTGCCCCGCGAAGTGCGCCTCTTGCACGGCGAGGGCAGCGCGCGCTTCACCTACCACGAGGGCGAAAACCGCTTCGAAGTGGACCTCTTGGGCGACATGAAGACGGGCGCGTTCCTGGACCAGGTGGACAACCACCTGCGCGCGGGCGAGCTGGGCCGGGGCGAAGCGCTGGACTGCTTCAGCTACCACGGCGGCTTCGCGCTCGCGCTCGCGAAGCACTGCACGTCGGTGCTCGCGGTGGAGCAGGACGCGAAGGCCGCCTCCCGCATCCAGTCCAACGCGGAGGCCAACGGCCGCGCCAACGTGAAGGTGGAGAACGGCAACGCGTTCGACGTGCTGCGCCGCTTCGACCAGGAGGGCCGCCGCTTCGACACCATCGTCCTGGACCCGCCCGGGCTGGCCAAGCGCCGCGAGGGCCTGGCCACCGCGCTGCGCGCCTACCACGAGCTCAACCTGCGCGCCCTGCGCTGCCTCAAGCCGGACGGCCTGCTCGTCACGTGCTCGTGTTCCGGGAAGCTGGACCGCCAGGGCTTCGAGTCCATGGTGCTGGACGCCGCCGCGGACGCGAAGCGCCCGGTTCAAATCCTGGAGCGGCGCGGCGCCGGGTTGGATCACCCGGTGCTCGCGGGCCTGACGGAGACGGAGTACCTCAAGGCCCTCTACGTGCGCGCCCTGTGACGGCTACGGGATGCCCAGCTCCTTGCGCAGCCGGCCCACGACCTTGAAGTACTCGGTGCGGCTGAACCCCACGTTGAGGATGTGGAAGTCCTTCTTGGACAGCCCCACGCAGCCGAAGCAGTAGTTGCAGTCCTGCAGGTTCTTGCTCAGCACCACGTACGCGCTGCTGGAGCAGTTCTCGCTCTGCACGCAGTAGGCGCACGCGTGGCAGTTCTTGCACTCCACGCAGTGCGAGCAGTTGGTGCACAGCTCGCACCGCGTGCAGTGCGTGCACTGGTGGCAGCTGTCGCAGTCCTTGCAGAACATGCAGTTGGCGCAGCGCTGACAGCCCTCGCACGCGTAGGAGCCGGGGTTGCCCGGGTCCACCGCGTAGCTCTTGGAGAGCTTCTGGAACTGCTCCATGAACTCGCGCTTGCCCAGGGACGACACGCCCAGGCGCGCCGCCTTCTCCTGCTCCAGCAACTCCTGGGTCGTCTGGGGCCGCGACCCCTTCTCCTTCACCGCCACGAACGCTCCTTGGACTCTCGAATCACTGCAGTTGGGCCAGCCCGGCCAGGTCGATGCCTCGCGCCACCCGCCGCACCTCCACGGTGCTGGGGAAGCCCCGGCTGGTGACCGCCACCACGAACCGCTCACCCACCAGGAGGTTCGCCTCCGCGACGGCCTCGTCCGCGTCATAGCGCACGAAGCCCACGGCCTCCTTCCACTGGATGGGCGCCGTCGGGTCGCTCGCCGCTCGGCCCTTCGCCTTCTGCGCCGCCTCGCGGATGGCCTGCCCCAGCTTCAGCCCCATGGTGGTGTCCACGATGCGCACCTTCACCTCGCGGCCCTCGCCCCGGGTGTAGGTGCGCTCCGCCTCCGACACGGACACCTCGCCGTACTTCCCCGTGGAGCCCGCGGTGGCACCCACCGTGAAGCCCTCCAGCGAGTCCGGCAGGAACGGCGCCAGATCCTTGAAGTACACGGTCGGTGCGGCGGCCGTCACCACGTCGCGCGGGGTGGGAGATGTCGTGCGCTCGCCGTCAAGGCAACCGCCGCCCACGCCGAGCGCGAGCGATGCGATGGCCAGCCGGAGGAAATAGTCGCGCACGGACGAATCAAAGGGTATCCCTGGCCCGCGCGCAATGGACCTTTCGAAGCTCAATCCTCCTCAGCGCGAGGCCGTGGTGACGCTCCAGGGCCCCCTGCTCGTGCTGGCAGGCGCTGGCAGTGGAAAGACGCGGGTCATCACCCACCGCATCGTCCACCTGCTCAACGAGCGGCCAAACCACATCATGGCCCGCAACATCCTCGCGGTGACCTTCACCAACAAGGCCGCCACGGAGATGAAGGAGCGGCTCGTCCACATGGCCGGGCCCCGCGCCCAGGGCGTGCTGGTCTGCACCTTCCACGCGTTCGGCGCGGAGGTGCTGCGCGAGGACATCCACCGGCTGGGCTGGCCCAGGAAGTTCGCCATCGCGGACATGGGAGACCAGCTCTCCATCATCCGCCGCGCCATGCGCGACAAGCGCATCGACGACCGCGCCTTCGACGCGCGCAAGGTCCTCACCCTCATCTCCAAGGCGAAGAACTCCGGCGAGGCGCCCCAGCCCAAGCCGGAGGGCATGGGGGATGACTACGACCTCATCACCTCCATGGTCTTCGCGGACTACCAGCTCGCGCTCAAGGCGCAGGGCTCCGTGGACTTCGACGACCTGCTGGTGCTGCCCGCGCGCCTGTTGCGCGAGCACCCGGACCTGCACCGCAAGTACACGGCCCGCTTCCAGTACCTCCTGGTGGACGAGTTCCAGGACACCAACCACGCCCAGCTGGATCTGCTCAAGCTGCTCGCGGGCACGGCGAGGAACGTGTGCGCGGTGGGGGATGACGACCAGTGCATCTACTCCTGGCGCGGCGCGGAGGTGCGCAACATCCTGGACTTCGACCGGCACTTCCCGGGCGGCAAGGAGGTGCGGCTGGAGCAGAACTACCGCTCCTCCCAGCGCGTGCTGGACGCGGCCAACGCCGTCATCGCCAAGAACCCGGAGCGCAAGGACAAGCGCATGTGGACCGACCGCAAGGGCGGCCCGCTGGTGAAGGTGGTGGCCTGTCCCAACGATGAAGAGGAGGCCCGCTTCATCGCGCACGAAATCCAGAAGCACATCTCGCTGGGCGTCCCCGCGGACGACATCGCGGTGCTCTACCGCACCAACGGCCAGGCCCACCCGGTGGAGGAGATGCTGCGTGAGAAGAACATCGCCTACGAAGTCGTGGGCGGCAGCGAGTTCTTCGACCGCAGCGAGGTGAAGGACGTCATCGCGTACTTCAAGGTCCTGGCGAACAAGCTGGACGAAATCTCCCTCATGCGCATCGTCAACGTGCCCTCGCGCGGCATCGGCGACGTCACCATGGAGCGGCTGCACGCGCACTCGCGCGCGGAGGGCGTGACGCTCTGGACGGTGATGCGCCGCGCGGACACCTATGACGACCTGCCCGCGGGCGCGGGCGGCAAGGTGCTGGAGTTCGTGGAGATGGTGGAGCGCTACCGCGAGGCCTTCGCCCAGACGCCCCGCCTGTCGGAGGCCACGCAGAAGCTGCTGGAGGAGATCGGCTTCCGGGAGGCCACCCGCGCCAAGGCCGTCTCCGGCACCGCCGCGGACAAGAAGCTCAAGGGCGTGGACGGGGTGCTCGCGTCGCTGGAGAAGTTCGAG
The DNA here is from genome assembly GCF_003668875.1 of Corallococcus interemptor. Taxonomy (GTDB): domain Bacteria; phylum Myxococcota; class Myxococcia; order Myxococcales; family Myxococcaceae; genus Corallococcus; species Corallococcus interemptor. Next base: position 37,113 of record NZ_RAWM01000065.1, on the reverse strand, counting down.
AAGCGCGAGGGCCCCAAGGCCAGCCTCCTCACGTACCTGAACCGCCTCAGCCTGGACACGCGCCAGGAGGAGGAGGACGTCCCCGGGCAGAACAAGCGCGTGACGCTGATGTCCCTGCATGCCTCCAAGGGCCTGGAGTACCGGCTCGTCTTCTTCATCGGCATGGAGGAGGACCTGATGCCCCACGGCGGCATGCAGGGCGAGGCGCAGAACCTCGAGGAGGAGCGCCGCCTCTGCTACGTGGGCATCACCCGCGCCAAGGAGCTGCTCTACCTCACCCGCGCCACCACCCGCGTGAAGCGCGGCAAGGAGGTCCCCCGCACGCCCTCGCGCTTCCTGGAGGACCTGCCCCCGGACGCCTTCGAGGTCGTGGATATGGACGCGCCGCGTCAGGGCCCTCCGGATGAGAAGGAGAAGAACTTCTTCGCGAACCTGAAGGAGCGCTTCAAGAAGCCCGCCGCCGGGGGACCGGGGCCGGGCACGCCTGGCCGGGCGCCCTGAGGGGTCTCCCGTACTCCCAACCTTGACTTGATCCCGCCGTCCTACTAGGAGGGTCAGCCTTTCCGGGCTTCTGTCGGAGTTTAGGCGGAGGACCCGCGGTTGGTTCGCACGAGCACGCGACCCCTGGCATGCACCTGGGCGTCGCGCCGAAGTCTGGAGTGCACGAAATGTCGCAGAAGACCTACAGCGCCAAGGCTGGGGACATCAAGCGCCAGTGGCACGTCATCGACGTGTCCGACAAGGTGCTTGGCCGCGCCGCCAGTCAGATCGCCACCCTCCTGAAGGGCAAGCACAAGCCGACGTACACCCCGTCCATCGACACGGGTGACCACGTCATCGTCATCAACGCCGAGAAGGTGAAGGTGACGGGCACGAAGGAGACGGACAAGCAGTACTACCGTCACCCGTACGCCGGTTTCCCGGGTGCCCTGAAGATCACCAACCTCCAGAAGCTGCGCCAGCGTCACCCCGAGGACATCATCCTCAACGCCGTGCGCCGCATGCTGCCCCGCAATGCCCTGGGCCGTCAGATGATGACGAAGCTCAAGGTGTATGCTGGTGACACCCATCCGCACACCGCGCAGAAGCCGGTGGCGTTCAAGGTCGAGGCGTAAGAACAACCATGGCGATCAATCCTGAACTCGGTTTCTACGCCACGGGCCGCCGCAAGGAGGCCACCGCTCGCGTCTGGCTGCGTCCTGGCAACGGCGCTGTCGTCATCAACGGCCGCGACATCAACGAGTACTTCGGCCGTGAGACGTCGAAGATGGTGCTCAACCAGCCGCTGGAGATCCTGGAGCAGAAGGGCAAGCTCGACGTCACGGTCAACGTGCGCGGCGGCGGCCTCTCCGGCCAGGCCGGTGCCATCCGTCACGGCATCGCGCGCGCGCTGTGCGCCTTCAACCCGGAGTTCCGTCCGGCGCTGAAGAAGGCCGGCTTCCTCACCCGCGACGCCCGCGCGGTCGAGCGCAAGAAGTACGGCCAGCCCGGCGCCCGTCGTCGGTTCCAGTTCTCCAAGCGCTAATCACGCTTGCCGGCCAGCTGTCCGGCCGTTCGTCGGCGGGGGTTTCCTTCGGGAAGCCTCCGCCGTCGTGCTTTGCGGGCAAGCGGGTGGGCGTCGCCCCGTCGCGATGCGCGCGGGCGTTCTGCTACCATCCGGACACCCTCATGGAACTCAACGAAATCCTGCAGATCGCCCTGCGCGGCGGAGCCTCCGACATCCACCTGAAGGCGGGTCTGCCGCCCATGTTCCGCGTGGATGGTTCGCTGGTGCCGCTCAAGGACGGCCGCCGCCTGCCCCCGGAAGAGGTGGCGCGCATGGCGTTCGGCATCATGAACGAGTTCCAGAAGGAGAAGTTCAAGGTCAGCAACGAGGTGGACCTGGCCTACGGCGTGCCGGGCCTGGGCCGCTTCCGCGTGAACGTCTTCCAGCAGCGCGGCACGGTGGGCGCCGTGCTCCGCGTCATCCCCTTCAAGGTGATGACGATGAAGGACCTGCTCTTGCCCACGGTGCTGGAGAAGGTGTGCGGCGAGGAGCGCGGCCTGGTGCTGGTGACGGGCACCACGGGCTCCGGCAAGTCCACCACGTTGGCGGCGATGATCGACTACATCAACTCCAACGAAACCAACCACATCATGACCATCGAGGACCCCATCGAGTTCCTCATCCGCGACAAGCGCTCCATCGTGAACCAGCGCGAAGTGGGTGTGGACACGATGAGCTTCTCGCAGGCCCTGAAGTCCGCGCTGCGCCAGGATCCGGACGTCATCCTGGTGGGCGAAATGCGCGACCACGAGACCATTGAAACGGCGCTCCACGCCGCGGAGACGGGCCACCTGGTGATGTCCACGCTGCACACGCTGGACGCCACGGAGACCATCAACCGCATCGTGTCCGCGTTCCCCCCGCACCAGCAGAAGCAGGTGCGCCTGCAGCTCTCCAGCGTGCTTCGCGGCGTCGTCAGTCAGCGCCTGGTTCCGCGCGCGGACGGCAAGGGCCGCGTGGCCGCGGTGGAGGTGCTTCGCGTCACCGCGCGCGTGCGCGAGCTGATTGAAGACAAGGACCGCACGAAGGAGATCCACGACGCCATCTCGCAGGGCACGGACTCCTACGGGATGCAGACCTTCGACCAGTCGCTGATGAGCCTGGTGCGCAACGGCCTGGTCACCTACGACGAGGCCCACCGCCAGGCCAGCAACCCGGACGACTTCGCGCTGCGCTTCTCCGGCATCAGCGGCACGTCCGACTCGAAGTGGGACAACTTCGACGCCAAGGTCGGCGAGGAGCGGCCCATCCCGGGCTCGGCGTCCTTCGCGCAGAAGGGCGCGCCCGCGCAGGCGGTTCCCTCGGCGCCTACGCCCGCGCCGGTGCCCCAGGCCCCGCGCCCCGGAGCGCCCATGGCCGCGCGCCCCATGACGCCTCCGCCGGGTGTCGCGGCGGCGCGTCCCGCCACCCCGCCGCCCGGCGTCGTCCAGGGCCGGCCGCTGCCTCCGCAGGTGGCGGCCCGTCCGCCCACGCCCGCCCCGGTGGCCGCGCCCGCTCCGGCGGCCGGGGGCGACGACGACTTCCAGATCGAACGCTTCTAGCGCTTCACGAAAAGGGGAGGGCGGCGCCGCTCAGGCGTCGTCGTCCCCCAGCTGCGCGCGCAGCCGGGTGAGGCGCATGGGACCAATGAGCCCCTGGTGCGCCAGCGTCTGGAGCAGCGACACGGTGGCGCGCACGCGCGCGTCCTGCACCTCGTCGGACTCCTGGACGACCTCGTTGTCCAGCAGCGTCTCCAGGTGCTCCGGGTTGATGGAGGTGGGCCCCTCCGCCCACGCGATGTCGAAGAGCGCCCGCGCCATGTGCTCGCGCGCCTTGCGGTCCGCGTCGTTGGGCGCGGCCTTGGCGAACGCGAGGAACAGCGCGTCCACGGACTCCTTGGACAGCGAGGCCAGGGCGGGCACCTCGCCCAGGGACTCCTTCACGTAGTCCGCGTCGAAGCTGTCCACCTCCTGCTCGTAGCCGAAGGCCTCCTCCAGCAGGATGGACGCGAGGAAGGCATCCGACTCCTCGTCGCTCGCGCCCTCCTCCTTCAGCGCCTCGCGCGCCTTCTGCGTGGCGGCGGCCAGGGACTCGTCCGCCGCGAGCGCGCGCGCGGCGGCGTGCGCGGCCAGGAGCACCAGCGCGGCCTGTGCGTCCGAGGACAGCGCGCGGCCACTGACGCCCAGGAGCATGGCCTTCTGCTTGGGGTTGGTGTCCGCGGCGGCCACGAAGTGCTGCTCCTCCGGAGTCAGCGGTTCGCCCGCCTTCTCCTTGCGGAGCGTTTCCCTGGCGGCGTCAGCGGTGAGGAAGCGGGCGAGGATGGGGTGCATGGCTTCGGCCTGTTACCACATGGTAGGGACTCCGCGATGGTTGACGAGCCCGAAGGCCCCGAGGCTGTCCAGCGCGCCACCGATGCCTGTCTGCGCCTGCTCAAGGCACGCGGCAGGAGCCGGCATGAGCTGTCGCTCGCCCTGGAGCGCAAGGGCTATCCGGAGTCCGTGCGCGACGCGGTGCTCGCCCGTTTGTCGGAGTGGGGCTACCTGGACGACGCGAAGTTCGCGCGCGACCGCGCCGCCGCCCTTTTGTCCAAGGGGAAGCTGGGCCCTCGCGCCGTGCTCCAGCGTCTGCAAGCGCACGGACTGGAGGGCACGGAGGCCCGGCGCGCGCTGTCGGACGCGAAGGACGCGGTGGGCTTCGACGCGCTGGAGGCCGCCCGGCAGGTGCTGGAGAAGAGGCGCCTGGCGGGCCGCCCGCTGGACGCGAAGGAGCAGGCGCGGGCGGGGCGGCTCCTGTTGGGCAGGGGTTTCGCGCCGGACATCGTGACCCGGCTGGTGGGAGAACCTTCGCTGGACCCCTCCGGGCAGGACGAATAGTTTGGGGGCGTGATGCGCTCCGCCGTCCTCGTCCTGTCCGCCCTGATGTTGTCCGCCTGTGCCGCCCTCTCCGCGGGGCCCGCGGGCGAGCCTGACTACGCCACCCAGGCGGCGGAGAACCTGGCCCTGGGCGAGGCCGCGCTGGAGGACAAGGACTACCTCAAGGCGGAGAAGTACTTCGACCACGTCCGCACCAAGTTCCCCTACCTGGAGGCCGCCCGCGAGGCGGAGCTCAAGCTGGGGGACCTGGACTTCGCCCGGGAGATGTTCCCGGAGGCGCGTGAGAAGTTCGACTCCTTCATGCGGCTGCACCCCACGCACCCCAAGGTGGACTACGCGGCCTACCGCGCGGCCCTGTCCTACGTGCAGGAGTTCCCCTCGGAGTTCTTCGCCCTGCCGCCTTCCTACGAGAAGGAGCAGAAGCCCATGTACGACGCGCTCCGGGCCATGAACGTCTTCCTGCGCGAGTACCCGGATTCGCAGTACGTGAAGGACGCCAAGATGCACCGGGATGACGCCCGGGAGCGCCTGGCGCGCCATGAGCTGTACGTCGCGTCCTTCTACGCCAGGCGCGAGCGCTGGAAGGCCGTGGCCCAGCGCCTGGAGGGGCTGCTCAAGGACTACCCGGGCACGCCGCTGGAGGAGGAGGCCCTCTTCGACCTCCACAACGCGTACGTGAAGCTCAACGACACGGAGCGCGCGCAGAACACGCTGAAGGAAGTCCTCAAGCGTCTGCCGGGCACGCCCGCCGCCCAGCGCGCCCAGAAGATGCTGGGCTCGTGAGGCGCTCGGAGGACTGGGGCCGGCTGGGGGGCATCGCCATCGCCGTGCTCGCGGCCGCCTGCGTCCTCGTGTTCCTGGGCTCGCGCCTGCTGGGCGCCCTGGCCGGACCGGAAGCCGAAATCGTCACCACCCTGAAGCAGGCCGAGCACGACGGTGTGTCCCTCCCCGTGCCCGGCGCGCAGGCCCCGCTCGTCTCGCAAAAGCTCCAGTACGCCCGCATCTCCGTCTCCGTGGCGCCGGACGGCCAGAGCGCGGAGGCCTTCACCACGCTGGACTTCGAGGGCGCGCTGGGCGCCACGACGGTCAGCACCGCGGGCGTGGAGGTGGTGCCCTTCACCCGCGAGTCCGGCCGGTGGAAGCCGGTCTCCTCGGTGGCGCCCCGGCTGGTGGCGGCGGTGGCGGCGCTGGAGGCGCGGCGGCAGGCCCTGGCGCAAGGCCGCCCGGAAGCGCTGGCGCGGCTGGCCGGCCCGGGTGGGGACGGCGGGGCAGGGCGGACGTGGGAGGAAATGGCCCCCTTGAGCAAGCGGCGGCTGACGGTCCAGGCCTGGTACGCGCGCCTGGAGCGGGACGACGTGACGGTGACGGAACACTACCGGGTGGAGGGAGACCTTCCGGCGCGGCCGGTCGACACGCGGGGGGAGCGTCCGTTATTGCTGGTGCGCGAGGGCGATCAATTCTTGTTTTCGCCCGGGCTCATGTAGGCTACCCGAGGAGGCAGGGCCCGCGCGGGCCGAGTCATGGACGAAGCCCTCAAGCAGCTACTGACCCTCGGGCGCGGCTCCTTCGAGAAGAAGCAGTACGCCCAGGCCGAGCAGTTCTTGACGAAGGTGGTCGAGCAGAATCCGACCTTCGCCGACGTCTACAACATGCTCGGCATCATCTACCACGACCAGGGCCAGTTCGCCCGGGCGCAGCGGGCCTTTGAGTCCGCGCTGCGGCTCAACCCCGCGTACACCGAGGCCGCGCTCAACCTGGCGGTCATCTACAACGACATGGGGAAGTACGCGGAGGCGAAGGAGGTCTACCAGGCCGCCTTGTCCCGCCAGAAGGGCTCCCCCGGCGAGCTGGACCCGTACGTCATGAAGAAGGTGGCCAACATGTACGCCGACATCGGCGACGTGTTCGCCTCCAGCGGCGTCTGGCAGAAGGCCATTGAAGAGTACCGCCGCGCGCTGGCGCACTTCCCGGAGTTCGTGGACATCCGCCTCAAGCTGGGCAACGCCCTGCGCGACGCGGGCGACAACGCGGCGGCCCTGGCGGAATACGAACAGGTCATCGCGCAGAATCCGTCGTACATTCCTGGACGGATCAACTACGGAATCGCCCTGTACTCGGCGGGACGCCGTGACGAGGCGGTGAAGGTCTGGGAAGACGTGCTCGTGCGCAGCCCCGGCAACAAGAGCGCGCAGATGTACCTCAACCTGGTGAAGGACCCGGGGAAGGCGGAAGTGACGGGTTGAGCACCATGGCAACTTCCATCATCGAGGTCGCGGCACCGTGAGCACTCCTGGCGGTACGGCGAAGTCCTTTGCCCTCAAGTTCATCTCCGGGAAGTACCAGGGCGGTGAGTTCCCGCTGAAGGCCAACAAGCAGATCGTCGTCGGACGGTCGAGCGAGTTGGACATGGTGCTGGTGGAGGACATGGTCTCGCGCAAGCACGCGAAGATCCTGTTCTCCGACGGAGCCATCACCATCGAGGACCTGGGGTCCACCAACGGCACCTTCGTCAACGGCGAGAAGGTCAAGCAGGCCAAGCTGAAGGAGGGGGACCGCATCCTCATCGGGACCTCCATCCTCAAGCTGGTGCACCAGGGCGCGGAGAGCGCCCCCGTGGACGAAAGCGTCGTGAAGCAGAAGCTGGAGGAGGCCGCCGCCGCCCAGGCCGCGCGCACCACCAAGGCCAGCTCCATGACGGGGAAGATTGAAGAGATTCCCCTCCCGGACCTGCTCCAGCTCTTCCACACGTCCAAGAAGAACGGCGTGCTCGTGGTGAACAACGCCCACGAGGGCCGCATCTACCTGCGCCAGGGCCGCGTGTACTACGCGGTCATCGACGACAACCACAACCTGGGCCCGCAGAAGAGCTTCAACCGCATCGTCACCTGGGAAGAGGGTGACTTCGAGCTGCGCCCGGCGGACACGCAGGAGTTCATGGTGGAACTGGACTCCTCCACCGAAGCGCTCCTGATGGACGCCCTCAGGCAGCTGGACGAGTTCAAGCGCCTGCAGCCGAACCTGCCGCCCATGGCCACGGCGCTGCGCCTCGCGCAGCCCCTGACGGCGCCGTTGAAGGAACTGACGCCGGAGCTGCTGGACGTGCTGCAGCTGGTGCACAACCACGGGTCGCTGGGCGGCGTGCTGGACCACTCGGACGGCGACGACGTGCTCACCGCCGAGTCGGTGGTGCAGCTCATGAAGCGCGACTACGTGCGCGCGGAGTAGGGCGGGGAACATCATGGCGGGTGCGAAGCCGGCGGCGCCGAAGAAGCGCCTCACGGAGATGAGCCACTGCGCGGGCTGCGCGGCGAAGCTCAAGGCGGGGGACCTGGCCACGGTCCTGGGCGGGCTCAAGGGGGCGGCGTCCCACCCCCGGGCCCTGGTGGGCTTCAACACCAATGACGACGCCGCCGTGTACCAGGTGGCGCCGGGCATGGCCGTGGTGGAGACGGTGGACTTCTTCCCGCCGCTCGTGGACGACCCGTTCCAGTTCGGCGCCATCGCCGCGGCCAACGCGCTGTCGGACATCTGGGCCATGGGCGCGAAGCCGCTGTTCGCGCTCAACCTGGTGTGCTTCCCGGACGAGCTGCCGCTCAAGACGCTGCAGAAGATTCTGGCGGGCGGCCAGTCCAAGGCGGACGAGGCGGGCATCCCCATCCTGGGCGGCCACAGCATCCGCGACCCGGAGCCCAAGTTCGGCATGGCCGTCACCGGCGTGGTGCACCCGAAGAAGGTGCTCACCAACGCGGGCGCGAAGCCGGGGGACGTGCTGCTGCTCACCAAGCCCGTGGGCACGGGCATCGCCGCCACCGCCATCAAGCGGGGCCTTGCGTCCAAGCAGCTCACCAGGCGCGTGACGGCGCAGATGGCCACGCTCAACAAGGCGGCGGGAGAGGTCTTCGCGTCGGGCGCCTTCAAGGTGCACGCGCTCACGGACGTGACGGGCTTTGGCCTCTTGGGCCACCTCCTGGAGATGATGAACGGCGCGAAGACGCGCGCGGCCATCGACCTGGAGCGCATCCCGCTCATCGCGGAGGTGCCCGCGCTGGCGGAGGCCGGCGTGATTCCGGGCGGCACGAAGACGAACCTCGCCCACGTGAAGAAGCAGGTGACGTTCCCGGAGGGGCTGCCGGAGCACATCCAGTGGCTGCTCGCGGACGCGCAGACCAACGGCGGCCTGTTGGCCAGCGTGCCCGCGCGCCACGCGCTCAAGGCCATCCAGGCCCTGGAGAAGGCGGGCGTGGACGCGGCCCTCATCGGCGAAGTGCAAGCGGGCCGCCCCGGCATCGACGTCATCGGCTGAAGCACGAGCGCCGGGCCCGGATTTCGCCTCCGGGCCGGGCCTCCGCTAAGATCCGGCGCGAATGTCGCCGCGCCGCTTCCCCCTCTGGCTCCCCCTGCTCGCGTGCCTCCTGCCGGCCCTCGCCGGGGCGGGGGAGCGCGGCGCGCGCATCGTCATCGACCCGGGACATGGCGGGGCGAAGGAGGGCGCGAAGGGGCCCGGCGAGCTCTGGGAGAAGGAGATCGCGCTCCAGATTGCCCAGCGCCTGCGGGAGAAGCTGGAGGCCGCGGGCAGCGAGGTGTTCCTCACGCGCGAGCACGACACGCTGATGGCGCTGTCGGAGCGGGTGGAGTTCTCCAACGTCCAGCGGCCGGACCTCTTCCTCTCCATCCACGCCAACTCCATGCCCACGAAGCGCCTGCGCGAGCGCACCGAGGGCATCGAGACGTACTTCCTCTCCGCCAACGCCTCCGGCGAAGCGGCGCGAGCGGTGGCGGACCGCGAGAACGCGGAGGCCCCCACGGCCCGCTCCGCGCGCGGGCACTCCACGCTGGCCTTCATCCTGGACGACCTGGCGCGCACGGAGGCGCACTCGGACGCGTCCCGGCTGGCCTACGCCATCCACCCGCGCCTGGTGTCCAGGAGCGGCGCCACGGACCGGGGCGTGCAGCAGGCGCCCTTCTTCGTCCTCACGGGCGTGGAGGCGCCGGCGGTGCTGATTGAAGTGGGCTTCATCTCCCACCCGCAGGAGGGGGCGAAGCTGGGCCGCGCGGCGTACCAGGAGACCCTGGCGGAGGCCATCGCGGACGGGGTGCAGGCCTTCCTGCGGGAGACGCGCAAGCGGGACTCGTCGCCCTCGCAACCGGTGGCTGGATCCACCGCGCCCTGATAAAGCGTGGGGGCTTTACCCGTCCCCTCCTGTCAGGAGCCTTCCCTCGTGCGTTCCTTCAACCGTGGTGCGCTGGACCTCCGGCCTGTCACCCTCACGCCCAACGTCAACCGCTACGCGGAGGGCTCCGTCCAGGTGGAGTTCGGTCACACCAAGGTGCTCGTCACCTGTTCGGTGGAGGACCGCGTCCCGCCGCACCTGATGGGCAAGGGCTCAGGCTGGGTGACGGCCGAGTACGGCATGCTCCCGCGCGCCACGCACACCCGCGGCTCCCGTGAAGCCGCCAAGGGCAAGCAGTCCGGCCGCACCATGGAGATCCAGCGCCTCATCGGCCGGGCCCTGCGCGCGTCCGTGGACCTGCAGGCGCTGGGCGTGCGCACCTTCACGCTGGACTGTGACGTCATCCAGGCGGACGGCGGCACGCGCACCGCGTCCATCACCGGCGCGTACGTGGCGCTGGTGCTGGCCATGCGCTCGCTCAACAAGCCGGGCATCCTGAAGGGCCTCACCCCGCTCGCGGCCGTCTCCGTGGGCGTGGTGAACGGCGAGGTGCGCGTGGACCTGGACTACGACGAGGACTCCACCGCGGAGGTGGACCTGAACCTCGTGGCCACGGGCGACGGCCGCATCGTGGAGGTGCAGGGCACCGCCGAGCACAAGCTCTTCGACCGCAAGTCGATGGACGCGATGCTGGACGGAGGCCTGGCCGCCATCCAGCAGCTCGCCGCCGCGCAGGCGAAGGTGCTGGGATGAAGCCGAAGCTGCTCTTCGCCACCGGCAACGCCGGCAAGGTGCGCGAATTGCGCCTGCTCGTGGGCGACGCCGTGGAGGTGGTGTCCCTCAAGGACCTGCCGCCCGTGCCGGAGCCCGTGGAGGACGCCGCCACCTTCGAGGACAACGCGGTGAAGAAGGCCCGCGAGTACTCCCTGGCCACGGGGCTGCCCGCGCTGGCGGACGACTCCGGGCTGTGCGTGGACGCGCTGGGCGGGCGGCCCGGCGTGCTCTCCGCGCGCTACGCGCCGGGGAGCGACAAGGACCGGTACGAGAAGCTCCTCGCGGACCTGGCGGACGTGCCGGATGACCAGCGCACCGCGTCCTTCCGCTGCGCGCTGGCGCTGGTGACGGGCAAGGGGGACGCCCCCCGGGTGGAGGTGGGCCGCTGCGAGGGCGTCATCCTGCGCGCGCCGAAGGGGACCCACGGCTTCGGCTACGACCCCGTGTTCCAGGTGGACGGGGAGGGCGGCCGCTCCATGGCGGAGCTCACTCCGGAGGAGAAGTCCCGGGTGTCTCACCGGGCCCGGGCCTTCCAGTTGATGCGCCGGCATCTGTTGGCGCTCTGACCGGCCGGGCGGGCGTCAGGAAGAGCAGGCTTGCGCGTCCGTCCGCGTTAGGCGAAGAATGCAGCACTTCTCGGGGCGTAGCGCAGCCTGGTAGCGCACCTGCCTTGGGCGCAGGGGGTCGGAGGTTCAAATCCTCTCGCCCCGACTTGAAGTGCCGTGATGTTGCCGCAGTGTTGTTGGCCGACCAGCTCCAGTAGCTCAGCTGGATAGAGCACCGACCTTCTAAGTCGGGGGTCGCAGGTTCGAGCCCTGCCTGGGGCGCAAATCTGCTGGCAGATGGTTTTGGCCTTGAATGGCTCTGGTTTCCACGGTAGGAGACCGCCGCCTTTCAAAGCCGTGACGTGTGAAGTGACGGCGAATGTAGCTCAACTGGTTAGAGCGCCGGACTGTGACTCCGGAGGTTGCCGGTTCGATCCCGGTCATTCGCCCTTCTTCTCCCGCTTCGCCCCGCGCCTATAGCTCAACTGGATAGAGCATCGGCCTTCGAAGCCGAGGGTTGGGGGTTCAAGTCCCTCTGGGCGCAACCCTTTCCCAGCCCCTTCCTGGCCTGAAAAGCGAAACGCCCGCGCCCCTCTTCCGGGACGCGGGCGTTGTTCATTTCGTGCCCCGCCGGGACTTCAGGCCTCCGGGTTCGCGGCGCCGTTCTTCGCCGTGGGCACCTGGCAGCGCAGCTCCGTCTCCGCCTCCAGCGCGGTGAGGTTCTCGCGCATGGCCTTCGCCCACTTGGCCCGGGGCTGCTCCATCAGCTTTTCGTGCGCCAGGTCGATGGTCTCGCTCAGCTCGTCGTCGGACAGCTCGGACGTCGTCTTGCCCTTGTGCGGGCCGAACGCCACCACCACCGCGCTCGCCTTGGGACGCTCGGGCGTCTGGGCCACGGGCACCGCCGCCACCGTCTTGGCTGGCGCCAGCGGCAGGTCCACGTCCAGCCGCGCCTCCTCCTTCTCCGGAGTCCGCTCTGGAGTCCGCGCCGTCTCCACCGCCTTGGGGGTCTCCGCCGCGACAGGCGCCGGAGCCAGGGTGGGGAAGGACGCCTTCACCGGGCCCGGCTTGGAGCCCAGCACCTCGTAGGAACCGGACGCGGGCGCCGGCTCGTCGTGGTGCGCGTCGTACTCCTCGGCCGGCATCTCCTCGCGCACGTACAGTCCGCCGAAGGCCTCCGGGTACGCCTTGCGCAGCGCCGCCACGCGCGCGCACTTCTCAATCATCGTCGTGGGAATCTTGGCCCACAGCGGCGTCTGCTGGACGTAGCCGGAGAAGTCCAGCCAGACGACCACGGGCAGCTTCCCCTCGCGCACCACGCGCGACCAGGCACCCACCAGGGCGCCCTTGCGCTTGGCCGGGTTGAAGCGGTGCACCACCTCGCCCTTGCCCTGGTCCACGACGATCTCGTCCTCGGCGAACACCGCGCTCGCCTGGATGCCCTTGAAGTCCGGAAAGCGCTCCGCCCGGGCGAGCATGCCCGCCTCCGACGGCTGGAACTCGTACTTCGTCACCCAGTTGGGCCGCTCGCGGTTGCCGATGTTCTGGCGGCGCGCCACGCAGAACGCTTCCTTGAGGAGCGGATCCAACCCGCTGCGCTTGCACTGCTCGATGAAGAGGGCGAACTCGTCCTCGCTGATTCCCCGCGGGCAGATGGTCCGCTTCACCAGGTCCACCCGCTCCCGGTTCCAGGCCGCGCCCTGCGGCGACGTCGTTCCGTCCGCCTTCACATTCGCATCCATCACTGTGTCTCCAGCACCGCTCGAAAAGGCGGACGACCCTCGCCCGCCCACATGGTTGCCCGGGAGCACGGCGCAGGGACTGTGGGGCAGGGGCCCGGAAGGGCACCTGCTACAGACCTGCAGCGCGAACCGCGGCGTGGATCAACATGCGAGCCGGGCAGACCCTTCGCATCGCTTCCCGGTGCCGGGGACGGTCGGCCGCACGCCCGGCATCCGGTTCCAGCGGGGAGAATGTGAGGGGTGTGCAAAAACGTTTTGACAGGACAGGCGGCGACCGGTATTCACCGCGCCACCTCGGACGTCGCGCAGCCAACGCGGCAGACGAACCAAGCCGGGAGCGTAGCTCAATTGGCAGAGCAATGGACTCTTAATCCATAGGTTGTGGGTTCGATTCCCTCCGCTCTCACTCGCAGGGCCCCTTCTGGAAACGGAAGGGGCCCTGTGTCTTTTCCGGCGCTCCCTCACGGGGAGGTCCGCGCGGGAAAGCCCCTGTCGTCCACGGACGTTTCGGAGTAGGACGGCGGTCGCGCGACGCGTCGGGCGGGTGGCGAAACTGGTAGACGCGCCAGACTTAGGATCTGGTACCGCAAGGTGTGAGGGTTCGAGTCCCTCCTCGCCCATTTCGCGTTGACCCGTTCGTGCCTATCCCCTAAAGCCGCACGTCCCACTTTCCGGTTGCCGCCCCGGGACGTACTGCCCGTGGAGGCGGCGAGCGAGGCCCGCATGAAGGTCCAGGTCGAAGAGCTCTCTCCCATCGAGAAGAAGCTCTCCATCGAGGTCGACAACGCCCGCGTCGTTGAGGAGCTCAACCGCGCGTACGCCGCGCTCAGCGGCCAGGTGAAGATGCCCGGCTTCCGTCAGGGCAAGGTTCCCCGCCGCATCCTCGAGCAGAAGTACCGCGAGCAGGTGGAGGACGACGTCATCCAGCGCGTCGTGCAGCGCGCCTACCTGGACGCCGTGCGCGAGCACAAGGTGGAGGCCGTTGCCTCTCCCCAGGTGACCAACTCCGGCCTCAAGCCCGGCGCCCCCTTCAACTTCGAGGCCCGCGTCGAGGTGAAGCCGAAGGTGGAGGCCAAGGACTTCGAGGGCCTGTCCCTGACGAAGGTGGACACCGCCGTCCCCGACGACGCGGTGAACCAGCAGATTGAGCAGATGCGCCAGAACATGGGCCGCATCGAGCCCGTCACCGACCGCGACACCGCCGCCCAGGGTGATCAGGTCACCATCGACTTCGAGGCGAAGGTGGACGGCAATGCGTTCCCCGGCAGCAAGGCGGACGGCATTGGCGTGCGCGTGCAGGACGGCGACCTCATCCAGGGCAACATCCCGCAGCTGGCGGGCGTGAAGGTCGGCGAGTCCAAGGACGTGGAGTACACGTTCGCGCAGGACTACCAGGCCGAAGAGGTCCGCGGGAAGACGGCCGTCTTCCACATCACCGTCAAGGAGCTGAAGAAGCCGGTGGTGCCGGAGCTCAACGACGACTTCGCCAAGGAGACCGGCGTCGCGCAGACGGTGGACGAGCTGCGCGCCAAGGTGCGCTCGGACCTGGAGAAGGCCAAGAAGAACCAGGCCACCGTGGACGAGCGCGACGGGCTCATCAAGGCGCTGCTGGAGAAGAACCCGTTCGACGTGCCCCGCGCCATGGTGGAGCGCGCCATCGACTCCATGATGGAGGGCGCCTTCCGCCAGATGCAGCGCCAGGGCATCGACCCGCGCCAGCTGGGCCTGGACTTCAACCGCCTGCGCGACGAGATGCGGGAGAAGGCCACCCTGGAGGTGAAGGGCACGCTCCTGTTTGAAGCCATCGCCCAGCAGCAGAACATCCAGGCGTCCGACGAGGACGTGGAGAAGCGCATCGAGGACCTGGCCATCGAGGCCAACCAGCCGGTCGCCCAGGTGAAGAAGTACTTCAAGGGCCCGGACGAGCGCCTTGGGTTGTCTCTGCGACTTCGCGAGGAAAAGACGATTGAATTCCTCAAGGGCCGGGCGAAGTATTCTTGAGGCTTTTCCTTCAAGGCACCTGAGACCCTTCTAGAGGTTCATCCGACATGCCCTTCATGCCCGTCCCCTACGTCATCGAGCAGACCCACCGGGGTGAGCGCTCGTACGACATCTACAGCCGGCTCCTGAAGGACCGCATCGTCATGCTGGGAACGGAGATCGACGATGACGTGGCCAACGCCATCGTCGCCCAGCTCCTGTTCCTGGAGTCCGAGGACCCGGACAAGGACATCAACCTCTACATCAACTCGCCCGGCGGGTCGGTGACGGCCGGTCTGGCCATCTACGACACGATGCAGTACGTCAAGGCGCCCGTCTCCACCATCTGCGTGGGGCAGGCGGCCTCCATGGGCGCCGTGCTGCTGCTCGCCGGCGCGAAGGGCAAGCGCTACTCGCTGCCCTCCAGCCGCATCATGATCCACCAGCCGCTCGGCGGCGCGCGTGGCCAGGCGACGGACATCGAAATCCAGGCCCGCGAAATCCTCCGCATGAAGGCCAAGCTCAACGAGCTCATCGTCAAGCACACCGGCCAGACGATCGAGCGCGTGGAGAAGGACACGGACCGCGACTACTTCATGGGCGCGACGGAGGCGAAGGCGTACGGCATCATCGACTCCATCCAGGACCCGCGGAAGGTCGTGGGTGTGAAGCCGGAAGAGAAGAAGTAGACACACCGACATCCGCAAAGGGCCGGGGTGTCAACCACCCGGCCGGCGGCCGGGGGTGCTGGGAATCTCTCCCGCGCCTCCGGCCTTCTCGTTTCTCCCGTCACCGGCATTTTCCCCTTGTTAAGTACCCGGAAGGTGCGTGGACGTTCCAGATGGGGGCTGACTAGATTGGACGCAGGGGCAGGGGACCGGACGCGAAGCGGGTTGGGGCCTTTCAGGCGCAGCGAGGGATTTCATGGCGGGTAAGAACGTGGAGAAGCGAGACAACCAGACCCTCTGCTGCTCCTTCTGCGGCAAGTCGCAGAAGGAGGTGAAGAAGCTCATCGCGGGCCCGACGGTCTACATCTGCGACGAGTGCATCGGGCTGTGCAACGACATCATCGCGGAGGAGATCGACCGCGAGGAGACCAAGGACACCAAGCTGCGCATCCCCCGGCCCTCTGAAATCAAGGCCGTGCTGGACGAGTACGTGGTGGGCCAGGAGCGCGCGAAGAAGACGCTCTCCGTGGCGGTGCACAACCACTACAAGCGCATCGAGTCCAAGGTCGCCATGGACGACGTGGAGCTGCAGAAGAGCAACATCCTGCTGCTCGGCCCCACGGGCTCCGGCAAGACGCTGCTCGCGCAGACCCTGGCGCGCATCCTCAACGTCCCCTTCACCATCGCGGACGCCACGTGCCTCACGGAGGCCGGCTACGTCGGTGAGGACGTGGAGAACATCATCGTCAACCTGCTGCAGGCCGCGGACCACGACATCGAGCGCGCGCAGCGGGGCATCGTCTACATCGACGAAATCGACAAGATCGCCCGCAAGTCGGAGAACCCCTCCATCACCCGCGACGTGAGCGGCGAGGGCGTGCAGCAGGCGCTCCTGAAAATCATCGAAGGCACGGTGGCCAACGTCCCGCCCAAGGGTGGCCGCAAGCACCCGCAGCAGGAGTTCCTGCAGGTGGACACCACCAACATCCTCTTCATCTGCGGCGGCGCGTTCGGCGGCCTGGAGCAGGTGATTGAGCGGCGCCTGGGCGGCCGCAGCCTGGGCTTCGGCGCGGAGATCCAGTCGCGCAAGCAGCGCAACTTGAGTGAGCTGCTCAAGCACGTGGAGCCGGAGGACCTGCTCAAGTTCGGCATGATTCCGGAGTTCATCGGCCGTCTGCCTATCATCACCGCGCTGGAGGAGCTGGACGAAGGCGCGCTCGTGAACATCCTGGGCGAGCCCAAGAACGCGCTCACCAAGCAGTACCGCAAGCTCTTCGAGCTGGACGGCGTGTCGCTGAAGTTCACCGACGGGGCCCTGAAGGCCATCGCGTCGGAGGCCATCCGCCGCAAGGCGGGCGCTCGCGGCCTGCGCTCCATCCTGGAGACGGCCATGCTGGACGTGATGTACGAAATCCCGTCCCGCAAGACGGCCCGCGAGGTGCTCATCTCCGAGGAGGTCATCCTCAAGAAGAGCGAGCCCGTCGTCCTGCACTCGCAGGACAACAAGGAGACTCCGGAGCCGAAGAAGGAATCGGCTTAAGCGGCATCATCCTCCAGGGGCTCGCAAGGGCCTGACGGGGATGACGGGGCGCGTCACGGTCATGGGACCGGGACGCGCCCTTCGTCTTTCCCAGGGGGCATCCAGGCGTGGCGCGGCCCACGCTTTTTTGCGGGCCGGGGCGGGGGGCTTCTTGTATCTGCTGTACCCCATGAGAAAGCTCCTCATGCCTGCCCTGCTGTCGCTCGTGGCGTGCACCTCCGCGAAGGAAGCCACGCGTGACGAAGCCCCCGCCGCGTCCCCAGCGACGCAGAGCGCTCCGGCCCAGGAGGGCCCTTCCCGCATGGCCTACCCGGCGACCCGTTCCGACGCGGTGATGGACACGCTGCATGGACAGCAGGTGGCGGACCCGTACCGCTGGCTGGAGGACGAGAAGGCCCCGGAGGTCCAGGCCTGGATGAAGGCGCAGGACGGCTTCGCCCGCGCCGCGCTGGAGAAGCTGCCGGGCCGCGCCGCGCTGGAGAAGCGCTTCACGGAGCTGTTCTACGTGGACTCCGTGACGGCGCCGTTCCGCCGGGGCAACCGCTTCTTCTACATGCGGACCCACAAGGACAAGGAGAAGGCCATCGTCTACTGGAAGGACGGCGAGTCCGGACAGGAGAAGGTGCTGCTGGACCCCAACGCCATGAGCAAGGACGCCCCGGTGTCCCTGGGCCGCTGGGTGCCGTCGTGGGACGGCAAGCGCGTGGCCTTCGCGGTGCGCCCCAACGCCGCGGACGAGGCCACCCTGCACGTCATCGACGTGGACACCGGTGAGTGGTCCAAGGTCGACGTGATCGAGGGCGCGAAGTACGCCAACACGAACTGGACCCCGGACGGCAAGGGCTTCTACTACGAGTGGCTGCCCACGGACGCCTCCATCCCGGTGGACGCGCGCCCGGGCTACACCGAGCTCAAGTTCCACAAGCTGGGCGAGGACCCGAAGAAGGACGTCGTGGTGCACGAGCGCACCGGCGACCCGACGACGTTCCTCCAGGGCGACCTGTCGCGCGACGGCAAGTACCTCTTCGCCTCCATCCTGCGCGGCTGGAGCGAGAACGACGTCTACTGGAAGCACCCGGCGGACAAGGACTGGCGGCTGCTCGTGAAGGGCAAGGGCGCCAAGTACACCGTGCTCGCGTGGAAGGACCGCTTCTACGTCGTCACCGACGAGGGCGCCCCGCGCCAGCGCATCTTCGCCGTGGACCCCAGGAAGGCGGACCGGGCGAACTGGAAGGAGCTGGTGCCGGAGGACCCCAAGGCCACGCTGGAGAGCGTGTCGCTGGTGGGCGGCCACCTGGCGCTGGAGTACCTCAAGGACGTGACGACGGAGCTGCGTATCACCACGCTGGAGGGCAAGCCGGTGCGCACCGTGCAGCTGCCCGGCGTGGGCGCCGCCAGCAACCTGACGGGCCTGGAGGACCAGGACGACGCGTACTTCTCCTACAGCTCCTTCACCACGCCCCGGCAGGTGTACCGGACGTCCGTGAAGAGCGGGAAGGTGGACCTGTGGGCGAAGGTGGAGGTGCCCATGGACCCGGACGCGTACACCACGGAGCAGGTCTTCTTCACGTCGAAGGACGGCACGAAGGTGCCCATGTTCCTCGTCCACAAGAAGGGCCTGAAGAAGGACGGCAACGCGCCCACGCTGCTGTACGGCTATGGCGGCTTCCTCGTCAGCATGCAGCCCTCCTTCCGCGCCAGCATCCTGCCGTGGCTGGACGCGGGCGGCGTCTACGCGGTGGCCAACCTGCGCGGCGGCGGTGAGTACGGCACCGCGTGGCACGAGGCGGGCCGGGGCGCGAACAAGCAGAACGTCTTCGACGACTTCGCGGGCGCGGCCGAGTACCTGGCGAAGGAGAAGTACACGCAGGCCAAGAAGCTGGCCATCTACGGCGGCAGCAACGGCGGCCTGCTGGTGGGCGCGGCCATGACGCAGCGCCCGGAGCTGTACGGCGCGGTGGTGTGCGGGGTGCCGCTCCTGGACATGGTGCGCTTCCACCTGTTCGGCAGCGGGCGGACCTGGGTGCCGGAGTACGGGTCGGCGGAGGACGCTGGTCAGTTCAAGACCCTGTACGCCTATTCGCCCTACCACCACGTGAAGCAGGACGTGCGGTACCCGGCGCTCCTGATGATGAGCTCGGACCACGACGACCGCGTGGACCCCATGCACGCGCGCAAGTTCGTGGCGGCGGTGCAGAACGCGAAGGGCAATTCCGCGCCCACGCTGCTACGCATCGAGGCGAACGCGGGTCACGGAGGGGCGGACCAGGTGGCCAAGGCCATCGAGTCCAGCGTGGACATGTATGCCTTCCTCTTCCAGGCGCTGGATGTCGCCCGGCCGGATGCCGGGGTAGCGGCCGAGAGCCGCTAGAATGGCGGGAGGACACACCCCTGCCTCTCGGTGTTCCCTTGAAGGCAGGGGGCGGACCCCTCATCTTGAGCGGGGAACGGGTCCTGCGACCGGCGTGTTATAGAGCAGCGTTTCACCCTGCATGCGCGCCAGGCGGGCATGTGGGCAACTCTTGAAGGGCTTGCCTGTTTGGCAGGCCAGCGGGTGGCGGATACATGTTCTTCGGACGTGACGACAAGAAGGAAGCCCAGAAGCGGGGACTCACCATCCCGCTCTTGCCCCTTCGGGACATCATCGTGTTCCCGCACATGGTGGTTCCGCTGTTCGTCGGCCGGGAGAAGTCCATCGCGGCCTTGAAGGACGCGATGGCCCACAAGGGGCCGGATGACAAGGCAGTCATCCTGCTGGCCGCCCAGAAGAAGGCCAAGACGAACGACCCCTCGCCCGACGACATCTTCCACTTCGGCACCATCGGCCACCTCATCCAGCTCCTCCCGCTGCCCGACGGCACGATGAAGGTCCTGGTGGAGGGCGTGCGCCGCGCCAAGGTGAAGAAGTTCCACCCCAACGACTCGTTCTTCATGGTCGAGGTGGATGAAGTCGAGGAGACGCTGGAGAAGAGCGTGGAGCTGGAGGCGCTGGTGCGCTCCGTCCACTCCGTCTTCGAAGCCTTCGTGAAGCTCAACAAGCGCATCCCGCCGGAGATGCTGATGCAGGTCGCCAGCATCGACGACCCGGCGCGCCTGGCGGACACCATCGTCGCGCACCTGTCGTTGAAGCTGAACGACAAGCAGGCGCTGCTCGAGACGGAGTCTCCGGCCAAGCGCCTGGAGAAGCTCTACGAGCTGATGCAGGGCGAGATCGAAATCCTCCAGGTGGAGAAGAAGATCCGCACGCGCGTCAAGAAGCAGATGGAGAAGACCCAGAAGGAGTACTACCTGAATGAGCAGATGCAGGCCATTCAGAAGGAACTGGGTGAGCGCGACGAGTTCAAGAACGAGATCCAGGAGATTGAAGAGAAGCTGAAGAACAAGCGGATGAGCAAGGAGGCCACGCTCAAGGTCAAGAAGGAACTGAAGAAGCTCCGGATGATGAGCCCGATGAGCGCCGAGGCCACGGTCGTCCGCAACTACATCGACTGGATCATCAGCCTGCCCTGGTACGACGAGACCCAGGACCGGCTGGACGTCACCGAAGCGGAGCGGGTGCTCAACGAGGACCACTACGGCCTGAAGAAGCCGAAGGAGCGCATCCTCGAGTACCTGGCCGTGCAGCAGCTGGTGAAGAAGTTGAAGGGCCCCGTGCTGTGCTTCGTCGGTCCTCCGGGCGTGGGCAAGACGTCGCTCGCGCGCAGCATCGCGCGGGCCACGGGCCGCAAGTTCGTGCGCCTGTCCCTGGGCGGCGTGCGTGACGAGGCCGAAATCCGCGGTCACCGCCGCACGTACATCGGCGCGATGCCGGGCAAGCTCATCCAGTCCCTGAAGAAGGCGGGCAGCAACAACCCCGTGTTCCTCCTGGACGAGATCGACAAGATGTCCACGGACTTCCGTGGCGACCCGAGCGCGGCGCTGCTGGAGGTGCTGGACCCGGAGCAGAACCACAACTTCAATGACCACTACCTGGACCTCGACTACGACCTGTCCAAGGTGATGTTCATCTGCACCGCGAACACGATGCACAACATCCCCGGTCCGCTGCAGGACCGCATGGAGGTCATCCGCATCGCGGGCTACACGGAGCCGGAGAAGCTCTCCATCGCGCGGCGCTACCTGATTCCGAAGGAGCAGGAGGCCAACGGCCTCGCGGACCTGAAGATCGACATCACCAACGACGCGCTGAAGACCATCGTGCACCGGTACACGCGCGAGTCGGGTGTGCGCTCGCTGGAGCGTGAGATTGGCGGCGTGTTCCGCAAGATTGCCCGCGACGTGCTGAAGAACGGCAAGCGGGACCTCATCGAGGTGGACCGCAAGCAGGCGATGAAGTTCCTGGGCACGCCCCGCTTCCGCTACGGCGTGGCGGAGCGCGAGGACCAGGTGGGCATCGTCACGGGCCTCGCGTGGACGGAGCTGGGTGGCGAAATCCTCACCACGGAAGCCACGTCCATGCCGGGCAAGGGCAAGCTCATCATCACCGGCAAGCTGGGTGAGGTGATGCAGGAGTCCGCCCAGGCCGCCATGTCCTACGTGCGCAGCCGCGCGGAGCGCTTCGGCATCGACCGCAAGGTGTTCGAGAACTACGACATCCACGTCCACCTGCCGGAGGGCGCGATTCCCAAGGACGGTCCGTCCGCGGGCGTCACCATGGCCACGGCGCTGGTGAGCGCGCTGACGCGCGTGCCGGTCCGCAAGGACGTGGCGATGACGGGTGAAATCACGCTGCGCGGCCGCGTGCTGCCCATCGGCGGTCTGAAGGAGAAGACGCTGGCGGCGCACCGGGCGGGCATCAAGACGGTCCTGATTCCGAAGGCGAACAAGAAGGACCTGAAGGACATCCCGCTGAAGATCCGCAAGGCGCTGCGCATCGTCCCGGTGGAGTTCGTGGACGACGTGCTGCGTGAGGCGCTCGTGCTGGAGAAGCCGGAGGAGTTCGGCCGCAAGGGCGCCGGGGACAACCTGAAGCCGGGGCTGTCCGTGACGGAAGCGGTGTCCACGCCCTCGCAGGCCTGAAGTTGAGCTTCCGGCCCCTTGAGGGGGCCGGGCAGTGACGAAGCCAGGATGCCGGCCGACCAGGAGTCGCCGGTCTCCTGGCTTCTCTCTTTTTTGCGCGCGGGTCGGGGTACAACGCGGGGAGTGGCCCCCCGCGCGCGAATTTTGTCCTACTCCCTGGTGCTGGTGATGGCCGCGGCCTGCGGGCCGTGCGGCTTCCAGCCCGAGCCGGGCGTGAAGGTGGTGGTGCCGGCGATGCCCACCACGCTCGACTGGAGCCATTCGGATCCGCAGAGCTGGGTGAACTACCCGGTGATGCTGGCCACGCAGAAGGGGCTCACCACGCTGGGGGCGGACCACTCGGTGCAGCCGGGCCTGGCGGAGCGGTGGGAGCGCGAGACGGACGCGGCCGGGCATGAGGTCTACACGTTCCACCTGCGTCCGGAGGTGACGTGGTCGGACGGTTCTCCCGTCACGGCGCGCGACTTCGTCTTCGGTTGGCACCGGGCGCTCCTGGGCCGCGAGCGCGGCGAGATGGCGGACCTGGAGGGCGCGGAGGCGGTGCTCGCGCTGCTGGAGCGCGGGGCTCCGGAGGCGGAGGTGAAGGGTGCGCTGTCCAGGGTTGGAGTGGAGGCGGTGGATGCCCGGACGCTGCGGGTGACGCTTGCCCGGCCCCGGAGCTACTTCCTGGCGCGGCTCGCGAACGTGTACCTGTTCTTTCCCGCGCCTTCGGCGGACCTGGAGGGGAAGCCGGACGAGGCGGTGCGCGACTACTTCGACCGGCCTCGCGACGGGCGTCCGCTGGCGGTGGGGCCCTATCGCGTCGAGCGGTGGGACCGCGCGGGTGAGCGCGTCCGGCTGGTCTACAACCCGCGCAGCGCGTTTCCGCCGCCGCTGGGACCGGGTGAGACGCCGGCGCCGGTGCTGACGCTGATGAAGTCGGAGATCGGCCCGGCGCTGTATGAGCGGGGCCGGGTGGACTTCGTGTTCGTGGACAGCGCGGCGGCGCTGCGTGGGATGCGGGCCGCGGACCTGAAGCGTGAGCCGCTGTTGTCCACGTACTTCCTGGCCTTCAACACGGAGCGCCCGCCGTTGGACCGGCCGGAGGTGCGCCAAGCGCTGGCGCGGGCGTTGGACCGGGAGGCGCTGCTCGCGGGGCTCTTGCCCGCCGCGCGTGCGACGAACGTGTTGCTGCCTCCGGAGCTTCCGGAGGCGGCGACGCCGGAGCAGGCGGCGCGGCTGCCTCGCTACGAGCCGGAGCGGGCGAAGGCGGAGCTGGCGGGGGCGAAGGGGTTGGACCGGCCGCTGCGGCTGGTGGTGAAGGCGGGGGATTCGTTCGTGCCAGAGGAGGCGCTGGCGGAGCGCATCGCCGCGCAGCTGGCGAAGGTGGGCGTGCGGGTGGTGGTGGATTCGCGGTCGGACTACTCCGCGGAGGTGGCGCGCAGGACGCCGCAGGGGCCTCGTGCGTATGACCTGTACCTGCGGCGGTTGGGCGCGGACTACGCGCACCCGAACACGTTCTTCACGCTGTTCGAACGGCAGGGCAACCACCAGACGGGCTGGGAGACGCAGGACGGCGGCGAGCCGATGCGCCGCTTCGAGCTGCTGCTGGAGGAGGCGGACGGCGACCCGGACCCCGTGCACGCGCGCGAGCTGTACGCGAAGGCGCAGGAGGTGCTGGTGGGGGAGCAGGCCGTCATCGCGCCGCTGTACCACCCGGACCGCTACTTCCGCGCGCGGGCCCGGCTGCACGGCCTGGACGTGGATCCGTTCAACTTCCTCGCGCTGCGCGCGCTGCGACTGGGGCCGGATGAGTCGGCCTCGGCTCGCGCGGAAGGGCAGGGGCCCTAGCGCATGCGCCTCATCGCGACGCGCCTCGTGCGCCAGCTTGTGCTCGTGCCGGTGGTGGCGGTGGCCTCGTACTTCCTCATGGCCGCGCTGCCGCTCACCACGGAGAGCGACAACAAGCGTCAGGTGTCTCCGGAGCTGGCGGCTTCGTACCAGCGGGACCTGGGCATCGGTGAACCGCTCGGGTTCCTTCGTCCCTGGGAGAAGCTGTTCGCCGGAGAGCGCCTGGGCACCAGTGCTCAGGGCATCACCGGGGATGAGCTGCTGCAGAAACTCTCCGGCAGCGTGGGCGTGGGGCTCGTCGCGCTTCCTCTCGCGCTGGCCTGGGCCGTGGGCTTCGCGCTCCTTCGCACCCGGTGGCGGCGGGGCCGCTTCGCCGTGCTCGGGGACGTGCTCCCGGCCATCGCCTTCGGGACGCCCGTGTTCATCCCCGCGCTGCTGCTGGCTCCGGCCGTGGTGGAGCGCGGACACCTGCTGCCGGAGCTTTGCGCGGCCGTGGTCATCGCCATCTGGCCGGGGACCTTCCTGGGCACGCTCGTGGGCGATGCCCTGGAGACCGAGCTGTCCCGCGACTACGTGCGCACCGCGCTCAGCAAGGGCCTGGACCCTGGCACCGTGCTGCGCCGCCATGTGCTTCCCAACGTGTGGCCCGCGCTCCTGGATGCCGTGACTCCCGTCGCCACGGCCCTGCTCGCGGGTTCGTTCGCCGCGGAGCGCGTCTTCGGGTTGCCCTACTTCGGCCAGCTCTACGTGCTCGCCGTGCTCAACAAGCAGGTCGCCGTCGTCGTCGTGTCCACCACCACCTTCGCCACCGTGCTCGTCGTCGTGAGCCTCACCGTGGAGCTCTTGCGCATGCTCGTGGATCCGCGCGCCCGGGAGGCCCGCGCTTGAGCCGCGTTCCCCTGCGCGCCTGGGTGGGGCTGGTCCTCCTCGTGGGCCTGGGCCTCTTGAGCCTCGTGGCCGGACGCCTGTTCCCCGATGCTCTTGCGCGGACCTGTCCGCTTGGCTGGGACCTCAACCGCCCGGACCGGAGCGTGTGCGAGCTGGCCTTCGGTGGCCTGTGGGTGTCCCTGGCCGTGGGGCTCGCGGCCGGTGCGCTGTCCACCGTGGTGGGGCTGGCCGTCGCGGCGCTCGCGCGGCTGTCCGGCGGCGTGACGGAGCAGGTGGTGCTTCGCGCCGTGGATGCCATGTTCGCGCTGCCCGACGTGCTCGTGGTGATGGTGCTCCAGCTCGCCGGCCAGTCCCTCATGGACGCGGGCATGGGCGGCGGCCTGGGGCCCTTTGGTTTGATGGTGACGTCGCTGGCCCTGGTGGGCTGGGCCGGCCCCGCGCGCATGTTCCGAGACCGCCTGGCCACGCTGGAGGGCCAGGAGTACGTGGCCGCCGCTCGCGCCCTGGGCGGTGGCGGGGTGCACATCCTGCGCGTGCACCTGTGGCCGCTGTTGCGCCCCTTCGTGCTCGCCGTATTCCTCAGCCGCCTGCCGAACGCCATCCTCACCGAGTCCACGGTGAGCTTCTTCGGCATCGCCCGCATGGAGCCCATGTCCCTGGGCCGCTACCTGGGGACCTCCTACGCCGCGCTCATCTACGAGGGCGGCGGCCGCGTGGTGATTCCCGCCTGGGGACTGCTCGTGCTGCTGGTGCTCGGCGCCTCGCTTGCCTCACAGGCACTGGGGGGAGGTCGCCGTCGCCAAGTGTGAGGAATGCCGCACATTGGGGAGAAGGTTTCACTCGAACGGAAACCCTTTGCCCTCAGGTGAACACCATGTCGCTCCCGACGGAAGAAATCCCCCTCTCGCCTGCCCGTGATGAGCGTCCGCGCGACGACGGTCTGCGCAAGGAGATGGTCCGCGGCGCGGTGCTGGTGGTGGAAGACGACGCCGCGCACCGCGAGCTCCTGGTGGAGCTGGTGAGCACCTGGGGCTACGACGCCATGCCCGTGGGCAGCGCGGAGGAGGCCGAGTTCGCCGTGCGCAACAAGCGCATGGACGCCGCCATCGTGGACGTGTTCCTGCCCGGCAGGAGCGGCACCACCCTCATGTCCAAGCTGCGCGAGAAGTTCCCGCAGGCCGTGCTCATTGGCGTCAGCGCAATGAGCGACGCGGCCACCGCGCGCAAGTGCAAGGGCCTGGGCGCGGACCTCTTCATCGGCAAGCCGTTGGATCCGGAGAAGCTGGCCAAGGCGCTGAAGTCCAAGCACCAGAGCTGGCACTGAGTGCGGCAGGGGAGCGGGTTCCGGTTGCACACCCCCGCCGGACACCCGATGCTCCCTGGCGTGAAGAACCTTGCCTCCGGCTTCCTGCTGGCCATGCCCCAGCTTGGAGACCCGAACTTCTACCGGTCGGTCATCCTGATGATCGAACACGGGGAGACGGGCTCCATGGGGCTCGTCGTGAACCGGGGAGCGCCCCTGACGCTCGGTGAGCTGGCGCGCGGTCAGTCGATGGACATCTCGACGGACCGCGTGTCGCAGCCGGTGTTCGTGGGCGGCCCGGTGGAACCTCAGCGGGGCTTCGTCCTGCACGACGATGACTCCGTCGCGGAGAAGCACACCGTCCTGCCCGGCCTCTACCTGAGCGTCACCCTGGACGCGCTGGGGCCCCTGTTGCAACGGACGAACCCGCGCGTGCGCTTCTGCCTGGGGTACGCGGGCTGGGGGCCCAAGCAGCTGGAGAGCGAAATCGCCGCGGGCTCGTGGCTGTACGCGGACGCCACCGCGGACGCGGTGCTGGGGCAGGACCCGGCGAAGTTGTGGGATGCCACCCTGCGCGGGCTGGGCGTGGACCCGGCCATGCTGGTGATGGGAAAGGGGATGAACTGATGCTCGACGCAGAGACGCTTCGCCGTTACCTCCTGGACGCCCTGCCGGGCTCGGAGGTGGAGTTGAACGACACCACGGGGACGGGAGACCACTTCGAGGCGCGCGTCGTCTCCCCCGCCTTCACCGGCAAGACGATGGTGGAGCAGCACCAGCTGGTGTACGCGCCGCTGCAGCCGTGGCTGAAGTCCGGCGAGCTGCACGCGCTGGCGCTCAAGACCTATTCGCCCGAGCAGTGGAAGAAGCTCGGGAACCGCTGAAGAAGGAGCAACGACTCATGGATCCGACCCTCAAGGCCCAGTTCGACGAGACGGTGAAGACGCACCCCATCGTCCTCTTCATGAAGGGCAACGCCCTGTTCCCCCAGTGCGGCTTCTCCGCGCGCGCCCTGCAGCTGTTGCAGCAGACGGGCACCCCGGTGCACACGGTGGACGTGCTGGCGGACCCCAACGTGCGCCAGGGCATCAAGGACTACTCCAACTGGCCCACGATTCCGCAGATCTACATCCACGGGAAGTTCGTGGGCGGGTCGGACATCCTGATGGAGCTGGCCGAGCGCGGCGAGCTGCAGGACCTGGTCGCCGCCGGCGGCAAGTAGGCGCTTCCAGAGGGAGCGGGGCCGGGGGGAAGACCCGGGCCCCGTCCCCCGCGTAGACTGGGCGGCGGTCGCCAAGAGGGGTTGAAAGCCGCCGTGCTCACCGTCACACCGCCTGAGTCGAAGCCGCAGGACGCGTCCAACGAAGTGCCCGGCGTGCCGGTCGAGGGCGGATTGCCGCCTCCCGGCGCGAACGTCGCGGTCGCCACGCCCGGCGCCGCGGTCGTGGATCCGGACGACCTGGTCAGCACGGAGAAGACGCCCACGCTGGTGGACCGCGTGCAGGCGTTCCGCGCGAGGTACGAGAAGCAGGAGATGGCCCTCTTCTTCTTCGCGGGCTTTCTCTACGACGTCCTCACGCTGAGCCCCGTCGACGACGCGCTCACGGGGGTCCAGAACTTCGTCTACCTGGCCATCCTCGCGGGCCTGCTCGTGCTGGAGCAGCGCTACCCGGAAGGCGCGGAGCCGCCGAAGCTGCTGGCGAAGGTGTGGCGCTTCCGCGAGGACGCGCTGCACTTCTTCCTGGGCAGCCTGCTGAGCGCGTTCACGCTGTTCCTCTTCAAGAGCTCGTCGGGTTTCACGCCGCTGCTGTTCATGGCGGGCATGTTCGGCCTGCTGGTGGCCAATGAGCTGCCGCGCTTCCGGCAGCTGGGCCCCGTCATCCGCGTGGCCGTCTTCAGCCTGTGTGTGACGCTGTACTTCGCGTCGCTGCTGCCGGTGCTCTTCGGACGGGTGGGGTGGTGGATCTTCACGCTGTCCGTCGTGCTGGGGTGTGGGAGCATTTATGGGCTGCTTCGCGTGCTCAAGCGGTGGCGGCCGGATGAGAAGGCGCTGCTGCGCACGGTGGCGATTCCCGGCTTCGGCGCGCAGGCGATGCTGCTCGCGTGCTACTTCCTGGGCGTGATTCCGCCGGTGCCCCTGGCGGTGCAGTACAGCGGCATCTACCACCAGGTGAAGCGCGTCTCCCCGGGCGTGTATCACCTGACGTCGGAGGCGCAGCCCTGGTGGAAGGTCTGGACGGCGTTCCACCACGGCGACCAGGACTTCATGGTCCGGCCCGGCGAGCAGCCGGTGTACTTCTTCCGCATCTTCGCGCCCAAGGGCTTCGAGCCGTATCGCGTGCGCGTGCGCTGGTTCCATGACCACCCGGAGAAGGGCTGGACGGCGCTGGGCAAGGGCTTCCTGGCCAGCGTGAGCAGCAATGGCTCCGAGGGCGGCTACCGCTACTACGCGCAGCCGGGCACCACGCCCAAGCCGGGCGACTGGCGCGTCGTGCTGGAGACGGAGGACGGGCATGAAATCAACCGCCTGAGCTTCACCGTCACCGAGGACACGCGCACCGAGCCTCGCGAGGAGAAGGTGGACGTGTCCGTGCTCAAGGTCACCAAGCCGCTGCCGCTGGAGGACTGGCAGAAGCTCCAGCCTCCTGCTCCGGTGCCAGCCCCGGCGGCTGCTACGGCGCCGGCGCCTTGAGCAGCGTCACCTGACCCAGCAGCACCGGCACCGCCGTCTCCACGCGCAGGATGCGGGGGCCCAGTGAGAAGGGCTGGAAGGCGTGCGCCTCCAGCAGCTGGGCCTCGAAGGGCACCCAGCCGCCGTCCGGACCGATGGCGAGCACCACCCTCGTGGCGCTCGCGATGTCCCCGGCCTGGAGGGAGTGGGCGGCGGGCGGGTGGGGGAGCAGGCGCAGGGCCTCCGGGCCGAAGACGGTGTCCAGCTCGTCCTCGACGAAGGGGCGGAAGCGCTCGCGGATGAGCACCTCCGGCAGGCGCGTGTCGCGGGCCTGCTCCAGGCCCTGGAGGAGCAGCTCGCGGACGAAGGCCTCGTTGAGCACCTTGGAGTCGAAGTAGCTCTTCTCCACGCGGGCCGCGTTCACCAGCACGATGCGGTCCACGCCCAGCGACGCCACGGCGGGCAGGACCTTCTTGAGCGCCTTGGGGCGCGGGATGGCCAGCAGCAGGTCCACGCCGGCCCGGGGCGGGGGCGCTTCGGTCAGGTCCACGCGCAGGTGGAGCACGCCGGGCGAGTTCTCCAGCACCTCGCCCGTGCCGGTGAGGCCGTTGAGGCGGCCCACGCGCAGGGATTCGCCGGGTTCGGCCTTGAGGACCTCGCGGGCGTGCTGGGCGCGGCGGCCGGTGAGGCGGGCGGTGCCGTCCGGCTGGAAGTCCTCGTCGAAGAGCAGGAGCAGGTTCACGGTCCCCTCCATGTAGCCGTTCCCGGCCGGGCAGGGGAGGGGGCGAGCAGGGCGTCCCGGCCGCTTCGCCCGAGGGCGTGATAAAGGGCCTCACCGTGCGTACCTTCTGCATCAAGTGTCTGCGTCCTGAAAGCGCGTGCTACTGCGCGCACGTCCCCCAGCTCCAGACGCGCACGCGCGTGGTGTTCCTCCAGCATCCCCGCGAGCGGCGCGTGGCCATTGGCACGGCGCGCATGGCGCACCTGTCGCTGCCCAACTCGGAGCTGCACCGGGGCGTGGACTTCACCGGCCACGCCCGGCTGGCGGAGCTGGCGAAGCACCCGGAGCGCGTCGCGGTGCTCTTCCCGGGCGAGGACGCCATCTCCGTGGAGGAGGCCCAGGCGAACCCGCCGGAGACGCTCATCGTCGTGGACGGCACCTGGCCCCAGGCGAAGAAGGTGGTGATGCGCAACCCGGTGCTCGCGGCGCTGCCGCGCATCGGCTTCGTGCCTCGCCGCCCGAGCAACTACCGCATCCGCGCGGAGCCGGCGGACCACTGCGTCTCCACCATCGAGGCGGTGGCGGAAATCCTGGGCCAGCTGGAGGGCAAGCCGGACTACTTCGACCGCATGCTGGGCGCGTTCGAGTTCATGGTGGACACGCAGCTGGAGCGGCAGGAGACGCGCACCGGGCCCAACCGCCGCCGCATCTACAAGGGCGAGTGGCGCCCGCCGCTGGAGCTGCGCTCGCTGGCGGACGCCTCGGAGCGCCTGGTGCTCTTCTACGCGGAGGCGAACGCGCACCCGCTGGAGAGCGGGATTCCTCCGGAGCTGGTGCACCTGGTGGCGGTCCGCTACGCGACGGGCGAGCGCTTCGAGGCCGTGATCGCGCCGGAGCAGCCGCTGGCGCACAGCACGCCCCTGCACGTCGAGCTGACGGAAGAGGAGCTGCGCGCCGGTGAGCCGCGCGCCCAGGCGCTGGCCCGCTTCGAGGCCTTCCTGCGCCCGGACGACGAGCTGACGGTGTGGACCACGTTCGCCCTGGACCTGCTGAGGAACGGGGGCCTGGCGCGCAGGGCCGCGCGCAACGTGCGGCTGGCCACGGCGCGGGCGCTCAAGGGCAAGGCGGGCGGCGTGGAGCAGGCCGTGGAGCTGCTCAAGGCGCCCCAGGTGGCCACGTGGGCCCGGGGCCGCGCGGGCCGCCGCATCAGCGCGCTGGAGTCCGTGACGCGCGAGCTGGTGGCGCGTGGAAACGCCACCGAGCCTCCCGCGAAGCTGCCGCGCACCGGCTCCGGAGGCTGAAAGCCGCGCCTACTGGCCCAGGCGCGCGGTGCCCACGCTGGCGCCCAGCGTGGTGGAGCCGGCGCGCCAGGGACGGGCCTGCTCGCGGGCCCAGCGGCCCAGGCGGGCGACGAGGTAGCAGCCCACCAGCAGCGCCACGGAGACGCCCATCGCCGCGGCCATGCCCAGCCGGGGACCGATGCGCTGCGAGAGGCCCGCGATGTCCGCCCAGCCGTACACCACCGGCAGGTGCAGCACGTAGATCCACAGCGACAGCCGGCCCAGCGGCGCCAGCAGGCCGCTCAAGCGCTGTGGCAGCAGGTTCACCACGCCCAGCACCAGCAGGCCCTGCGCCACGCGGTACATCACCATCGTGGGGCTGGTGGGCGTCCACTCCACGGGCACCTGGTGGGTGAGCCCCAGCAGCGCCCCGCCCAGCGCGAGCAGCGAGAAGCCTTGCGCCAGGCCCGGCTTGAGCAGGTGCAGAAGCTGCGCGGCGAACGCGCCCGCGAAGAAGAAGCCCGCCCAGGGGAAGAACGGGAAGCGGCTGCCCTCCCCGTTGCCAATGAACTGCTGCAGCGGCACCGGCAGGTGCTCGCCCGCGTGCCACATCCCGGCGCTCGCCAGCGGGATGCCCACCGCCAGCCCGCCCAGGAGCAGCGCCCGCGCGCCCCGGTTCGGCGTCACCACCAGCGCCATCGCGCCCAGCAGCAGCGCCGCGCCAATGCACTGGAGCGCGTCGAACTGGAACACCTTGCGCAGCATGGCATCACTGAAGCCCAGCTCACGCACCGCGCCCCAGCCCGGCCAGTGCAGCAGGTAGCCCAGGAAGAGCAGCAGCAGCGCCCGGCGGAAGCGGCGGCCGAAGGAGTCCTTCGCGGCCCCAGGCTTCGTGCCCAGCGCCATCACCACCGCCCAGCCGCTCACCAGCAGGAACAGCGGCGCGGTGATGCCCCGGAGCTTCCAATACTCCTGGACCCACGGGTGGTCCCGGAACGCGGGCGCCAGCAGCGCATCCAGCGTGTGACCCATCACCATGGCGAGCACGGCCAGTCCTCGCGCGCCATCCAGCGCGGGGTGCCGGGTCTGCCGGAAGTTGAGCGAGGGAGCGAAGCCTTTCAAAACGGTCCGAGCATAAGCCCAGCTTCGGGCCTCGTCTCCAAAACGCACCCACCGTGGGGGTCGGCAAGCGTGGAAACGACCCGGATTTTCACTCCCGGCCCAGGTCGCACCCCGTGTGGGGGATGCTACAGGATGGATGCATGTCCACCCGTCCCGCGCTCGCCGCCCTCGTGCTCCTGGCCGCTCCGGCCTCCGTCCGCGCCGCGTCTGGCGATGACTGGTTTGGCAGCGACAAGCCCAGACACTTCGCGGCGTGCGCGGGCGCCACGGGCGTGGGCTATGGCGTGGGCGCGGCGCTGTTTGATTCGCCGGGCGCGCGGGCGCTCACCGGCGTGGGGCTGGGGTTGGGCGTGGGGCTGGGCAAGGAGGTCTACGACCGGGCTCGCGGCAGCGTCTTCTCCGTGAAGGACCTGGCGTGGGACACCGCCGGGACCGCCACGGGGCTACTGGCCGCGTTCCTCGTGGACCGGTTCATCACCGAGGTGCTCCTGCCCCCGCCCCGCACTGTCGTCTCCGAGCGTGGTGGCGGGCGCGTCCGGACGGGCGCGGCGCTCCACGAACTTCAGCAGCAGGTCGCGTTGCAGCCGGGGCTCCACCAGCAGCATGCGGCCTTCGGCGTCCTCCGAGTCGGAGACGAGCACGGTCACCTGACGGCGCGGGCACTGGTTCATGCAGCCCGTGGGCGTGATGCGCACCTGTCCGGCGAGGCCCCGCTCGGCCAGCTCTCCCTGGAGCCAGCGCGGCAGGTCCTGCCCGCCGCTCCGGGCGCACTTGCCCAGACACTTGCGGCAGACGAGCACGTCCACCTGTCGCCCCTTGCCGCCCGAGTCACCGTCCTGCATCCGCCGTCCTCCGTGGCGCCGCGCTTCCATGCGGACGCGCCGCTGCGTGTCCCCGGCACGCCGCCGGGTCCTTGAAGAAGAGGTAGCGGCGCGGAGATTGTTCCGCAGAGGCCCCGGGCCGCGTCCGCCGGGCCGCCATGCGGGCAGGCGCTGCCGGACTGATGGCACGGGAAAGCCCACGCGGTGGGTGCGACGTTCCGTCCCGAAGCCAGCCGCCCGGGTCACTGGTACGGTGCGCTCCACTGCTGACGGGAGGCTCCGCACATGACACGAAATCGACTGCTGCTCGGGTTCACCCTGTCGGTGATGGCCACCGGTTGCGAGCAGCGCTCCGCCGAGAAGGCACCCGAGGTGAAGTCTCCCGCACCCGCTCCGGTGGTGGCGCAGGCCGCGGCTCCCAAGCCGCCGGATGCCGAGGCGGTGGCGAAGCTGGCGGCGCACTTCTTCCAGGCGCCTCGCAACCAGGCGCCGCTGCCCGAGGACACCGCGGAGCAGGTGGCCCTGGGGCGCATGCTCTTCCACGAGCCCCGGCTGTCGAAGAACCACGACGTGTCCTGCAACAGCTGCCACGGGCTCGACACCTTCGGCGTGGACAACAAGGCGCTGTCGGAAGGGCACAAGAAGCAGAAGGGCAGCCGCAACTCGCCCACCGTCTACAACGCGGCCCACCACATCGCGCAGTTCTGGGACGGCCGCGCGGCCACGCTGGAGGCCCAGGCGGAAGGGCCCATGATGAACCCGGTGGAGATGGCCATGCCGGACGCGAAGCGCGTCGAGGCCACGCTGTCCTCCATCCCCGAGTACACCACGCGCTTCCGCGCCGCCTTCCCCAAGACGGGCAAGCCCGTGACGCTGGCGAACGCCGCCCGGGCGCTGGCCGCCTTCGAGCGCACGCTCACCACGCCGTCGCGCTTCGACCGCTTCCTCGCCGGGGAGCACGCGGCCCTGAGCGCGCAGGAGCAGCGCGGCCTGGAGGCCTTCGTCACCACCGGCTGCACCACGTGCCACAACGGCCCGGCGGTGGGCGGCGCGTCGTTCCAGAAGCTGGGGCTGGTGGAGGCCTACCCGGCGCTCACCGACGCGGGCCGCTTCGACGCGACGAAGAACGAGGACGACCGGGGCTACTTCCGCGTGCCCACCCTGCGCAACGTGGAGATGACCGGGCCCTACCTGCACGACGGCAGCGTGAAGGACCTGCCCACCATGGTGCGCCTGATGGGCCGCTACCAGCTGGGGCGCACGCTGAAGGACGGCGAGGTGGACGACCTGGTGGCCTTCCTCAAGAGCCTCACCGGCGAGCTGCCCCCCGCCGAGCGCATCTCCGCGCCGCCCCTGCCTCCCAGCACGAAGCGCACGCCCAAGCCCGACCCATCGTAGCCCGGCGGGTGCTAAACCCTCGCGCCCATGACCTTCTTCTTTCATCTCCACTCGGGCCTTCGCTACCTGGTGCTGCTGTCCGGCGTCATCGCGCTCGCGTACTTCGCGTTCGCTGCCGCCACGAAGCGCCCGTTCGACAAGGTGGGGCGCATCATCGGCGCGTCCTACTCCGGGTTCCTGCAGCTGCAGTTGCTCGTGGGCGTTGGCGTGCTGGTGACGCGCGGGTACTACCCGGCGCTCATCGGGCACATCGTGATGATGGTGCTGGCGGTGGGCGCCATCCAGGGCCCGCTGGGCGCCACCCGGCGGCGCGCGGCGGCCGCGAGCGCGGGCCCGGAGTCCCCGGAGTCCGGTGACGCGAAGCGCGTGCCGCCCGGCTACGTGGCGGTGCTCGTGGGCGCGCTGGTGTCGCTGGCGCTGGTGGCGGGCGGCATCCTGGCCATCCGGCCGGGCCTGTTCGTCTCCACCGCGTTCTAGCAACCCGCGGCGAAGCGGCTGGGGCCTCCAGCCGCCTCGCGCGTGACTTCAACTAGCGGCGGGCGCGCCGGCGCAGGGCCAGCGGCGTGAGCAGCATGAGGAGCGCGGGCAGCAGGCCCGGGCTCGCGCTGCAGCCGCCGTCCTCATCCTCGTCATTGCCCGGGTTCTCCTTCTCCGGGCCGGAGCCCGCGTCCGGGTTGCCGCCCGTGCCCGCGTCCGGAGTGCCGCCGGTGCCCGCGTCGACACCCGCGTCCGTGGTGCCGGTGCCCGCGTCCGTGCCGCCGCCGGTGCCCGCATCCGTGCCGCCGCCGGTGCTCGCGGAGCAGTTGCCCAGCGAGTGCTCCAGGGCGCCCAGCGTGGTCGTGGCGGGGCGGGCGCGCCCGCAGAAGTCCTCCGGCACCAGGGCGTTCCGCGGGCCCGTTCCAATGGCCGACACGTCACCCTTGAGCGTCAGGTCGCCCTTGAGCGGATCCACGTACCAGGACGTGAAGGTGGCGGTGGGCACGCTCGACTTGTTCGTGCTCTGGGTGACGGTGGCGCTGTCGCGGGTGCGGATGGGGCCCGACATCACGTTGCCAATGGCCTCGCCGGTGGACGCGGCGTAGCGGTAGTCCACGCCCGTCGTTCCAACGAACGTGTTGAACAGCACGCGCGTGTTCGCGGCCTTGTTCAGGTAGACGGCCACGTCCGAGCAGTTGGCCACGATGTTGTTGCGGATGATGCCGTCCGTGTGCTCCGGCGAGCACGGCACGGCCGGGTCGAAGGCCGGCGCACAGAACTGGTTGCCGGTGCCGCCACCGCCGAAGGACAGGCCGATGCGCGTGTCATTCGCGCCCGTGAGCGGCAGGTCCTTCACGCACAGGACGCGGTTGCGCTCGAAGAGGCCCCGCTTGCCGCCGCTCTTCATGAAGGCGCCGTAGGGAATGCCGCCGCCCTGCCTGGCGAAGTCGTGAATCTCGTTGTCGCGGACCACCCAGTCATCGCCCGTGTCGATGTTCAGCTTGTTGACGGGCGTGGACGTCGCGCGCGCGCGCGTGTCGTAGATTTCATTGCGCTCGATGAGGCCCTTGTGCGGCATCTCCCAGACGCCGCTGCCGTTCTGCGACGCGTTCGCCTTGAGCTGCGAGTTGAAGTCGCGCACGCGGCTGTTGCGCAGCACGAAGTTCTCCGCGTGACCGGTGACGTGGAAGGCGTGCTCGCAGTTCTGGTCGTTCGCGCAGATGCCCTCCACGGTGAGGCCGTCGAAGGTCCAGTAGCGGCCGGACACCTTGAAGCCCTCCAGCGCGTTGAAGCGCACGACGGCCGCGTGGCGGTTCTTCGCTCGCACCGTGATGGGCGCGGCCTGGGTGCCCTCCGCCGAGCAGCTCAGGTTCGCGTTGACGGTGTACGTGCCGTCCTCCAGGACGATCTCGTCGCCGGCCTTCGCGGACGACAGCGCGGCCTGGAGTTCGGTCACGGTGGAGACGCTCTTCACGGCCGCGCTGCCCGTCAGTGGCAACAGGAGCAGCGCGAGGGAAACGGTTCTCAAGGGGGGGACTCCCGGGAGGGGGGTGGTGGAGGACCCCGACGCTACCGGATTTCCACGCAAAGCAGGCAGCCTGGCGTGCGCCGCCATCCCGGCTGCTAGGGAAAGGGCGTGGGCGTGAGCACCTGTCGTCCCATGGCTCGCCAACACAGAGAGTCCGGGTGGGGACGTCCCATGCTCGCCATGCCTGCGCTGGTCGGGGGGCTCTTGCTGGCCCCGGGCGCGCTCGCGCTGCCGGAGAAGGGGCAGCCGCTGCCGGAGTTCGCCGCGAAGGACCTGACGGCCCGGCCGCATGAGAGCGAGGAGCTGAAGGGGGCGCCCACCCTGATGGTCGTCATCACCGACAAGGACGCGGGGGACAGGATGCGCGGCTGGTTCGCGGAGGCGGACCGGCACCTGGAGGACTCGGTGCGGCGCCAGTCGCTCATCACCCTCAAGCTGCCGTTCTTCGTCAGCGAGGGGACCGCGCGGGGCAAGGCGAAGGGCCAGGTGCCCAGGGACTACTGGCAGTCCACCTGGATGGACAAGAACGGCGGCATGGCCAAGGCGCTGGGACTCTCCTCCAGCGACACGCCCTACGTCCTGGCGCTGGACGCGCAAGGGCGGGTGGTGGCCAGCGTGCATGCCACCGCGGACTCGCCGGAGGCGCGGGCCATCTGGTCCGCGCTCCGGCGCTGAAGCATCGAAGGCTAGTAGTGGCCGCCGCTGTCGAGGATGGACTGGAGCTTCTCCTTGTCATTGGAGAAGGGGAAGGCCTGGTACAGCTGGTAGCCGTTCTGCGGATCCAGCAGCGTGGGCCGCATGATGCGCACCACCTCCAGCTTGTCGTTGGAGAAGGAGAACTGACCCAGCACCGTCAGGATGTGCGACACGAGGAAGTTCTCGTTCGGAGCCACCTGCGACAGGATGCGCAGCTTCTCGCGCGGGAAGGACTCGCGCACCATCGCCTGGGTGATGCTGCGGAACTGCGCGTCCGGGATGGGGCGCACCACCGGCGGCGGGGGTGGCATCGGCTGCTGGGGAAGCGGGATGCCCGTGCCGTACGGCGCGGCGTCGTCCACGTACTCGCTCAACTTGTCCAGTTGCTCCATGGCGGCGCGGATGGCCTCGCGGCCCTTGGCGTCCTTGGTGCGGGACATCGCGTCGCGCAGCGCGCTCTCCATCCGGTCGATGCGGCGCTCCACCTGCTCACGGTCGACGATGGCCAGGTTGCGCGCGGGCGGCGGCGGCGGGGCCGGGA
>NZ_RAWM01000064.1 GCF_003668875.1 Corallococcus interemptor | reverse complement strand
TTCCAGCGGCTCCTGGAGGGGGGCAACCTGGACGGGCTGGTGGACTCGGACGGGCGCTCCTGCCGGGCCACGGCGGTGGAGTCCCTGCTGGCGCTGGGCTTCCCCTACGCGCTGGAGGTGCGCCCGGAGGACCTGGAGTTCCTCAGGAACGCCCCCGTCCCGGACGCGCGGCTGACCCCGCCCCCCGGAGGACCCTTCCCGGCCCTGGCGGTGGGGCTGGGCGCGCTGGCGCTCCAGGTGGTCCTGGGACTCACCGGCGTCGTCACGCCCGGCGGGCTGCTCATCCTGCAGGGGCTCTTGACCCTGCTGACCCTGACCGTGCTGACGGTTGCCTCCGTGGGCTCTCCCCTGTATCGCGGAGCCCTGGCGCTGCTGACCGTGGTGTCCGGGATCGGGTTGGGGATGGTGCTGGTGCCGGACGTTCCGGCGGGTTGGGCAGCCGGATTGGGCGGGCTGGTGGCCGCCTTCCTGGCTGCCCTGCGCAAGAGCTGACCGCCAGGACCCGAAACGGATGTCAGAGGGGTGGACTAGGGTCTACCCATCGCGTACTAAAAGCGCGTTCAGGTGGACCGGGGTGGTCCACTCTTCCAAGGAGCGACGAGAAATGGCCGTGAATCAGGAGAAGGAAAAGGCGATCGAGCTGGCGCTGGCGGCGGTGGAGCGTCAGTTCGGCAAGGGGTCCATCATGCGGCTCGGCAACGACGAGCCCATGATGAAGGACGTCCAGGCCATTTCGACGGGGTCCACTTCGCTCGACATCGCCCTGGGCGTGGGCGGCGTGCCGCGCGGACGCATCATCGAAATCTTCGGGCCGGAGTCCTCCGGTAAGACGACGCTGTGCCTCCACATCGTCGCGGAGGCGCAGAAGAAGGGCGGCGTGTGCGGCTACATCGACGCGGAGCACGCGATGGACGTGGGCTACGCGCGCAAGCTGGGCGTGCGCACCGACGACCTGCTCCTGTCCCAGCCGGACACCGGTGAGCAGGGCCTCGAAATCGCGGAGATGCTGGTGCGCTCCGGCGCCATCGACGTGCTGGTGGTGGACTCGGTGGCCGCGCTCGTGCCGAAGGCGGAACTCGAGGGCGAGATGGGCGACGCGCACATGGGCGTGCAGGCCCGCCTCATGAGCCAGGCGCTGCGCAAGCTCACGGGCACCATCTCCAAGAGCCAGACGTGCGTCATCTTCATCAACCAGATCCGCATGAAGATTGGCGTGATGTTCGGCAACCCGGAGACCACCACGGGCGGCAACGCGCTGAAGTTCTACGCGTCGCAGCGCATGGACATCCGCCGCGTGGGCGCCATCAAGAACGGCGAGAACGTGGTGGGCAGCCGCACCCGCGTGAAGGTCGTGAAGAACAAGGTCGCGCCTCCCTTCAAGGAGGTGGAGTTCGACATCATGTACGGCGCGGGCATCTCGAAGGAGGGCGACCTCATCGACCTGGCCTCCAACGAGAACATCATCGAGAAGAGCGGCAGCTGGTTCTCCTTCAAGGGAGAGCGCATCGGCCAGGGCCGGGAGAACGCGAAGGAGTACCTGCGCGAGCACCCGGAGACCTACAAGGAGGTCGAAAGCCTGGTGCTGGAGAAGTACGGCATCGGCAAGACGGCCGGTGCGGCGGCTGCCCCCGCGGCGGAAGCGGCCGAGCCCGCGGAAGGCGAGAAGCGCCCCCGCGTGAAGGCCGTGAAGTAGCCGCAAGAGCGTCTCTGGCGGAACGCACCGCCGCGCACCTCCGGGGGGAGCGGCGCGGCGGCTGAAGCCGAGAGAAGGGGCCGGTCCCAGGGCATGGGGCCGGCCCTTTTTTCTTCACCATGAGAGGGATTGAGCGCGTGACGCGCACGGTCATCACCGGACCGTGGCCGGGATGTTTCGTGCTGGACGAGGAGCGCCTCTAGACTTCGCGGCCTGGGAGCCCCTTCACCCCTGCTCCCCGCTGGAGTCCAACGCCTTGTTCAACCCCTTCAAACGCCGCACGTTCCTGCAAGCCGTGGTTGCTGTCGCGGCGACGACGACCTTTGGATGCTCCGACGACGACTCGACGGACGCGTCGGCTGGCTCGCCCTACTTCCCGCAGTCGCTGGCGTCGGGAGACCCGCGTCCGGACAGCGTGGTGGTGTGGGTTCGCGTGGAGGACAAGGACCGCGCCGGGGACGACCTGCCCCTGCGGCTGGAGGTCTCCCCGACGGAGGACTTCAAGACGCTGGTGCTGGACAAGAAGGACCTGACGGCGCGGGCGGAGCATGACCACGCGGTGAAGGTGAAGGTCACCGGCCTGTCCGCGCGCACGACGTACTACTACCGCTTCTCCTACGAGAAGGACGGCCAGAAGCACACCACGCGCACCGCCCGCACGCGCACCGCGCCGGCCTCGGGGGACGACGTGCCGGTGAAGTTCGTCTTCGCCAGCTGCCAGGACTTCATTGGCCGCTACTACAACGCCTGGCAGCGGCTCTTGCAGCTGGACGAGGACCTGGACTTCGTCGTGTTCCTGGGCGACTACGTCTACGAGACGACGGGCGACACGTCCTTCCAGTCCGGCGAGGGCGGCCGGGCCGTGCGCTTCAGCGAGCCGGAAGGCGCGCTGCCGCAGGGCACGGGCATGACGGCGTTCCTCGCGGCCAACTCGCTGTCCAACTACCGCGACCTCTACAAGACGGTGCGCACGGACAAGCAGCTGCAGGCGGTGCACGAGCGCTACCCGTTCATCATCGTCTGGGACGACCACGAGTTCTCCGACGACTGCTGGCAGGACGTGGCCACGTACGAGGACGGCAAGAAGGACGAGACGCAGCGGGACCGCAAGCTCAACGCGGAGCAGGCCTTCCTGGAGTACATCCCGCTGGACACGGTGCAGTCGCCCGAGGGCGCCATCGACGTGGCCAGCGAGCCGCGCTTCCCGAACTCGCGCATCTACCGTGACTTCGAGTACGGCAAGCACCTGAAGCTGCTGGTGACGGACTACCGCAGCTACCGGCCGGACCACCTCATCCCGGAGGACGCGTATCCGGGCGGCGTGGTGCTGGACGAAATGCTGCTGGGCGCGGCGCTGCAGGGCCAGCCGGACGCGGTGAAGCAGACGTTCCAGGCGGACGCGTTCGCGTACGTGGACATCGACGACCCGGCGTACGCGGCCCAGAAGCAGGTGCTCCAGGGCGTGTACCTGAGCCAGGCGAAGGCCGCGGGCCTGACGGACAAGGACGCCGCGGAGAAGATGGCCGCGTGGGTGAAGGGCCCGCTGGCGCTCTTCTACGTGAACCAGGTGCTGGCGGCGGTGAAGAGGGAGTTGGTGATTGCGCCGGCGGGCAAGCCCCGGGGCCTGGCGTACGCGCACATGGGCAAGGCGGCGCTCTTCAACATCCAGGGCTCGCGCTACGTCGTGGTGAAGGACACGTTCGACCTGTTCGCGGCGGTGAACTTCCAGCTGTCCAAGGGCAAGAGCGAGGACGTGTTCGGCCCGGAGCAGGAGGCGTGGTTCCAGCAGACGCTCGCCACGGCGACGAACACCTGGAAGATGGTGGTGAGCTCCACGTCGCTGTCGGCGCTCATCTGGGACTTCCGGCAGCAGGCGGACATCACGGACCCGACGCTGCGCCAGCGCTTCTACTTCAGCGTGGACCAGTGGGACGGCTTCCCCACGAAGAAGAAGGTGATGCTCAACGCGCTGAAGAAGGACGTGTCGAACACGGTGTTCATCTCCGGCGACATCCACGCGTCGTTCGCGTCGGTGGAGGAGGGGGTGCCCACGCTGACGGCGCCGGCCATCACCTCCGGCTCCATCAAGAGCCTGGCCAGCCTGGCGCTGATTGGCGCGGGTTACGCCACGGGCGCGCCGGTGTACCAGCACGCCGTGACGGAGATGGACCAGACGCTCATGAAGTCCAACCCGGGCCTGCGCTTCGCGGACACGGACTCGCACGGCTTCGTGGTGATGGAGGTGAAGGCGGACGAGACGCTCGCCACCTTCCACCTCATCCCGGCGGGCGAGGTGGCCAAGGACTACTCCAAGCGCGCGGACGGCGAGCTGGAGGCGAAGTTCACCGCGAAGACCTTCCGCGTGAAGAACAGCGACATCCAGCCGGCCTGAGCGGGCCGTTGAGGATGTGAAGCGAAGGGCCGCGTGGGAGGGCTTCCCGCGCGGCCCTTTTTCATGGGCGGCGCGTCTCTGGGAGGCGCGCGCGGACCGGGGTATAGACGGGCGCCATGCACGTCTATGCCGCCGCGTTGGCCCAGGAGCTGGGCATCAAGCCGGAGCAGGTGGACCGGACCCTCGCACTGCACGAGGAGGGGGGCACGGTCCCCTTCATCGCGCGCTACCGCAAGGAGGCCACGGGGGGGCTGGACGAGGTTCAGATCCAGTCCATCCTGGACAAGGCCTCGGAGCGCGCGGAGCTGGACGGGCGGCGGGACACCATCCTGCGCAGCATCGAGGAGCAGGGGAAGCTGACGCCGGAGCTGTCCAGGGCGCTCCAGGCGGCGCGCACGCGCGCGGAATTGGAGGACCTGTACCTGCCGTACAAGCCCAAGCGCCGCACGCGCGCGGCCATTGCCCGGGAGAAGGGGCTGGAGCCGCTGGCGGATCTGGTCTGGAAGCAGGAGGGCCAGCGCGGGGAGAACCTGGACGCGCGCGTGAAGCCCTACGTGAACGCGGACAAGGGCGTGGCGGACGTGGCGCAGGCGCTGGCGGGGGCTCGGGACATCTGCGCGGAGCGGGTGGCGGAGGACGCGAAGCTGCGCCGCGAGGCCCGTGACCTCTGCACGCGGCGGGGCTCGCTGCGCTCGGACGTGGTGCCCGCGAAGAAGGGCGAGACGACGAAGTTCGAGAACTACTACGGCCACGAGGAGCCGCTGTCCCAGGCCCCGTCCCACCGCGTGCTGGCGCTCTTGCGCGGGGAAGAGGAGGGCGTGCTGAAGGTGAAGCTGGGCCTGCCCGACGATGAAGTGAAGGGGCTCTTCAGCTCTCGCGTGGTGACGCGGCCGCAGTCGCTGTTCGCGGGGGAGTTGCGCGCGGCGGTGGAGGACGGGTGGGACCGGCTGATGGGGCCGTCGCTGGAGTCGGAGCTGCGCGCGGAGCTGAAGGAGCGCGCGGACAAGGGCGCCATTGGCGTGTTTGGAGAGAACCTGCGGCACCTGCTGCTGGCGGCGCCGGCCGGGGCTCGGGCGGTGCTGGCGTTGGACCCGGGGCTTCGCACGGGCATCAAGCTGGTGATGCTGGACGCGACGGGGACGGTGGCGGAGACGACGACGCTCTACTCGGAGCGGAGCGCGGACGAGCGGGCGCGCGCGGCGAAGCTGCTGGAGGCGGTGGTGCGCAAGCACAAGCCGGAGCTCATTGCCGTGGGCAACGGCACGGGCAGCCGGGAGGCGGAGGTCTTCACGCGCGACACGCTGAAGGCGATGGGCGTGCAGGTCCCGGTGGTGTCGGTGAGCGAGCAGGGCGCGTCCATCTACTCCGCGTCGGAGGTGGCGCGAGAGGAGTTCCCGGAGCTGGACGTGTCGCTGCGCGGGGCGGTGTCGATTGGCCGGCGCTTGCAGGACCCGTTGGCGGAGCTGGTGAAGATCGACCCGAAGAGCATCGGGGTGGGGCAGTACCAGCACGACGTGGACCAGGGGCTGTTGAAGAAGAAGCTGGGCGAGGTGGTGGACTCGTGCGTGAACGCGGTGGGCGTGGACGTGAACACGGCGTCACCGCAGCTGTTGGAGCACGTGTCCGGCGTGGGGCCGTCGCTGGCGAAGAAGCTGGTGGCGCACCGGGCGGCGAAGGGGCGCTTCACGACGCGGCGGGAGCTCTTGAAGGTGAGCGGCCTGGGGCCGAAGACGTTCGAGCAGGCGGCGGGCTTCCTGCGGGTGCGCGGGCCGGAGCCGCTGGACTCGAGCGCGGTGCACCCGGAGCGGTACTCCGTGGTGGAGCGGATGGCGAAGGACCTGGGCGTGGACGTGGCGGCGCTGGTGGGGAACGCGTCGCTGGTGCGCCAGATTGAGGCGAAGCGCTACCTGGGGCCGGAACTGGGAGAGCTGACGCTGAAGGACATCCTGGCGGAGCTGGAGAAGCCGAGCCGCGACCCGCGCGGTGACTTCACGGCGCACGCGACGCGGGATGACCTGCGCACGCTGGAGGACGTGAAGGAGGGGATGGTGTTGCAGGGCGTGGTGACGAACGTGACGGCGTTTGGAGCGTTCGTGGACGTGGGCGTGCATCAGGACGGTCTGGTGCACGTGTCGCAGCTGGCGGCGCGCTTCATCAAGGATCCGTCGGAGGTGGCCAAGGTGGGCGACCGGCTGACGGTGAAGGTCCTGTCCGTGGACCTGGCGCGCAAGCGTCTGGCGTTGTCGGTGAGGGCGGTGCTGGAGGGTGGGGCGCCGCCGCAGTCGAAGCCCGCGAGCGCACCGCCGCACCAGCAGCGGCCCGCGCAGAAGCCCGCGACGCAGGCTCCGCCGCAGAAGAAGCCGGAGCCGTTCAACAACCCGTTCTCGAAGCTGAGGCGTTAGGGAATTGATGCGCCAATGCTGATGACGAATTTCCGGGCGCCGGAGTTCAGGCGCTCTGGAGACTCCTTGCGTTCAATACGTCTCAAGTGCTCGTGCCCCTTGCTGACAGAGCTTGAGGCTTTGGCTGTTTGGTTTGCCGTCTGGTGGATAGACATTCTTGTGGCAATCGCTTGGAGACCCATCTCTTCATGCAGTCCTCCCTTGTGATGCACCCGGCTCAAGCCAACGGGAACAATAGCACTTGCGTGGGTT
Organism: Corallococcus interemptor; assembly: GCF_003668875.1. Taxonomy (GTDB): domain Bacteria; phylum Myxococcota; class Myxococcia; order Myxococcales; family Myxococcaceae; genus Corallococcus; species Corallococcus interemptor. Next base: position 40,769 of record NZ_RAWM01000064.1, on the reverse strand, counting down.
GCGTCTCCCCACCACCGAGATGACTTCCAATGCCAGCCGTGGTCAAGTCCATGGCTCTGCACCGGGGGCCTCGTGTACCACGTCTTCCTGTGTCAGTTCACGGGGCTGAACGCGGCCATCTCCTACAAGGGCGCGCACGTTTCGCTTGGGACGGAGAACGTCCTCATCCCCGGGGAGACAAAGGTCTTCATCGCTCCGACGATGATCCTCCACTACATCGACGCGCACGAGTACGTGCCGCCCAGGGAGTTCCAGGAGGCGGTCCTCAAGTGCCCGGAGATGCGCTCCATGGCCTATCTCAAGGCCATCAAGGCCCGGGGAATCTCGCTCTCCGCCTTCTCCCAATGAAAGACCCATGGGTTCGCGACCTGACCGGAGTTCTTCGGGGACTCTTGAAGAAACCAGCCGTCCCGGTTCTGGATATCGAGTGGTTGCTTGCTCGATGCGATGACACCCTGCAAGCCCAGGGGCCACTGCGCGACGCATCCGTCGAGCAACTCGTCAAGGATGTCCGAGCCTTCGAAGCCGAGTTCCCCGCGTTCCCGAAGCTGATTCGCTGAGCGCGGACGTCATTCCGCAGGCACGTCCCAATACGTCTCCAACGCTTGGGACCAATGTCGCTTGGCGATAGGTGAAGCTTCCGCATCCCTCATCCGGATGAGGAACATACGGATGGCGTCCTTCTGGAGCGGACTCAGGCGGTCGAACCTGCGAAGGAAGAAGGCGCGTAGGTCTGGCTGTGCCTCATTGGAGATGGTCAGTGCGGACAAGAGAAAGTCGCGCACATCAAGATCTACAAGCGCCGCGTTGAGGTAGGCCGGAAGGTAATAAGCAAGCGCCTCCGGGCTGAACAGCGGGAGGTGCGCCGCATGGTCGCGTACCTTCTCTATCGGGACGTCCTTCCAGTGGCGCCCCCCGAAGTCCCGGACGAGTTCGGGTGTCTCCCATGCACCTCGTGCATAGGCGATGCGTTCCTTCTCGGGGCGGGGAACACCTGAGAAGGCGTGCTCTATGCGGCGTCGGAGGGCGTCATCGCTCATTGGCACTTCTCAGGAGGGCTGCATTGGACGCGAATGAACTCCGTGCAGCGAGCTTGCCCTCTCTCATAGCCTTCAAGGACGCTCTTGTGCTCAGCATCGCCGCCGCGAAAGCATCGGTTCATCAAGGTCCTGCGCGCTTGGATGCAGTGCTCAAAACGGTTCCATTGAGCCGTCAAGTCGACGCAGGACATTCTTGCTGTACAGCTCATGCTCTGAGTCTTGCATGCCGTACCAACTGCTTTGCTCAAGTCTCGCCAGACGTCTTTGGTGCAGTCGCCCGGAGGAGGTAGCTCTGTTTCTTCAGCCCGGCCTTGGGGCGTGAGAAGGAGGAGCCAGGTGATGGCGACAGGCATCCAGCTTGGGCCCTTCATGCGGATGCACTCCTTTCAGTCCAGCGGGAACAGCCGCGCTTCCTTCGCCAGCACTTCATTGCGCGCCAGCAATCCCGTGAACCGCTTCGTCCCGTTCCGCGCGTCGAACCGTGCCGCGATGTCTCGCGCCTGGGACTCCAGCCAGTCCTTCAGCGCCCGCGTCCCGTAGCCTCCGTCCACCGCGTGCAGCGGGAACGCTCGGGGCAAGCGCAGGCTCACTTCGTCCCGGCCCTCCGCGACCACCTGCCCCAGCAGGAAGGACGCCGCGGTGTAGAAGCCGAACCGGTCCCGGTAGCTGGAGTGCTCCAGCGCCCAGCCCAGGTGCTTCTCCAGGAGCGTCAGGCCTCGCGACAGGTTGCCTGTCAGCGCCAGGAACTCCAGGTGCTCTCCCACCGTGGCGAGGAACTCGCGGTTCTTCGCCACCATCGCGTAGCCGCGCAGGTGGCAATCCCTGGCTTCCTTCATCCGCTCCAGCTTGAAGAACGGATACAGCAGCGTGCCCAGCGTCAGGTGCGGGATCTCCGCGCAGGACTGTCTTCCATCCAGGATGGGCTTCGCCTTCTGGACGGCCTGCTCCCACTCGCCCTTGTCCACGTGGTGATCCAGCTCGTCGTCCAGCTCGCAGACGCGGCAGTCCGTCAGGTGGTCCCTCGGGGCGACGAGCCACGCCTCCCACAGGCGCTCCGCGTCCTCCGTGTCCCCCATGTCGCGCGCCATCTGGTAGCGCAGCTTCAACGCCGCGCGCTTGCCCGCGTCCAGCTTCGCGAAGCTCTGCTCCACGTCATCCAGCGCGTCGGCAATCTGCTTGCGGCTGATGTGCGGGAACTCGTCCAGCCGGCCCACCACCCACTTCTGCTTCCACAGCATGTCCTCCGGGTCGAACCGCTGCGGGTCCTTCTTCTGCTGCCCCCGGCACCACGCGAACGCCACCAGCGCCTTGTCCGGATACCCGCCGAACGTCGCCGCGTCGATGAGCGAATCCCGCAGCTCGTACCCCAGCGCCACGTCGCCGTGCACGTCCACCAGGCGCACCGCCTCCTCCAGCGCGCGCACCTTCGCGTCGCCCTCCGGCAGCGCGTCCGCCTGCGCGCGCAACGCCTCCACCTGCTGCTGCCAGTCCACGGCCATCAGTGCATCCCCCGCGAGCCCGGACCGGACGAACCGCCTCCACCACCACCACCACCCTCATCCAGCCGCGCCGAGATGAGCCCCAGGAGCCCGTGGTTGAGCAGCGCCATCTCCTGCGCGTTCAGCGGGTGCTGCCCCAACAGCAACGCCTGCACGTAGAGCATCTCCACCGACAGCTTCAGCAGCTCCCGCCCCTCCACCGCCGCAAGCCTGCGCACCACCGGGTTGTGCAGGTTGAGGCAGAGCAGCGCCCGGTCCTGGCCGCCCGTGCCCGCCATCACTCCATCCAGCACGCCCGCGTACAGGTCGTCCGACTCCTCCCGCGCCCGCTCCGCGTCCCGCTTGAACGCCCCTTCCGCGTCCGAGCTGTAGAGCGTGGGCACCTCCGCCGGGAAGAACTTCTTCACCTCCACGCCGCAGCGGAACGGCGCCAGCACCCGCTCCGCCAGACGCAGCAGCGGATAGATGGCCTCGCGCTCGTCCAGCGTCAGCTCCTCGAAGCTCTGCGGCAGGTCCGCCGACGAGAACGGCGCCACCTGCGCCTCCGGCACCACGTGCGGCAGCTTCTCCAACAGCGCCGTGTCGTGCGTGTACGCCGCGTTCAGCACGCACAGCCCCTGCGCCCCCGCCACCCGCGCCACCTGCCGGAAGCCATCCAGCGTCGGCGTGTAGCGCACCACCGGCCACGACCGCCGGTAGTCCGCCAACGTCATCACCCCGAGCGATGTCTCGAAGGGCAGCCAGTGGATGACCAGCCGGTAGAAGTCATCGTCGTCCAGCGCCAGGCCCTTCACCGACAGCCCATGCAGCGCAATCAACCGCTGCAGCGACCGGGGGTCGTCATTCGCCAGGTCCACGAGGTACTTGCGCAGCGACTGTCCCAGCGCCTCGCGCGCCTTCGCCAGCACGGTGTCCTCGTAGAAGGACTCGCGGCTCGCGGTGGGCCTCAGGCCATTCGCGTTCACCACGCACTTCACGAAGAACGCCCACTCCGGCAGCAGGTTCTCCGCGCTCTCCGACAGCAGCATCTGCTTCAGGTACACCCGGTGCTTCTGCTTCGCGTTGAAGTGCGGCGACGCCGGCAGCACATACGCCACGCCGTCCACGTCCCCCGCCTCCGAGCGCAGCGGAATCACATCCAGGAAGTCCGTGCCGAACACCTCTCGCCCGTACGCGAGCAGCGCCTGCCGCCTGTCCCCCGCCGTCTCGTAGAAGCGGCGCCAGGGCGGACCGTCCGGGTTCAGCGTCTCCGTGCGCCCGTCCACCGTGAGCCGCACGGGGAAGGGCAGCAGGCCGCCATAATGCTTCGCCAGCTGGCGCACGCGCTCCGGCGTGAACCACTCCACCATGTCCGCGCGCGCCACCAGGTAGACGTGCGTGCCGGGGGCGTCCAGCGGGTGCTCGGAGACGCGCACGTCGTACGTGCCGTCGTGCCGGCCCCGCCACTCCAGCGTGCGCCCGTCTCCCTTCGCCGAGCGCGTCACCACCAGCAGCTCGTCGCACACCATGAAGCACGACAGGAGTCCGATGCCGAACTGCCCGATGAAGTCGTTGCGGCGGGCCTCCAGCTGCTCGCGCTTGGAGGACTCGCCGATGGTGGCCAGGAAGCGGTGAATCTCCTCCTCCGTCAGCCCCACGCCCGCATCCGTGAAGAGCAGCGTGGGCGGCCCGCCGTCCTGCTTCTCCCGCAGCTCCAGCCCCACGGCGCCCGGGGCTTGGGGCTCCAGCTGCTGCCGGGCGCGGATGGCGTCCGTGGCGTTCTGGAGCAGCTCCCGCACGTAGACCCCGGGCGAGCTGTACAGGTGGTGGGACAGGAGGTCGATGACCCCACGGAGGCTGACTTGGAATCGATGGTCCACGCGGCCGTCGAGCGTAGCGCGCTGCATCCTCCCCGGGGCCACAATCCCCCGCCGTGGGTGGATGAAGGCATGTGTCCTTCCCATGGCAACCGGACACGCCAGCCCCCTTCCGCCTCCCTGGCGGGGTGGTATGTCGCGCCCCGGCCGTGCGGCGCCCCCTGTGGCGGCACGGCGACATGTCGTCTCTTTTCCTCCCTGGAGCGGACAACGATGGGCAAGAACCTGAAGGCAGTGGTGGTGGGCGCGGTGCTGGGTGTCTCGGGCGCGGCCTTCGCGCAGGCCACGCCGGCGGCCCCCAAGGCCGACGTGAAGGCGGCGGCCAAGGCGGCGGCGGGCAAGGCGGCGGGCAAGGCGGAGGCCACGACGGGCAAGACGGAGGTGACGTGGTGGGGTCACGCCGCCTTCGTGGTGAAGACGCCGGGCGGTGCGACCATCGCAATCGACCCGTGGTTCACCAACCCCAAGGCGCCGCAGGGCGCGACCTGGCCGGAGGCGGTGGACGCCATCCTGGTGTCCCACGGCCACTTCGACCACGTGGGTGAGACGAAGGCCCTGGCCCAGAAGACCAGCGCCAAGGTGTACGGCTCCTTCGAGCTGGTGAACCTGCTGGGCCTGCCGGAGGCCCAGGGCATGGGCGCCAACGCGGGCGGGACGTTCACGGTGAAGGACGCCACCATCCACCTGGTGGAGGCGGTCCACTCCAGCAGCTACCAGGCGGACCCGAAGGGCGCCTCGCAGTACGCCGGCGCGCCGCTGGGCTTCGTCATCGAGATCGCCAACGGCCCCACGCTGTACCACGCGGGTGACACCGGGGCGTTCCAGTCCATGGGCCTCATCGCGGAGCAGTTCAAGCCCACCGTGGCGCTGCTGCCCATTGGCGGCCACTTCACCATGGACCCGGCGCAGGCCGCCGTCGCCGCGAAGCTCCTGAAGGTGAAGACCGTGGTGCCCATGCACTACGGCACCTTCCCTGCCCTGGCCGGCACCCCGGACGCGCTCACCACCGAGCTGAAGAAGACCAAGGCCACCACCAAGGTGCTCGCCCTGGAGGCGGGCAAGGCCACCGCGCTGTAGGCCTTCCTGGCAGGTCGTCCCCCACGCGCGCGCGTCCATCGCATCTGTTGCTGGACGCCGCCGTGGGGCCGAGGCCGGGTGGCATCCCGGAAGCGACTGGGTTATTCCCCGCCTCAGCGCCCCCGAGAGGGAAGCTCCGGCCGCGCGCGTTCGAGGGGTGTACCGGTGCCGGTGCTGGTTTTTGGACGGGGGACCTGGCTGGCCACGCTCCTGGCGGACGTGGTCGCCGCGCATGCGCGCGCCCCCGCGCCCGTCCCGGCGCCTCCGCTTCCGGATGCTGGCTCCGGCCGGGCCCGGGGCCGCGCCTTCCTGCGCCGCACGCTGCGAGCCTCGGGGCTGGTGTACGGCACGCCCGTGCCGCTGCCCTCGCCGGTGGATGGCGGTGAGCCCGCGGACGTCCCGGCGCGCGCGGTGGAGGACGAGCTGTTCCACGCCGTGGTGCGCACGCTGGCGCGCATGGCGCTGGACCTGGCGCGGGTGATGGACGCGCCGGAGGGCCCTCGCGTGGAGCAGCTGCTGGTGCTCTTCGCGGTGCTGGCGGGCGAGCTGGACCTGGCGATGGCGCTGGACGCGCGGCTTCAAGCGGGACTGCCGGTGCCCCGTCGGATGGTGGGCCGGGTGGAGGACGCGCTCGACAAGCGGGCGCCGTCGCTGGCCGGGGACCCGGTGTACGGGCTGGTGCTGCACAACGGCGCGCAGTACGCGGACGCGCAGCTGTTCTGCCGGCAGGCCATCGACCTGTTCTCGACCGGGCGGCTGGTGCGCGCGACGGTGGAGCGGCGGCGGGACTTCGCGGCGAAGCAGAAGGCGCTGCTGGTGGACGTGCTCACGGCGCTCGCGTGCGTGGACCGCGAGCCCAGCGCGCCCGCGCGCCGCGCCATCCTCCGGCAGGTGGAGGGGCTGAAGCTGCCGCACGCGCTGGAGGGCGAGGTGAAGGCCGCGGTGCGCCAGTCCTTCGAGCGCAAGCGCGACGTGCGGGACGTGGTGCGCCGCGTGCGCAGCGTGGACATGCGGCACCTGCTGTTGGAGCAGGCGCTGCTGGCGGCGCTGGTGGACGGCCGGCGCACGCGGCGGGAGCGGGCCTTCATCGACACGCTGGCGGGCGCGCTGCACGTGCCCCACGCGGAGCTGCGCCGTCTGGAATTGGAGATGGCGGAGTTCTACGCGCGGCACCGCTCGCTGGTGGATGTCTTCACCGTGTCGGACGCGGCGGGCGCCATGGGGGAAGAGCTCATGGGCGGCATGCAGGAGACGCTGGAGAAGAACTACCACCGGCTCATGCAGGAGGCGCGCGAGACGGGCGACCTGGCGGTGCTGCTCACCAAGGCGGCGCGGCGCCAGAAGCTCACCGACGACGAGCGGCAGCGCATGCGCGCGCAGCTCATCGACGTGGCGAAGGCCATCCCGGCGCTGGCCATCTTCGCCGCGCCGGGAGGCATCCTGCTGCTCGCGGCGCTGGCGAAGGTGCTGCCCTTCAGCCTGCTGCCCAGCGCCTTCCAGGACGGCCCTCCGATGGACTCGGACGACGAGGACACCCTGGAGCGCGAGGCCATCTGAAGTCCGCGCTAGTTCGCCTCGGTGAGGGTGAGGCGCAGGTGCTGGGACAGGGGCGTGCCGTAGCGTGACACGGGCACCCGGCGCACGGTCCTGTCGGTGTCCACGGTCCACGTGGGGGCGCCCTGGTGCGGGCCCACGGCGGGCTCCTCGTCCAGCTCCGTGCCCACGTCCCAGAGGTACACCTTGGACGTGAGGTCTCCCGTCACGGGGGTGTTGTCCTTGTCGAACAGCGCGATGCCCTGCTCGTCGGTGCCGAAGAACCAGTCGTTGGACTGGCCGAACATGGTCGCGAAGGACAGCCGGTCCGCGGGGCGCGCCGTCACCGTGAACTCGTAGGCGTGGCCCGGCAGGAGCGGACCCGGAGCGGACGCGTCCACCGGGGTGTTGAAGGTGCCGGACACGCTCACGCCCGTGGGCGGCTTCAACGCGAAGGCGTTGGCCAGCTGGGAGGGATCCCCCGTCTCAGCGAGGGCTTCCAATCCCAGCCCCCGGTCCGGCGCGCCTTCCGTGAACAGCGGCGCGGAGGCGTTGTGCACGGCGATGATGACCGGGGACAGGGGCGTGGCCACGCCATTGAGCGGCGTGAGCCAGGTGTGGAGCGCCGTGACATCTCCGGTCTCCGCGAGGGCCTCCAGTCCCTGGCCCCGGTCCGGCTGGCCCTCGGTGAAGAGGGGTTCATTGCCCGCGCCCACGACCCAGACGCCCGGAGCGATGCGGACGGGCTTGATGCCTTCGGACGTGCTCAGGGTGACGCCGTCATCGGAGACGTTGCTGATGCGCACCGTGAAGCGGTGCGTGGCGGCGTCGTGGGCCAGTTGCACGCGGATCATCGACGCGAGCGGCGGCAGGTTGAACGTCTGGCCGGTGCTGAGCACGGGCCGCGTGCCCACGCGCCGGACGTTGGAGTTGAAGTCCTTGGTGCCGGGGCCGTCCGTGGCGGTCGCCTGCTTCGGGCCGGTGTGCGCGCCCACTGCGGGCTCCTCGTCCACCTCCGTGCCCGCGTCCCAGAGGATGACCTGGGACGTGATGTCGCCGGTCACCGGCTGTCCATCGGCGGAGTAGAGGGGCAGGCCCCGGGGCTCCGTGCCGAAGAACCAGTCGTTGGACGCGCCGAACATGCTGGCGAAGGAGAGCCGGTGGTTGAGGCCCGCGGTGAAGCTGAACTCGTAGGTGTCACCCGGGGCGAGCGGGCCCGGCGACGTGCCGCTCACCCGCGTGTCGAACCGGCCGGACTTGAGGTTCTGGAAGGGCGCCACGTTCTCGATGCGCACAAGGAAGCGCCGGGCGGACGCGTCGTCGTCGCCGGAGCCACAGGCGGACAGCGTGAGCAGACCGAGTGCGGCGCAAGCGGCGCTTCCACGAAAGGAGCGGATGGACATGGGCGGAGTCTCCCTGGGGCTCGCGGAAATGCGAAGCCCGGCGGCGTTACTCCCTCCTACGCGGCGTGGGCTCCCCCGGTTACGTCACGGGGCAGGAGCGGCGTCAGGAACCGCTCCAGCGCCAACGGGTCGCCGGGCCGGGAAGCGTGTCCCACGTAGCCATCCGGGCGCACCAGGATGAGCGCGCCCGTGTCCGGGACCACGTCATAGGCGCGGTGCGCATGGCCCTCCGTATCCACCAGTGCGTCTGGAGGGAGGGGCACTCCCGTCCCGAGGATGCGAACGACGCGCACGGATTCCCCGGAGACCTCCGCGTGCGCGGCTCCGAAGGCGAGCAGCGTCCAGTGCGGGCCGCGAAACCTGTCCGACAGTCGGACAGGTTTCCCGTGCGCGTCCACGCAGGGCGCGTCCGGGGCGCGGTCTCCGGCCTGGACCCGGGCTGTGTCGCCGGGAAGCTCCTTCGCGAGCGGACCGCCGCGATAGCTCAAGCCCAGCTGCCGCAGCTCGTCGCCTCGGTTCAGGGCCTTCATGTGTCCCTGCCGCATGCCGTCGAACAGCTGGGAGGACAGCCCGAGCACCCGCGCGGCGATGGGCAGCCGCTCCGCCTCGTAGGTGTCGAGCAGGGCCGGGTCCGCGCCCTGGATCACGTGGCCCAGCTTCCAGCCCAGGTTGTAGGCGTCCTGCACGCCGGTGTTGAGCCCCTGGCCTCCGGTGGGCGGGTGCACGTGCGCGGCGTCGCCCGCGATGAAGACGCGGCCCACGCGGTAGCGGTCCGCCATGCGCACGTTGGGGCGGTACAGGGACAGCCAGCTCGCGTCATGCAGGCGCACGGCGCGGCCCGGGTGAGCGGCCTCCTGGATGCGCTGCTGGAGCGCCGCCTCGGTGAGCTCCGGCACGACGCCACCGGGCTTCACCTGGAGGGCGAGCTGGAAGCGGCCCGCGCCGGGAAGCGGGCACAGCGACACCGCGCCGCCCTTCGCGAAGGGCCAGATGTGCCAGTGCGTGTGCTCCAGGCCCTCCACGCTCACGTCGCCCACGACCATGCGCTCCTCTTCGTGGGTGACGCCGTGGAAGGTCAGGCCCAGCTCCTTGCGCACGCGGCTGTGTCCGCCGTCCGCGCCCACCAGGTATTGCGTACGGACGGTCTCCTCCACGCCGTCGCGGGTGAGGGTGGCGGTGACGCCGGTGTCGTCCTGGGTGAAGCCGGTGAGCGAGGTGCCGGACTCCACCGTGACGCCCAGCGACGCCAGCCGGTCGCGCAGGATGCCCTCGGTGCGGGCCTGGGGTACGAGCCAGGGATTGGGGTGCGGCACGTCCGGCGTGGCCGCGCGGCGTTTCATCATGGTCCACCGCCCCACGACGAAGCGCCGCCAGTGGAGGCGGAGGCTGGGGTAGGGCGTACCGGCGGCAAGCACGGCATCGACCACGCCCAGGTCATCCAGCATCTCCAGCGTGCGAGGCGAAAGTCCCTTGCCGCGAGACCCGGCGAAGGGCCGGGAAGCCGCGTCCACGATGCGCACGCGGATGCCGCGGCGAGCAATGTCACACGCGAGCGTCAGGCCCGTGGGGCCGGCACCGATGACGAGCACCGGAAGGATGTCATGAGGCATGGAAGGTCTCCTGTCGCAAGCCAGCGGCGACGGAGACAAGAATGTAAGGGAGTGCTTATGTTGTCAGCTTGCGTTCCCGCTCCAGGAGTCCGGCATGCCGCGCGCGAAGCTTTCCCCTCGGAAGACGCCCACGCAGGAGCGCTCGCGCGCGACGGTGGACGCGCTGGTGCAGGCGACTGCTGACATTCTGGTGCGTGACGGCTACGCGAAGCTGACGACGAACCGCATCGCGGACCGGGCGGGCGTGAACGTGGCGTCGCTGTACCAGTTCTTCCCCGGCAAGGAGGCGCTGGTGGCGGAGGTCCAGCGCCGGCACGTGAAGGCGGAGCGCGCCGCCATGCGGGAGGTGCTGGCGACGCGCAAGTTCAGCACGCTGAAGGAGCTCATCCAGACGCTGGTGGCGCTGGGGTTCACGGCACACGCCGTGAATCCCAGGTTGCATCACGCGCTGACGGAGGAGATGCCCGCGCGCCCCGCCAGGAAGTGGGACCCGGAGGACGCGCCCATGCTGGAGGCCCTGGGCCGGTTCAAGACGGACGTGCCGGACCCGGAGCTGGCCCTGTGGCTCATCGACACCGTGGCCCACGCGGTCATCCACCGCGCGGTGGTGGAGCGCCCTGACGCCCTGTCCCAGGGACTGCTGCAGGAGGAGCTGGTGACGCTCCTCCTGCGCTACTTGAAGCGGAAGTGACTCAGCGGCCGGACGCCTGTGTGTCCACGGCGGCCAGCTCATCCTTGTTGAGCTTCACCTCCGCGCCCGCGAGGTTCTCCTCCAGGTGCTTCACGGAGGACGTGCCCGGGATGGGCAGCATCACCGGCGAGCGCGCCAGCAGCCAGGAGAGGGCAATCTGCGCGGGCGTCGCGTCGTGCTTCTTCGCCACGGAGTCGAGCGTGCTCCCCGGCTTCGCCAGCCCGCCCGTCGCCAGCGGGAACCAGGGGATGAAGCCCAGGTTCTCCTTCTCGCAGTAATCCAGCACCTTCTCGTGCACGCGGTCGGTCAGGTTGTAGCGGTTCTGCACCGACACGATGTCCACCACCTTGCGCGCCCGCTCGATCTCCTCCACCGAGACCTCCGACAGGCCGATGTGACGGATCTTCCCCTCCTTCTGGAGCGCCTTCAGCTCACCCAGCGACTCCTCCACCGGGACCTTCGGGTCGATGCGGTGCAGCTGGTACAGGTCGATGCGCTCCAGCTTCAGCCGGCGCAGCGACATCTCCAGCTGCTGACGCAGGTACTTCGGCGCGCCCACCGGGTGCCACTCGTTGGGCCCCGTGCGCACCAGGCCCGCCTTCGTCGCCACCACCACGCCCTTCGCGTAGGGGTGCAGGGCCTCCGCGATGATCTCCTCGCTGACGTAGGGGCCATAGGAGTCCGCCGTGTCGATGAAGTCCACGCCCAGCTCCAGCGCGCGGCGCAGCACGCGCACCGCCTCCGCCCGGTCCTTGGGCGGACCCCAGATGCCAGGGCCGGTGAGCTGCATGGCGCCGTAGCCCAACCGGTGGACGGGCAAATCTCCGCCCAGCTTGAAGGTGCCGCTCTTCTCCGCGGGTCGCGTCGAGGTTCCGCTCATGAGTGCTTCCTCCGTGCAGATGAACGCCCAAATGGATGCATGTGCAGGAAATGCGTTTCCCGCGTTTCAGGCCGTCCGGTAGCGCCCGGCCAGGGTGTGGGTGGCTCCACGCAAAAGCCCGGCCTCGGCCTTCTCCAGGGCGACCAGCGCCTCCGCGGCCTCCAGCCCCGGGACGCAGACCGTCTCACCGCGCTCCAGCGCGACGAGCGACGCGGTGACGACGTCCTCGGGCGACATGGTGCCCGGGTAGCCGCCGTTGAACTCCGTGAAGGTCATGCCCGGGCAGACGACCTGCGCCACCACGGGCGTGCCGCGCAGCTCTCCCGCGAGCGTGCGGGTGAAGTGGACAAGGAACGCCTTCGCGCCCGCGTAGGTGGCCCGGTGGGGCAGGGGGACCGGCGGCAGCGCGCCGGAGAAGGCGAGCAGGGAGGCGACGTTGATGACCGCGCCCTTGCCCCGCGCGAGCATGCCGGGCAGCGCCGCGCGCGTGGCCAGCATCGGCGCGATCATGTGCAGGTTCGCCAGGCCTTCCAATGCGGAGGGCTCCACCTGCGCGAAGGGGCCATAGCCGCCCACGCCCGCGTTGTTGATGAGCAGCGTGATGTCCTCGCCCGCCGCGCGGCTGGCCACCCGCTGGAGGTCCGCGTGCACGGTGAGGTCCGCGCGCAGCACCTCCGCGCGGATGCCATGCGCCGCCGTCAGCTCGGCCGACTGCGCCTTCAGCCGCTCCTCGCGCCGGGCGACGAGGACCAGGTCATACCCGAGCGCCGCCAGCCGCCGGGCATACACCGCGCCAATTCCCGCGGACGTGCCCGTCACCAACGCTGTCCCTCGACTGCCTGCCATGCCTGCTCCTTGAAAGGGGAAGAGGGTGCGCGCCCGGTCCCGTCGAGATGAATGCTGGAGATGGGGACCGCCGCCGCGAAGCGCATGCGGCCAGGGCCGCACCCTCGGCCGCTGGGTAACGAAGGGCGGCCGGACGTGCAAGCAAGACGGCACGGCCGGGGAGTCGAAAGGCCCTCAGCCCAGCGCCTTGACCGCCGTCTCCGGCGTGTCGCGGAACTGCTGGTGGTACAGCTCCGCGTAGAGCCCGCCCTTCTCCATCAGCTCCGCGTGGTTGCCGCGCTCCACCACGCTGCCGTGCTCCAGCACCAGGATGAGGTCGGCGTGGCGGATGGTGTTGAGCCGGTGCGCGATGACGATGCTCGTGCGGCCGGACAACAGCTGCCCCAGCGCCAGCTGGATGAGCGCCTCCGTGCGCGTGTCGATGTTCGCCGTCGCCTCGTCCAGGATGAGCACGCGCGGATTCGCGATGACCGCCCGGGCGAACGCGAGCAGCTGCCGCTGTCCCTGGCTGAGCGTCGCGCCGCCCTCGCCCAGCACGGTGTCGTAGCCCTGCGGCAGGCGGGTGATGAAGTCGTGCGCGTGCACCGCCTTCGCCGCCGCCTCCACGTCCTCGCGGGTGGCGTCCGCCTTCCCGTACGCGATGTTGTCCGCCACCTTGCCGCTGAAGAGGAACGGCTCCTGGAGCACCATGGCCATCTGCCGCCGCAGGCTGGCGCGCGTCACCTGGCGTACGTCCTGGCCGTCCACGCGCACCGTACCGCCCGTCACGTCGTAGAAGCGCGGCACCAGGCTGGCCACCGTCGTCTTGCCCGCGCCCGTGTGGCCCACCAGGGCCAGCGTCTGGCCGGGCTCCAGGTGGAAGGACACGTCGCGCAGCACCGGCCGCGCGGCGTCGTAGCCGAAGGACACCCCCTCGAACACCACCTGTCCCTGGATCGGCCCCAGCTCCACCGCGCCGGGCACGTCCGGCGGCTCCGGCGCTTCGTCGAGGATGGCGAAGATGCGCTCCGCCCCCGCCAGCGCGGACTGCATCAGCGCGGCCACCGACGCGGCCAGCTGCACCGGCCGGAAGAACTGCTGCACGTAGATGAGGAACGCCGCCACGCCGCCCACCGTGAGCTGTCCGCTCAGCGCCAGCACGCCGCCGTAGCCAATCACCAGCGCCGTGGACAGCGTGGAGAGCAGGTCGATGGCCGGCGAGAACGCGGACGTGATGCCCACCGCCGCCACGTTCGCGTCGCGGTTGGCCGCGTTCCGGTCGCGGAAGCGCTCGATGTTCTTCTCCGTGCGGTTGAACGCCTGCGCCTGCCGCACGCCTCCAATCTCCTCCTGGAGGTTCGCCGTCACGTCGCCCACCGTCTGCCGCGTCTTGCGGTAGGCATTGCGAGCCCTCGACGCGAAGAACCACGTGGTGAGCACGATGGCGGGGATGAGGGAGAAGCACGCCAGCGCCAGGCGCCAGTTGAGCGCGAACATCGCGGCGAGCACGCCCACGAGCCCCAGCAGCGAACCCAACAACTGCGTCAGCCCCTGCGCGAAGAGCTGGTTGAGCGTGTCCACGTCGCTGAGCAGCCGGCTCATCAGGTCGCCCAGCGGCCGGCGGTCGAACCAGGACAGCGGCAGCTGCTGGAGCCGGTCGAACAGGCGCTGGCGCAGGCCCGACAGGACGTGCTGCCCCGTGTGGCCCACCCGCCGCGTCTGCGCCCGCTGCGACACCAGGCCCACCGCGTAGACGCCCAGCAGCACCGCCAGCGTCCGCAAGAGGCCCCAGCCGTCCCCCGAGCCGATGTCGCGGTCGATGGCCCGGCTCATCAAATACGGCCCCAGGGCCTGGCACGCCGCGCCCACCAGGATGAAGACCATGGCCACGGCGAGCGTGGCCGCGTGCGGACGCAGTTCGCCCAGGAGCCTGCGCAGCACCTTGCCCCGGTGCTTCGCGCGGCCCGCCTCCAGCTCCGCCATCGCCTCGATGCTTCCGGGCCGCCTCATGCCACCTCCTCCTGGCGCGGGGGCAGGAGCTGCGACCCGAGGATGTCGTTGTACAGCTCGCTGGAGGCCTTCAGCTCCTCGTGGCGCCCCTTCGCGGCGATGCGCCCCTCGTCCAGCACCAGGATGAGGTCCGCGTCCCGCACGGTGCTGATGCGCTGGGCGATGACGATGGCCGTCCGGCGCTTGTCCCGCATCAGCGCGTCCAGCGCGCCCTGGATGGCCGTCTCCGTGCGCGCGTCCACCGCGGACGTGCTGTCATCCAGGATGAGCAGGCGCGGATCCGTGAGCAGCGCCCGCGCGATGGCCAGGCGCTGCCGCTGTCCGCCGGACAGGCCCACGCCGCGCTCGCCCACCAGCGTGTCGTAGCCCTGGGGCAGCTCGCGGATGAACTCCGCCGCCTGGGCCGCCTCCGCCGCGGCCTCCACCTGGGCCTGCGTCGCCTCTGGCCGCCCGTAGGCGATGTTCTCCCGCACCGTGCCGGAGAACAGCAGCGCGTCCTGGAGCACCACGCCCATCTGCGAGCGCAGGCTCGCGAGCGTCACGTCCCGCACGTCGTGCCCGTCCAGCAGCACCGCGCCCCCGGTGACGTCGTAGAAGCGCGGCAGCAGGTTGATGAGCGTGCTCTTGCCGGAGCCGGTGGTGCCCAGCACCGCCACCAGCTGCCCGGGCTCCAGCGTCACGCTCACGCCGCGCAGGATTTCGCGGTCGCTGCCCGCGTAGCGGAAGCGCACGTCGCGCAGCTCGATGCGGCCCTGCAACGGGGGCAGGGGCACCGCGCCCGGGCGGTCCGCCACCTCCACCGCCGTGTCGAGCAGCTCGAAGACGCGCTGCGCGGACGCGCTCGCCCGCGACATGCTGGCCGCGAAGAAGCCCAGCGTCATCAGGGGCATCAGCAGGAAGGCCAGGTAGCTGTTGAAGGCCACCAGCTCTCCCAGCGTCAGCTCCTGGTGGAAGATGCGCCAGCCGCCCACGCCCACCACCAGCAGCGAGCCCACGTTGGCGAAGAAGGTGACGAAGGGGAAGTTGCCGGCCAGCGCGTCCACCACCCGCAGGTTCTTGTCCTTCAGCTCCGCGTTGGTCTTCCCGTAGCGCTCCCGCTCCCGCCCCTCCGCGGAGAAGGCGCGCACCACGCGCAGCCCGCGCAGGTCCTCCTGCAGCGTGGTGTTGAGCGAGCCCAGCAGCGCCTGCAGCTGGCCGAACAGCGTCCGCATCCGCCGCATGAACCGGCGCAGCACCCACAGGATGGGCACCACGGAGCTCAGCGCCGCCAGCGCCAGCACCGGATCCAGGTACAGCAGCAGCCCCGCGCAGCCCAGCAGCATCGCCGCCGCCGCTGCGAACTGCACGACGCCGCTGCCCACGAAGGTGCGCACCGCCTCCACGTCGCTCGTCAGCCGCGTGAGCAGCTGTCCCGTCTGCGCCTGGTCGTAGTAGCTGAAGGACAGCCGCTGGATGCGCGCGAAGAGCGCGTCGCGCAGGTCGAACGCCACGCCCTGCGACGCGCGCTCCGCCAGGTAGCCCTGCAGGAAGTTGAACAGGCCGCGCCCCAGCGCGATGGCCACCAGTCCTCCCACCGCCAGATACACGGGGCCCTGGTCGCCGCGCGCGAGCCCGTGGTCGATGGCGATGCGGATCATCTGCGGCGCGCCCAGGTTCGCCACGGAGACGAGCAGCAGCGACAGCAGTGCCCCCAGCGCCTCCAGGCGATAGCGGCGCAGATAGCCCAGCGCCCGCAGGATGGGCGGACGGCCGGATGCGGGTGGCGCGGACGTGCTCACGTGGGACCTGGACCCCTGCCTCCCTGCCCTGGAAGGCGCGCGCATGATGGGCGCCCGTCAGTACCACTTCAAGCACGACGCGGGGTGCGAAACGGTGGTTGCGCGCCGCGCCACGGGCCGTTACGTGGGCCGCCTTTCCTCCCGCTTCGTCACGAGGTGAACGTCATGGAGTACCGGCAGCTGGGTGGTTCTGGTTTCAAGGTCCCCGTCCTCAGTCTGGGCACGGGCACGTTCGGGGGCGCGGGTGACTTCTTCAAGGGCTTCGGCTCCAGCGACGTGAAGGAGGCCACGCGGCTGGTGGACATCGCGCTGGACGCGGGCGTGAACATGTTCGACTCCGCGGACGGCTACTCCGCCGGGCTCGCGGAAGAGATTCTCGGCAAGGCGCTGGAGGGCCGGCGCGACAAGGCCATCATCTCCACCAAGGCCACCTTCCGCGCGGGCCCGGGGCCCAACGACGTGGGCTCCTCGCGCTTCCACCTCACGCGCGCCGTGGAGGCCTCGCTGCGCCGGCTGAAGACGGACTACATCGACCTGTTCCAGCTCCACGCCTTCGACGCGGTGACGCCCGTGGAGGAGGTCCTCAACACGCTGGACGGCTTCGTGCGCGCGGGGAAGATCCGCTACCTCGGCTGCTCCAACTTCTCCGGCTGGCACCTGATGAAGTCGCTGGCCGTGTCGGAGCGCTACAACCTGGCGCGCTACGTGGCCCACCAGGCGTACTACTCGCTCGTGGGCCGGGACTACGAGTGGGAGCTGATGCCGCTCGCGTTGGATCAGAAGGTGGGCGCGGTGGTGTGGAGCCCGCTGGGTTGGGGCCGGCTCACCGGCAAGCTGCGCCGGGGCGCGCCGAAGCCGGAGACAAGCCGCTTGAACAACCCCGCCACCGCGGCCGGCGGCCCGCAGGTGCCGGAGGAGTACCTGTTCAAGGTCGTGGACGCGCTCGACGCAGTGGCGAAGGAGACGGGCAAGACGGTGCCGCAGGTGGCGCTCAACTGGCTGCTCCAGCGGCCCACCGTGTCCAACGTCATCATCGGCGCGCGCACGGAGGAGCAGCTGCGGCAGAACCTGGGCGCCATCGGCTGGAACCTCACGCCCGCGCAGGTGGCCACGCTGGACGCCGCCAGCGCCACGCCCTGGCCCTACCCGTACTTCCACCAGCGCCAGTTCCACGAGCGCAACCCGTTCCCCGTGACGTGATGAGCGCGGCGTGAAGCAGGGGGCGGCCAGGGCCTGGGTCCGGCCGCCTCCGTCCCGGGGGCAGGTCCACTGTCTTCCGGGACGATGCACCTCACGCCCATGTCCCTCAAAGAATACAAGCCCGGCAGACCCTTCCCTGGCGTCATCGGCCGTACCTGGGAGCAGTCGTCTCCCGCGTGGCCCGCGCCCCTGCGCTCGAAGCCCGGCGCGCCCAACGTCCTGTTCATCATCCTGGATGACACGGGCTTCGGGCACCTGGGCTGCTACGGCTCGCCCATCCGCACGCCGAACCTGGACCGGCTGGCGAAGGGCGGGCTGCTCTACAACAACATGCACACCACCGCGCTGTGCTCGCCCACGCGCTCGTGTGTCCTCACTGGCCGCAACCACCACTCCAACGGGATGGGCACCATCACCGAAACGTCGCTGGGCTACCCCGGCTACAACGGCACCATCCCCTTCGAGAACGGCTTCCTCTCCGAGATGCTGATGGAGGCCGGCTACAACACGTATGCCATTGGCAAGTGGCACCTGACCCCGGCGGAGCAGACGAGCGCCGCCGGGCCGTACTCGCGCTGGCCGCTGGGCCGCGGCTTCGAGCGCTTCTACGGCTTCCTGGGCGGGGACACGCACCAGTACTACCCGGACCTCATCCACGACAACCACGCCATCCGCCCGCCCGGCACGCCCGAGGAGGGCTACCACCTCACGCCGGACCTGGTGGACCGCGCCATCGACTGCATCGCGGACACGAAGCAGGTGGCGCCGGACAAGCCCTTCTTCCTCTACTTCGCCACGGGCGCCATGCACGCGCCCCATCACGTCCCCCGCGAGTGGGCGGACGCCTACGCGGGCCAGTTCGACGACGGCTGGGACGCCTACCGCCAGAAGGTGTTCCAGCGGCAGCTGGAGCTGGGCGTGATTCCCCGGGGCACGCAGCTGTCCCGGCACGACCCGGACGTGCAGGACTGGGACGCGCTGCCGCCCCAGGAGCAGCGGCTCTACGCGCGGATGATGGAGGTGTTCGCGGGCTTCCTGGAGCACACGGACCATCACATTGGCCGGCTCTTGAAGTTCCTGGAGGACACGGGCGAATTGGACAACACGCTCATCATGGTGCTGTCCGACAACGGGGCCAGCGCGGAGGGCGGGCCGCATGGCTCCGTGAACGAGCTGAAGTTCTTCAACAACGCGCCGGAGTCGCTGGAGCAGAACCTGGCGGCCATGGAGGACCTGGGCGGCCCGAAACACTTCAACCACTACCCGTGGGGCTGGGCCTGGGCGGGGGACACGCCGTTCCGCCGCTGGAAGCGGGAGACGTACCGGGGCGGCACCACCGACCCGTTCCTCGTCCACTGGCCCCGGGGCATCCAGGCGAAGGGCGAGGTGCGCACGCAGTACGCGCACGCCATCGACATGGTGCCCACGGTGCTGGACTGCCTGGGGCTGGAGCCGCTGGCGGAAGTCCGCGGCGTCACCCAGTCACCCATTGAAGGCGTCAGCTTCAAGCACACGTTCAACGACGGGAGCGCCGAAGGCCGCCACCGCACGCAGTACTTCGAGATGTTCAGCTCGCGCGCCATCTACCACGACGGCTGGCGCGCGGTGTGCCCGTTCCCCGGCCCGTCCTTCGCGGAGGCCGGAGAGGGCTTCGGTGAGTCGCTGCTCGACGAGGACCGGCTGCGTGAGCTGGATACGCGCGGCTGGGAGCTGTACCACGTGGCCGAGGACTGCTCCGAGACGAAGAATGTCGCGGAGGAGCACCGGGGCAAGCTCATCGAGATGATCGCCCTCTGGTACGCCGAAGCGGGGCGCTACCAGGTGCTGCCGCTCGCGTCGCCCACCCGCGCGGTGTTCGCCCTGGAGCGCCCGCAGCTCACGAAGGACCGCACGCGCTACGTGTACCGCCCGCACACGTCGCCCGCGCCGGAGAACGCGGCGGTGCACGTGCTCAACCGGCCCCACACCATCACCGCGGACGTGGAGGTGACGCGGGACACGCAGGGCGTGCTGCTCAGCCACGGCGGCCTCACCGGCGGCTACTCGTTCTTCATCCAGGGCCACAGGCTGCACTACGCCTACAACTACCTGGGTGAGCAGGAGTTCCACATCGAGTCGGCGGTGGACGTGCCCCAGGGGCGCTCGCAGCTGAGGTTCGAGTTCGAGCCCACCGGCAAGCCGGACCTCCAGGTGGGGCGGGGCACTCCCGGACGCGGCCGGCTCTACATCAACGGGGACCTGGTGGCGCAGAGCACCATCGACGCGACCATGCCGCTGGCCATCAGCCTGGGCGAGGGGCTCACCTGCGGCCGGGACGAAAGCTCCTCCGTCAGCCAGCGCTACGCCGCGCCCTTCGAGTTCACCGGCACGCTCCACGAGGTGACGGTGGACGTCTCCGGCGAGCACGTCCGGGACGCGAAGGCGGAGCAGAGGGCGGCCCTGGCGAAGCAGTGAAAAACAAAAGGCCCGGACGGGAGCGCGAAGGCTCCCATCCGGGCCTGAAGGCTTCAGGCGCTTACTTCGTCACGCCGACGGCGGTCCAGGCCTCGGCGACCTTCTTCGCCTCGGCGGAGTCCTTGCCGTACAGGTCCGTGGCGGCCTTGATGGTGGCGGCGCGGGCCTGGGAGAAGTTCGTCTGCGGCGTCATGTACGTGGTCAACGCGCGGCCGAAGACCTTGAGGCTCTTCTCCATGCCGATGCCGTCCTTCACCTCGATGCCGGACGTCTTGTTCTTGCCGCCCTCGGTCAGCAGGAAGAAGGCGTTGTTCGCGATGCCGCTGGAGCCGTGGACCTCCGTCATCTTCGGGTAGTTCTTGTAGTTGTCGATGGAGTAGCCGTCCGCGGTCGGGTCGTTCATGTAGCGGAGGGCGTCCGTGTTGTCGCCGTTCTTGGGCGTCCAGGCGTCCTCACCCACGGCCCAGTCGAACTTCACCGCGCCGTTCTTCTGGCTGGCGTACCACTCCACGCCCGTCCCGATGATGTCGCTGAAGGACTCGTTGAGGCCACCGGACTCGCCCTCGTACTCCAGGCCGGCGGTGCGCTCCGTGAGGCCGTGCGCGATTTCGTGGCCGGCGATGTCCAGCGTGGTGAGCGGGCCGGAGTCCACGCCGTCGCCGTCGCCGTACTGCATCTTCTCGCCGTCCCAGAACGCGTTCACCAGGTTGTTGTCGGTGTGCACGTAGTTGATGAGCTTCTCACCCTTGCCGTCGATGGAGTCGCGGCCCAGGACGTCCTTCATGAAGTCGTACGTCATGGCCGCGCCGTAGTGCGCGTCCACGCCCGCCTGGGCGCGCGTCGGGTCGCCCTTCTCACCCCAGACGTCGTTCTTGTCGGTGATGGCCGTGGTGCCGGACGCGTTCGGGCGGTTCTTCGCGTCGTACGTCACGATGCCCTTGCCGCGCGTCTTGTCCTCCAGCGTGTACGTGCCGTCCGCGCCCTTGGTGGTCTGCAGGTCCACCTTGCCGCTGTACATCGTCTGGTCGTCCGCCACGCGGGCCGCGCCGCCGCCCGTCGTCGGGGCCGGCGTCGCCGGGGTGGAGGGCTTCTGCGGGGACGTGCCCGGCTTCGTGGGGGTGGCCTTGGCGCCCTCGCGGCTCCAGTGGCTGATGGTGTTGTACTGCTTGATGGACTCGCCGCTGTTCGCGTCGATGAAGTAGTTCATCGAGCGCGGCTCCTTGCCGTTGGCCGCGGACGTGTCGGTGAGCGTCACGTGGTAGGCGGCGCGGTACTGGCCGTCCTTGCCCTTGACGATGACCTTCTCCGACGTGGGGGCGCGCGTCGTGTCGCCGTTGAAGTCCTTCTGCGCCACGGCGAGCGCGTCCTTCGAGGTCAGCTTCGTGGGCGCCTTGCCAATGCCCGGCGGGATGCTGGACACGTCGCCCGTCAGGCTGTCGAACTGACCCTTCGCGTCCAGGTGGCCGATGACCTGCTCACCGGCGACCTTCACGCCCTCGTGCATGCGGTCCATGCGCACGTGCGTCATGCCCAGCTGGTCGCGCTCCACGGTGCGCGGCGAGAACGACGTGCCGCCCGTGATGCCGGACAGCTGCGGGTTCTTCTGGTTCACGTACGCCACCGTCTGCTGGATGGCCTGCTGCGCCTGGGGGCTGGTGAGGTCCACCGGGCCCGGCGTCAGCTTCTGACCCACGCCGTTGAGCGCCACCGTGGCCTTCGCCTTGGCCGGCGCGCCCGCGCTGAAGCTGGACTGCGAGCTCATGCCCACCGGGCCCTGCGGCTTCACGGTGTTCACGGGCTTCGTGTCGGTGCGGTTCTGGGTGGCGACGACGGGCTTCGAGAGGTCGGTGCGCAGGGCCATGGGGGAGTGCTTTCGGGGGGCAGGTGCAGCGGACAAATTGATTCTCGTGTCAGCCGTCCCATTGTTGCGTGTGGGTGGGCGCTTACACGGTCATGAGTGGGTCCAAGCTCATGAATTCACAGGTGAAGTTTTCAGCCTACATCCGCCCCGGAATCACATTCCGACCGGTAGGTAGGCAGGTGCGCTGGGTTGTATTTCCGTTCATTTTCAACCTGCTTGTGCACGCCCGTCCACTCACACCCCGTGTGTGGACGGCTGGCCGTCCGGCCCGCCCGCCGTGCATGCGGGCGGGCAGGGGAGGAAACCGGCGCTCGCGCACCCCATCTTCCTTCGAGGAAGGAGCGGGGATGCGCGGGGACGCAGGCGACTCGGTGGCGGAAGGGTGGGTGGCCCCTCGAGGGCGTGCGGCCCGGGGACACCTGCCCCGCCACGTCGCGGGCCTCTTCCGCTTCCAGCCGGGCCGGCCCGCGGTGGCGGCGGGGCTGCGCACGGGGCTGGCGCTGGGCGTGCCCCTGATGATCTCCGCGCTCCTCCAGATGCCCGCGGCGTCGTGGGCGGGCATGGCCGGGCTCTTCGTCGCGCTGGTGGACAAGGGCGGGCCGTACCGCACGCGCGCGCGGGCCATGGGTGCGATGACGGTGCTGGGGGCGCTGGTGGGGCTCGTCATCGTGCTGCCCAGCCCCTTCTGGGTGGACGTGGCGCTGACGCTCTTCTGGGTGACGGCGTGCGGCTTCGCGCGCAGCTTCGGGGACACGCCGGGCATCGTGGGCATGCTGCTGGCGAACCTGTTCGTGGTGTCGCTGGCCCTGCCGCAGCGTGGGCCGGAGGCGGCGCTGATGCAGGCGGCGTTCTTCATCGCGGGCGGCCTGTGGTCCATGTTCCTGGCGCTGGTGCTGTGGCCGCTCAGGCCCTACCGCCCGGCGCGCCTGGCCATCGCGGCCTGCTACGAGCAGCTGGCGGACGCCGTGGACGCGGTGGCGGGCTGGCCCATGGAGGGGCCGTCGCGGGTGGGGACGTGGGAGGCGGTGCAGCGGGCCGCGCGCATCCGGCAGTCGCTGGAGACGGCTCGCGCGACGCTGGGGGCCACGCGCCAGGGGCGGCAGGAGGAGAGCGGCCGGGGCGAGTACCTGCTGGTGTTGCTGGAGGACGCGGACGCGCTGTCGCTGCTGCTCACGGCGATGTCGGAGGCGCTGGACGAGGCGCCTCGCCAGGGGAAGTGCCGCACGGCCCGCATCGAGGCGCAGCATGCGCTGGGCACGCTGGCGGTGGACCTGCGGGGCGTGGTGGGGGCGCTCACGCGCGGCACGGTCCCGGGGCCCACGTCATGGGACGCGGAGCGGGTGACGCGGGTGCTCCAGGAGGACGGGGGACTGCCGGAGCCGGCGCGCTCGCAGTACGCGCACGTGGCGGGGCTGCTGGGCCGGCTGCGGGAGTACAGCGGGGTGGCGCTGGACGTCGCGGCCCGGCTGGAGAGCGGCAAGCCGTTGCCGGAGCGGGACACGAAGGCGCTGGGGCTGGAGCCGGGGAAGCGGCGCTCCCGATGGAAGATGCTGCGCGACCAC
Organism: Corallococcus interemptor; assembly: GCF_003668875.1. Taxonomy (GTDB): domain Bacteria; phylum Myxococcota; class Myxococcia; order Myxococcales; family Myxococcaceae; genus Corallococcus; species Corallococcus interemptor. Next base: position 17,490 of record NZ_RAWM01000064.1, on the reverse strand, counting down.
CTGACGCCGGAGTCCGTGGTGTTCCGGCACGCGCTGCGGCTGGGGCTCACCGCGACGGTGGCCACGGCGCTGGCGGAGGGGCTGGGGCTCAATCACTGGTACTGGGTGACCATCACGGTGATTGTCGTGTTGCAGCCGTACTCCGGGCTCACGACGGAGAAGGGGCTGCAACGTGTGGCGGGGACGTTCGTGGGCAGCGTGCTGGCCATGGGGCTGGTGCACGTGCTGCCGGCGCAGTGGATGATGCTCGCGGTCATCGTGTCGCTGGTCTGCGTGTCGGTGAGCGTGCGGCCGCTGAACTTCACGGTGTACCAGGTGCTGCTGGCACCGGCGCTGGTGCTGCTCGCGGAGCTCCAGACGGGGGACTGGCGGCTCGCGGGGGTGCGCATCCTCAACACGCTGATGGGCGGCGCGCTGGCGCTGGTGGGCATCCGCCTGCTCTGGCCCAGCGGCGAGCGCGTGCGCTTCGGCGAGGAGGTGGCCTGCGTGCTGAAGGCGGGACAGAGCTACCTGCGAGAGGTGGCGAGGACGCCGGTGCCCTCGGAGGCGGCGCTGCGCGAGGCCCGGCGCAAGGTGGGCGTGGCGCTGCTGTCCGCGGAGGCGTCGTTCCAGCGGCTGCTGAGTGAGTGGAAGGGGCCGGCGAAGGAGCTGGAGCCGGGGATGGCGCTGATTACCTACGCGCGGCGCTTCACGGCGGCGGTGACGGCGCTGGCGGCGAGCCGCGCCTGGCATCCGGAGCCGGACCTGGGGCCGGTGGTGCGCTACGCGACGGACGCGCTGGAGGAGCTGTCCGCGGCGCTGGTCGCGCGCCGCGTGCCGTCAGCGCCCAGGCGCGAGGCGCCGAGCCTGGAGGGCACGGACGCGCTCGCGCGCACGCAGCTGTCGCGGCTGGTGCGTCAGCTGGGGGTGCTCCAGCACGCGGTGGAGCGCATGCCGCCCGCGCTGCGTGCTTCGGAAGATGGTGCCACGCCGGCTCCGGCGTGACACGCGGCCCGCGTTACGCGCGCTCCAGCTTGACCATCAGCCGGCGCAGGTCCTCGTTCACGCGCACGAAGTTGGAGTTGCCCTTCTCGTCCTCCAGCTGCTTCTTCAGCGCGGGCAGGGACGCTTCGCGCAGCTTCTTCGCCGCGCCGGGCGCGTCCGCCAGCCAGTCCACCGCCTGGATGACCGTGGCGCGCGCCTCGGTGTCCCGCTCGCTGAGCCGGGCCGCGAGCGTCGGCCCCTGGTCCGCCGCGCCGGAACGCCCCAGCTCCAGCGCCGCGCGCTGCAACAGCGCCGCGTTCGCCTTCGGCAGCCGCTGCGACCAGCAGGCCGCGTCGCCGCTGCACGCCTGCGCCGCCTCCAGCACCGCGCCATGACCCTGCACCTGATCCGCGCGCTTCTTGCCCAGCGCCGCGGCGTCATCGCAGCCCTCCTCACCCGTCTCCTTGCAGTCCGCCGCCGTGCGCGCCGGCTCCGCGGCCGCCAGCTTCGCGAGCACCGGCTGCTCCCGCGCATCCCCCAGCAGCGCGATGCCCTTCACGGCGATCTCCCGCGCGTACCAGTCCCCGGTGCCCGCCGCCTTCTCCAGCGCGGGGAGCGCATCCCGGCTGCCCAGCAGCGTCAGCGCCCGCACGTACGCATCCCGCACCGTCGGATCCAGCTCACCCACGAGCGCCGCCAGCGGCTTCACCGCCTCCTGGGCACGCATCCTCCCCAGCGCATCCGCCGCCTGCATCCGCACCAGCGCTTGAATCTGCGGATCCGAGTGCGTGAACGACAGCTGCTTCACCAGCGACGGCACCGCGCGCTTCTCCCGCAGGTCTCCCAGCACCTGCGCGGCCTTCATCGGATAGCTGGCCGGGTTCACGCCCTGCGCCTTCGCCCACGTGAGCAGCTCCGTGTCCTTGCCGTCCAGCACCGGCAACAGCGCGTCCGCGGCGGGTGCGCCCATCTGGAACAGCGCGAAGCTGCTCTCCACGTAGAAGGACACGCCCCGGCGCTCCTTCGTCAACGTGCGCATCAGCGCCGGCACCGCGCGTGGGTCTCCAATCTGCCCCAGCGCCTCGATGGCCTTCTTGTTGAGGAACGGCTCCGTGGCCTCGTCCGTCGCCAGCTGGATGAGCGGCTCCACCGCCGGCTTCGCTTTCAGCGCGCCCAGCACCTGGATGGCCTCGATGCGCGTGTAGTTGTCCTTGCTGCGCAGCAAGGGCACCAGCGACGGCACCGCGCGCTCATCACCAATCCGCCCCAGCGCGCCCACCACCGCCTTGTTCACCTGCTGCGCCGGCACGTCCGCCGCGCTGGGGTCCAGCGCCGCCGTCAGCGGCTCCAGCGACGTCGGGTGGTGCAGGTCCCCCAGCGTCCGGGCCAGCGCCGCCTTCACCTCCGGCCGGCGCTCCGAGGACAGCCGCGCGTGCAGGAAGGGCAGGAACTGTTCGTTGACGTTGCCCGACGTGCGCAGCGACTCAATCACTCGCACCTTGTCGTCGGGCCGCTTGGCCCCCTCCAGACTGGACTGCCAGTATTCCGGCGACTTGGGGTCCTCCTTCTTGCAACCTCCCAGGGCAAGGCAGGAAACGGCCAGGGACAGGGCGACGAATGAGCGGGACATGGGGCTCCTTTGCGTCCGAACGTCTGGGCTTTCGTCGGGTGTAGACCTGTCCTGACGAAGGACGCAAACCTCCCCCACCTCCTGGGGTACGCTGGTCAACGACATGGCCCCTGCCGAAGACACTCGTAACGCGTCGCGTCCGACCATCATGCGTCGGACGTACCTGCTCGACCGAGAATTCCAGCTCAAATACATCCTGCTGCTCACCGGCATGGGCGCCGGGAGCATGTTGCTGTTCGGCGTGCTCGCCCAGCAGGTGAACCGCATGTCCGCCGAAGGGGGCCTGTCCGGCGAGGAGACGCTGTGGTGGCTCACCGGCGTGGCCACCGTGGGCCTGGGCATCGCGCTCGGGTTGTTCGGGTTGCTCTTCACGCACCGTGTGGCGGGGCCCGTCCACGTGATGAGCCTCTACGTCGCGGCGCTCGCGGCGGGCCGCTATCCGCGCCTGCGCCCGCTGCGGCGCAAGGACGAGCTGCGCGCCTTCTTCGGGCGCTTCAGCGAAGCGGTGGACCGCATCCGCCAGCGTGAGGCGGACGAAGCGCTGGCGCTGGAGAAGGCGCTGGAGGCGCTCAAGGACGTGGCCACCACCCCCGAGACACGCGAGGCCCTGTCCACGCTGGAGGCGCTGCGCGCACGCAAGCGCCAGGCGGTGGACACCTCCGCGCCGCCCGCCACGTTCAAGTCCGTGGCCTGAATCCCTCCCTTCCTTCCGCACGAGACTTCCCTCACATGAGCAGCCGACCCCGCATCGTCTTCATGGGTACGCCCGAGTTCGCCGTGGCCTCGCTGGAGGCCTGCTTCGACGTGGGCGACGTCGTGGCCGTCGTCACCCAGCCGGACAAGCCGAAGGGCCGGGGCAACGCCGTCACCGCGCCGCCCGTGAAGGAGCGCGCGCTGGAGAAGGGCATCCCCGTGCTCCAGCCGCAGAAGCTGCGCACGCCGCCGTTCTCCGAGGAGCTGCGCCAGTACGCCCCCGACGTCTGCGTGGTGACGGCGTACGGAAAGATTTTGCCCAAGGACCTGCTGGCGCTTCCGGTGAAGGGCTGCGTGAACGTGCACGCGTCACTGCTGCCGCGCTTCCGGGGCGCCGCGCCCATCCAGTGGGCCATCGCGCACGGCGACAGCGAGACGGGCGTGTCGCTGATGGTGATGGACGAGGGCCTGGACACCGGCCCGGTGCTGGACATGAAGCGGCTGCCCATCGCGCCGGACGAGACGAGCGCCACGCTGCACGCGAAGCTGTCCGCGCTGGGCGGCGACATCCTGCGTGAGTCCCTGCCGCGCTATCTGCGAGGCGAGCTGACGCCCCGGCCCCAGCCGTCCGAGGGCATGGTGCTGGCGCCCATCATCGACAAGGAGAACGGCAAGCTGGACTTCACCAGGCCCGCGGTGGAGCTGGACCGCCGCCTGCGCGCCTTCACGCCATGGCCGGGCGCGTACACGCTCCTGGGGGGCAAGGTCTTCAAGGTGCACCGGATGCAGCCGGCGGCGGGGAAGGGTGAGCCCGGTACGGTGTTGTCAGCGGGGCCGGACGGCATCGAGGTCGCTTGCGGCGAGGGCTCGGTCGTCCTCCTGGAGGTCCAGCCAGAGGGCAAGCGGGTGATGCGCGCGGCGGACTTCCTCTCCGGCAACAGATTGCAGCCGGGCAGTCAGCCGTTCACGTCTTGAGCGCGCCTCCGGGCGCCATGTGGAATCCTCGCGGGATGGAGTCTCTTGGATGGGCATGAAGCTGCTGGTGTTGCACGGGCCGAACCTCAACCTCCTGGGCGAGCGCGAGGACGTCGCGGGAGGCCGCCTGCCGGACCTCGACGCGCTCCTGCGCGCGAAGGCCAAGGCGCTGGGGCTGGAGCTGACCATCGTCCAGTCCAACCACGAGGGCGTCCTCATCGATGCCATCCACGCCGAGCGCAAGAACGTGGAGGGCATCCTCATCAACCCCGCGGGCTACTTCACGTCCTACGCGCTGAAGGAGGCGCTGGAGGCGGTGGGGCTGCCCGCCATCGAGGTGATGCTCAAGCCGCCCGCCCGCGAGTCCGTGGTCGCGGAAGCCTGCGCCATGCAGGTGCTGGGGCTGCACGGCTTCGACCCGTACGTCCAGGCCCTGGAGACCTTCGCGAGCGGCATCTTCCACCCCGCCATCCCCGGTCCGGTGAAGACGCTGGGCCGCCGCAAGAAGGGCTCGGCCGAGGACGACGACGAAGGCTCGCGCCCCAAGCCCAAGCTGGTGGCCCGCGTGCACCCGCTGAAGAAGGACGACACGCCGGAGCCCACGCCGCTGGCCGCGCCCGCGCGCTCGCTGCGGCGCACGGCGGAGGCCGGGGGCCCGCTGAAGACGCTGGGCCGCAAGTCCATGCCCACCGTGGTGAAGACGGAAGGCAAGCCGGGCAAGACGCTGGGCCGCGCGGCGAAGGGCGGATCCACGCCCGCGGCGGAGCTGCTCACGCGGGCGCTCGTGCGCCAGAAGGTCGCGGACCGGCTGGCCGGCCGGCTCAGTGAAGCGGAGCTGGCCACCTGGGCTCGCGCGAAGTATCAGCAGGTCCAGCGTGGTGAGCCGGCGGAGAGCGGCCACCGCGAGCTGCTGGAGGACAGCCTCCAGAGCCTCACCCTGTCCCATCTGCCCGCGACGCGGCTGACGGACACGCAACTGGTGGACCTGATGACCCGGCTGGAAGAAGGATGAACGCCCGTATCCTCGCCATCAACATCCTCGCGCGCGTGCGCGCCACGGATGCCTACCTCAACGTGGTGCTGGACACGGTGCTGTCGGAGTCGCCGCCCAAGGACCCCCGCGACGCGGCGCTCGTCACCGAGCTGACCTACGGCGCCACCCGCCGGCAAATGGCGCTGGACTACGCCATCACCCGCTTCGCGGACCGCAAGCTGGACGCGCTGGAGGACAAGGTCCTGGCCGCCCTGCGCGTGGGCGCCTACCAGCTCTTCCACACCCGCGTGCCCGCGCGCGCCGCCGTGGCGGAGACGGTCCAGGCCCTCAAGGACGTGGGCCTCGCGCGCGCGTCCGGCTTCGTCAACGCCATCCTGCGCAAGCTGTCGGAGCTGCCCTCGCCGCCGCTGCCGTCCCAGAAGGACCCGGTGGAGTACCTGTCCGTGCGCGAGAGCCACCCGCGCTGGCTGGTGGAGCGGTGGATCCGCCAGTTCGGCCGCGAGCGCGCGGAAGGAATGCTCGTCGCCAACAACACGCCGCCCTCCGTCGTCATCCGCGCCAACAGCGCCAAGGTGACGCGCGACGCGCTGCTCGCGCAGCTGAAGGAAGTGGGCGTGGACGCGCGCGCCACCGAAGCCTCGCCCGTGGGCATCGTGCTGCCGTCCGTGGGCCGCGTGGAGGACGTGTACGGCTACTCGGAAGGGCTGTGGCAGGTGCAGGACGAGGCCGCGCAGCTGGTGGGCGTCTATGGCGCCATCCCGGAGTCAGCGCGCGTGCTGGACGCGTGCGCGGCGCCGGGCGGCAAGGCCTGCCACCAGGCGGAGACGCACGACGTCGTCGCCGTGGACCTGCACGCGAACAAGCTTCGCAAGATTGAGGCGGAGGCCCAGCGCCTGGGGCTGTCCGGCCGCCTGAAGGCCTACGCGCACGACGCGTCCGAGCCGTTCCCCGAAAGCTGGGGCGAGTTCCACGCGCTGGTGGTGGACGCGCCGTGCACCGGGCTGGGCACGCTGCGCCGGCACCCGGAGCTGCGCTATCGCCGCAAGGAGGAGGACGTGGCGCGGCTGGCCACGCTCCAGCGGCGCATCCTGGAGAACTGCCAGGAGGCGGTGCCGCCGGGCGGCCTGCTCGTCTACGCGGTCTGCACGCCGGAGCCGCAGGAGGGGCAGGACCAGGTGGACATGTTCCTGCGCAGCCACCCGGAGTGGACGGCCGAGCCGCCCGTGCTGCCCGGCCTCAAGCTGCCGCTCGCCCAGGCCTGGCTGCGCACGCTGCCCGGGCCGGAGGGCTACGACGGCTTCTTCGCGGCCCGGCTGCGCAAGCTCTACTGAAGAGCCGCTGGGGCCTCAGTCGTCCGCCGGAAGCTGGGCGGCCTGCTTGAAGGCCTCCAGCACCGCGGCGGACGCGCGGTCCAGGTACTTGCCCTTGCGGATGAGCAGTCCAATGGGGCGCGACACGGGCCCCTCCGCGAAGGGCTTCGCCACCAGCGAGCTGTTCTTGATTTCAGCGTGGGCCGTGGCCATCGGGAGGATGGCCACGCCCAGGCCCATCTCCACCGCGCGCTTGATGGTCTCCACGTTGTCCATCTCCATCACCGGATTGATGTCGATGTTCTTCTCGCGGAACAGGCGATCCAGCGCCTTGCGCGTGGGGGCCTCCCGGTCGAAGGCGATGAAGGGCACGCCCGACAGCGCGGTGAGGCTCACCTTCGCCTTGCTCGCGAACGAGTGGTTGGGCGCGCAGACCACCGCCAGCCTGTCGTCGCGGAACGGCAGGATGTCCACGCCCGCGCGCGGCTGCGGATAGGCCACGATGCCAATCTCCGCCGCGCCCAGAATCACGTCGTCGTAGACCTGATCATTGCGCCGGTAGTTCAGGCGCATGTTGACCTTGGGGTGCGTCTTCAACAGCTGCTTCTGCACCACGTTCAGCTCGTGCAGACCCACCGAGTAGATGGTGGACACGGTGGTCGCGCCCTGGACCTCCGTGGCCTGCTCGCGGATCTCCTGCTCCACCTCCGCGAAGCGCGCCAGGATCTCCTTGCAGCCCCGGAACAGGCGCTCGCCCGCCGGCGTGGGCGTCACCTGACGCGCGCTGCGCGAGAGCAGCTTCTGCTCGTAGCGGTTCTCCAGCGCGCGAATCTGCTGGCTCACCGCCGACTGGGTCACGTGATTGAGCTGCGCAGCGCGCGAAAACGAGCCCGTCTCGACCACGTCACAGAACATCTTCAACGATTCGAGCTGCATGGGCTGTCTCCTACCCTCAAACCTAATGGCCGGGCCAGTGGTAATTAGTAGACCTACCCTGCTCGCGAAAATGACCTACAGGGACAAGGTGCCCGGCTGCTTGCGCGGCGCGGCGAAATCCTTGGGCTCTCAAACGCTGGAGTCATGGCCGTCCTCGGGTGGACGCGGGCGGGTGAGGGCGAAGAGGGCGGCGCCCAGGGCGACGAGCGCCCCGCCGGAGAGCGTCTGCACGCGGCCCAGGTCGCGGTCCGTCTCATGGAGGAGCTGGCACTCCTGGGGGGACAGCTTCGCGCAGTCCTCGGGGGCGAAGAGCGCCCGCACGCCCAGCCCGAGCAGCCCCAGGCCGCCCAGCATCAGGCCCGCGATGCCGCCGAACGCCGCGGCGCGCAGGACGGAGGCACCCCGGGGCGAGGGCAGGGAGGTCATGGACCGGGAGGCGTAGCACCGTCCCGGCCTGGAGGGGACAGGGGAGGGTGTCCCGGGCGTATGCTTCCGGACCATGCGAATCCTGTATGGGGTCGTCGGCGAAGGGATGGGCCATGCCACGCGCTCGCGCGTGCTGCTGGAGGCGCTGACGAAGGAACACGAGGTCCACATCGTGGTGTCGGGCCGCGCGCAGCACTACCTGGCCCAGCGCTTCCAGAACGTGCACGGCATCTGGGGGCTGACCATCGCGTACGAAGGCAACTCGGTGAAGAAGTGGCAGACGGTGCTGCAGAACCTGCAGGGCGCCGTCGCGGGCTGGCCGCAGAACGTGCGCCAGTACTTCGACCTGGTGGAGGGCTTCAAGCCGGACGTGGTGGTGAGCGACTTCGAGACGTTCAGCTACCTGTTCGCGAAGCGCCACATGTTGCCCGTCATCAGCGTGGACAACATGCAGATCATCAACCGCTGCACGCACGACCCGGCGCTGCTCGCGGGCCACGAAGAGAGCTTCGAGGCCTCACGCGCCATCGTGAAGGCGAAGCTGCCCGGGGCCTTCCACTACCTGACCACCACGTTCTTCTACCCGCCCGTGCGCAAGCGCCGCACCACGCTGGCGCCGTCCATCCTGCGGCCGGAGATTCTGGCGGCGAAGCCGGAGCCCGGTGAGCACCTGCTCGTGTACCAGACGTCGACGACGAACACGCACCTGCAGGAGATTCTCAAGCAGTCCGGCGTGCCGTGCCGCGTGTATGGCATCCGCCGCGACATCAAGGAGGACGTGGTGGAGGGCAACCTCACCTACCGTCCCTTCAGCGAGGCGGGCTTCATCGACGACCTGCGCACCGCGCGCGCGGTGGTGGCCGGCGGCGGCTATACATTGATGAGCGAGGCCGTCTATCTGCACAAGCCGCTGCTCAGCATCCCCGTGGGAGGCCAGTTCGAGCAGGTGCTCAATGCCCTGTACCTGGAGAAGCTGGGGTACGGCATGTATGTGAAGGAATTGAGCCAGGACGCGCTGAAGACGTTCCTGTCGCGCGTGCCAGCCTGCGCGGAGGCCCTGAAGGGCTACGAGCAGGACGGGAACGTGAAGATGCTCTCCGCGCTCAATGAGCAGCTGGCGCAGGCGTACGAGCACCGCGGCCACTGGCGCATGGAACTTGCGGAGATGGACGGCAAGGCCTGAGCGGCCTTCCCGTCAGTGCAGGGACACCTCGTTCTCGTTGTTGCGCTCCGCCGCGCGGCGGCTCATCTCCGTGAGCCAGGAGCGGGTGAGGGGTGTCTCGCTCTCGTGGCCCTTGTAGCGCTCCGGGGTGCTGTCCTGGGGCAGCATCCGGTTGACGACGTCCAGCACGCGCGCGGTGAGGTTGGGCGCCAGCGCCCGGCCCACCGCGCCCAGCTTCGCGGGCATGCCCACCAGCGCCTCCGCGTCACCCCGGCGGCACGCTTCGATGATTTTTCGCGCCACGCGCTCGGCGCTCATGGACACGCCCATCATCGAATTGCTCACGTGGAACCACGCGTACTCCTTCTCGTGGTCGCCCTTGAAGTTGGCGTTGCGCGGGCTGCCGGTGCGGATGAGGGACGGGCACGCCGTCGTCACGCGGATGCCGTCCTGGGCCAGCTCCGTGCGGAACCCGTCCGACAGGCCCACCAGCGCGAACTTGCTGGCGGAGTACGGCACCAGGTGCGGGATGCTCAGCTTGCCTCCCATGGAGGACACGTTGACGATGCGGCCCTCGCCCTTCGCCTTCATGTCCGGCGTCACCGCGAGCGTCGTGTACAGCGGGCCCCACAGGTGGACGTCCACCGCCTCCTCGAAGTCCTCCAGCGTCATGGACTCCAGCGGGCCCACCATGATGACGCCCGCGTTGTTGATGAGCACGTCCACCGCGCCCCACTGCTCGTGGACGGCGCCCACCATGGCGTCCACCTGCACCTGGTCGCGCACGTCGCAGCGCAGGGTCAGCACCTCGCCGCCCAGGCGCTCCAGGTCCGCGTGGGCGCGCTTGAGCGATTCAACGTCGCGTCCGCAGATGGCCACGCGCGCGCCTTCCTTCAGGAACATGCGCGCCATCACCAGCCCCAGCCCCCGGGAGCCTCCGGTGATGACGACCGTCTTGCCCTTGAAGCTGTAGCGCGGCCGCAGCGCGCGCGTCAGCCCCACGGCGGCCCCCACCCCGGCGGCAATCGCGCCCAGGGAGAAGCCCTTTCGCTCGGTGTGTCGTCGGTCAGCCATGGTGCGACTCTCCAGGGGAGGGAAGGGTGGAAGGCTCAGGGATTGGAGGCCGCGGCCTGGTCCTCCTGCTCGCGGGACACCTCGCCGTGCAGCGCGGGCTGTTCCTGGCCGGGCAGGTCCTTGAGCAGCTTGCGCACGCGGCGCAGGGCGTCCTTGCCGCCAATGCGGTTCTTCAGCCGTCCATCCGTGCCGAAGAGGAGGAAGGCGGGGTGCTTGTCCACGCCGTAGGCCTTGGCCATGGAGCCGTCATCCATGGCGATGGGGTAGCGCAGGCCGTGCTCGCGCGCGAAGCCCTCCACCTTGTTGGTGTCCCGCAGCTCCGTCTCGTCGTGGGTGACGTCCACGCCAATGACCTTCAGGCCCTTGGGCCCGTAGTCCACCACCCACTGGTTCACGGCCTCGAACTGCTCGGCGCAGTCCTCGCAGTCCATGGTCCAGAAGTGCAGGAGGACGGGCAGTCCATCGAGCTCCGAGACGTGGACGGGGGCATTCACCCACCCGCCATCCGGGTCCAGGAGCGTGAGCGGGATTTTCGTCGAGGCCATACGGGCTCCCTATGGGAAGTGGAAAGCGCTTCAACGGGACGTGACTCAAGCTATGCATGCGTCACCGGCTGCTCCCGGCGGCGCGCCCGTCCGCTCGCCTGTCCGGCAAGGACTGTTGTCCGCTCCGCCCGCCGGTGGGCAGGCGGGCATGGAGGACGTGATGCGCATTCCCGACTTCGAACTGGAGCGGTACTTCGCGCGCTGGGAGTTCGCCGCGCCCTTCCTCCTGTGCTCCTCCGACATCGAGGGCTGGCGCATGGCGGACCTGCTGGCGCTCGCGTCGCCGGAGGACCGCGCCCGCTGGGACGGGCTGACGCTCGGCTACACGGAGACGGCCGGCCTGCCCGCGCTGCGCGACGCCATCGCCGGCATGTACCCGGGCCTGTTCCCGGAGGACGTCCTCACCTTCGCGGGCGCGCAGGAGGCCCTGTTCGTCGCGATGAACGTCCTGATGGGGCCCGGCACGCACGCCGTCGTCACCTGGCCGGGCTACCAGTCGCTGTACGAGGTGGCGCGCGCCACCGGCGCGGACGTGACGCTGCTGCCCCTGCGCGAGGAGGACGGCTGGGCCCTGGACCTGGACGCGCTCACCGCGGCGCTGCGCCCGGACACGCGCATGGTCGTGGTGAACTTCCCGCACAACCCCACGGGCTCGCTGCCGGACCGCGCGACGTTCCAGAAGCTGTGCGCGCTGTGCGAGGAGCGCGGCATCCACCTCTTCTCCGACGAGGTGTACCGCCTGCTGGAGTACGACCCGAACGACACGCTGCCGCCCGCCGCGTCGTGCTTTCCAAAAGGCGTGAGCCTGGGCGTGATGTCCAAGGCGTTCGGCCTCGCGGGCCTGCGCGTGGGGTGGCTGGCCACCAGGGACCAGGAGCTGCTCGCGCGCTGCCGCGCCTTCAAGGACTACACGTCGCTGTGCAACAGCGCCCCCAGCGAGCAGCTGGCCCTCATCGCGCTGCGCGCCCGCGACCGCGTGCTGGAGCGCAGCCGCGGCCTGCTCACCGCGAACCTCGCGCGGCTGGATGACTTCTTCGCGCGCCACGCGGACACCTTCCACTGGGTGCGCCCGCGCGCCGGCAGCGTGGCCTTCCCCCGTCTGCTACGAAACATCCCGGTGGCACGTTTCACTGAGTCACTGATTACCCGTGAGGGTGTGTTGCTGTTGCCAGGCCATGTGTATGGCTTTCCGGGCAATCACTTCCGGTTGGGGTTGGGCCGCGCCAACCTGCTGGAAGCACTGGAGCGCCTGGAACGCTTCGTACGAGAGGGAGGGCTGGACGCGCAGGAGTAACGTTTCACGCCAGCGCGGTGCGTCAGGGTTTCCACTGACCACTGGACTTTCGGCTTATCGCCTTCAACTGAAACAACCCCTAGAGTGGTTGTCCCCTCGCCCGGCCTGGGGCCGTGCGTAAAAGCCCTCTCATCCCCCCGAGAGGCCAGGAGACACACTCCGATGAAGATGCTGATTGGCGCGGCCGTGACCGTTGCGACGCTGTTGGTGGGCACCGAGGCCGCCGCGACGAACTACACGCTGTGGATCCACGGCCGCAACGGCGGCTCGACGCAGCCGGGCAACTACAACGACTTCAGCTACTGGGGGCCGTCCACCACCGCGGCGGGCGTGAACAAGAAGGCGGTCAACTGGAACGGCACGCAGCGCGTGGGCGCGGAGAACTACCGCATCCGCAACGCGCTGGACTGCTTCTGCACGGGCACCAACTCCTGTTACATCGCCGCGCACAGCGCCGGTGACCTGCAGATCGGCTACGCGCTGGCGCTGTACGGCGGCAGCACGCGGCAGGTGAAGAACGCCATCCCCAACAGCAGCGGCGAATGCGGCAACGCGGGCACGGCCACGCAGACCGGCTGGAACATCAAGTGGGTGGCGGTGGCGTCCGGCGCGGGCGGCGGCAGCGAGCTGGCGGACCACGGCGACTGGGCGGTGAGCGAGCCCCTGGTGAGCGACCTGGTCACCACCACGGCGCGCGCCATGTACAACCACAACACCACGCGCAACACGTGGTTCTACATGTTCGCCGCCTCCAAGGGCACGGCGTACTCCGGCATCCTCCCGGGACAGGACGACGAGGCGGTGGCCTACCACTCCACCGGCGGTGTGTCCGGCACCGGCAACGGGTCGTACTGCAACCCGGGCGACTGGTTCTGCGGCGGCACGCTCACCACGGGCACGGCCGCGTGCAGCGACGGCCGGGCGAAGTGGAGCTACCACTCGGTGGCGTGGCGCGACGACAGTGAGTCGGTCAACCACTACGCCAACGGCAACTGGGGCGGCATCGTCGGCAAGGTGCGCGAGTACATGGTCACGTACGCGTACTAGACTGAAGGCTTCCCCCGCCCCCTCCGGCGAAGCCCGATGATGACCCCCGACGACGGCTCCTCCCCTTCCGCCTCCCGGCTGCGCCACGGCCGGTGGTTGCTTGCGCTCGTGCCCCTGGTGCTCGTGGGGGGCGCGTTCTTCTGGTGGCAGGGAGGCGAGGGGGCCGAAGCGCCGGAGGGCGCACCGGAGCCTCCTTCCGCCCCGGTGTCCGACGCCCACGAGGCGGCCCGGGCACCGGCGGAGCGCGGCGGCCAGGCCCTGGCGGCGGCCGAGCCCGCGGCGCCGTCACTGCTCAGCCCGGAGGCCCGCGAGCGCGAGGCCCGCCGGGAGCTGTGGCAGAAGCGGCTGGAGCGCGCGAAGCGCTCGTTGGAGTCCTACGTGGCGGCCACGCGCTACCCGCCCGAGTCGCGGCCCAGCCGCGAGCACCCGGACCAGATGGAGCTGGCGGAGCCGGAGCGCACGCGGCCGCTGAGCCCCAAGGCCGCGGAGGACGGGACCTCCGACGTGCAGCTGCGGCTCAAGCAGGACAAGGTGTTCGTCGTCGGTGACGAGTCCGTGCTCTTCACCGTGGCGTGCGAGGACTCGCGCCGCTCGCCGCGCCCGTGCGAGGTGGTGTCCGCGACGGCGCACGAGGCGGACCACCTGGCGGACGCGGGCGGCATGCCGGGCGTGCCGGTGGCCTTCGGCGATGCCGGCCAGGGCGGCGACGCGGTGGCCGGGGACGGGCTGCTCACCGGGCGCTTCCAGCCGTCGAAGCAGGGCTTCGCCATGTTCTCCGGCACGCTGCGCGTGGCCCTGCGCGTGCGCTCGGGGGCGCTGGAGGACTCGGCGTTCTTCGACGTGCTCTACACGCCCGCGCCGCCGGCCACGTTCACCGGCAGGGTGCGCGAGGTGCTGGAGGGCGGGTCGCTGGACCTGTACCTGGCCGTCCAGGTGCGCAAGGCGGGGCGGTACGTGGTGTCCGGACGGCTGGACGACGAGGGCGGCGTGCCGTTCGCGGTGCTGTCGTTCAACGAGGAGCTGCAGGAGGGGGCGCAGGAGGTGAAGCTCAACGTCTTCGGCAAGGTCGTCGTCGATGACCAGCCCACCTTCCCGCTGACCCTGCGTGACGTGGAGGGCTTCCTGCTCAAGGAGATGGGGGACCCGGACCGCGAGCTGATGGTCACGCTGCGCGGGCCCGTGCACACCACGCGCGAGTACTCGCTCTCGCAGTTCTCGGATGCGGAGTGGAGGAGCCCCGAGCGCGACCGCTACCGGCGCGAGCTGGAGAAGGACGTCATGGAGGCGCAGAAGCAGCTCGACGCCGCGCTCCAGGACACGCCGGAGCCCTGATCAGGATTCGAGCGGAGGCGGCGGGGGCGTCTGGGCCGCGTCGACCTCCACGAGGTCCGCGTCCTGCACGTCCTCGACGTCCGCGGCGTCCACCACGACGCTCGGCTCCGGTTCGGAGACGGGCGCCTCGCGCCGCGCGGGCGGCAGCGGCGTGCCCGTGGACAGCGCCTCCGCGTAGGCCGCGGAGTAGGCGGCCTCCGCCTGCACGGCCTCCATCGTGAAGTCGTCCGCGTCCGCGAGGAAGTCGCTCGATGACGGGGCGGCCTGGGGCGCTTCCAGATTCAGCTCCGGCCCGCTGTCCTCCATCGTGGCCAGGAATTCGTCCGCCTCCTCCGGGACGACGTCCACGTCTCCGGATGCCTGAAGGTCCGCGTCCTCCGTGCCCAGCTCGTTGCTCAGCGCGTCCAGCTCCTCGTCGCTCAGGCCGGACAGGTCTCCGGACTCCAGGAGGAAGAGCAGGTCCTCCGCCTCCTTCGAGGAGACGGTGCTCGGCATGGTGTCCAGGTTCTGCAGCTCCCACGCGGCCGCGTCCGGCGACAGGATGTCGGACGGGTCCATGGAGGGATCCGCCGGCGGGGCCTCCGCGCGGCGCTCCGTCTGCTGGAAGTGGCGCGCCTGGAGCATGGGCGTGGACGCCTGCGGCAGGCCCAGCCGCTGCGCGTACGCGGGCGCGGCGGCTTCGAAGGTGCTCTCCCCCGCGAAGGTGCGCAGGTGGGGGTTCTCCAGCAGCGCGGCGCGGGGCTCCGGGTCGTCCGAGGTGGAGGACGCCGCGTCCGGCGTCAGCCCCAGGTCCGCGAGCAGCGCACCCGCCAGGTCGCCGTCGGCATCCGCTTTGAAGTCGCTGGCGTCGGAGAAGCCCTTGCGCACCGGCTCCACCGGCGTCATGGGCTCCTGCTTCACCGGCGCGGTGACCTCCAGCTCGGAGGAGATGGACCAGGCCCGGGAGGTGGAGATGCCAGAACCCACGCGGCGGATGGAGGTCATGGTGGTCCTCGGGTGATGGCCCGCAGGTCGGGCGGCTCCTGCATTGTCCGCCGGGCCCGGCGGGAGTTGCTAGGGGGCGCGAGTGGATCCCCATCCGCCACGAGGCCCGGTATCCTACCGGCGCCCATGACTCCCACCCCTGCCGCGAACGTGGACGCCGGACCCGCGTCCTCCCACGAGGTCCGCCCGGGCCTCCGGGGTGTCCCGGCCGTTGAAAAGTCACGGTGGGACGGGGCCGGGACGACCGCAACGTCGCTCGGTGGACAGGAGAGCGTGGGTGCGCGGAGGGGCCGCGAACCCAGGCGTCCTCCAGGGGCGAAAACCCCTTGGGGGCGTCCCGGGCGTGAAGCGGCCGGGCCGTTGGCCTCCCGTTTGCTGTCCGGGAGCCCAGCCAGGAGGCGGTGGTGATGAGATTCGAGTGCGCGGGGCAGACCCACATTGGCCGGCGTCCGCACAACGAGGATGCGTACTGCGTGTTGCCGGAGCGCGGGCTGTTCGTGGTGGCGGACGGGTTGGGGGGCCAGGAGGGCGGAGAGGTCGCCAGCCAGTGCGTGGTGGACACCTTCGCGGGCTTCAGCGACCGGTTGGACCGGGACCGCGACGGCACCTGGCCGGATGCGGTGGACCCCGCGCGCAGCCGCGAGGAGAACTACCTGGCCGCGTGCACGGCGCTCGCCCAGCGCACCCTGCGCGTGCGCCGCGTGGGCAAGCTCAAGGAGATGGCCTCCACGGTGGTGGCGCTCGCGGTGGGCGAGCGCAGCGCGGCGGTGGCCCACGTGGGCGACAGCCGCCTGTACCGCCTGCGCGAGGGCCAGCTGGAGTCGCTCACGCGCGACCACTCGCTCATCGAGGAGCTGCGCGCGGCCGGCCGCGAGCCGCCCGGCAACCCCGCCAACCTGCGCCACCTCATCACCCGCGCCCTGGGCACGGAGAACGCGGAGCCCACCGTGCGGCGTCTGGAGACGCAGCCCGGGGACGTCTTCCTCCTGTGCTCGGACGGGTTGTATGAGCCGCTGGGCCTGGAGGTGTTGCAGGAGCAGCTGCGCGCGCCCGCTTCCGCCCAGGCCGCGTGTGACGCGCTCGTCGCCGCCGCGTACGCGGCCGGGGGCCGCGACAACATCACCGCCGTGGTGCTGCGCGTGGCCGTCTAGCCACCCGCCGCGCCACATGCTGGGAGTGCGAGGCGGTTGAACCCCACAGGTCGGTCCTGACCGCCGACCCGACGCGATGGGTCCGTCAGGACGGCGGGGGAGTCAGCCAGCACAGGGACTTCAATCCTTCGCATCTTCCAGGTTAATCTGGGGCCTCCCCCTCGCGTCTCCCTCCCCCCTCCGAGCACCCGTTGCGTATGACGCTCAGCCTTGCCGCGCGCCTGACCGCGGCCCTCACCGCCGTTGTCATCACCCTGACGCTGCTGACCGTGACGCTCATGGGGCTGTCGCTGCGCTCGCGTGTCGAGGCCGAGATGGCCTCCTCGCTGTCGCGGGACGTGACCCGCTGGCAGGCGTTGAAGGACCAGGAGCTGCGGGTGCTCGTGGAGCTGGGGCGCGTGGCGGCGGCCAACCCCGCGTTCACGGCGGCCTTCGCGGAAGAGCACGCGGAGGCGGACGCCCTGCTCCACGAGCAGCGCACGGTGCTGGGCGTGGACCTGTTGGCGCTGGTGGGCGTGGACGGCACGGTGATCGCCTCCACCGGCGAGCGGACCCTGCCGGGCATGGAGAAGGTGATGCGCCAGCAGGGCCAGGTGCTGCTGCCGGCGTCCGCCGCGCCCCTGTTCGCGGTGGCGCAGCCGCTGCAGTCCAACGGGCTGCCGGTGGGCTTCCTCGTGGTGGGCGCGGAGCTGGGCGGAGAGGACCTGCGGCGGCTGGGCGAGGGGAGCGAGGAGCTGGAGGCGCTGCTGCACGTGGGGCCCCGGCTGGTGGCGCGGTCGGTGCGCGACGTCCAGGCGAAGGCGCTGCTGGCGGCGGCGGGCGCGGGCGGGGCGAACGGCGCGGAGGTGGACGCGGGTGGCGTGTCGCTGCACGTGTCCCGCGTGCCGGTGGGCGAGGGGCTGGAGCTGGTGCTCGCGCGCGGCGCCCAGGCGGAGTGGGCGCGGATGCGGGGCACGCTGATGGGGGTGCTGGGG
>NZ_RAWM01000063.1 GCF_003668875.1 Corallococcus interemptor | reverse complement strand
GGAAACCCCTCCCCCCGCGAACGCCCCCCGGGCGCCGTAGCGAACTTTTGCTGTCTTCCGGAGTCTCACCATGTTCAACAACCTGAGCATCACGGCGAAGCTGACGCTCGCCTTCAGCGCGATGGTGGCCATCATCATCGCGCTGGTCGTCACGGTGTACACGACCATCGTCAAGGTCTCCGTCACCGCCGAGGGCGACACCGAGAGCCACAAGGTGCTCATCGCCGTGCGCGGCCTGGAGGGTGACATGGCCGACCTGGAGACGGGGCAGCGCGGCTTCATCATCACCGGCGACGACAAGTTCCTGGAGCCCTTCAACCTGGGCCGGTTGAGCATGTCGCAGAACCTGGACAGCATCCGCCAGTTCACCCAGAGCGACCGCCGCCAGCAGGAGCGCCAGCAGGAGATCCGCGACCTGTTGCAGCAGTGGATCTCCCAGCACCTGGAGCCGCTCATCTCCCAGCGCCGCGAGGTCGCCGCGGGCCGTGGAGACCTGGCCCAGGTCATCGCGGTGGAGCAGTCCGCGCGCGGCAAGCAGACCGCGGACCGCATCCGCATGCTGCTCACCAAGCTGGCGGACGACGAGACGACCCTCCTGAACGAGCGCACCGCTCGCACCGCGGCCATGGTGGTGGACCTCTACAACCTGATCATCATGGGCGGCGTGCTGGGCGTGGTGCTCGCGGGCTTGCTGTCCTACTTCCTCACCCGCAGCATCGTGCAGCCGCTGACGGAGGCCGTGCAGGTGACGTCGCAGGTGACGTCGGGCGACCTCACCGCGAACATCGTCTCCCGGGGCACGGACGAGACGGGCCGGATGATGAGCAGCATGCGGGAGATGATCCAGCGGCTGTCGGGCGTCATCAGCGAGGTGCGCGGCGCCGCGGGCTCGCTGTCGTCCGCGTCGCTCCAGGTGGCGTCCGCCGCGCAGGGGCTGTCGCAGGGCACCAGCTCCCAGGCGGCCTCCGTGGAGGAGACCACCGCCAGCCTGGAGCAGCTCAACGTCAGCATCCGCCAGAACTCGGAGAACAGCCGGGAGATGGAGCAGACGGCCGTGAAGGGCGCCCGGGACGCGGAGGAGTGCGGCCGCGCGGTGAAGGAGACCGTGGAGGCGATGAACGCCATCGCGGAGCGCATCTCCATCGTGGAGGAGATCGCCTACCAGACGAACCTGCTCGCGCTGAACGCCGCCGTGGAGGCCGCGCGCGCCGGTGAGCACGGCCGGGGCTTCTCCGTGGTCGCCACGGAGGTGCGCAAGCTGGCGGAGCGCAGCCAGAAGGCCGCGAAGGAGATTGGCGGCCTGGCCACCTCCAGCGTGAAGGTCGCCGAGCGCAGCGGACAGCTGCTGACGGACCTGGTGCCCGCCATCCGCCGCACGTCGGAGCTGGTGCAGCAGGTGGCCAACGCCTCGCGCGAGCAGTCCGTGGGCGTGTCGCAGATGAACCGCGCCATGACGCAGGTGGATCAGGTCACCCAGCGCAACGCGTCCGCCGCGGAGGAGCTGTCCTCCACCGCGGAGGAGATGGCCACGCAGGCCGAGTCCCTGCTGCAGATGATGAACTTCTTCCGGTTGGTGGAGGGCTTCAGCTTCAACGGCCCCACCGCGCAGCGCGCCCCGGCCCACCACCGGGCCCCGGCCTCGCCCGTCCGCGGGCTCCAGGCCGCGGCGCAGGGCACGCTGCCCGCGTCTCCGAACGGAGCGCTGTCCCGGCTCCAGAACGGCGCGGAGCCGCCGGCCCCCCATGACTTCCAGCGGTTCTAGGGAGGCGCGTGAACCATGAGTGATTCCACCGAACCGGGCAACGGCAGGTCCAGCTACCTGAGCTTCATGCTCGCGGGCGAGGAGTACGCCGTGGGCCTCCTGCGGGTGCGGGAGATCATCGAACACCGCCCCGTCACCCGCGTGCCGGGCATGCCCGCGGCCGTGCAGGGCGTCATCAACCTGCGCGGCAGCGTGGTGCCCGTCGTGGACCTGGCGGTGAAGTTCGGGCTGCCGCCCCGGCCCATCACCCGCTGGTCCTGCTTCGTCATCGTGGAGGTGGCGCTGGACGGCCAGCAGACGGTGCTGGGGCTGCTCACGGACACGGTGCGCGAGGTGCTGGAGCTGGGCGCCTCGGACATCGAACCGCCCCCCGCCTTCGGCACGCGCGTGCGGCTGGAGTTCCTGCGGGGCATGGGCCGCCACAACGACGCGTTCATCCTGCTGCTGGACCTGGACCGGCTCCTGTCGCTGGAGGAACTCCTGCGGCTGACGGCCGCCACGGACGAGGCCGCGGCCCCGGCTCCGGCGGCTCCGGAAGCGTCAGGCAACGGGTGAGGGGATGAGCGGGGACGGGCCCTGGCCGTCCGCATTGCCCTCGGAGCTGACGCGCTCGGAGCTGGCGCTGTTCCAGGCCCTGGTGGAGTCGGAGGCCGGCATCCACCTGTCCTCCGCCAAGAGCGCGCTGGTGGCGAACCGGCTGTCGCGGCGGCTGCGGGAGCTGGGGCTCTCGTCCTTCGCCGCGTACCACGCGTACGTCACCTCGCGGGGGAACGAGGCGGAGAAGGTGCGGATGCTCGACAGCCTCTGCACCCATGAGACGTCGTTCTTCCGCGAGCCCCGGCACTTCGAGCTGTTGCGCGAGCACGTCTTCCCGGAGTGGGCGGCCCAGGCGGCGCAGGGCCGCCGTCCCCGCAGCGTCCGGGTCTGGAGCGCCGGGTGCTCCACGGGCGAGGAGCCGTACTCGCTGGCGATGGAGCTGCTGGAGGCGTTCCCCAAGGGCTCCGGGTGGAGCCTGGAGGTCGTCGCCACGGACCTGTCCACCTGGGCGGTGAAGCGCGCGGAAGAAGGCCTCTGGAACCTGGACCGGGCCCGGACCATCCCGCAGGTGCTGCTGCGCAAGTACATGCTCAAGGGCGTGCGCACCCAGGAGGGCCTGATGACGGCGGGCCCGGAGCTGCGGACCTTCATGCGCTTCGCGCGCGCGAACCTGCACGCGCCGGCCACCTGGCCGGTGGGCCCGTTCGACATCATCTTCTGCCGCAACGTGCTCATCTACTTCGGCGCGGAGGCCCGGACGCGCGTCATCCAGGGGCTGCTCTCGCGGCTGCCGGAGACGGGCTACTTCTTCCTGGGGCACGCGGAGAGCCTGATTGGCATCACCGCGTCGGCCAGGTCCGTGAGCGCCAACGTCTACACGCCGCGCCCGGGGCCTCCATTCCCGTCGCGCGAGTAGCCGCCGCGGCCGCTTTCCATTTCCGGAAAGCAGGTGCCCGCCGCTCTCCGTTGTCGTGAAGGCGGCCGGCGCCCATCCTTGCCCCATGAGACCTTTCGATTTCGCGGGCAAGACGGTGCTGGTGACGGGGGCGTCCATGGGCATTGGCGCGGAGTTCGCCCGCCAGCTGTCTCGGCGCGGGGCCACGCTGGTGCTGGTGGCGCGCAGCGAGGGGAAGCTCCAGGCGCTCGCGACGGAGCTGGGCAACGCGCACGTCCTCCCCTTCGACCTGACCGCGCCGGGGGCGCCCCGGAAGCTCCTCGACGCGGTCCGCGCGAAGGGGCTGGAGGTGGACGTCCTGGTGAGCAACGCGGGCTTTGGCCTGCACGGTGGGTTCGACGTGCTGCCCTTGGAAGATCAGCTGGAGCAGATCGACCTCAACGTCCATGCGCTCGTGGAGCTGACGCACGTCTTCCTGCCCATGCTGGAGCTGCGGCAGGGCGGTGTCATCCACGTGGCCTCGATGGCCGCGTACCAGCCGACGCCGTACATGGCGGTGTATGGGGCGACGAAGGCCTTCGTCCTGTCCTTCAGCGAAGCGCTCTGGGCGGAGTACCGCGAGCGCGGCGTGCGGGTGCTCGCCCTGTCGCCGGGGGCGACGGACACGCCGTTCTTCGAGCGCTCCGGAGAGGGCGCGTCCCCTGGGAGGAAGGCGCGTCCGGAGGACGTGGTGGACGTAGGGCTGGCCGCGTTCATCGCCGGGCGCTCGTCGGTGGTGCATGGGTGGGTCAACCGGATGGCGGCCTTCGCCAACCGGTTCTTCTCCCGGGCGCTGAGCGCGAAGCTCATCGCGCGGATGACCCGGCCGAAGACGCCCGCGCTCCCGGCGGCCTAGAGTGTTTTCCATCCATGGAAAACAAACTGCCCGCCTGGGATGACCTCCGCGTCCTGCTCGAAGTGCATCGCGGCGGCAGCTTCCTCGCGGCGGGGCTCCAGCTGGGCCTGTCCACCTCCACGGTGGCACGCCGCATCGGCGCGCTGGAGAAGGACCTGGGGCGCGCGCTGGTCCACCGCACCTCGCAGGGCGCCTGGCTGGAGAAGGAGGCGCTGGAGCTCATCGCGCTGGCGGAGCGCTTCGAGCAGTCATTGCGCGCGCACCGGCGGGACGAGGGAGGACGTTCACCCTACGCAGGCAGGATCCGCGTCTCCGTGCCGGACGGCTTCGGGGGAGGGGCGGCGGAGGCGGCCACGCGGTTCCGGCGGCTGCATCCGGAGACGCAGCTTGAAGTGATTTCAGAGCTGCGGTTCGTGGACCTGTCCTCGCGCGAAGCGGACCTCGGCGTGCGGGGCGGGCGGTCCTCCTCGCCGGTGCTCATCGACAAGCCATTGGGCGAGGTCGAGAGTGGCCTCTTCGCCAGCGGGGACTACCTCTCGCGCTCGCTTCCCAAGCGCTTCCTGGGCGCGGACGACTACCGGGAGCAGGACTTCGTCGTGGAGGACGAGACGCCTCGCGGGCAGGGGCCCTCACGCTGGTTGATGCAGCGGGGCGCGGCTCGCTTCCCCTTCCGCTCCAATTCGATGGAGGCGCGGCTGCACGCGGCGAAGGGCGGCATGGGCCTGGTCATGCTGGGACTGGGGGCCTCGAAGGACCACCCGGAGCTGCTCCCGGTGCGGCTGGAGACGCCGCTGCCGTCGCTCCGCTTCTACCTCACGATGCACAAGGACCTGCGCAAGGTCCCGCGCATCCGTGAGTTCGCGGCGACCTTCGAGGCCGTGTTCGCGGAGTACCTGGCCGCGCAGGCCGCCGCTCGCCGTCGGCCTCGGCGCTGAAGGCCTGAGCGCCTATCCGTTCAGCGCGGGCGCCTGCTCCGGACGGGGCAGCGCCTGCGTCTCCGGCGCGGCGGAGCCCTTCCAGCGCGTCAGGGCGGCAATCACGACGCACAGGACGACGACGCAGAAGATGGACGCCTCCAGGCCGTAGGCACCGCCGGACACCCACTCCGGGCGGCCTTCGAAGACGGGCGTCCACCAGCCTCGGGACTCCTTGCCGCTCACGCCGAAGCCCATCACGGACAGGAACCAGTTCCAGCCCATGTGCACGCCGACCGGCAGCGCCAGGTGCCGCGTGCGCAGGTAGCACAGGCCCAGCATCCAGCCCGCGAGGAAGGTGGTGACCATCGCCACGATGCGCGTGGGGACCTCCATGGCGGTGTTGAAGGGGTGGGCCAGGCAGAAGATGAGGGAGATGACGACCTGCGCCCAGCGGGTGCCCAGACCCCGGATGGCGCGCTGGAAGAGGTAGCCGTGGAAGAGCGCCTCCTCGAAGAGGCCCACGCCCAGCATCAGCCACGCCGCCTTCACGATGGACGCCAGCTGGGCGTTCCCGGCGCGCTCCAGGTGGTAGGCCCCCGCCGCCCAGCCGGCGAGCGCCACCATCCCCACGATGACGATGCCTCCCACCACCCCCAGGCCCAGGTCGCGCCCCGCGCGCCGGTCCAACGACATGCCGAGCGACGTCAGGGGCTGCTTTTCAAGGTACAGGAAGTCGAGGCTGACCAGCAGCACGCCCAGGAAGCCGAAGAAGGAGTGCGGCAGGAACGGCTGCACGGCGTCTGGCAGCAGCGTCCAGACCCACATCAGGATGCCCGCCATGATGGCGGAGGTCACGACGAAGCCCAGGCCCTTCCACCCGTTGCGCAGGTGTCCTTCGCCATCCCGGAACACGGCCTTCATGCGGTTCGACCTCTCAGCGTGGTTGCATGCCCTGCCTACAACCAACGCACGGCGCTGGGAAGGATTGCCCCGGTTCGACACGGCGTGGCACAACCCGTCCCATGAGCACAGGTCCGAGGACGATTCTCCGGGGAGACCTGTACTGGTGTGAGCCGGACGAGGCGCGGGGCTCGGTGCCCCCCATTGCCCACCCCTACCTCGTCATCCAGGACGACGTCTTCAACCGCTCCCGCATCCACACCGTCGTCGTCTGCGCCCTCACTTCCAACCTGAAGAAGGCGGGCGAGCCCGGCAACGTGCTGCTCGACGAAGGCGAGGGCCAGCTGGCGAAGCGGAGCGTGGTGGTCGTGTCCCAGGTGTCCTCGGTGGAGAAGGCGCGGCTCGGAGAGCGCATCGGGGCGCTCTCCGAGACACGGGTCGAACAGGTCCTCGCGGGCCTGCGCTTCCAGCAGGCGTCCTTCTTCAGGGACTGAGCCGCCTCACGGCGGCAAAACGGGATTGCCCCAGGCCCCCGTGCGGCCCGTCGTCGCGGAGCTGCTGGCGCGGCTGCGCGACGCTTCCTGGACTCAGGCGGGGCGGGCGCCGGCCACGGAGTCCAGCTCCTTGAGAGCGTCGTCCGGCAGCTGGAGCTCGCCCGCGGCCAGGTTCTCCTTCAGGTGCGCGACGGACGACGTGCCAGGGATGAGGAGCACGTTGGGCGAGCGGCGCAGCAGCCACGCGAGCGCCGTCTGCATGGGCGTCGCCTTCAGCCGGGCCGCGACGGCGGACAGCGTGGAGGACTGCAGCGGGCTGAAGCCTCCCAGCGGGAAGAAGGGCACGTACGCGATGCCGTCGCGGGCGAGCGAGTCGATGAGCGCGTCGTCCTGCCTGTGCGCCAGGTTGTAGTGGTTCTGCACGCAGACGATGTCCGCGATGCGGCGTCCCTCCGCGACCTGCGTGGCGGTGACGTTGCTCAGTCCGATGTGGCGCACCAGGCCCTGGCGCTGCAACTCGGCCAGGACGGTGAGGGGCGCTTCGATGGAGCCCTCCGCCGGGCCGTGCGTGTCGAACATGATTCGCAGGTTGACCACGTCCAGCACGTCCAGGCCCAGGTTGCGCAGGTTGTCGTGCACGGCCTGGGTCAGCTCTTCCTTCGAGTAGGCCGGCAGCCAGGAGCCGTCATTGCCGCGCCGGGCGCCAATCTTGGTGACGATGACGAGGCCGGCGGGGTAGGGCGACAGCGCCTCGCGGATGAGCTGGTTGGTGACGTGCGGGCCGTAGAAGTCACTGGTGTCGATGTGGTCCACGCCCTGGGCCACGGCCTCGCGCAGGACGGCCCGGGCCGCGTCCGGGTCCTTGGGCGGACCGAAGACACCGGGTCCCGCGAGCTGCATCGCCCCATAACCCAGGCGCTTCACGGGGCGGCCACCGAGGGGGAAGGTGCTGGAGGAATCGATACCGGGCATGCTGCGTCTCCTTTTTGGGATGCAGCATGCATAGCGGGCGCGGGCTTTCGGGATAACGGGGCACGACCCGTACAGGTTGTGCGGAGCGGCGAACAGTGAAGGTCGACCTGGGTGACTTGAACGCCTTCGTGGTGGTGGCCAGGGCCCGCAGCTTCCGCGAGGGCGCGCGCCTGAGCGGGAGCAGCGCGTCGTCGCTGAGCGACGCCGTCCGCCGGCTGGAGGAGCGGCTGGGTGTCCGCCTGCTCAACCGCACGACGCGCAGCGTGGTCCCGACGGAGGCCGGCGAAGGACTGCTGGAGCGCCTGACGCCCGCGTTGACGGAGATGGAAGCCGCGCTCGACGTGGTGAACGGCTACCGCAACCGGCCCGCCGGGGTGCTGCGCCTCAACGTGCCCATCAGCGCGTCACGGTTGGTGCTGCCGCGCATCGTCCCGCCGTTCCTCGCGGCCTATCCAGACATCCACCTGGAGGTCATCACCGAGGACAGCTTCGTGGACATCCTCGCGGCCGGCTGCGACGCGGGCATCCGCTACGACGAGCGGCTGGAGCAGGACATGATCGCCGTGCCCATCGGGCCGCGCGTCCAACGCAACGCCACGGCGGCGGCTCCCGCGTACCTGGAGCGGCATGGACGGCCGGAACACCCCCGGGACCTGCTGCGGCATGCCTGCCTGCGGGGGCGCTTCGCGAGCGGCGCGATGACGCTCTGGGAGTTCGAGCGCGACGGCGAGGTGGTGACGGTGGAGCCCACGGGGCCGCTCATCGTGCGCGCGGGCGGAGCCACGGACCTCGCCGTCGACGCCGCGCTCGCGGGCACCGGCATCGTGCACCTCTTCGAGGACTGGCTGCGTCCACACCTGGAAACCGGCGCCCTGGTGCCCGTGCTCGAGCCCTGGTGGCAGCCGTTTCCAGGGCCCTTCCTCTACTACCCGGGGCGGCGCCTGGTGCCGGCGCCGCTGCGGGCGTTCATCGACTTCATCAAGGCCCCGGAGGAGGCGCGCTGAGTCCGGCGCGCTCAGGGCTCGGACAGGCTCACGGTGAAGCCCTTGGGCACGTTGGAGTCGCCGAGCACGTACGCGGAGGCCTGAGCGGTCCACTCCACGTCGGCCGTTCCGGGGACGGTGTTGGCAGGCACCTCGAAGGCGACCTGCACCGTCCATTCGCAGCCGCTGTTCATGGAGCAGTCGGAACCCAGGCTCCCCACGCTCTTCACCGGCACGCTGACGCCGGGCTCCAGGACACCGGACTGGCTCCCCAGGTTGGACGCAGTGTCGAAGTGGGTGATCACCAGCCTGGGCTGCGCCGTCGCGGCCGGGTCGTTCGGCGTCCACTTCGCCTGGGCCTGGATGCGCAGCTCCCCCGCCACCGGCTTCGCTGGCTTCTCCTTCGCGCTGACCCGGACGACCATCGTGCGCGTGACCTTGGGGGCGTCCGCCGTCAGGCGGATGGGCGCGCCGGCGTGGACCGGAGACGCCACCTTGTCGGACCGGTTTCGCGACGTGGCCATCACACTGGCGCAGGCCAGCAGCAGCATCGCCCGAGACATCCAGGTACGGGCCGCGGCGGGGATCCGCTCGAAGCGGGAGGGATAGGCGGGACGCACAGCCAGCTCAATACCACACACCGCCGCATGGGCTTCCAGGACAGCGTCAGCGGACGAGGGAGTCGGGTAGAAGGGCCGCCATGAAGCCTCCTCGTGTCGTTATCGTGGGCGGTGGTCCCGCCGGAATGGTCCTCGCATATCAGCTCGTCACGAATGGCATTCCGGTGCGCGTCCTGGAGCGCCATCCGGACTTCGAACGAGAGTTCCGGGGAGAGCTCCTGCAAGCGCCGGTCGTCGAAGCGCTGAAGCGGGCAGGGCTCTTCGCCGCGCTGCTGGAGCGAGGGCAGGCCCTGCCGGACATCGAGCGGGTCATGTACGTGGGCAAGCGCCGTACGGTCCGCGTCCCCGGTCCCCGCGAACAGGGGGCCGTGGTGTCCCAGCCCGGGATGCTCGCGCTGCTCCACGAGCAGTGCCTGCGTCATCCCCACTACCGCATGGACTTCGGCACCACGGTACTCGACGCCGTGCGGGAAGAGGGGCGTGTCGTCGCGCTGAAGACCCGCCGCGACGGCGCGGAGGAGCGCGTCGACGGAGACCTCTTCATCGTGTGCAACGGGCGCAACAGCCACCTGCGCAAGTCCTGCGGCCTGGAGACCGAGCAGTTCGACACGACGGCCGATGCGCTCTGGCTGCGCTTCGACCTCTCCGACGTACCGGAGACGCTGCCCACGTCACTCCAGGTGCACATGTTCGGCAAGGGGCGGGTGGTTGTCTACCAACCCTCCACGCGGCACCGGCTGCACGTCGCCTTCAGCGAGCCGGGCGACCTCAACCGGCTGCGCAAGGACCTCCCGGAGCTGCGCCAGAGGCTGCTGCCCACCGTGCCGGACGCGCTCCGGCCCCACGTGGAGCGCAAGCTCGACGAGCACACGGAGTGGCAGGTGCTGCGCATCCTCGTGGACCGGGTGACGCGCTGGCATGCCCCGGGCGTGCTCTTCCTGGGAGACGCGGCGCACACCATGTCTCCGTCGGGCGGGCAGGGCTTGAACCTGGCAATCAAAGACACGTTCGTGGCCGCCAACCACCTGCTGGATGCCCTCCGGGAGGACCGGCCGCTGGACGCAGCGGTCTTCCAGCGCATCCAGGACGAACGCCAGCCCGAGGTCGACCGGGTGCAGGCGGGCCAGACGCGAGCAGGGCAGATGGTGCTCAAGCCGCTCGGAGTGCTGCACGTGATGTTCAGCATCCTGGGCGCGGTGATGGCCATCGCCGGCAAGAAGATGCAGGGCGCGGCCGGGCCCGCCCCCGAGCCGCGCTACCTCACACCGCTCGCTTGAACGCCTCCGCTCAGCCGCGGAGCCGGTCCGCCAGGTCCTGCGCCAGGCCGCACATGGTCAGCGTGGGGTTCCACGAGCCCGACGTGGGGAAGAGGGCTCCGCCCGTCACGTAGACGTTGTGGACGCCGTGCGGCCGGTAGTCGAGCCCCACCACCGACGTCGCCGGATCCCTGCCCATCCACAGCGGCGAGGCCTCGTGCACGATGATGTTCAGGCGGATGTCCTTGCGGCCCGGCCGCTCCGTCTGCCATTGGCCGCCGTCGCCGCTCGCGTCGTCCACCCAGTACTCGACCTCCGGGGCCGCCCCCGAGCACCCCGCGCGCCCCGCCATGACGTCGATGGCCTGATACGTCGCCTCATCCAGCACGTCCCACAGGTGGTGGTCCTGCTCTCCGGGCTGGAGCTGGAGGGTGATGTTGGTGGCCGGGTCCGTGCCGCCGTTCATGCGGATCCAGTTGTCCGGGTTCTGCTCACTGACCTCGCCCAGGGTCGCGCAGACGAACACGACGTAATCCTCGGAGCCCTTGAGCTGCGCCATCGACGCGACGGCCGCCGCGTCCGGGGCCTCGTGGGCGATGGTGCTCTCGTCGGACTCCGGGTTCGCGGAGGCGAAGGCGCTGGTCTGCACGTGGTACTGCAAGCCATTGGGGGCCTTGCCGTCCAGGTAGGTGGCGCCAATCTCCAGCGGAGACAGGTCCTTGAACGCGGACCGCTTCACGCGCGCCGTGATGTGGGACATGAAATGCCCCGTGTAACGCTTGCCGATGTTCGGCAGGGCCTCCTTGAAGGAGTTCATCAGGAGGGTCGCGGGCGGGATGGTCCCCATGGCCAGCACGACCTTCGCGGAGCTCACCGCCAGCGGGCCGCGGCTCGTCTCCAGCGCGGTGACGGTCCCCTGGCCGTCATGCACCAGCCGGTCGACGACGCAGTGGTCCACGATGGTGAGCGGCTGTCCCTTGCCCCGGGCCGCCAGCGCCTTCTGGGATTGCTGCAGGTCCAGCAGCGTGCCCACGGTGGAGTACTTGTAGAACTTGACGCCCTTCCAGGGCGTATGGCCCACGGCGATGGGCGCGGGGAACGCGTTCTGCGCCGAGGGCACGAAGCGCCGGAAGTTCTCCCGGAGGTTCACGTCGATTTGATGCTGGAGGCTTCCGTAGACGCCGTCGTGGACCCGGTCCATCGTGGTGACGTGCAGGAACGCGCGGGCGCGGTCCCAGAAGCCCGGCTGGAGCGTGACGTCGATCAGCTCCTGCGGCCAGTCGCGCATCAGGTCGGGGCCCGGCGCCGGGCACCAGGCGCTCCAGTAGGTGGAGCGGCCTCCCAGCACCGGGATGTAACCCGCCTGGAAGAACTCCTGCTCCGTGGTGGCCATCCGCGACGTGCGCGTCCACGGGTAGGTGGTGGGCGGTGAGCCGGTCGCGGCCTGGAACGCGAGCGGCAGCATCTGGTAGTGCGTGGGCAGCCAGAAGCCGCCCCGCTCCAGCACCAGGATGCGCGCGCTCGGGTTGTGCTTCAGCGTCTGTTCGATGAAGGCGACACCGGTGGGCCCGGTGCCAATCACGATGAAGTCATACGCCGACGCCTGGATGTCCGCCCAGTCATTCGGGGAGGCGAAGAACGCCTGTCCGGCGATCTGATCCGCGCTGGCCTCCTGCGGGCCGGGGACGGGATAGCCCAGGGAGATGCCCTTCGGGATGTTGCGGGAGCCAGCGAAGAACTTCTTGTAATTGGCGGCCATGGGACCTCGTCACGCAAGCGGGGGCTTTGGGGTGCTTGCCTTTGGAGTTGCAGAAGCCGTGCCGCGAACGGTGCGGGGCAGGGGACCACCGCGAGCCGAGGACCTGCGTCGCATCAGGAAGCGTGGGCGTCTTCCCGGGACGCGCTGCCCATCGTCTCCATCCACGAGGCCTACCCGGGCCACTACGTGCGGTTCCTGTGGACCAATCGCATCCAGTCCAAGGTGCGCCGGCTGCTGGGCTCCGGCTCCTTCAGCGAGGGCTGGGGCCTGTACACGGAGCAGATGATGCTGGACGATGACGCCAATCATTGACGCGGAGGCCCTAAGGGATTGCCCGCATATGCCATTGGCGAAATGCCCCTCGGATGCGGGGAATCCACTAGGGCTTTTAATCAGCACTCAAGGTTGGCTTTGCGCGTCAAGTGGTAAAGAACAGAAAATTAAGACAGACCATTGACCGGGGGTGAAGTCTGGTTGTATCCAGATAGGGCTTCACCTCCGCCTTTCCCGGGGCGTTCGAGGAAACTGCTCAAGCCCCGCACATGAGGTGTCACAATGGTGACTGTCGAGCTGGATATCTTCTCGGGGCGTCCCAATCCGCGGTGGACTCTTTCGGAGCGCGAAGCGCGTCAGTTGACCGAGCGCATCCGTGCGGATCCATCGCAGCTGTTGCCGATGGATTCGGACACGGGCGGCCTGGGCTACCGTGGCTTCATCGTGCGTGCCGAGGACACCGGCATGGCGGATGACTGGAAGCGTCTGGGGTTGCCGTCCATGGTGCGCCTGGGTGGCGCGTTCCAGCCGGAGGCGGCGGAGAGCTCCCGCTTCCTGCTGCACACGGCGGAGAGCGCGCGCCTGGACCTCAAGGATCCGGGACCGGTGCTGGCCCAGGCGGAAGCCACCATCATCGACTCGCGCAACGTGCAGGGCCTCGTGACCATCTGCTACCCGAATGCCCAGACCTCCGACACCGACTTCTCGTTCTGGAACGGTGCGAGCTACCAGCCGTACAACAACTGCTACAACTTCGCGAGCAACTACCGCACCAACACCTTCGCCCAGCCGGGACGGGCGGCGGGGTCGATGTACACGAGCATCGACTGCTCGGCGGTGGGCTCGGCGGCGGTGCGCGACGGGTGGCTGACGGCGTGTCGGTCCGACGCGAACTACAACGTGTGTCTGGTCATCTGGCCGGGCTACGACTACCACTGGTACCGGCTGTGCCTGAACAACCACTGGTGCCACAAGCCGGGCGGCACGGCGGCGCGTAACTACGACAACTCGGGGTTGCTCATCACCAACCCGGAGACGTGCAACCGCGGCGGCTACACCATCTTCTGCGGCTACTACAACGGCTTCGGCCTCGTCGTGTCCTGAGGCTTTCCACCACTTTTCAAGCGAAGGAGCGTGTCATGTCGGGAGACTCGAACCGCCGTCACTTCCTCAAGGCGATGGGCCTGACCGCCGTCGCCGCCGTCGTCCCCGTGAGCCTGGGTGCCGCCTCCGTGGCGGGAGCGGCCCCCACCGCCGCCACGGGTGGCACGGGTGCGATGGAGCTGTGGTTGCTGGACACCGGCGCGGGCGTGCTGGACGCGGGGCTGTACGGCACCGCGCGCCAGGACCTCGTGGCGTCCATCCGGGCGCGGGGTGAGGCCCTGCCCTACTGAAGCAGCAGTCCACGCCGCCCCGGTGTCACCGCCGGGGCGGCGCTGTCGTGCGCTGGATTGAGCCGCCCTGGCTCTCCGCGAAGGGGTCTCGTTGAACACGGTGTCGAGCGCCCGCCAAAGGCAGCTGCTCCATCGTTTCCGGCCCTCGTCATTGCTTGTCGTGATGGATGTGAGTGTCTTGCACCCCAACGCTGTTGGCTGTTGATGGAGCACTTCATGAATCGAAGTGGTCTTTTCGTGTCGATGTGTCTGGGAGTCGCGCTGCTGGGTACGGGTTGTGGCGAGCCCGCCGCGGCCCAGGAGAAGGACTCGGTCGGCAGTCAGTCCCAGGAGATCATCTACTGCCCCATTGAGCCGTTGACGGGCGTCGCGCAGTGCCCGAATGACCCGGGTGACCCGGGGGACCCGCCGCCTCCCTCCGGTGACACCGGTCCGGGCATGAACCTGGCGACGTACCAGTACTACGCCGCCAACAACCAGACCCGCTGCGCGGGCGGCATCACGCAGTCGGAGTGCATCACGGAGCTGACGTACGCGCTGAACAACCAGCTCATCACCGCGGCGGCCTACAACTGGGGCACCGCCAACGGCTACTACCCGGCGGTGGACCGCTACAACAAGATCGCCGCGGTCTGTAAGTGCGGCTGCTTCGAGGCGAACACCCAGGTCCTCGTCGAGGGCCGCGATGGCTTCGCCGAGTGGGTGTCCGCGAAGAACATCAGCCAGAGCACGAAGCTGGTGGCGCTGGATGAGAACACCACGCTGAGCGCGCCGGGCTTCATCAGCCAGTCCATCAAGGCGAAGACGGCCGGCGCCGAGCGGGCCGACCTCTTCGTCTTCGCGCTGGACAACGGCCGCGCGCTGAAGGTGACCCAGAACCACGGCATGCTCCTGGCCGACGGCCGCGTGGTGGAGGCCAAGACGCTCGGCGCCGGTGCCGAGTTCGTGGCCCTGGATGGCGCCACCGTCCGCGTCACGAGCATCTCCCGCGAGCCCACCATGCTCGACGTGTACAACTTCGAGGTGAACGCCGACGACAAGGCCGGCCACTTCGTCGCCGCCGAGGGCGTCCTCGTGGGCGACCTGGCCTGGCAGAACCAGCTCGCGCGCGAGCTGGGCTCCATCGCCGTGCGTCGCTAGCCGTTGCCTCTTCCCGCTTCCGGCGAAGCGCCGGAAGCGGGCCTTCCTCCCGGGAGCCTTCATGCGTCGTGGTAGCCGTTGGCGTTCAGGACTGGTGGTGACGGCCGCGGTGGCCTTTGGCGCGAGCCTGCTCGTGGCCCTGTGGCCTGCCGGCGAAACCCAGGCACCGGCGCCCGCCGCGCCGAAGGCCCGGGTCATCGTGCCCGCCACCCTGGAGACCATGGAGGCGAGGGCCACCGCGCTGGCGCAGGAGCGCAAGAAGCAGATGCCTCAGCCGGAGGTTCCCCAGCAGGTGGGTGGGTTTCCTCGCGAAGAGGTCGTGGCCGTGCTCAACGCCTATCAGGACATGATGGCGGTGCAGGGGCTCTACAACCAGGGCGTGACCCGGAAGAAGCTCGTGGAGAGCATCCTGGCCTCACCCCATGGCGCGGAGATCGCCGAGAAGACCCTGGCGGAGCCCTCCTTCGCCCAGGAGGCCTTTGGCGAGCTCCAGGCGGAGTCCCGCTACCTGGCCGTCACCGTGGTGACCGCGGCCGCGCGCAGGGGGGACGACCGGTACCTGACCCGCTCCGCGGAAGCCGTGGCCCGGGATCTCACCGGCTCCCTGGCGCGGGACGGGAAGCTGTCGGAGGGCCGCTCCACGGACCTACACGACCTTGTGCACGCCTACATCGACGTGAAGGGGCTGGAGGCCTTCTCGTCTGGGAATCCCCAGTCCCTGCGGGCGGTGGGGCTCGCTGGCGACCAGCCAGAAGAAGTCAGACGTATCTACGATGAGGTCGTCTTCATGCGCTTGAAGGCCGAATTTGGCCGGGAGCGCGCCTCCGAAATGACCGCCACCCTCATGCGTCCCTGAGGTTTCATGCATCCGCTTCGATGGTCGTTGCAGGCCGTGCTCCTGGGTTCGCTGTGCGCTTGCGGCGGGGACCCTGCCTCTCCGGTGATTCCCCCCGAGGATCCGCCCCTCAGCCAGCAGATGGACCCCGTCCTGGCGGATCAGATTGAAGCCGTCCGCCAGGCCGTCCTGGCGGACCGGTGCTTCCGCGAGCAGCCAGACGTCTCTGTCTGCAACTGGGGGGACTTCGCCTACAACCCCAGCCAGTTCGCGATGAGCCAGAACACGGGCGAAGCCATCCTCGTCATCGATGACTTCCCGACGCTGCCGCCGCGAGCCATCCGCTACAAGAACCGCATCAAGGGCTACTTCCGGGTGAACGGCCAGGGCCAGGTCGGGGCCGTGCCCTTCTCCTGGCGGGCCCCCGTCACGCTCTTCCAGGGCCTCAGCACGTTCGCGACCCCGGACTTCCATCCCGCGGAACAGCTGCGCGCGCTGAGGGAGCCGCTGGCGTCGACCTATGGCTTCTACGATGCCGGGAACAACGCCGGACATGGCAGCTATGTCCTGTCGTTGCTGGTGGAGGCCAATCCCCACCAGCCCCTGGTGCTGCTGGACACCTTGAGCTTCCACAACTTCGCGCTGGAGGACTTCTGTGACGCCTCCGGGTCGCAGGCCTCCCAGGACCGCCTGTGGGCGAAGGCCTCGACCGTCGCGTCGCAGCTGAGTGGCCTGATGTCGGCGCAGGGCGTGCGCTTCGTCAACCTGAGCGCGGGCATGACACTGGAGGCCGTGCGTCAGGAGTGGACAACGTTCTGCTCCGGGCCGCGTCCGGACGACAACGTGCTGCGCGGCAAGCTCAATGCCTACCGCCCCATCTACGACGTGCTCTTCCACACGCCCGGCGTCTTCGCGGCCCAGGCCGCGCTCAGCGCCTCCAGCGCGCAGGACAACCCCTTCGACTTCCCGTCGGCGGACTTCCCCAACCGGTTGCTGGTGGGGTACTTCACGTCGCTCAATTCCGGCCTGGGGGCCGACGGCCGCGGACCGTATTCGCAGATCGCCGGCTGGCCCGAGCGGGCCAACGTCGACATCTACGTGAACACGGGCGTGCTGCCGTACCGGCCCTTCGACTACAACCGGACGCCGCTCTTGCAGGTGGATGGCTTCGGGGTGGACATCCAGCCCATCACCCGCGCCACGACGTCCTGGGTCGCGCCGCTGGCGCTCTCCCGGTTCATCAACGCCCGGTACTCGCACTTCAATGGCATCCCGATGTCGGACGCGCTGATTCCCCTGGTCATGCGCAGGATGCTGCCCGCCCTGTGCGACGACCTGCCGGGACGCTCGTGCATGTACCAGGACCCGCTCCTGTACGGGCAGGTGGAGGCGGTCCGGCTCAACTACCGCCCCCGGGAGTACGTGGCCCCTTGAGGCTCAAGGCGCGGGGGTGAACTTGAACTCCGCGATGACGACCTCCGCCTCCTGCCCGTTCTTGGGCGCACGTCCCTGGAAGAGCCAGAAGTTCATGTGGACGGGCAGGGGGTTCTGGGGAACGCGCTGGACGGAGTCCGGCGGATTGAAGAGCCAGCTGGCCATCTGGTTGACGTTGCCATCCTGGTGGCCATGCAGCGCCTGGAAGAAGACCTGGCTCGACGACCACTGGAAGCGGTGGGTGGAGTAGGTCCCCCCGAGGCTGATGGGGTAGGCCTGATGGGAGTAGGGGATGCCCGTCACGGCGGGGTACACGGCCCAGTTGCCCATCTGCGGCTGGCTGCCGCCCCACTTCGCGAACTCGATGTCGATTTCGTTCGTGGCGTCCGGGCCCACGTCGGGACGCGTGTAGTTGAACAGGCCCAGGACCACGTTGTCGTCGAAGAGGTCCGGCCGGCCAATCACCTTGAACTGGTAGGTGCCAAAGCCCAGCCGCTGCTGCGGCATGTAGACCTCCGCCGCCGTCCAGCGTCCGTTGCGCCAGGCAATCTTCAGGTGGAGGTAGCCATTCGCATCCACCCAGGCGTTGCGGTCATCCCAGGTGTTGGGCCCCGGGCCACCCTGACCGCCGCGGACCTCCCATTGATAGCCGGAGAAGGACACGCTCTTTGCTTCCGCGAGCGGAGCAAAGGCAATGCTGGACACGAACGCGATTCCCAGGATTTGTGCGCTGCGCATGGACAACCCCCATTTCGAGAAGCTTGAGATGGGATTGTGCCACCGTTGCGGCAGCCCCACAGCGTTCCCGGGGAGCCCCTGCCTGCTTGGGCGGTTCGGGGCTCCCGGGCCCAAGCGACTACTTCACCTGGGTGACCTTGTTGTCCGTGCCGGTGCGGCTGATCTTCGGCTTCGACTTGCCGAGACCGCGCTTCCAGGTGACGGAGTTGGAGTTGCCCGTCACGGAGATGGCACCCGTGGCCTCCGCCTTCACGTTGTTGTCGGAGCCGTTCACGGTGATGCTCTTGCACTCGCCGGTCAGCGTCACGGTGTTGTCCGCGCCGGTGATCTCCACGGTGCTGCCCGGAGTGCACGCGTGGGTCGCGGTCTCGCCAGTGCCGGTGATGTCGATGTTGGCCGAGTCCTCCTGCGCGACGGCCGTCATCGGGCCGAAGGCACATGCCGCCATCATGAACACCGCCGTACCGAGCTTCCTGTTCATCCGTTGTCCCCCTTGGGAGTGGTGCGCGCCTGATGCCGCACGGCCCCATCTACGTGACGGACGGCGGAAGATTCAATCTCGGGATTCAGGTGGCTCCAGGGGAATGGCTCAGTCCTTCCCGAGGCCGTCCACCAGATAGAGCCGGGAGAGCGTCTCGAAGTAGCTGTACGCGTAGGCGCTCCCGTCCGCGGAGAGCGCCAGGGTCATGACCGAGATGAGCCCCGGCGGGGGGCCGCGCGCGGGGACCGTCAGGTGTGGCACGCTTTCGCCTGTCTTCACGTCGACCCGGTAGATCTGGACGGGAAGCGAGACACTGCGCAGGTAGAGGGCCGCGCCGCTCGCGTCCCAACCCACCACCCACTGTCTCGGGAACGTGCCCGGGACCACGCGCTGCGCGTCCCCCGTCGCGGAGAACAGGCGGAGGCTTCCCGATTCATCCACCGCCGCGAGCCAGGCTCCATCGGGGGAAATGGCCGTGTGGAAGCCGGTGCCCTCCGCCGTGACTGGCCGGGGGGCTCCGGCGCCCGGCTCGAACACCCACAAGCGGGCGGGACGCCCCTCCTGGCTCGCGCGCAGCAGCAACCGCTTTCCATCCGGAAACCAGCGCGCCGAAAGCACCGTGGCCACCGGAGCCAATGACACGCGGCGCGGCTCCCCCACGCCGGTGGGCAGCAGGAAGAACTCCATCCGCTCCCCATAACGCACGACCAGCGCCTGCTTGCCATCCGGGGACAGCGCTAGAGGATGCCCGTCTCCCAGCCGGACCGGAGGTGCGCCATGGGTGGTGCGCAGGTACGCGCCATAGGTGGGGCCTTCGATCTGGTTCTCCTCGGAGATGAGCAGCATCCCGCCATCGTGGGACAGGTCCGACAGGATCGAGGCGTCCGTCATCGTGAGATCCCGCTCCTCCCCCGCTCGGCCGAACACGAGCCCCGCCCGGATCACCTGGTGATCCACCAGGACGGTGCCGTCCTTCGAGATGTCGTGGAGCAGCATCCGCCCGGGGCCCCGATCCACGAGTCGCGTCGCGCCTCGCAGGTCGACCGCGAACAG
Organism: Corallococcus interemptor; assembly: GCF_003668875.1. Taxonomy (GTDB): domain Bacteria; phylum Myxococcota; class Myxococcia; order Myxococcales; family Myxococcaceae; genus Corallococcus; species Corallococcus interemptor. Next base: position 28,686 of record NZ_RAWM01000063.1, on the reverse strand, counting down.
CGCGGTGTCCGCACCGGTGCGGGCGGCGGTGAACCACACCTCGCTCCCATCCGGAGCCCACGCCAGTCCCCGGATGCACGCCCAGTCTCCGGAGAGTTCCCGGGGCGGCCCGTCCTTTTCCAGCACCCAGACCCCGCCCCGGTCGTCCTTCGGGTGCTCATGGAAGAGGAACGCGATTCGCGCGCCATCGGGGGACACCCGCGCGTGGCTGATCCACCCCTGCGACTCGAAGCGCACGGTGCCGGGCGGCCGCTCCAGCCGGAAGGTTTCGCCCACCCGGCGCACCACCGCCAGCGGTCCCTCGCCGCGCCCCCAGTCCGCCTCCAGCACACCGTCGAGCAGGGCTCGCGGCGCCCCTCCCGCCAGCGGCATCAGCCCGAGCGTGGCCGTGGGATGCTCCGGGTCGAAGAACCGGGGGGCGAGCAATACCGCCAGCTCTCCCCGGGACGACGCGGCGAGCACATCCGCGTTCAGTCCCAGGGGCTGCGACAGCGGACGCTCCGTGCGCGCGCTGTAGAGCCCTACGGGGCCTCCCTCCCACGCCGCGCCATAGAGAAACGTGTGTCCATCCGCGGAGAACCGCGCGCTCAGCACGGGGCCGCGCTGGAAGGTGGCCGGCCGGTACGTCGGGCCCGACGCCGGGACCTTCCACGGACGCCCGAACGCCAGGAGCCCACCCGCCACGCACAGCAGCGCGACCGCCAGGAGCGTGAACAGCGCCGGGCGCGGGAGGGCGCGCGGATGCACGGCCGGGGGCCCCTGACTTCCGGAGCGGGACGCGATGGACTCCAGGGCGAAGGCCAGGTCCTGCGCGGATTGGAACCGGTCACCGGGTGCCTTCGCCAGACAGCGGGCGAGGACCGCTCCCAGTTCACCTGGCAGCACGGGAGGCTCATCGCGGAGCGCGGCGCTCATGCGCTCCACCGGGTTGTCACCCCCGAAGGGGACCTGACCGCTCACGGCCTCATGGAGCACCGTGCCCAGCGAGAACACATCCGCGCGAGGATCCACGCTCTGCCCGCGGATCTGCTCGGGGGCCATGTAGCCCGCGGTGCCCATCACCGCGCCGCTCCGGGTCACCGCCGCGTCCTCGCCGCGCTCGGTGAGCCGCGCGAGTCCGAAGTCGAGGATGCGGGCACCGCCCTCCGTGCACAGGAAGATGTTCGCCGGCTTGAGGTCGCGGTGGATGACGCCGCGGGCATGCGCGGCCGCGAGCCCCTGTGCCAGCTGGATGCCCAGCCGCAGGACCTCCGCCAGGGGCAGCGGCCCGCGCATCAACCGCGTCCGCAGGGTGGTGCCCTCCAGCCACTCGGTGACGAGGTAGGGCGTGCCTTCCTGGTCTCCCACGTCGAACAAGGTCAGCAGATGCGGATGGGACAGCGCCCCCGCTGCGCGGGCCTCCTGGCGGAAGCGGGCCAGCCGCTCGGGGTCCTGGGCGAACCGCGCCGGGAGAACCTTCAGCGCCACGTCCCGTCCGAGCCGCCCATCGCGCGCCCGGTACACGTCGCCCATCGAGCCACTGCCGGCATGGCTGACGACGGTGTAGGGCCCCACCTGCTCCCCTGGAGCGAACAGGCGGGGCGGAGGCGCCGCTTCTTCCACCAGCCGTCCCTCCGCGTGCCATGTCGCCGTGACGGAGGCGAGCAGCGCCCCACAGGTGTCACAGCGTGAGAAGTGGGCCTCGGCCAGGGCCCGCTGCTCGGGAGGCAGGCGGTCCTCAACGAAGGCGAGAATCGTTTCCTCGGAAGGACAAGCAGACATGGCGGGGAGCAATTCTAGCCATGTTTGCATTCAAGGCAGAAGTGGCGGGACCGTCACCCGGTACGCGCGGAGGAGCAGGGAACGGGTCCCCTGCGCACCGGAATCCAAGTCAGGCTTCACCTCCAGCACCCACGCGAAGTCCTCGGAGAGCGCGGCGGCGACCAGTTCCTCGAATCCATTGTCGGGTCCCTCCTGGGCTCCCGCGTTCCCGCTGAGCGTCACCGTGGAGGCCTGGCCCGGCGTGCTCTCCACGACCACCAGACGCCGGGCTTCAATCCATTCCAGACCGTCTGGCTTTTCGAGCGCTGACGTCCGGGCGAGCATCACCGGCGCCTCCTCGGACTCCTCCGGCTGGGTGCCAATGGAGACCCGCGTGCCCGTGTCGCTCTTCTCGATGAAGAGGGTGAGCGAGGCTCCCCCAGCGGCGAGACGGACAAGGGTGTTCGTGATCAGATCCGTCGCGTACCTGTTGCCCGAGGCCTTGATGACAGAGACATCGTTGGCGAGTGTGCAAAGGGACATCCAAGGGCAGACGCACATGCGGGCCTCCTCGGGCGGCGTGGACGAGGGCCCGGAAACGTGGCCCTTCAACGCTCTGACACCGGCCAGGGAAACCCTTGCAGCGAAAGTCAGCGCCCTTTTTCCAATGAGGAGGCCATTCTCAATTGCTTACAAAACTGAGTGCCATGAGGAAAGGTGCGGGTCTGATGACCTACGGCTGGATGGCCTCCAGCTCCAACCGGAGTGCTTCGCGCTCTGCCGCCGAGAGGGGTAGGGCGCTGAGGTTCCGGTCCCGCTCCAGGGCGCCAGACGTGTCCCCCAGGGCCCTGGCCAGCTCGGCTCTGGCCGCGAGTGCCCGGGCCCGCTCCAGCGTCGTCCCGGCGCCGTCCTTCTTCAGCGCGGCGTCCAGGACCTTCGCGGCGGCGGCGTCATCGCCCTTGAAGTCGCGCAGGCGCCGGGCCGTCTTGAGTGCCTTGCCGAGGAGGGTGGTCGGAGCGTCCGCGTCGTCGCCGTAGCCCGAGGGCTCGTCCCGCCGGATGAACATGACGGAGTTGCCGGAGGGGTCGACGACGGTGAAGCGGGTCTGCCCCTTTCGCATGCGCGTCATGCGTGGGAGGCCCCGGACGGGAGTCCGGCCATAGGCCTGTCGCAGCGCGGCCAGGAATCGCGCGTGCAGTTCCTCCACCTCGTCCACGATGATCAGGCAGGTGCTGAAGGCCTTCAGCGGATCCAACCCCTTCAGGCCGAAGAAGTGGAGCTGGGCGCCACCCCGCCGCGTCGCCGCATAGGGGTTGGGCGCCCGCTGCTGGTACGTCACCTCGAAGCCCAGCAGGCCGTAGAACTCGAGCGTCGGCGCGAGCTCCACGCAGGGGAGCAGGGGAATGCTGGCGTCACCCTTCATGGGGGCGCGCCTCCACGCCCAGGTCCTTCTCCAGCCGCAGGCGCGCTTCACGGACGCCCTCGACCGCCGCTGCCAGGAGCGCCGGGGCGATGCTGGCGCCCAGTCGGTCCGCCCAGGCCGCATGCGCCTGTTCGACCTTGCGCAAGGCACGGCGCCCGGCGGCGGTGAGCGAGACGCACTTCGCCCGCTGATGATGCGGGTTGTCGACGTACTCCACGAACCCCTCCTTCGCGAGCGCGTCCGCGGTCTGCTGCACGCTCTGCCGCGCCAGTCCCATCGTGCGCGCGACCGCCGCCACCGTCGCGGGGCCATGGTCGATGACACCCAGCACCTGCCAGCGGGCGCTCGTCAGTCCCGCCGGAGCGCTCAGCCGGTCTCCGGCCTGGAGCAGCAGCCCATTCAGCTGGAACACCTCCAGCACCAGGGCGCTGAAGGTCTCCGCCTTCCGTGTGAGAGATGGCATGGACAGGAACCTGTCATTATGACAGGTTCCTGTCAAATGCTCCACTGACCCCGTTCGGGCGCATGCCCTGGGGGACAGGGTCACTGCACGCTGGCCAGCACTCCCGTAGGGGACAGGCCCATTTCCCGACACATGGCGGTGCTCACTTCCAGGCCCTGACCTGCGCGTTCAGGCCCATGGACGCATCTCCCTTCGGCCGGCCCCCCTGCCGGCGGAGGAACCCCCGGATGCGACGCTTTCGTCCCTTGATCCCCTGCCTCGTCCTGCTTGGAACGAGCGCCCATGCCCAGATCGCGAACGGCCTGCGTGCCGAAATCGCCCGAGCCCTCCGCGTCGGTGCCGCGGACGCGGAGTTCGCCGCGCCCCTGCCCGAGAACCCGGACAACAACGACGAGGAGCGCTATCCCTCGCGCTTCGCCAGCTACAGCAAGGGCTTGCAGCACGACGCATTCGGCGACGTCGTCACGACCGAGTACGACAAGCTGCTCGCCTCGCTGATTGGAGGAGACCCGGCCGCCGGCCTCGAAACGCTCTTCCTGGGCGAGCGCAAGCTCGTGAATCCCCTGGCGGGCTTCTCCTATCTGCCCGTGGGGCCGGATCCGCACGCACTCGCCCTGCGGCCCGCGCCGCTGTTCACCAGCGCCGAGGTCTCCGGTGAGCTGGACGAGCTGTACTGGATGTCACTCGTCCGGGACGTGCCGTTCCAGGACTACACCTCCAGTCCGCCCGCGGTCCTGACCCAGGCCATCCAGCGCCTCAATCAACTCCGCGAGTACCGTGGTGCGAAGGAGGGCGGCGTCGTGACCGGCGCGTCGTTGTTCCGGGCCGACCTGCCGGGGAGCGCGAAGGGGCCCTTCATCTCGCAGTTCCTGCTGCTGGACGTGCCTTACGGCGCGCAGGTGATTCCCCAGCGCAATCTGACGCGGGTGCCCGGCGATGACCGGGTCTTCCGCTTCGACACGTGGCTGAGCATCCAGAACGGCGCGCTCCCCACCCAGCCTCCTGTCTACGACCCGGTCCGCCGGTATCTCCGGAACGGCCGCGACCTGGCGGAGTGGGTTCACCTGGACTATCCGGTGCAGTCCAGTCTCAACGCCGCGCTGCTGCTCACCCGGCTGGGCGACGTGGACGCGGACCCGAAGTCCTCGCCGCTTGTCTTTGATGAGCTGAATCCCTACCGGAACTACCGCAACCAGGAGCCCTTCGCGACGCTGGGAAACGGTGACGGGCTGGACGTGGTGAGCCGCATCGTGAATCCGGCGCTGCGCGCGCAGTGGTTCCAGAAGTGGCTCATCCACCGGCGCCTGCGTCCGGAGGAGTACGCGGGCCGCGTGCACAACACCGTGACGGGCGCACGCACGTACCCCGTTCCCCCGGAACTGCTGGCGTCACCGGTGCTGCCGCTGGTCCTGGCCCGCAACAACGCGCTCAACGGAGGCGCGGGCGGCACGTACCTCTTGAACCAGGCCTTCCCGGAGGGAAGCCCGGTCCATCCCGCCTATGCGTCCGGCCACTCCACGTACATCGGCGCGGGGGTGACGATGATCAAGGCCTTCTACAAGGACCTCCCCATCCCGAACCCGGTCGTCCCCAACGCGGATGGCACGGCGTTGGTGCCCTATACCGGCCCCACGCTCTACGCCTTCGACGAACTGGACAAGCTGGTCAGCAACGTCGGCGTGGCGCGGCTCTTCGCGGGAGTGCACTACCGCAGCGACCATGACCACGGCTCGCGCCTGGGCGAACTCCTGGCGCTGCGCACGTTGCAGGACCTGGCGCGCTACTACAACGAGCCCTTCGATGGCTTCCAGGTGCGCACCTTTGGAGGCAACACGCTCACCATCGACCGGGACACGCCCGTGCTGCCCAACTTCGTGAGCACGGTGGACCGTTTCACCCTGGTGAACCCGAGCTCCGGCAACGACCTGGCGCAGGTGGAAAACGGCGCGGTGTTGGATTTGAGCGACCTGGGCACGGCGCAGGTGGCCCTGAGGGCCACGACTTATGAGTCCCAGGTGGGCAGCGTGCGCTTCGAGATCGACGGCACCGTGTACGTCGACAACCAGGCGCCCTACGTGCTCCCCATCACGGCGACCGTCGGCACTCACGTGGTGACGGCGACCCCCTACAGCGAGCCCAACGGGCAGGGGCTCGGGGGCGTACCGCTCACGGTGCGCGTGACCGTGCAGCCCTAGACGGGCACGACGCGCAGTTTCTTCTCCGCTCCGCCGACGACCAGTGAACGGCCGTCGGACTTGTACGCGCGCCAGCGCGTCACGGCGCGCAGCCTGGATCCGCTGGGCTCCAGGTGTACTGGGAGTCCAGCGTCAGCTTCTGATCCACCACCGGGCCCTTCATGCCGCGCGCGGTGAGCAGGAAGGCCTGCACCGGCGCGATGCCCGACACCTCGGCGCGATAGATGAAACGACAGCCCGCGATCCACGTGTCATCCGGGACCGGCGCGCGGGTGCCGTCGAGGCAGGGCTCCGGAAGGAAGCCCAGCTGGTCGGCGCTCTCCGAGTAGCGGTCCTTCTCCCCGAAGTACGCTTTCTGGGACGTGAAGAACCCCTTCAGGTTGCTGGCCCCCTCACACAGCGGGGCTGGCAGCGGCGTCCCCTCCGGCCTGCGCACGCCATGGCAGTCCTCGAGGACGAGCTCCGAGGGCCACACGCGCACGGGCTTCCCGTCCACGAACCCATGCGCCATCTCATACGTGAGCCCTTCGGCGAGCCCGCCCACGCCCACCGCGCGCACGCGGAAGGAGGTGTTGTCCGGCGGCGAGCCGGTCACCGAGATCGCGTAACGGAAGTGGCAACCCGCGAGCCAGGTGGCATCCGGCGTGGGCACGCGGCTGCCATCCGTGCACGCCGCCGGGACGGGGAGCCGTGTGACGTCCTCCGTCCAGCGGTCCTTCTCCCCGAAGTACTCCTGCTGCCCCGCCAGCAGCCCGCTGAAGCCGAGGAGCGCCTCGCATCGCAGCCGCTCGCGCAGCTCCGCCCCGGTGCTGCTAGGCGAGGGCGTGACCTTCGCGGGCGCGCTCGCCTTGACCGGAGCCGCGGCGGGGACCCGCGCGGGAGGCGGCTGCTCCTGGCGCTCACAACCGCCCAGCACCACCAACGCCGGAACGAGAAGGGGGATGCGGAATGAGCGGCTTCGCACTCAGGACTCCTCGGGTTCGCGCTTCAAGGCATCCATCATGGCGTTCCGGGCGCTTCCATGGCCATGAGGGATTGCCGGAAGCCCTCCCTATTCGGTCGCCGGGCCCGCGATGCCGATGGCGCCCGCGTTGCCGCGCATGAAGGCGTCCAGCTCCTCGGCCGTGACCTCGATGGGCGTGCGGCACGCGGACGCTGGATCGCAGACGATGAAGTTGCCCTCCGGCGTCATGCCCACCACCGCGACCAGATGCTCCTCGGCGCCGCCGCCTTGCTCCCAGGTGTCGCCCTTGAGCACCGGGGCGCCCTCCGGGTCCTGAGCGGACGGCTCGACGAAGTTCCCGGAGATGACCACCGACATGCCGGACTCGATGGCCGTCTTGATGCTCGCCGAGTTCGCGGCCACGTCCTCGCAGGTCCCGCCCGCGGCCGTCACCGCGTTCCTCACGTTCTTGAAGCCGGTGTAGAGCGAGTTCTCCTCCCCCAGCGCGTACACCGTCTCGCCCGCGTCGTTGGTCGTCACGCCGTCATTGCCGGTGTTGGTGCTGCCCCAGTAGCGCGCGGCCTGCACCTCGTCGCCGGCCGTGCCGCTGCTCGTGACGTCGGGGATGGGGGGGAGGGTGAGCCCCTCGTTGCGCAGCGCCATGAGCGTGGAGGCGGGGCCGCAGTTGGCATTGCGGGCAGACGGGTCCCCCACCTGCTTCTCCGCGTCGAACTGGTTGACGTAGATGCCCTGGTACGCGTCCGCGGCGTCCGTCTGGTGGTTCTCGGCGCGCTTCTTCGCGAGCTCGTCCGCCTTGACCTGATTGACGAACTCCTCGCTGACCTCCCCGACCAGGCTCTCGTGGACCCAGCCCTGTTTCCCGGACCGGCTCTCCACGTAGACGAAACCCTCCTGGCTCACGGCGCCGTTGTCCGGCGGCGGGATGATCTTCAGCAGCGTCCCCTCCGTGAAGGTGGTGTTGATTCCGCTCTTCGTGGTCGGCCGCTGACGCTGGTTCGCGCCGTCCTTATCCGTGACCGACAGCCAGTCCCCCGCCTCCAGCTTCCCGTCGACTTGCGGAGCCGGAGGTGGCGGCGGCGGGCTCAGCGCGACCAGCGGCGACCTGCCGCGCTCGAACGAGGACACCGCGAAGTTCGTGACGGCCTTCGCGGCGGGTTGCAGCGGTGGGGCGACCGCCTTCTCCACGGCGGTGTTCGCGACGGTGCGCAGCAAAGGCCCCAGGGCACGGCGGATTCCATCAGTCGACATGTCTTGTGCTTCCCCCTCTGAACATCTTCGAGGATGAAAGCGTTCGAGACGCCGGCCGGCGAATTAAACCGGATTAAATCAGGCCCTAGACGCGGAAGCCGCTCACGACGCCCTGGATGCCCCGGAAGGCGACCTCCAGCCGCTGGATGGCGGACTCCACGTCCTCGTTGGCCCGCACGCTGTCCTTCATCATCCGGGAGAAGTCCGTCACCACCGCGGTCATCTGCACGATGCCCGCGTTCTGCTGGGTGAACGAGCCCACGATGTCCTGGGCCGCGCTGCTGCTGTCCCGCACGGCCTCCGTCAGCTCCTGGAGGCTCTGCCCGGAGGAGAGCGCCTCGTGGATGCCCTCCGCCATCTTCTGGTGGCTGCTCTCCAGGGACTCGGTGACGGCGCTCACCGCGGTGCCCATCTCCGACAGCAGGCCGCTGATGCTCTGCGCGCCGCGCTGGGACTGCTGCGACAGCGACCGCATCTCCCGGGCCACCACCGCGAAGCTGCGCCCGTGCTCGCCCGAGCGCGCCGCCTCGATGGCCGCGTTGATGGCCAGCACGTTGGATTGATCCGACAGGTCCTTGACCGTCTGGAGGATGGCGGACGCCTTGCGAGAGCCCTCCGTGAGCCGCCCGATGGCCGGCATCAGCTCGCCCACCTGGGCGCGCAGGTGCTCCAGCGCGTCGCCGCTCTGGCGCAGCCGCGTCTGGCCCGTCAGGCTGGCCTGCTCCGCGCGCTTCGCGACCTGGAGCACCGTGTCGGCCTGCCGCGAGGCCTCCAGCGCCCGCTCCTGGATGTCCCGCATGGCCACGCTCGCCTCCTCGATGCTCGCCGACTGGCGGGTGAGGTGCTCGGACTGCTCGCGGCTGATGTGCGTCAGTCCCTCCACGCTGCCGGCCAGCTCCTTCAGCGTCTCCTGGAGGGTGACGGGGATGGTGCGCAGGCGCTGCACCAGGTGGTTGATGCTCTGGGCCAGGAGGCCAATCTCGTCCTCGGACCGGATGTCGATGACCTGGGTGAGGTCACCCTCGGTGGCGATGCGCGAGGCGACCTGCGTGAGCCGCGTCAGCGGCTGGGCCACCTGCGACACCAGCCACACCGACAGCGACGCGAGCACGCCCAGCAGGATGAGCCCCAGCAGGACCAGGCGCCGCTGGGAGCCCTTGTGCTCCTCCAGGGTGAGGGCGAAGGAGGCGCCCATCTTGAGCTGGTCCTCCTCGGTGGCGCGCTGGAGCGCGTCCCGCACCTGGTTGTAGCGCGTGGCCATCTCCGGGAGCCGGGCGGAGGCCTGGGCGTCCCTGCGGATCATCCGCTCGCTCGTGTCGCGGGCGAAGGCCACGTAGTCGCGCAGCTGCGCCTCCAGCGCGTCCATGCGCCCCGGCGTGATGGCGGGGTTGGTGCGCCCCTCGGCGACCCGCTGGAGGAAGCGCTTCGCGACGGCGTCCGACTCGGCCAGCTGCTCCAGGTCCTCCGCCGCGACCGCGTCCTGGAGTCCCCGTTGCAGCTGTTGCAGCAGCACGTCCAGGTCCCGGCTGAGGAGCACCGCGGGGACGTAGCCCTTCTCGATGCGCTCCAGGTGCTGCCGGGTGCTGCGCCCGAGCAGCTCCGAGAGCCCGATGATGGCCACGAGGAACAGGGCCGCGAGGACGGGGAGCAGCAGGACCTTGTGCTTGAATCGCATGGTGCCGGACTCGTTGTTCTTTCAGTCCAGCAGGGTGATGACCTTCAGCCCGGGGGTGGGGGTGCTCGCGGGCACGTAGCCCACGGCGCCGGGGTTCGCGCGCACGTAGGCGAGGACGTCCGCATCCGACGGCAGCTCCGGGGGCGGCACGTCGCGGCCGGAGAAGATGCGCTGCTGCCAGAAGGCCCGGACCGCGGGCAGCGAGCGCTTCAGGACCTCGTCGCAGAAGGCGGCGCGCACCGGCGAGCTGTCGTTCAGGTCCACCGGCATGGCGGTGACGCCTGAATCCCACTGGGTGCTCTTCTTGAAGAAGAGCTGCGAGAGCCGCGCGCGGCTCAGCTCGTTCACCGGGTTGTCCGGATGGACCACGACCTTGTAGGCCCCGGACGGCGCCCCCCGCGCCGGCCCGGCGAAGAGCCCGGCAAACCCACACAACAAGAGCAGGACAAGCGTTCTCATGGCGTTTCCGGAAAGGGGGTGGGTCTAGAAGCTGAACTGCGTGCCCAGGGACAGGAGCCGCGTGTGGGGCTCCGGGTGGAGGAGCGCCGCCAGGTCGTCAGTGGCCTCGGGCATGGCGAAGCGGTTGCCGATGACGTTGTGGAACGACACCTTGAAGACGAGGTGCGGGTTGAACCAGTAGTTCACCCCCACGGCGGCCTCGCGGTGGCGCAGGTAGGTGAGCAGCTCGGGCGGCACGGCGGTGGCGGAGGCCCAGGTGCGCGAGCCCTCCACGCGTCCGGCCAGCTGCCAGTGCGGGGTGAGGAAGTACGCCGCCTCCACGTAGCCCGTACGCGCCTTGGACTGCTCGGAGAACAGGTTGAAGAACTCGGCCCGCAGCCACAGCGACTCACCCAGGTACTCGGCGCCCGCGCCCACGACGCCCAGCACGTCGTGACTGCCCTCCGCCTTCGCGGGGTCGCGGGACACGAACCCGGACGCGGTGAAGCGCAGTCCCTCCAGCGGCGCCCACAGCGCCAGCCGGCCGCCGAGCAGCTGTGACTCGATGATGCACACGCCGCCCTCCGCCTCGTCACAGTCCTGGACGAGGGGCTGCTTCAGGTCGAGGAAGCCGCCGTAGGCGTCGTACTCCACCATCCACTCGCCCGGCAGGTTGATGCGGCCGGTGAGCCCCAGGCCGTCGTAGTTCTCCACGCCAATCGTCGTGGGGCCGTACGTCCCCTGGGGCAGGGCGTTGAAGGGCCGCAGCGTGCCCACGTCGTAGATCTCCGAGTACAGCGCCAGGGGGAGCTGGTTGCGGCCCGCGCGCAGGCGGAACGCGTCGGAGAAGGAGTACTCCGCGAAGGCGTAGTCCACCTCCGGCTCCAGCGACTGGCCGGGGGCCTTCTCGAAGGAGAACTGCGTGTTGATGACCAGCCGCTCCGCGGGGAGGGCCCGGACCAGCAGCGTGGTGCCCAGGTCCTGCAGGCCCACGTCCTCATTGCCGGCCAGGTAGACGTTCTCCCAGGTCTTGCCGGTGCTCAGGTGTGAGTACCCGTGGATGAAGAACTTCCCATCCGCCAGGGACATGCCGGACGCGGTGCCGGAGACCAGCAGGACTCCCAGACACAGGAGGAGCCGTCGCAGATGAAACATGGGAGTGCCTTTCAACGACGACCGAACGGGGGGCTGACTGGATTTTATGTGTATAAGAAAATTAAACCTCCTGTCCAGAGGAGGAGAGCGCTGAGCCGCGCACGGCCCTCCCCGAAACACCGCCGATATCTGGGGTGTCAAACGGGATCTTGGTTTGTTCGGGTTGTCGCGCTGGGCGGTGAAACGTGGTTTCACCGGTCTGGATGCGACACGGGAGGCGGGTGAGACATGCGCGCCGAGGGGGGCTGCGCCTGTGGAGCCGCCGCGGGCACTCCATCCTGGTGCATGGCAGTTGAAACAACCATGCGGAAATCGAGAGGACTCCACTCGGAGCAAGGACTAGCGGCGCTTCGTCCAGTCCCGGAACGGGGTCGCCTTCCAGCCCGTCCACTTGGACGGATCGTACTCCATCAGCGAGCTGCCTGGCACCTTGACGAGGCCAAAATGCGGAAGGGTGAGGATTGGCGTTTGACCTGTCTCCACGTCGCGCTGGCCCAGGTCTTCTGCCTTTTCCTCACCCCAGCCAGCAGCCAGCGCGGACATGATCATGTCCTGGATCAACCCGACCCGTTCCTGACGGATCCGCAGATCCTCGTCCTGCAGGCCCAGGTTCTCCGGCTTGAACAAGAATTGGGCGGACGTCGTGTCGGGTGTGTAGCTCATGGGCATCTCCGACGTGTAGAAGCCGGGGCCAATGCCTTTTCGATGATTGATGCCGGCCTTGCTGGACATGACCAGATAGGTGTTCAAGGCGCGCCGGGTGGTATCCGTGTAAGGGTGCGCATACAGCGCCCAGGCGTCGCCGACCCAGTGCGACTTGGTTAGCACGGGCATCGTCGTGTCCGTTTTCCACTCTGGCGGCGGCTGCTTGCCGAACCGGGTGAAGAACTTCGCCTGGAGGACGAACTCGACGCTGGCATCAAAGAAGTACCCGCCCACCACCCGCAGGATGCACAGGCTGGCCAGGTCTTTCGCGGCGGAGAGGGCGGCCAGACGCTTGAGGCTCGTGTAGACGTGACGCGCGGTCTCGGCCACGGTCGTGCTCGCTTCACGGGTGTCCTGCTTCCACCAGGTGAACAACTCACTCATCGACATCACCCAGATCTTGGGGTTGATCCGGTGAAGGACTGTCTCGGCGACGCGCTTGTTCCGGGACTCACACCAGAACACGATGCGGTTCCAGGGGACGTTCGTGAGATGGCTGGCTGTCCGGACGCCCTGGAACGCCTTCTCCGAACCCTCGTCGAGGTCGCCGATCCAGGCAAAGTTGACCATGTCGACGCCGATCTTCCTCGAGCCTTCGGCGAACTCGACGAGTTCTTGAATCCCAGGCATGTGCTGGCTCCCTTTGTGACAGCGATTGGAAGGCTTGACGCTATCCTTTTCGCGCACTCGGGGTAAATCCAGTTCACGCAGCTGCAGGCCGCCGGGCCCTCCGTCTATCGCGCTCGCTGCAGATGAATCATTGCCTCATCCAGCAGCGCGGCCACGCCCCGGCGCACCACGTGCACGACCTTGCGGTGATGTGACGAAGCCGGGTGCGTGTAGTGCGTGGACACCTTGTGGTGCAGCTCCGTGGCGCCCCACACCAGCACCAGGTCCGCCCACTCCAGGTCGCTCTTCGCGCGGTCCGCCGTGCGGCGCTCCGTGCCGTCCACCATGCGCAGGGAGATGGCGCCGCTCAGCTTCGCTTCCAATTCCTCACGCACCGCGGGCGAGCCGCCCACCACCACCACGCGCTGCACGCCGCGCTGGTGGCACATCTCCAGGAACGCCACCTCCGCTCGCCGGTTGGCGCTGCCGCCGCACCGCGCGCAGTGGCTCCGGGGCTCCACCCGCAGGGGCTCCCGGCCGCTCGCGGACGCCACCTGGAGGCAGCCGGGGTCCGAGCACACCTGGAAGAAGCGCTCGGCCAGGACCTCGGCCGCACGCTGGAGCTTGGGCTCGCTCATCCGCGCCTTGCCCGGCCGCGTGAGCCCTGCCTCCTCCAGCACGCCCCGGGCCTTCGCACGCGCGTCCATCAGCGTGACGCCCCGCTCCGCCAACCACCCGTCGATGTCCCTGTCCGCGCTCATCGCTTCGCCATCGGGGCAGAAGTAGCGGCGAACAGCTCCGACTGCATCGGAACGGGCCCTGAGGGCTGCGCCAGTCCGAGCGCCTCGCGCACCGGGCCGAAGCTCCGGCGGTGGATGGGCAGCACGCCCAGGGCCTGGATGGCCTGCACGTGCTGCGCGGTGGGGTAGCCCTTGTGGGCCGCCAGGCCGTAGCCGGGATACCGCGCGTCCAGCTCCGCCATCTGCCGGTCGCGCGTCGTCTTCGCCAGCACGGACGCCGCCGCGATGCTCAACGACAGCGAGTCACCCTTGATGATGCCCCGCTGCGGGGAAGGGCACTGCGGAATCGTGCGCGCGTCCACCAGCACGTAGTCTGGCTTCAGCCCCAGCCCCTCCACCGCGCGCCGCATCGCCAGCAGGCCCGCGTGGTAGATGTTGAGCTGATCAATCTCCTCCACCTCCGCCCGGCCCACCGCCCACGCCACCACGTCGCGCTTGAGCGCCTCCGCCAACGCCTCGCGCTTGTCCGGGTCCAATATCTTCTTCGAGTCGTCCAGCCCCTTGAGCTTGTAGCCCCGGGGCAGGATGGCCGCCGCCGCGACGACAGGACCCGCGAGCGGCGCCATGCCGGCCTCGTCCACACCCGCGACGTGCAGGAGGCCCTGCTCCCACAGCTCCGTTTCGAACTTGAGCAGGTGCCGCAGCCGCTGCCCCTCCGCCCGGTTCTTCTCCTGGCGCGACCGCAGCCGCTTCGCGAGCGCCTGCGCGCCCTGGCGGGGATCAGCTTCCAGCGCTTCCAGCAGCCCCTGGGGGATGGGCTGCGCCTGGGTGACGAACCGCCCGGTCAGCTCGGTGACCGAGCATGCGAGCAGGGCCTGCACATTTTCCGCGGACATGGGGGACCTTCGGGATTGCCTACCCGGCGGGTAGCGCTGTTGCACGGCTTACTGGAGCGGAGGAACACCAGTGCCGCGACAACACGCCCGCACGCACGCCGTCAGGCCAGACGGGCGGGCGGCGAGGCTGGGGGAGAGCCGGACCGACGCGGACGCACGCATGCGGGTTTGACGCATGGCGTAAGTGGTATCGCGTGCGGACGGGTGTGCACAACCGCCCGGCGGCCCGAGGCGGCGGATTTTCCGCGCGCGCCGGGCCTCACTGGCGGGTCTTCCCGTTCAATCCTGGAGCTTGAGCGTCACCGTGTCGGGAACAGGCGTGCAGTGACATGCGTCACACGTCCACTCCACGCGCTCCGCGTGCGTCACGTGCGAGCCCGCGGTGGCCACCACGCGGATGGGGCTGGGCGCGAGCGTTTCGTTGATGGCCGTGGTGACGCCGCGGTCATCCGTGATGCCGGTGATGCTGACGTTGGACTCCAGATTCGTGGCCGTCACCGAAGCGCCCTGGATGTACGCGCCGTCCGACGACATCACCTCCACGCGCAGCGACCTCGGCTCCGCGCAGGTGTCCTCGTGCCGGTTCGCGCTGGGGGCTTCATCACAGCCCGTCACCAGCACGCTCGCGAGGAGCCCCAACCAGCCCAGCCGCTTCCACTTCAGCTGCTTCTCCATCCCCACGCCCCCAACCCGTCCCATGCAGGGAATCTGGTACCGGGGGACGGGTGCTGCAATGCGTGTGTCAGGCTGCGGGCGCGAGCCGCGCATGGGCAAAACGTGCGGCCTCCGTGTCCGGATAACGATGCAGGATGTACCGGTAGATTTCCTCCGCGCGCACCGTGTTTCCCATCTTCTCCCCCTGCACGCGCGCCAGCAGCACCAGCGCGCGGGGCGCGGTGGGCGCATCCGGCGCTGAATCCGCCGCGGCTTCCAAAGCTTTGACCGACAGTGGGAAATCTCCTTCCACCGCCGCGGCCTGGCCAATGAACAGATGGTGTGCCGGCGAAACCTTCAGGCGGGGCAGAACGAGGAGCGCGCCATACAGCGCCAGCGCCTTCGCCACGTCGCGCGCCTCCACCGCCGCGGCGAGCTCCGCCTCCTGGGCGGCCTGGGCCGCTTCGGGATTCTCCACGCCGGCGGCCTCCGCCCGCACGGGCGCGTTCAGCACCGGCGGGGCCTGCATGGGAGAAGTGTCACCCAGCGCGGGCTCCAGGAAGTCGCGAGCGGGCAGGTAGTCCAGCACGTCGCCGTGCACGTACAGGACGAGCCCCAACACGTTCGCCGCCGCGAAGGGCACCAGGCACGTGAGCGCCTCCGCGAGGAGCCGGGGCACGAGGACGATGGGCAGGCCGAGCACCGCCTCCGCCACCCCGTGCAGCGCCCCATGCAGCAGGGTCAGCAGCAGGAACACCCCCGTCACCAGGCGAGCGTCGCGGCCCACCGCGCGGATGCACGCGAGCGCACGCAAGGGATTGAGCGCGGCGAGCACCGACCGTGACATCGCGGCCACCAGCAGCGCCCATGGCAGCCACAGGACCCCCAGGACCGCGAGCCCCCAGAAGAGCGGATCCGTCCAGAGGACGGGCGCGCTCAACGTCACCACCGGGTGGGCGACGCGCGTCAGGACGTCGGCGGAGGACGCGGACTCCAGGAGCCCCCACGCCCGCACGAGCGCGGGCACGAAGACGCCCACGCTGACGCACAGGCCGGTGAGTCCGGGCGCGAGGTTGTCCCGGACGATGTCGCTGAACCCGGGGGCCTCCGGCTCCTCTTCACCCCGCGCGGCGCCCCGCACGAGCGCGAAGAAGGACGCCCAGAAGACCCCCAGCGCGAGCGTGAGCGGCAGGACGGCGATGATCACGATGCCGACGACGGCCAGGCGCAGCACGGTCAGCGCGATGACGACGGCCACCAGCGTCTGGAGCCCCGGCCCGGTGAACGGGAAGCGCAGGGCCCCAGGCAGCCGCGCCGCCAGCGAGCGGTGCGAGCGGTGACGAAGCAATACGTCCGCCGTACCGCCGCAGCGTGAGCAGACGGCGTACTCCACCGTGCCCATGCGCCGGGTCTCCACGCACGCGGGGCACAGCAGGGCGTCGCAGTGCACGCAGCGCCAGCCGGCGGCGGCGTCCGGGTGTCCCGCGCAGGAGGGAGGGGCAGGGAGGGAAGGGGCCATGCGGCCCGGAAGCCTACGCCGGGCCGGGAGTCTCGTCCCAGGGGGAGCCCAGCCACGACTGGAACGCGGCCTTCTGCGCGTCCGTGGGGCGCTCCACGCGCTGGAGCCACACGGCGTCCGCGGGCTTCTGGCCCAGCACCACCGGCACCTCCAGCAGGCGGTCGCGGCGGAACAGCGTCACCCGCACGGTCTCGCCGGGGCGCTTGTCCTCGCAGCGGGAGATGAGCCCCGCGCCATCCACGCGCCAGCCGTCCAGCGCCACCACGTCGTCCTCCGGGTACAGGCCCGCCTCCAGCGCGGGCGTGCCCTCCGGGACGGTGGACAGCGTGGAGGAGCCGCGCACGGTGACGCCCAGCCAGCCCTTGGGCCGGGGCTCGCCCTTGAGGCGCGGCGGCGTGCCGCCCTTGTCGTTGGGGGCCTCGCGCACGCGGAAGGACACCTCCAGCCCCACGTGCGCGAACACGCCGTAGTCCAGGTCCTCCGTGGAGCGCACCGCCCGGTCGAAGAAGGACGTCAGGTCCACGCCCGTCACCTCGCTGGCGGCCTTCTCCACGCCGTCCTCCGGGACGCCGGAGCCGTCGCCATGGCGTTGCCACAGCAACCGCATGACGTCATCCAGGCACTTCGCGTCGCGCGTGGCGCGGCGCACCTCCAGGTCCAGCAGCGCGCACACCACCTCGCCCTTCAGGTAGTAGGAGACGGCGCTGTTGGTGGAGTGCTCGTCCGGGCGGTAGTGCTTCACCCAGCTGACGAGCGACGCCTCCGTGAGCGTCTGCACGCGGCGGCCTGGCGTCGAGTGCAGGAGGCTGAGCGTCTCCCCCAGCCGGGCCAGGTAGCGCGTGGGAGACATCAGGCCCGCGCGGCGCACGAAGAGGTTGTCGTAGTACGCGGTGCCGCCCTCGAAGGCCCACAGCAGCGTGGTGTAGTTCTCCTGCGAGTAGTCGAACGGCACCAGCGCGCGCGGCTTCACCCGCTTGATGTTCCACAGGTGGAAGTACTCGTGCGCCACCAGCGTGAGGAAGTCCTCCCAGCCCCGGTTCGTGGACAGGCCGGTGCGAGGGAAGAGCAGCGCGGTGGAGGCCTGGTGCTCCAGCCCGCCCCGGCCCTTGTCCGTGAGGTAGACGAGGAACAGGTAGCGCTTGAGCGGCAGCCCTTCATACATGCGCGCCTGGGCCTCGCAGACGCGCTGCATGTCCGCGCACAGCCGGTCCGCGTCCGGCACGCTGTCGCCCCACACCACGACTTCATGTGGCACGCCCGCGGCGGTGAAGGTGAGCGGCGTGTGCGGGCCCACTTCGAAGGGGCTGTCCACCAGCGCGTCGTAGTCCGGCGCGATGAAGGTGGCCCCTTGGGAGTCCAGCGCGCAGAACGTGCGCCAGCCCTGGGGCGCGTCCACGGTGACGTGGTGGGGCAGGGCGCGCGTGGCCTCCGTGTAGAGGAACACGGTGGCGCCGTTGAAGTAGGCGTGGCTGCCGTCCAGGTGGCTGGTGCGCACGGACAGCTCGTTCGCGTAGACGCGGTAGCGCAGCGTCACGGCCTGCCCCCTCGCGTCCACGCGCCAGGTGCGCTTGTCCAGGCGGCGCACCGGCAGGGGCCGTCCGTCCGGCCCCTGCGCGGTGACGTCCTGCACCTGGCGGGCGTACTCGCGCACCAGGTAGCTGCCCGGCGTCCACACCGGCATCACCGCGTCCAGCACGTCGGGTCCGGCGGGGAAGGCGGCCTCCACCTCGAACAGGTGCGCATGCGGGCGGGGCATGGCGACGCGGTAGTGGACGGCGAGCGACATGGACGGAGTGCCTTTCTTCCTTGGGGGACCGCGGGGTTACTTCGCCTTGACGAGCACGGCGCCGAAGAAGCCGTCGGTGCCGTGGGTGTGCGGGGCCAGCCGCAGGTAGGGGCCGGGGCCCAGCTTCCGGCCCAGCTCCTCTCCCAGCACCTCCGCCACGGGGCGCACGCTGAAGCCGGGGTGCTTGGACAGGAAGTCCTCCACCACCTCCTCGTTCTCCTCGCGCAGCACGCTGCACGTGCCGTAGATGAGCCGGCCGCCGGGCTTCACCAGCATGGCGAAGCGCGCGAGCAGCGCCTTCTGCCGGCCCACGTGCATCTCCAGATCTTCCGGCGTGAGGCGGTATCTCGCGTCCGGCTTGCGGCGGAAGGTGCCGGTGCCGCTGCACGGCGCGTCCACCAGCACGCGGTCCGCCAGGCCCTTGAGGGGGGTGAGCGCGGCGTCCGCGTCCGGACCTTCATGCGGGATGATCTGCGTGCGCACGTTGTGCACGCCGGCGCGGCGCGCGCGCTTGCGCAGGTCCTCCATGCGGCCCTCGTCCACGTCCAGCGCGTGCAGGTCGCCGCGGTTCTTCATCTGCGCGGCCAATTGCAGCGTCTTGCCACCCGCGCCCGCGCACGCGTCCACCACGCGGGTGGGCGGCGCGTCCACGAGCATGCCCAGCAGCTGGCTGCCCTCGTCCTGAATCTCGAACCCGCCGTCCTTGAAGTCCTGGAGGGAGAAGAGGTTGAGGCGCGTCTCCATCACGAGGCCCAAGGGGGACAGGGCCGTGGGCTTCGTGGACTCCACGTCCTCCGCGGCCAGGCGCTCCTGGAGCTGGGCGCGGTCGCCCTTGAGCGTGTTGGCGCGGACGATGAGCGGGGCGCGCTCGTTCATGGCCTCGGCGGCCTTCGCGGCGTCCTTGCCGAAGACGGCGCGGAAGCGGCCCGCGAGGAAGTCCGGCAGCGACGCGGCGATGGGGAAGCGCTTCTCTTCCGGCAGGGCGTCCAGGTCCGCGGCGGCGTCCGGCAGCCGGTCGAGCACGGACATGTCCGGGCCGGTGAGCCCGCTGGAGCGCGCGACGTAGGTGGGGTCCTCGCCGTGGAGGATGCGGGACGCGGCCAGGCGCATGACGTCCTGGCGCGTGGCGTCCAGCGCGTCGAACTTCCGGTGGGACTTCTCCAGGAGGAAGTCCACGGTGCGCTGGCGGCGCAGGAGGGCGTAGACGCGCTCGGCCACGGCGCGGCGCTCGGTGGAGTACAGGGCCGTCTTGCGGCGCAGCACGAACTCCAGCGCGCGGTCGGACAGGCGGCCCTCGCGGCGCACGCCGCCGTAGGCCTCCAGGCAGGCCTGGAGGACCAGGTCCTCGCGAAGGGGGCGGTTGGGGTTGGGGCGCGCGCGTTCATGCTGGGCGCGGCTCATCTTCGGTTTGTCGGCGCGTTTTCCGGCGTCCTTGCGCTTCTTGGCGCCGGGGCGGGACGAACGGGGCCCGCCGGACTTGGGGGCGCCACCGCGGGAAGGTCCAGGCTTGCGAGTCGTGGCCATGTCGCATGGGGCCTTCGCATCCCCCGGGCCGCGTTGACAAGCGGGGAACGCAAAAGACGCCCCCGGAAGGCCCTGGAGGGACCGGCCGGAGGCGTCTGGGAGCCGCTTCGGGGGGGCTGGGGCCTGGGACCGCCCCTCCCCGGTGGGGTTCTTGGAAAACCTGTCCGACTGTCGGACAGGTTCAGCGGTCGCGGCGCCGGCGGCGCACGAGCCCGGCCACGAGGGCCGCGGCGGCGGGAATCAGGGCGGCGGACGGGCCGGCGGCGCAGCCCCCGGGGCCGTTCGAGCCCTCCCCATCCCCCGGCGTGACGCCCGGCGTCGTGGGTGTGGCCGGAACCTCGGGCCGCGGGTCGGGGTCGGACGGCGTGGTGCCGGGGTCCTCGCCCGAGCCGGTGCCCGGGCCGGTCCCGGGGTCGGTCGTTCCGTTGGACGTCACGGTGACGACGGTGGTGGCCGTCAGCGGCGCGGCGCCCTGGACGGTGGCACGGGCCGTCACGGTGTAGGTGCCGGCCTGGGCGAAGACGTGCTGGGCCTGGGGGCCTTCAGCGGTGGCGCCGTCGCCGAAGTCCCAGGTGATGGTGGCGTTGGCCTGGGGCGCGGTCGCGGTGAACGAGGCCGTGTGGGGCGCGGCGCCGCTGGCGCTGTTCACGGCGACGTTCAGCGTGCCCTGGGGCTGCTCGGGGGGCGCGGGCAGCGTCTTGGAGAGGGTGAAGGTGTCCAGGACGCCGCCGTCCGTCTTCACCAGCTTCGCGGTGAGGTTGCCCTCGACGACGTCCACGTCGAGGAAGCCGTGGGCCGCGTCGTCGCGGATGACGCTCCAGGACGGGCGCGACGTGGCGAACGTGCGCAGGGTGGCGCCGCCGCCGCCGACGACGAGGTAGGGGATGCCCGCCTCGTTCCTGCCGGCCTCGGCGTCACCGAGCATGGGCTTGCTGCGCTCGTAGTCGTGGTCATGGCCGGTGAGGACCAGGTCCACGCCGTACTTCTCGAACAGGGGGCCGAACTGGCGGCGCATGGTGAGCTGCGAGCCGTGCTCGCCGCTGGACCAGGACGGGTGGTGGAAGAAGACGACCTTCCACGGCTGCGTGGTGGCGGCCAGGTCCTTCTCCACGAACGCCTTCTGCGCGGCGAGCGTGCACTTGCTCGCGGACGCCAGGCCCACGGCGCAGTTCGAGTCGATGGACACGAAGTGCACGTGGCCCCAGTCGAACGAGTAGTAGCGCTCCGAGCCCTCCGGGTTGTTGGTGGGCAGGTAGAGGTTGTCCAGGTAGGGCTGGGCCTCCTTGGTCACGTACTCGTGATTGCCGGGCGTGGCGAACATGGGCACCTGCGACAGCAGGGCGGCCATGGGGGTGAAGAGGTTGTTCTGGAACTCGGCCTCGGTGCCGGACGCGTAGGCGTTGTCACCCAGGGCGACGAAGAGCTCCGGCTTGTTGGTGAGCATGGAGGCGGCGACCTTCTTCTGATCGCTTCCACCGGTGCCGAAGTCACCCACCGCGGCGAAGTGCACGCGCCGCGTGCCGGGCACGGGGGCGGTGCTGAACGTCTTCGCGGGAGTCGTCTCACCGCAGCCGTCCACGGAGTACGTATAGGTGGTGGCGGGGGACAGGCCGGTGAGGACCACGGCGTGGATCTTCGCGCTGGCCGAGGACTTCGCCGTCTGGCTGGTGTTGCCCACGCCGTAGCGCACCTGGGCGTTGGAGCAGTTCGACGCCAGCCGGAACGCCACGGTGGCGGTGTCGGGGCCCACCTTCTGGAGGTAGGGATCACGCGGCAGGGCGAGCGCGTCACCCGAGGCAAAGCCCCCGACGAACAGGGTAGCCAGGGCAGCGAGCGATAAAGACTTCGTCCGGTCCATGAATCCTCCGGCCCGAGACATTCGGGACGGGGGCGCAACGGTTCACCGCTCAACGATCATCCGGAAATCAGCCGCCCGGGAGTAGGCAGGGGAGGGGGCGCCCGGTGAGGCGGAAAGACAGACGAGCGGGCTGGCGTTGCAGGTTTCAGGGCATGTTCTTCAGAGGGGCCGTCTTGCGGTGTCCGAAGGGTGCGTTACCCCTGAAGACATGACCGAAGTCCACTCCCAGACCCGAGAGTACACCCTGCCCGCCGGGTGCCCCGTGTGCGAGTCGGACCTGCCGGTGCGCGTGACCGCGACCGGTCCGAACGCGGTCTGCACGCACTGCGGCTGGATGGGGCGTCCCTTCATCACCGTGACGCACGACGGCCTGCGCGTGTCGTACGACGACGCCGCACGGGCCTGAGCGCCGGCAGTATGCCCTTCGCGGCAACGGGTGGCCGAGCGCTACGTCTATCGGGACGGGAAGCCATTGAGCCCGCGTGGTCCGCCCGGAGACCCCGTTCCATGACAGCGCAGATTCGAGACGTTCTCGTGTTCGAGCAGCGTTCCTTCGCACTGATGGCCGTCCGCTGGCACGTTCCGTTCACCGGAGGCCTGGTGGTGGCGCGTGACTCCATTCCAGGGCTCGCGCCCCGCGAGAAGTCCGTCGTGAGCTCCGTGTCATCACCCATCTGGATGTTCAGCGAAGTGCGTGAGTTCCACTTCGTGGAAGGCCAGTGGTGAACCGCACCGCCTGCGCAGACGGATTACAGTGCGCGAGCCCCACCCTCGGGATGAAGCGTGGGACAGGAGGCGGTGGAGATGGCGCCCATTGATGATGTGAAGGCCTTTCTCCTGCTGCATGGGCTGGAGACAGAGCAAACCGCTTATGGCTTGCGCGGGGAACTGGAGTGCGGGCGGATGCGCGAATGAGTCAAGCAGACCTGGTTGCCGTGGTGAACAGGATTGATTCTCGGATCAGGTCCCATCCGTGGATGGATTTTGAGATCTGGGAGTACGTCGGCGGAAACCTGATTGTCGCCGGGTTCATTGACACGACCGTGGAGCCGGATCTCTTCATCAAGTTTGACGGAGTCTTTCTTCTCTCGCTGCCTGCTGAGTGGAACACGGATACATCCAAGAGGGTGTTCCAGATGCTGGAGGGGGACGAGGCGCGTCAGTGGAATCTGAGGTTCAAGGTTGAAATCGGGAACACATTGTTCTCGTTTGCCCCGGAGCACTACTCGCCTGACTTCAAGTGCGTGGTGGCCGCGAAGTCCGTGCGGATGTCCACAACGCTCGAGGGACTGAAGGTCCCGCCGCTGAGGGACAGATGATCGACATCGTCCTGGAGTTTCCGGCTGGTTTCGAGGACTCCGATTGGGAGGTTAAGGCCAAAGGCTGGCTCCCCGGAGTCGTCGCGGTGATTCATGGGCTTCGGTACGCGCTCACCGTGTACAGTCCGGCTCGCTTGGCCCAAGATGTTGATGAGGCATTGAAGGACAGCAGGGTGTTTCTTGAGCGGAATCTCGTGGTCGTCGCTTCCGTCACGCGGGAGCGGATCGCGTCTGCCATCCAGGAAATCGTTGAGACAGGCAGGGTCGGCGACCTTCAGCCGGACCCGTAGTAGAAGGGAGGCTGTGACGGTGCGTGATGAGTCGCTCCGCGCGAAACTTCGGTCAGACGATGAGTTCGTGGTTCTTCGTGGGCTTGCTGAGCTCGGAGGGATCGAGGACTACACGCCTGCTGACGACATCCTCGATTTGGCGATGACGTTCTTGAGATTTTGATCAGGGGGATAGAAAGGCTGAGCCGGAGTCACGAGAGACATCGAAAGCCCGGGCCAGCGCATCCCTCGCGCCAACCCGGGCCTCAATCCCATCCAGATGAATCAGCGGCCTACGGCTTCTTGATGTCGTAGGACACCAGCTCCTCCAGGCGTTGCCCGTCCTCGCGGACCTTGCCCACGCCGGGGACCAGCCAGTAGGTGCGCGACTTCTCCTCCTTCACCTCGCCGCTCTTGTTCAGCTTGTCGCGCTGGACCTTGATGGCGTTGGTGAACGTGCCCGCGGGCGTCGTCACCGTGACGTCCTTCTCCAGCACCTTCCAGACGTACGTCGGCTCCTTGCCCTCCGTGCCTCCCGCCGCGTAGGTGATCAGCTCACGCACCTTGTCCTGGTGCTCCCAGGGCACGGAGGCAGGCGTCGCCGCCAGGGACTTCACCATCGCCGGGGACCAGGTCGTCGCCTTGGACGCCAGGCCGTCCGTGATGTCCTCCTCGCGCAGGCGCACCACCAGGCCGTTGGTCAGCTCCAGCTGCCAGGAGTTCTCCTCGTAGATCGTGCCCGACTGCGTGCGGTCCTGCTTGCTGTGCACCTTCACGGCCGTCATCGTCGTGCCCGGCACCGTCTCCGGGCCCTGCACCGTCACCACCTTGTTGAAGACACCTTCCTGCTCGTCGGTGATGCGGTAGGTCCACGTGGAGCCCGTGGTCAGCGGCCAGAGCGTCGTCATCTCCGGCTTCTGATCCGGCTTCGTGCCGCCGCCCGTGTTCGGGTCCACCCCGGTGCCCGGCAGGTCCACCGTGCCGTCGGGATTCGTCGTGGGCGCGCCCGGATCATTCCCCGTCGGCAGGCTGCCCCCGCCACCACAGGCGGCGAGCGCTCCGCACGCCGCGAACAGCACCGCCAGCTTCCTGAACTTCATGACATCTCCTCCCGCGCGCCCTTCGCGCTCACCGCCGTCCACCGCAGGCCCCGCAAGGGCGCCCCTTCCGTCCGTCCCAACGCCGCCGCCAGGCTTCCAGGCTCCGGCTCCTCCACTTCCAGCTCCACCCGCCGCGCGGAGAAGTCCATCGCGCAGCTCTTCACCATCACGTTGCGCTCCCCCAACGCGGCCCTCAGCGTGGCCTCCGCGCGCACCAGGTCGTCCGCCTGCGCGGACACCACCAGGCGCTGCTTCGCCTCCTTCGTCGCCACGGCCTTCTTCTCGAACAGGTCCAGCACGAAGAGCAGCGCCGCCACGAACCCCGTGCCCACGAACGCCAGCACCAGGTTGCCGTGGCCGCACGCCATGCCCAGGCCAATCACCAGGAACAGGATGGCCGCGTCGCGCGGGTCCTTCAGCCCCGAGCGGAACCGCACGAACCCGCCCAGGCCCACCAGCCCGAACGCCTTCGCCACGCTGTTGCCAATCACCGCAGTGATCACCGCCGCCGCCGCGCAGAGGAGGATCTGCGCCTGCACCATCTCCACCTTGGGCAGCGGCTTGCCCGTCAACATCCGCCAGGGGCGCGCCGACAACAGCGCGCCAATCACCGCCGACGCCACCAGCCGGGGGAGGATGGCCCCCATCGACAGCGCCGACAGCTCCTGCTCCACGTCCTGGAACAGCGCTCCGAAAGGACCCTCCATGGGCATCACGCCTCCTGCCGCCCGGCGTCCACGCTCAGGGTCTCCGCCAGGGCCCGCGCCGGCCGCTGCGCCTGCTCCAGCGCGCGGGCCTGCGCCACCACCGCGTACGCGTTGCGCAGCACCGGCAGCTTCCCGGCCTGCTCCTCCAGGATGCGGTCCAGCAGCGCCCGCGTCTCAGCGACCAGCGGCAGCCCCCTCATCGAGGACACCACCGTCGCCGGCCACCGGCGCGCCGCGGAGGCACGCAGCTTCCACGCGGCCGGCGAGTCCATCCCGTCCACCGAGTCCAGCGCCTCCTTCGTCAGCGCCGCGCCCCGCTCACGCATGGCCCAGGCCCGCGGCGTGTCCACGCCCGTCAGCGAGCGCAGCACCAGCTTCAGCGCTCCCTTCTCCAGCTGCTCACGCAGGCCCACCGCCACCGGCGTCTCCAGCCCCGTGGTGCTCTTGAGCACCGCCAGCCGGTCGTGCGGAATCAGCGCCTCACGCAGCGCCTCCGCGCGCTCCGTGGTGAGTCCGCCCAGGCTGCGCGCCACCTCCGAGTACAGCTTGCGCTGCATGCCCGCCTCGCGAATCACCCAGGACTCGTCGCCGTCCACGCCAGCCAGGCCCAGCAGCACCGCGGCCAGGTGCCCGTCCTTCACGCCCCGCTCGCGCAGCGCCCACGCCTCCGGCGAGTCCTGGCGCTTGAGGCCCTCCAGCACCGCCGCGGGCGCCTGCGCGTACAGCCGCTGCCGCAGCGCGTGCGAGCGCGGCGACGTCACGAACCCAATGCCCTCCGCCACGTCCGCCGGCACGCTCGCCGACAGCACGTCGCGCAGCGTCCACGCCGTGTCGTCCTCCAGCCCGTTCAGGCTGCGCGCGACGAGTCCCGGCAGCCGCTCCGCGTACGCCAGCCGGCGCTGGTGCGCGGGCAGGCCCGGGATGCCGTTGAGCAGCCACGCCGCCAGCTGCGGCTCGCGCGCCTCCAGCGCGTCCACCGCCTGGAAGAAGCGCTCCTCCACGTCGTCCACCGACGCCACGCACGAGGGCAGGGAAGGGGCGGGCACCAGCCGCTGCACCGGCTGCTCACGGCCCTCCAGCCGCGCCACCACGGCCTCCACCAGGCGCTGCTCCAGCACGCGCAGCGGCTGATCATTGTTCTCCAGGATGATCCACCGCGACGGGTCCTTCCGGGCCTGCGCGAGGAACGCCTCGCGCACGCGCACCGCCAGCCCCGCGCCGACCAGGCCCTTGCGGCTGTCCGAGTCGTTCGCCTTGCCGCTCTGCACCTTGCCCAGCCGCTTGCGCAGCCGCGCCAGGTCCGGGTCGACGTCCACCAGGATGACCAGGTCCGGCCACAGCCCCTGCGACGCCAGCTCGCAGGAAGGCAGCAGCTGCTCCTCCTTCAGGCCCCGCCCTCCGCCCGTCAGCGCCAGCTGCGAGTAGAGGTAGCGGTCGGTGATGCACACCTCGCCCCGCTTTAGCGCGGGCGCGATGACTTCATCCAGCTGCTGCGCGTCGCGGGCCAGGTTCAGGAAGAACTCGGCGCGCGGGCACATCTCCAAAAGCTTCGCGTCGCGGGTCAGCTCCCGGATGCGCCGCGCGGTGGGCGACTGCAACTCGCCCCCCTCGCGCGCGTGCGCGACCTTGTAGCCCAGCTTCTTCAGCCGGGACGCGAGCAGGTTGGACAGCGTCGTCTTGCCGCTGCCGTCAATGCCTTCGAAATCGATGAACACGGTGCCCTAAC
The DNA here is from genome assembly GCF_003668875.1 of Corallococcus interemptor. Lineage (GTDB taxonomy): Bacteria > Myxococcota > Myxococcia > Myxococcales > Myxococcaceae > Corallococcus > Corallococcus interemptor. The sequence goes on along the minus strand of NZ_RAWM01000063.1, from coordinate 1,973 downwards.
CCCCTACGACCCCAACGCCACCTGTTGTGAAGGCATGCACCCGCGCCATGCCCTCCGCGAACTTGCTGTACGCCGTCGGCCCCCCTGGATTGAGGGCCGCCAGCCACTCGGGCAGCGCCGCCCCGAGGTGCTTCACCTCCACCACCACCCGCGAGTCCTCCCACGCGGGCATCCCCAGCCGCTCCACCGTCAACGCCAGCGGCGACAGGGCCAGCTCCGGCGAGACGGAGTGGAAGCCGATGTCCCGGTCCACCGTCACGCGCCACTCCTGCGACACCTGGTACACGTGCCGCCGGTACGTCACCGCCAGCACCGGCGACAGGCTGCCGCCGGTGAAGAGCGGCAGCAGGCTCACGCCGCCCCGGATGGCCCGGCCCAGCTCCGCGCGGGGCACCCACACGCGCCGCTTCTGCGTCAGCCCGTTGCGCTCGCGCTTCACCTCCAGCACCACGCGCTCACGGCCCGCGGCGCCCACGTCCGGCGAGTACTCCTTCGTCCTCACCTTGAGGCAGTCCTCCGGCGTGCTCAGCGCGCGCGCCGTCAGCGGATAGCCCGGCTTGTCGAAGTACACCGACACGATGCGCGTGGGCGGCGGAAGGACTCCGCCCAGCTCCTGCGACAGCCGCGAGCACACCCCCTTGGCCTCGGAGGCCTCCAGCACGCGCTTGAACTCACGCCGCAGCTTCGTCACTTCGCCTTCCGCGAACGAGATCATGTCCAGGTGTCTCCTCATCGGAAGCGGGTGGCGAGCTGCACCGACAGCTCGAGCGCGGGCGCCACGTCCCCTGGCCGGAGCGCCCGCTCCGCCTGGACCTGCGCCTTGAACGAATCCGCCAGCAACACGTTGAATCCCCCCGTCACCGAATGCCCCTGCGCCTGGATGCCGCCCTGCAACTGCAGCGCCTCCGCCCCCACCACCGGCTGCACCGCCCACCCCTCGCGGCCCACCGGCACCGTCCAGTAGGCCAGCACCGACTGCGACTGGAACGGCCCCAGCGCCAGCCGGCCCATGGCCGCCTCGCCCGTCAACGACAGCCCGCCGAGGCTCAGCTCCGCGTCCGCCGCGGTCGCGTACTGCTTCGTCCCGTCAATCACCTGCGTCAGGTACGTGCTCGTGCCCAGCGTGAGGAACTTGAACGGGCGGATGCTCAGCCGCGCGGAGCCGTCCTCGGAGAGCCGCTTCCCCGTCGCGTCCTCGCTGCCCTGGAAGAGGCCCGCGGACAGCTTGAAGCCCCAGGCCTGCTTGAGGCGCAGCTCGCCCATGAAGCCCAGGCGCCGGCCGCCCAGGTTGTTGGTGTCCGTGAGGTAGTCCTCCACCAGTCCGCGCTCCTGGATGGGCAGCCGCCACGCCGACTCCTGCGAGCGCTGGAGGAAGGGGGACTTGAAGCGGCCCGCGTACAGCCGCAGGCGCTTGTCGTCGTCCGAGAGCCGCACGAACGCGTCCTTCAAAATCGTCTTGGAGGCGAGGTCCGCGCTCACCTCCGCGTCCACGTTGGACAGCGACGCGGCCACGCCCACGCGCGCGGACTCGATGCCCAGGTCGCGCTGGTACTTCTGGCGCTCGTCCGCGGCGCCGCGCGCGAACACGCGGCCGAACACGCGGATCCGCTGCTGGGGCCCGCCCTTGTCGTCCACCTTGTCCGCTTCGTCCGGCGCCTCGCCCAGCGTGTCCGCCTTGGGCCCGGAGTCCTTCTTCTTCTTCTTGCCCGGCACGGCCGCGTCCGGCACCGGCGCGCCCGGCTCGTTCACCTGCTCCGGCGACCCCATGACGGGCCCCTGCGAGCCGCCCGGCATGGCCTGCGCCACCGCGCCTTCCAGCGCGCCAGCGTCCCCGTCCACGTCGAGCGGCTGATCCGCTCCCTCCACCGCAGCGTCCTCGTCCGGTTCCGGCGCCGCGCTCGCGGCCACCGGCAGGCCCAGGAGGACCGCGAGGAGCAGTCCACGCCGCCAACCCTTTTCCTCCCGCCCCATCC
>NZ_RAWM01000062.1 GCF_003668875.1 Corallococcus interemptor | reverse complement strand
CCCCTCTCCCCCCGTCCGACGCCACCCCCGAGGACCTGCGCGCCGTCGAGGAGCTTGCCCAGGCCCGCAACGCCATCGTCGAGCAGATTGAAAAGCGCGTCGTCGGCCAGCGGGACGTGGTGGAGCACCTGCTCATCTCGCTCTTCAGCCGCGGCCACTGCCTCTTCGTGGGCGTGCCGGGCCTGGCGAAGACGCTGCTCATCTCCACGCTGGCGGACGTGCTCAACCTGTCCTTCAACCGCATCCAGTTCACGCCGGACCTGATGCCGTCGGACATCACCGGCACGGACATCCTGGAAGAGGACAAGACGACGGGCCGCCGCTCCTTCCGCTTCATGCAGGGCCCCCTGTTCGCGAACATCATCCTCGCGGACGAGGTGAACCGCACGCCGCCCAAGACGCAGGCCGCGCTGCTGCAGGCCATGCAGGAGTACCGCGTCACCGCCGGTGGCCGCACGTACCCGCTGGAGCTGCCCTTCCTCGTCTTCGCGACGCAGAACCCCATTGAACAGGAGGGCACCTATCCCCTCCCGGAAGCGCAGTTGGACCGCTTCATGTTCCTGGTGGACGTGGGCTACCCCACGGCGGAAGAAGAGGTGCAGATCGTCAAGAGCACCACCGCCGGCGCGCCGCCGAAGCTGGAGAAGATTTTGTCCCCCGAGCGCATCCTCGCCCTGCAGGAGCTGGTGCGCCGCGTGCCGGTGCCGGACCACGTGGTGCGCTTCGCCGTGGAGCTGGTGCGCCACACGCGTCCCAAGGAGCCCGGCGCGCTGGACTTCGTGGCGAAGAACGTGGGCTGGGGCGCGGGGCCTCGCGCGAGCCAGTACCTGGTGCTCGCGGCCAAGGCGCGCGCCATCCTCAACGGCCGCTTCGTGGCCACGGTGGAGGACGTGCGCGCGCTGGCGCGGCCCGTGCTGCGCCACCGCGTGCTGCCCAACTTCACCGCGGAGAGCGAAGGCATCACGTCCGTGAAGCTCATCGACCAGCTCCTCACGGTGGTGAAGGGCTAGGGACCTCCATCCCATGTCGCTGCTCGACGCCCAGACGCTGTCCCGCCTCCAGGGCGTGAAGCTGCGCGCCCGCGCCGTGATGGAGGGCGTGCTGTCCGGCCTCCACAAGAGCCCCCATCAGGGCCAGAGCGTGGAGTTCGCCGAGCACAAGGAGTACGCCCCCGGCGACGAGCTGCGCCACCTGGACTGGAAGGCCTACGGCAAGTTCGACAAGTACTACGTCAAGCGCTTCGAGCACGAGACGAACCTGCGCTCGGTGATGGTCGTGGATGCGTCCGCGTCCATGGGCTACCAGAGCGGCCCCCTGTCCAAGCTGGACGTGGCCAAGACGCTCGCGGGCGCGCTCAGCTACCTGCTCGTGCGCCAGCAGGACGCGGCGGGCCTGGCCGTCATGGTGGGCGGCGCGTTCAAGGACGTGCCGCCCCGCGCCTCCGCCGGTCACCTCAACGTGCTGCTGGACGCGCTGGAGCACACGCAGCCCAAGGGCCCCACGGACCTGGGCAGCGCGGCGGATCATCTGGCCGAAGTCCTGCCCCGGCGCTCCACGGTCATCGTGCTGTCGGACCTGCTGGATGAACGGCAGGAGGCGCTCAAGCGCATCCTCGCGCTGCGGCAGCGCAAGAACGACGTGGCGGTGTTCCACCTGGTGGACCCGGCGGAGCTGACGTTCCCCTTTGACGACCCCACGCTCTTCCTGGACATGGAGGGCGAGGGCCGCATCGAGGTGAACCCGCGCGAAATCAAGCAGAGCTACCTGGAGGAGTTCGGCGCGTTCCTCGCGGACGTGAAGGCGAAGTGCGCGGAGGCCGACGTGGACTACGAGTTGGTGCGCACCGACGAGCGGCTGGATGAGGTGCTGCTGCGCTTCCTGGGCCGCCGAGGGAGGCGCCGGTGACGTTCGGCAATCCGTGGTTCCTCCTGGGCGCGCTGGGTGCGCTCATCCCCGTGCTGGTGCACCTGTTCGACCGGCGCCGGCCGAGGGCGCATCCCTTCGGGCCGCTCGCGTTCGTGCTGCGCAGCCAGAAGCGCACGGCGAGCCGGCTCAAGCTGAAGCGGCTGCTGCTCTACACGCTGCGCACGCTCATCCTGCTGGCCATTCCCATCGCGCTGGCGCGGCCGGAGTTCACCCGCGACGCGCAGGCGGCCACGGTGACGCGCGGGCCGGCGGCCACGGCGGTCATCCTGGATGCGTCGCTGTCCATGCGCTGGTCGGACGGCACGTCCAACTTCGAGAAGGGCCGCGACGAGGCCCGCGACGCGCTCAAGGACCTGCTGCCGGAGGAGCCCGCCACGGTGATGGTGTGCACGGGCTCGCCGGAAGAGCCTCCGCCGCCGGGCTTCGACCGGGCGCGGTTGCGCGCGCTGGTGGACGAGGCGAAGCCCACCTACGGCACGGCGGACCTGTCGCGCTGCCTGGACATGGCCGCGCGGTCACTGGAGGAGAACCCGATGCCGGGCAAGCGCCTGGTGGTGGTCTCCGACATGACGGTCTCTGGCTTCCGGCTGGAAGCGCCGCCGCCCACGGTGAAGGGGCCCACGGGCGCCATGGTGAAGCCGGAGGTCGTGCTGCGCGACGTGGCGTCCGGGCGCGAGTCGCTGGACAACCACGCGCTGGTGGACATGCGGGTGGAGCCCGCGCTGCAGGCGGGGCCGCGCGCGTACCAGTTCACGTTCACGGTGCGGAACTTCGGCACGAAGCCGGCGAAGGACCTGGAGGCCGCGGTGCGCGTGGGCGAGTCCACGCTGGCCAAGGGCTTCGTGGACGTGCCCGCGGGCGGCACGACGCAGAAGACGCTGACGGTGCGCTTCCCGCAGGGCGGCACGGTGGTGGGCCAGGTGACGCTCGCGCCGGACGCGCTGGCGGAGGATGACCGGCGGTCGTTCGTGCTGCCGGTGCCGCGCGGGTTGAAGGCGCTGGTGGTGAACGGCTCGCCGCATGCGACGCGCTACCGGGACGAGGCGTTCTTCGTGGACGCGGCGCTCACGTCGCCGGGCTCGCCGGTGGACGTGGCGGTGCGCGACGCGGAGGTGGGGCTGCGCGAGGACTTCAGCGCGTACGACCTGGTGCTGCTGCTCAACACGGCGGCGCCGTCGGAGGACGAGGCGCGCAAGCTGGCGACCTTCGTGGAGAACGGCGGAGGCCTCTTCGTGAGCGTGGGCGACCACGTGAACCCGGAGGCGTACAACTCACGGCTGGGCACGCTCCTGCCGCGTCCGCTGCGCCTGGTGCGCACGAGCGCCGAGCGCGAGGACCCGGACGCGGAGACGAAGACGGCGAAGCTGGCGCAGGTGAAGGTGGACCATCCGCTGTTCGCGCCGTTCACGGGCCGCGCGGAGGAGGGGCTCATCGGGGCGCGCTTCTACAAGTACATGCTGCTGGAGGCGGACAGCCCGTCCGCGCCGGGCACCAGCCAGGTGCTGGCCACGTACGAGGACGGAGCGCCCGCGGTGGCGGTGGCGCGCCGGGGCAAGGGGCGCGTGGCGCTGTTCACCAGCACGGTGGACCGCGACTGGAGCGACTTCGCCATCCGCACCAGCTTCCTGCCGCTGATGCAGCGCTTCGCCGCGTACCTCACGGGCTCGCTGGAGGAGCGCGAGGAGGTGCGCGTGCGAGTGGGCGAGTCCGTGACGCTGCGCCCGGAGGGCACGCAGAAGGTGGCGGGAGTGCGCGCGCCGGACGGCAGCGAGTTGCCGGTGAAGGCACAGCCGGACGGTTCGTTCGTGGCGGGCCCCACGGTGGAGCCGGGCGTGCATTCCGTGCTGGGCGCGGACGGGAAGCCCGTGGCCGCGCTGGACTTCGCGGCCACGCTGGACCCTGCGGAGAGCGACCTGACGCGCGTGCCGCAGGACACGCTGACGGCCTACTTCGGTGAGGACACGGTGAAGGCCTCCACGGGAGACGCGGACAAGCCCTCGGTGCCACTGTGGACGTGGCTCATCCTGGCCGCATGCCTGGCGTTCTTCTTCGAAGGCACCCTGCTCCGGAAGTAGCCCCGCCCCGGGCGCGCTTTTCCAAAACCTGTCCGACTGTCGGACAGGTTTCCACAGCTCGGCTCGGCTGGAGCCCCATCCCCGCCGCGGCCTCTCAACCTGTCCAACTGCCCGACAGGTTTCCGACGCCCGGCCGTGACGAGCGCGGTCTCAGCCACGGTCCTCCTAACCGGGCCGACTGTCCGACAGGTTTCCGCAGCCCAGCTGGACCGGCCGTCCATCCCGGCTTCGGTCCATCAAGACCTGTCCGACTGTCCGACAGGTTTCCGCAGCCCAGTCGGACCGGCGTCGGTCCTTCAAAACCTGTCCGAGTGTCGGACAGGTTTCCGCAGCTCGGCTGGACCGGGCTGCCCACCCGGCCATCGGCCTCCACCAACCGGTCCGGCTGTCGGACAGATTCGGGTGGTGTGCCGCGGGCGGGGGCTCTGCCTGGAAGACCGGGAGCCGGCCCGCTTCGCGCCCTGACAGGCAGCCGACGCTCGGGATGCGCTCGCAGTGCCCCATGGGCGGCGGGCTCTGCCACACTGCGCGGCCGTGAGCCCTGCTTCCGCCCTCTATCGCGACTGCGCCCGCCTCTTCATGGTGGGCTTTCCTGGCACCCGCATCGACGCCGACCTCGCGTCGCTGATGGACGACGGCATCTACGGCGCCATCCTCTTCAAGCGCAACGTGGGCACCGCGGCGGAGACCGCGGCGCTGTGCCGTGACATCAAGACGCGCGCGGGCCGCCCTTTCATCCTGTCCGTGGACCAGGAAGGCGGCCGCGTGGCGCGCCTTCGCGGTGAGCCCTTCACGTCCCTGCCTCCCATGCGCGAGCTGGGACAGCGCGGCGACGAAGCCCTGGCGGAGCGCGTGGGCCGGCTGCTCGCGCACGAGCTGCGCGCCGTGGGCTTCGACTGGGACTTCGCGCCCGTGCTCGACGTGGACACCAACCCGGCCAACCCCGTGATTGGCGACCGCAGCTTCAGCCGTGACCCGGTGGAGGTGGGCCGTCTGGGCGTGGCGCTCGCGAAGGGCCTGGAGGCCGGTGGCGTGGCGTCGTGCGGAAAGCACTTCCCCGGCCACGGCGACACGACGACGGACAGCCACCTCACCCTGCCGAAGCTGCCGCACGACCTGGAGCGCCTGCGCCGCGTGGAGCTGGTGCCGTTCCAGGCCTTCGCGAAGGCGGGCCTCGCGTCACTGATGACCGCGCACGTGCTCTTCGACGCGCTGGAGCAGGGCGTCCCGGCCACCATGAGTCACCGCGCGCTGCACGACCTCTTGCGCAAGGAGCTGGGCTTCGACGGCGTGGTCGTCTCCGACGACCTGGAGATGAAGGCCATCGCGGACCACTACTCCGTGGCGGAGGCCGCGGTGCAGGGCACGCTCGCGGGCGTGGACCTCTTCCTCGTGTGCCACAAGGCGGACGTGCAGCGCGCCGCCATCGAAGCGCTGGTGAAGGCGGTGGAGTCCGGCCGCGTCCCGCGCGAGCGCATCACCGAAGCGCACCGGCGCCTGGACGCGCTCGCCGCCCGCTTCGCGCACCCCGCCGAGGACCGGCTCGCCACGCTGGGCGACGCGGAGCACCGCTCGCTGGCCGAGGGCCTCGCCAGTGCCTTCACCGACAAGGACCCCACGGAGGTCATGCTCGCGTCGCGCTAATCGACGGCGTGCCTGGAGCCCAGCTGGGAGCCCTGCCCCATGGGGCCCTGGAAGCGGTCCGCGCCGCCCCGGTCTCCGGGCACTGGCTCCTGCGGCGTGGTGAAGCCCGGCGCGCCAATCTGGTTCTGCTGGCCCTGGTGGGCTCCGCGAGCCTCCGCCTCCGGCTTCAGCGGCAAGCCCTTCGCGTCCGTGGGCGTGGCCGCTCCGGAGCCACCCGTTCCCGGCGGCGCGGGCTGCTGCGTGTTGGCGACGCCTTCGTAGGCGCCTCCCGTGCGCGGCATCGTGGGCTTGTCGCGGTTGCAGCCGGGGCCGACCAACGCGGCCGTCGCGGCGCACACCGCCACCAGCGTCCAGTGATGAAGTCTCTTTGAGTGCATGGCCTGCTCCCTCCAGAAGCCGTCATGGCCTCGACAGAAGGAGTGGCCACCCCAACGCCCCACCGGGAGTGGCGGGGCTGGAGCACGGACGCCCGCTGGCACGCTGGCCGGCGAGCGTCCCTGTACCGCCGTCCAACTACCGGTTCTGCAGGTAGATGGGCGGGCTGACGTAGGCGTAGGGCGCGTCGAAGCCGCGCGTGCCCTCGTTCGCCGTGGAGACGTTCCAGCCGCCCAGGCCGTCCGCCGCGGGCGAGTACATCGCCCCGCCCAGCACGCCATAGCGGTGCGCCATCATGCCGCCCGAGTCGTCCCACTTGGAGTTGTTGGACTTGCCCGCCGTGGCCGGCGTGCGCGGGTCGATGCTGGAGCCGATCTTCCCGATGGTGGAGTTGTAGCCCCGGTCCACCGTCAGCACGTGGGCGGGCAGCTTCGCGGCCGCGTCGCCGTGGTGCGCGTCAGCGGGGTTCTCATGCCCCTGCTGCTCGGCCACGTTGTAGACGGCCTCCGGCTGCGTCCCACGCTGCGCGAAGGCATTGCCTCGCGGCTCATCCGGCTGCCTGCCACCCGTCTCCGGCAGCCCACCACAGGCCGTGCCCAGCAGCACGCCCGCCGTCAGCGCCGCCGTCGCCATCCACCGCTGAATGCCTCGCTCGCGCATGTTCATCGTCTCCGCCATTCCTGAGGAATGGTCATGCCGTCCTCGCCAACCACCGGGCATCCACCCGGGGGCTGGCCCTGCCGGCCGCCCGATGTCCGGCCCGGAGGCCGGCAGGGCTTCATGGTGAACGGCCAGCCCCGCTCGGGGAGAGAGAGGCCAGCCACGGGCGCAGGCATACACGGTCCCGGCCTCCCTGTCCTGCCAGGAGTGCACCGGCGCCCGCCACCCACGCTCCCCGTCAGGCGCGAGTCCCCTTCCGGGCCGCGCTCTTCGCCGCCGGGGCCTTCTTCGCCGCCGGTTTCTTGACAGCCGCCGGCTTCGGCTCGGCCGCGGGGCCGCCCTGGAGCGTGGACAGCACCTCCGCGACGTGGCCGGCCACCTTCACCTTGGGCCACACGCGGACGACCTTGCCGTCCGGGCCAATGAGGAAGGTCGCGCGGATGAGCCCCATGAACTTGCGGCCATAGAGCGACTTCTCCCCCCACACGCCGTACGCGTCCGCCAGCGCGTGGTCCGGGTCCGCCAGGAGGGAGAACGGCAGCCCCTGTTTCGTGGCGAACTTCTGGTGGGACGCGACGCTGTCCGGCGACACGCCCAGCACCACCGCGCCAGCCTTCACCAGCGCGGAGTGCTCGTCGCGGAAGTCGCACGCCTCCGTGGTGCAGCCGGGGGTCGCGTCCTTCGGGTAGAAGTAGAGGACGACGTGCCGCCCCTTGAACTGCGAGAGGGAGACGGTGGCGCCGCTCTGGTCGGGGAGCGAGAAGCCGGGGGCCTTGTCACCTGCTTGGGGCATGGGCATGCGTCGGCTCCATACCCAGACCCCGAGGGCTTCTCAACTCCACGCGCGCCGCGGGGACGTCAGTGCGCGGCCTCGCCCGGCGGATGGACCTCTTCGCCCGGCGGGTGACTGTTGGCCTCCAGCTTCACGAGCTCCGCCTGGCACTCATCCAGCGCGCCGCGCAGCAGCTTGCGCGTGGGCTCCGAGCGGGACTCGCCCATCTTCTTCGCGAGCGCTTCACACGCGGCGCGCTTGGCCTCCACGTCGCTGGCGCCCTTCCCCGTCGCGCCGGGCCGGGCCAGGGGCCGGGGCGGAATCTCCTCGCGCGCGGCCTTCAGCGCGGCCAGGCGCTTCTCGGCCTCCGGGCGGGCCTTGGAGTCCTTGGGGACGGCCTCGAACTGGGCGGAGACCTCCGTCCACGCCGGGTCCTGGGCGGAGAGCTTCTGGTTGATCAGCTCCTGGTAGCGGTCCTCGGCCTTCTTCAGCTGCTCCGGACCGGGGTCATTGGAGCAGCCCGACAGGGCGAGCAGTCCCGCGAGCAAGAGCGCGGCGGAGTGTCGGCGATGGGCAATGCGCATGGTGTAGGACGTCCTCCTGCTGGCCACAGGGTTAAACCACGGCTAGGGTGCGCCGTCGTGGCTCCCATCCTGCTCGCCTTCCTGCTCGGTCTGACCCAAGGCATGCTCCATGCGTTGGGGCCGGACCACTGCGCCGCCATGGCCACGCTCGGCACCCTGGGCGGCGGCAGGCGCCGTGTCGCCCTCATGACGGCGCTGCGCTTCGCGCTGGGTCACGCGGCCATGCTGGGCGGCATCGCGGCGGTGTGCCTCTTCGCGGGCGTGGGCCTGTCGGAGACCTTCGAGCGGTGGGCGGAGGTGTTCGGCGGCGCGGTGCTGGTGGCGCTGGCCGTCACCGCCCTGCTCTTCCCGCACAGCCTGGACCACGGCCACCCGCACCTGCCCGGCCACGACCGCGAGCCGCACGAGCACGTGCACACCGTGAGCACCGCCGCCGGCGCCTTCATGGCCGTGAGCGGTGTGCGGTCGCTGCTCATCGCGCTGCCGCCGCTCCTGGTGGGCGGAAGCATGAGCCTGTCCGCGTGGACGTACCTGCCCGGCTTCGCGCTGGGCATCCTCATCGGCATGGGCGCGGTGGGCCTGCTCTTCGCCGAGGGGCTGTCCCGCGCCAACGCGCGCATCAGCCTGTGGATCCAGCGCGGCGTGGCGCTGGGCTCCGGCGCGCTGGGCCTGTTCTGGATTGGCTCGCGGCTCGTCTGAAGTGACGCCGCGGCGCTCGTGCTACGAGCGCTTGTCCAGGATGCCCAGCGCCATCATGGACACCAGGAAGCCGTAGACGACGTGCTCCGGGCGGTTGGCGAACGCGAGCAACTCCGCCACCACGCGGTTGCCGTCAATCTTGGGCAGCAGCTCCGCCTCCCAGCGCTCCAGCTCCACCTCGTTGAGGCCATAGGCGGGGGCGACGGCGGGGATGAGCCGGTCCTCGGGCTGGAGCAGGCGGCGCAGGCGCTCCGGCTTGTAGAGCTTCTTGATGCCCCGGACGATGAGGTTCGCCGGGTGCACGTCCAGCTTGATGGACTCCGCGGAGGCCTTCTCCTTGAAGCTCATCACGTACGTGCCCTCCTCCCAGGAGAAGACCGAGTAGATGATGGCCTTCACCTGCTGGCCCACGTAGTACAGCCGCTCCGTGTCCTTGAGCAGGCCGCGCTCCACCAGCACGTCGCCGGTGCGCCGGTGGCTCTGCGCGGCGACGGCGGACGCGTCCTGGAGCTGCTCGGGTTTGATCTTCCCCACGCGCACCAGGAACTGCCCGAAGCGGTCCGCCAGCAGGTTGGAGAGCGCGAACACCGGGGTGCCGTTCTCGAAGTAGACGACCTTCTTCACCTTGCCGCGCTGCACGCCCAATTCGCCCGTCTCGCGGGACAGGTAGAAGGCGGTGAGCAGCGACGGGAGGTTGTCCCTCAGCTCACCCCGGCGGCTGCCCGGAGCGCCCGCGCCCACGGGCAGCGGATCCGGCGGGCGGCCCGGCGTGGGGGGCCGCACCTGGGTGGTGGACACCTTCTGCATGGGCGTGGCGGTGAGGTTGGCGCCGCGGATTTCGGCCGTGAGGTTGCCGCCGCCGGTGACCTTGATGCGGCCGGTCAGCTCCATGACGTCCTGCGGGCCCTCCTCCTCCACGTCGATGTCCAGCTCCACCTCGAAGGCGTCCTGCATGGAGGCGGCGGGGACCTTCTTCTCCGCGGGCAGCACCTTGGCCACCGCTTCCAGCAGCTTCTGGGCCTCGAAGGGTTTCTCGAAGTAGCCGGCGGCCTGGTACTTCTGGCGCGCCTCGGTGGCGTGCTTGCCGCCCTTGAAGACGCCGGTGATGAAGAGCAGCGGCAGCTGGGGGTTGTCCTTCCGCAGCGTGTCCGCCAGGTGGTAGCCCATCATGTCCGGCAGCAGGATGTCCAAAACGGCACAGCCGGGCGGCTGGGCGCGGGCCGCCTCGATGGCCTGCTTGCCACGGCTGGCGCCCACGACCTCATACCCGGCGTCCTCGAACAGCTGCGTGAGGAGGGAGAGGAGCTCCTGGTTGTCGTCCACGACGAGGATTCGAGGCGCCATCGCGGGGGGACCGTAGCAGATTCAGGCCCCTGGGCGGCCAGCGTTTCCAGGGAACCCCGGAAGGCCGCCCGCTTCAGACGGTGGATGCAAGCGCCCCGCTGGGGCGTTAGGGTGGCGCCCGCCTCATGTCCTCCCTCTTCTCCCGCATCATCCCCCCGGCAGGACTCCTGGCCGGGCTCCTCCTGTTCTCCCCCCTGACGGTCCTGGCGCAGGAGGGCCCGCCGCCGGACGCGGGCCAGCCGGACGATCCCAACTCCCCGGAAGGGGACGACCAGACCGGGCGCGTGCCCACGGACTGCCGCAGCACCAGCGACTGCGCGCCGCGCTTCAGCTGCAACTCGGGCAAGTGCAAGTACACCGGCATCCGCCAGGCGGAGACGCAGGGCTGTCTGCTGGGGCCACAGGCGGCGCTGATGGTGCTGGGCGTGGCCGCCGTGGCAGGCTCGCGGCGCCGCCGGTAGCCGGCGGGGCCATCAGACCCACACTCCCCACTCCCCCTCTCCACGGAGCGACGCGCGATGCGGCTGGGCCTGAAGGCGGACAACCTCCTGGAGCGGGTGGCGGACTTCCTCAACCTGGCGCCGCAGCCCTTGGCGCATGCGTTCTTCGGGATGATGGCGTCGCGCACGCTGATGGCCGGGGCCCGGCTGGGCGTCTACGCGGCGCTGGCGGACGGCGCGGCGACGGCGGAGGCGCTGGCGGCGCGGCTCAAGACGAGCACCGAGGGCATGCGGGCGCTCCTGGAAGCGCTCATCGCCTGCGAGGTGGTGGAGCTGCACCGGGGCCGCTTCCGGCTGGCACCCCGGGCGCGGCGGTGGCTGGACCCGCGTTCGCCGCAGTCCATCACGGCGTTCCTGGAGTTCAACTACGCGCAGTGGGACTGGTGGGGGCAGCTGGAGAACGCGGTGAAGAGCGGGCAGTCGGTGGACATCCACCAGTTCGCTCCGGACGACCCGCGCTGGCGCGACTACATCCAGGCCATGTACCAGCTGGCGCGGCTGGCCTCGCCGGAGGTGGCGGCGAACATTCCCCTGCCCCGCGGGGCGCGTCACCTGCTGGACCTGGGGGGCGCGCACGGCTGGTACGCGGCGGAGCTGTGCCGGATGCACCGGGGCTTGAAGGCCACGGTGGTGGACCTGGAGGGCAGCGTGCGCGTGGGGCGGGACATCATCGCCCAGGCGGGGCTGTCGCACCGGGTGACGCACAAGGAAGGGGACGTGCTGCACGCGGAGCTGGGCGGGCCGTATGACGGCGTGCTGCTGTTCCAGGTGATGCACCACCTGACGCCCGCGCAGAACGTGGCGCTCCTGAGGCGCGTGCGCGGCGCCATGGTGTCGCGGGGCACGCTGGCGGTGCTGGAGTACCTGCGCGAGGAGCGGGAAACGGCAGGCACGTCCGCGCCGCTCATCGGGCTGCACTACTTCCTGACCTCCGGAGCGGCGTCGTACACGCCCGCGGAGGTCGAGGGCTTCCTGGATGACGCGGGTTTCAAGGTGCAGAGCACGCGGCCCATCCGGCATCTGCCCCTGCAGACGTTGATCATCGCGCAGCCGGACTGACGGTCCGGAGGCCTGCTTGTCAGACGGTGCTGCTAACCCCACACTTCGGGCATGGCCTATGGCGCGAAACCCCTCGAAGGTCCGGCGACCTTCGCTGACATCGAGGCCCTGCCCGAGGGCGTGGTGGGCGAGATCATCGATGGGACGCTGTATACGCAGGCACGGCCGCGTGCCGCGCATGGCTATTTCGAGTTCAGGCTCCTCCGGGAGCTTGATGAGCCTTTTCAATTAGGTGAGGACGGACCGGGCGGCTGGTGGATCATGTCCGAACCCGGCATCCGGGTGGGTGGCTCTCCGGAGTTCATCCCGGACCTCGCGGGTTGGCGGCGCGAACGGGTACCCCTGATGCCCAATGGGCAGTGGACGGATGTCCCGGACTGGGCCTGCGAGATCCTGTCGCCGTCCACGCGGGCGTACGACACGCGCATCAAGCGGCCGTTCTATGCGCGCATCGGCATCAAGCACCTGTGGTTCGTGGACCTGGACGCGCGCACGCTCACCGTCAGCGAGCTGCGGGACGGGCTCTGGGTGGAGGTCGGCGTCTACGCCGAGGAGGATGACCTCATCCGCGCCCCGCCCTTCGAGGAGCGGGACCTGCGGCTGGGCTGGCTCTGGAAGTCACTTCCGCCTCCGGGCTGACGCGGCCCGCTCGCGCTCCAGTTGGAGTTCTCGCTCGACGACCTCGCGGTGGAACTTCGCGAAGTTCACGGGCTCCATCAGACGCAGTCCCGGGTTCGGACCCGCGTGTTCGAGGATGGCGTCCAGCGCTCCCAGCGCCTCCGGCAGGAACTCCTCCTGGAGCAACACGAGCGCTCGCCCCATGAGGGCGGTGGACACCAGGGCGCGGATCCTCGGGTCCGGGTCCTCGCAGTGGCGCACGTCCACTTCGTCGAATGCCTCCAGCGCTTCGTCCACGTGCCCCAACCCCTGGAGCGCGATGGCCCGCCCCAGCATCACCGCCGCGGTCTGCTCCACCAGGAAGGGCTCGGGGCTTCCGTCGTATTCCTTCAGCAGCGCCTCGGACTGGCTCAGCGCCTCCTCGAAGCGCTGCCCCTGGTTGTGCGCGGCGATCACCGACGTCCGCGCCATCTCCACCGGGATGCGCAGGTCGGGCCGCTGCTGCGCGGACGCCTTGAAGCGGCTCAGCATCCGCTCCAGCCAGTTGCTGGCCATCTGTTCCCGGTCCAGCTCCAGGAGGACGCGCGCGCGGTACAACATCGCCCACGCGACGCCCTCCCACAGCTCGGGCCTGCGCGGACTCCAGAAGCGGCGCTCCACTTCATCGAAGTGGACCAGCGCCTCCTGGAGCATCCCCTTCTCTCCAATCGCCGCGCCCCGGTGCCCCAGCGCCCGCGCCACCTGGAGCTGGAGCTCCGGCACCTTCGACAGCGTGAAGCGCCGGTACACCTCGTCACAGAGCGGAATCGCCTCCTCCAGCTCCCCCGAGCGGATGCACGCGCGCGCCCGGTCCATCTTCGCCTTCGCCTCCTCAACGTCCGGCATCGGCCCGCCCATCCGTCCCCGGCGCCAACGGCGGCACGTCCCGGCCCTCGCCGAAGCCCAGCGCCCAGAAGCGCGGCCGCATCTCCTCCTTCAAGAGCAGCCGCAGCAGCAGGTACTTCGCTTCGTCCTGGCCGTCCCACGCCATGGGGAAGGTGCCGTAGTGCATCGCCACGGACGTGTTCGAATTCAGCACGCGGTGCGCCTTCAGCGCGTCCTCCGGCCCCATGTGCACCGGGTGCAGGACGCGCGGACGGAACGCGCCAATGGGCAGCACCGACAGGCGCATGGGCCCGAAGCGCTCGGCGATGCGGTCGAAGTGTGGTCCCAGCCCCGTGTCACCCGCGAAGAGCACCGGGCCTCCGGACGTCTCCAGCACGTAGCCCGCCCACAGCGTCTCCTCCTGGTCCGTCAGCCCCCGGTTGGACCGGTGCTGCGCGGGCACCGCCCACACCTTCAACCCCTGTGGTCCGCCCTTCGCGGCCTGCCACCAGTCCAGCTCCTCCACGCGCTGGAAGCCCTCGTCCAGCAACAGCTCGCGGTTGCCCAGGCCCACGAGGAAGAGCGGGTGGTGCGCGGCCTCCAGTCGCCGCAGCGTGGGCAGGTCCATGTGGTCGTAGTGGTTGTGGCTCACCACCACGACGTCGATGGGCGGCAGGTCCTCGAAGCGGATGCCCGGGGGCCGCACGCGCCTGGGGCCCACGAAGGACACGGGGCTCGCCCGCTCCGAATAGATGGGGTCCGTCAACACGTTCACGCCGTCCGCCTGGAGCAGCACCGTGGCGTGGCCGATGAACGTCACGCGCAGCTCGCCCGGGCCCACGCGCTCCGGCGGCTTGGGGCCCGCGGGCTCGTCCGCGGAGTCACGCCACGGGCCGCGCTTCTCCTCCATCACGGCGGCGATCAACGTGAGCGGAGAGAGCTTCGGCGCGTCGCCGATGTTCTGGAACGACTCGCCGTCGAAGTGGTCCGTCACCGGGCCTCGGTGCACGGTGCCGGCGAAGCAGCCGGTGAACAGCGCCAGGGCCAGCACGGGCCACAGCCGCCTCACTTGATGACGATGGTCCAGTCGCATTCGAAGGGCTCTCCGTCGAGGGTGGGCAGCGTGTAGCGCGAAGCCTGGATGCTGCCGAGCGCCTGCGCCAACAGGTCCGGAGGTAACGTCGCCTCGCGCACCTCGCACTGCTGGGGCACGCCGCCCTGCACCAGCCGGCACGTCACGCGCACGTGGTGCTTGCGGCCCTCGCGCCAGTGCTCGAAGGCCTCCTGGAACACGGGGTCGTCCGGCGGACCGCCGCGCACGCGCCGGGGTTCCCTCACGTGCTGGGCCAGCCACGAGCAGGCGTCCTTCACCTGTCCGTCGCACGCCTTGCCCATCAGGGACAGCGCGCGCAGCCGCTCCGGGCCTCGCGCGTTCGTGGCCAGCAGGGTGAGCGCCTGGTCGAAGCACGTCTTCGCCGTGCGCACCGTGCAGTCCTCCGTGGCGGCCGGAGGCGTGCCCGAGGCGAAGGCGCCCACGGGCGCGGGGCGCATGCGGTCCTCCGTCACTCGCGCGGGGTCGCTGCGCCGCGGCCCGCATGCGGACAGCAGCACCAGCGACAGGAGGAGGGAGCGCCAGGTCATGGCGCCATCGTAGACGGCTCGCGCCCGGGAAGGGATGCCGGTGCTACCAGGCGGCCTCCAGGGCCCGGGCCAGGGTGCGGGTGCCTTCCCGGAGCGCGTCCGGACGCACGCCACCGAAGCCGAACACGAGGCCTGCGTCCCTGCGCCTGCCCAGGAAGTAATCGGACAGGGCCGCGACCTCCACGCCCAGGCGCGCGGCCTCGTCGCGGACGCGCAGGTCGGACAGCGGCGCGGCGAGGGACGCGCACAACTGCATGCCCGTGTCACACGGACGTGGCGCCAGGACGCCCGAACATTCAGAGACCAGCGCATCCACCAGGGCTTCACCGCGCTCGCGGTAGGCCGCGCGCATGCGGCGCAGGTGACGGGCGAAGTGCCCCTCCGCGAGGAACACGGCGAGCGCGGCCTGTTCCATCATGGAGGCCGGCGCGGATCCGGCGGCGCGCGCGGCGGAGAAGAGGTCCACGAGCGAGGGCGGCACGACGAGGAAGCCCAGGCGCAGGCCGGGGAACATCGACTTGCTGAACGTGCCCACGTAGACGACGCAGCCCGCGTCATCCAGTCCCTGGAGCGCGGTGAGCGGGCGGCCCCGGTGCCGGAACTCGCTGTCGTAGTCGTCCTCGATGATCAGCGAGCGGGTGCGCCCGGCCCACTGGAGCAGCGCCATCCGCCGCGCCAGGCTCAGCGTGACGCCCAGCGGGTACTGGTGCGAAGGAGCCACCAGCGCCACCCGCGCCCGAGGCGCACGCGCAAGGCCCGCCGCCACGTCGAGCCCGTCCCCATCCACGGGGATGGGCACCGGACGTCCTCCAGCGGAGAGCACGGCGCGACGGACGCCGGGATAGCCGGGGTCCTCCACCCAGACGGAGTCACCCGGGTTCAGCGCGAGCCGGAGGACTTCATCGAAAGCCTGCTGGGTGCCCGTCGTGATGAAGACCTGCTCCGGGGAGCAGCGCACGCCTCGCGACACGGACACATGGGTGGAGATGGCTTCGCGCAGTGGCGCATGGCCCGAAGGGTCCCCGCCGTCGAGCAGGCCCGTGCTCGCGCGAGCATGGACGCGGGACACCGTGCGGGCCCAGAGCGCGGTGGGGAACAGGTCCAGCGCGGGCACACCGGGCCTGAAGGCACGAGGCGCGGCGCCCAGACGCGGTGCACCGACTGGCGCGGCCTTCGGCATCCGAGTGGAGGCAGCGAGCCGCGGCCCTCGCGACGAACGGTTCATCAGACTCCGGCTCCGGTCTTCGAGCAGGCCGGGCAGCTCCGGCGCGACGCGGGTGCAGGAGCCCGCGCGGGCCACGAGGTAGCCCTCCGCCGTGAGCGCATCCAGCGCCTGGAGGACGGTGCTCCGGGCCACGTCCAGCTCGGTGGCGAGCTGCCGGGAGGACGGAAGCCGCAGCCCGGGCGCCAGCGCTCCGGCGAGGATGCGCGCGCGGATGCCCTCGAAGAGCTGTTCGTGGAGCGGCGTGGGGCTTCGCGCGTCGAGCCGCAGAAGGAGCGAGGACGCGACGCCGGTGGAGGTCTTCAACTGGTAGGTCCGACTCTGGTCGAAGTGGTCTTCATGACCCTACCAGTTCCCTGGCAAGGATGGGCCTCATGCCGCCCCAGCCCCCCTGCTGCTCGGTCTTCGAGCTGCGCCAGTACACGCTGCATCCCGGTCAGCGGGACGTCCTCATCTCGCTCTTCGACCGGGCCTTCATCGAGTCGCAGGAAGCCACCGGCATGCACATCGCCGGTCAGTTCCGCGACGAGGACCGTCCGGACCGGTTCGTGTGGATGCGAGGCTTCCGCGACATGGACTCACGGCGTGAAGCCTTGAGCGCGTTCTACGGCGGCCCGGTGTGGAAGGAGCACCGGAACGCGGCGAACGCGACCATGGTGGACTCCGACAACGTCCTGCTGCTGCGGCCCATTACCCGCCTCGCGCATCCCGCCACGCCCCGGCCACCGCCCGGTGCGGACACGCGTCCCAGCTCCCGGGTGGAGGTGACGCTCTGCTACCTGAAGACCCCGGCCGACAAGGCCCTCACGGCCAGCTTCGAACACCACGTGCGTCCGGTGCTCACGGAGCTGGGCGCCCCGCCCAAGGCCCTGTTCCAGACCGAGCCCGCGGAGAACACCTTCCCCGCCCTGCCCGTGCGCACGGGCGTGCACGTCTTCATGTGGCTCACCGTGTTCCCGGATGCCGGACACCACCGCGAACACCTTCGACGCCGGGCCGCGACGAAGGGCTGGGTGGAGCCGCTCCAGCCGTGGCTGAGCGCTCCGCTCGAACACCTGACGTTGTCCCCCACCGCGCGCTCCGAGCTGCGCTGACCGCCTTTCCGAAAGGACTCACCCATGAAGCCTCTTCCTCCCCTGCCCACGGGCGACGTGCACGACTTCGACTTCCTCATGGGCGAATGGACGTGCGTGAACCGGAAGCTCAAGCAACGGCTGACGGGCAGTGACGACTGGGACGTGTTCACGTCCAGGATGCGCTGCCAGCCCCACCTGGGCGGCCTGTCCAACGTGGAGGAGACCGTCTTCGAACGGGGCTTCTCCGGCATGGCGCTGCGCCTGTTCGACGCGAAGGAGCGCCGCTGGTCCATCCACTGGATCGACAGCCGCCACGCGGTGCTCCAGCCGCCCGTGCACGGAGGCTTCACCGGCGACCACGGCCGCTTCTATGGCGAGGACACCGAAGGCGGCCGCCCGGTCCAGGTCGTGTTCCATTGGACGCGCCAGGGCCACGACAGGGCCCGGTGGGAACAGGCCTTCTCCCTGGACGGTGAGACCTGGGAGACCAACTGGGTGATGGATTTCACCCGTGTGCCGGACACTGTCTGAAGACTTCCACTCCCGGTCCTGGAATTCTGGTTGAATGCGCGCGAATTCGTCCGGTCCCGGGGGTTCGCTCCATGCGCCGTCTGCTCTTCGTCGCTCCGCTGTTCAGCCTCGTCGGCTGCTCGTATCTGGGCATCGCGTCCCCTCCGGGGACCCGGCTGGGCAGCACGTCCGGTACGCAGCCCGTGTCCATCCGGGTGGGCAAGACGGAGTCCGAGCCCCTCAAGACGCCGGAGGCCGAAGAGTCCTCCACCGCCGAGGCCTCCGACGATCCCGGCGCGACGCAGTAACCGGAGCCTTCGATGCGGCCCCACGTCATCTGCCACATGATCTCGTCCATCGACGGGCGCATCGTCGTCAAGCACTGGCCTGACGCGGCGTCGATGCGTGGTGAGTACGAGCGCACCGCCGACACCTTCGACGCGGACGCCTGGATGTGCGGCCGCATCACCATGGAGGACTTCGCCGCGGAAGGACCCGTGTCCAAGCCCGCGCCGGCGGCTCCCCTGCCCCGCACGGACTTCGTCGCTCGCAAGGACGCGGAGTCCTACGCCATCGCCCTGGATGCCCACGGCAAGCTGAACTGGGAGTCGGACGCCATCGATGACGACCACCTCGTCGTCGTGCTCACCGAGTCCGTTCCCGACGCGCACCTCGCCCACCTGCGCGAGCGCGGCGTCTCCTATCTCTTCGGCGGCAAGCAGGACATCGACTTCGCCCGCGTGCTGGAGAAGCTCGGGGACACCTTCGGCATCAAGACCGTGCTGCTGGAGGGTGGCGGCGGCATCAACGGGTCGTTCCTCGGCGCGGGCCTCATCAACGAGGTGAGCCTGCTCATCCATCCCACCGCCGACGGCCTGCCCGGCACGCCCACCCTCTTCGACCGGCCCCAGGGATCCACCGGCGCGGGCGCCGCACTGGAGCTCACGCACGTGGAGCGCCGCGACTCCGGCATCGTGTGGCTCCGCTACCGCGTGCGGCGCTGAGCCTCAGTTGCGCAGCAGCGTGGCGGACTCGTAGAGGCTCTGCTGCTGGAAGACGCCCGCGGCGGAGGTGTCCTTCTCCAGCTTCTCCTGCACGCCCTTGGGCAGCTGCGCGTAGAGGTCCTGGCCCAGCAGGCCTTCAATCTGGTCCACCGGCACGCGCGACTCCTGGAGCAGCGGGAGGATGTCGTCCTTCTTGGACGGGCCCTCCGCCTTGTTCGGCACCATGTACGCGAACATGGACAGGTTGCCGTTGGGCAGCTCCAGCAGCACCGTCTTGAAGTTGTGCGTGGGGACCGCGATGCGCCGGTCGTCCTTGGAGCCCGTCGTCTGGAGGGACTCGGGCGGCAGCGGCTTGCCCTTGTCGTCCAGGTACAGGTTGCCCGTGACGATGTAGGCCTTGCCGCCAGTCTCCTTCACCATCTCCGACACGCCGCGCTCCAGCGTGCGCCACACCTGCTGGTTGTGGTTGCCGTGCTGGGGCGCGATGTTGCTCATGAGGTGGCTTTCGTTCATCGCCGCCTGCGTGGGCGAGTCCTCGGCCGGCTTCATGTGCCCCCGGTCGAAACCGGTGTTGTTGTAGTCGGCGTCCACCACGCCGCCCTTCAGCTCGGGGTCGCGCACGAAGGTGCTGTCCAGCCGGCTGACGTCCGCGGGCGTCTCCTTCACGTCCGCCGCGGACAGGAGGTAGCTCACGAACGTGGGCACGTTCTTGTCCGTGTCCATCAGCGTGCGCGAGTACTCCTTCACCAGGTTCAACCCGGGCGTCGCGCCGCTTCCGCCCACGCCCTGGAGCGGATCCACTTCGCCGGCCACTTCCGCCACGCGGCTCTGGAAGACGGCCATCTGCTGATCCGGCACCCACTGCGTGTTCGCGGCGGTGCCCGTGCCCTTGGCCTGGTTCGCCTTGGACGCGTTGATGTAGGCCGTCAGCTCGTCCGCGGAGAGCTGCCCGTCGCCGTTGCCGCCCAGGAGGTCCGCGCGCTTCGCCACGGACTGCTGCCAGGGGCTGTCGAAGCTGTCCACGGACGCGGACTGCGCGCCGCCCTGGAGCTTCGCGTCGAGCGCCGCGCGCTGCTGCTGGAGCGCCGTGGAGGTGAGGAACTGCGCGTCGGTGGGCGCGGAGAGGTAGGACTCCAGCTCCGCCGCGGACACCTGGCCGTTCGCGGAGCGGCTTCCGTCCGCGCCCTCGTCCGCCGCCTGGAGCAGGCGCCCCTGCCAGCTCTCATCCGTCCAGCCGAACTTCTGCTGGAGGTCGGAGATGGCCACCTCCTTGGTGGCGGAGCGCTTCCAGCTTCCCCCCGTGGGCGCCACGACGTTGGCGGCGGGGGCGTCCGCTCCGGCGGGCACCGCGGTGTTCGCGGGCGCGGAGGTGGGGACAGCGGCATTCGCGAGCGTGGGGCGCGGGGTGGAGACTCGCGTCGGGATTCGCGGCGACATGCGGTGGACGTCCTCGGGGCCGGCGGGGGGGTGATGCACGGGGAGATGGCCCCTGTCCCTCATCGTCGGCGTGACCCGGCGCCCGGTTGCGTCACACCGCCCTTTTTCTCAGGGGTCAGGGCGTTTTTCGGTCCGGAGGGACCCGGCTGTCACTTAATGCCGGACCTGGCGTGCTGGACGGCGTGGACGATGCGGGCTTCCGCCTGGAGTTTTTCGACGACGGCGGCAGGCAGGCGGGCGCGCTCGGCGGCGACGGCGAGGGTGATCAGGAAGGCCTCGCTGACGGGCCCCTGCGTGGAGGTGTTGCGCGCGGCGGGGGTGAAGGCGTGGGCCTCCACCACGGTGCCGGAGGCGGTGCGCACCTTCACCGGGCGCTCCTCGGTGGCCAGGGCGAGCGCGGTCTCCAGGCGGGCGAGGACGGGCCAGGCTTCGGTGGCCACGGGGCGCAGGCGCCCGGACAGCCGGTGTCCCGGAGCTTCCACCAGCCGTGCGACCCGGCCGCCCCAGTTGGGCACGTGCACGTCGTAGACGACGTCCACGTCCAGGGCCTCGGCGAGCTCGCCCTCCGGGAAGTCGGGCACGGGGGGCAGGCCGTGCAGGTGCCGGCTCGCCGCGGCCGGGGCCAGGTCGAGGGAGAACGCGAACCAGGGACGTGACGCCGCGGGGCCAGATGCCATGGGCCGAGTGTCCCCGGCACACGGCACTGGAACAAGAGCCGGCGTTCTCAGAACCGCATGGCCTCCACGGCGGCCACCATCTTGCCGACGTCGTAGGCATAGAAGCCGGCCGAGTTCAGGTTGTTGAACTCACCGATGAACAGGCCGCCGTCGTGCATGAAGACGTCCAGCGCGTAGGCGCGGTCCGGGCCCCAGGTCTCCGCCATGCGCTGCGCGAAGGCGTGGACCTCCGGCTCCACCTGGGACGAGGCCACGACGCGGTCGCCCAGCTTGTAGAGCGAGCCGGTGATGACCTGGCCGTCCACGACGACCATGCGGTACTCGCGCTGGATGTGCTTGGGCACACTGACGGCCACCGGAGTGTCGGCGGTGACCGTGGCGTACGTGTCGAGCTTCAGGACCTGCTCGCGCCAGTGGGCGAACGCGTCCCAGGACGTGAGCATGCCGGAGAAGGCCTTGTCGTCCAGGCAGGGGCGGATGAAGAAGGGCCCCGGCTGCTCCGGCACGTCCGCGAACCGGTGCACGGTGGCGTCGGCGTTCAGCAGGTGCGGGCCCAGGTGCTGGCGCCAGACGCGGAAGTCGAACTGGTCGTTGATGAAGGCGCCAGGGGTCCAGCCCTGCTCGTGCGCGTAGCGGGTCAGCGACAGGGAGCCCATCACGACGACGGGGTCCGCTGGCCGCACGGCGGGCTCGATGCCGCCTCCGAACGGGATGACCTTGACCAGGGTGTGCGGGATGGAGCCGTGCGCCAGGACCTCCAGCAACGTGTGGAAGCCCTGCTCGTTGAAGAGGTTGTTCTGGACGACCCAGTGCATGCGCGGCTCCGTGGACGATGGCCGCCGCGCGGACGTGGGAGCGCGCAGGGGGCTGACAGGCGGCTTATGTCACCACGGCGGCGAGGATGCGCTCGAAGAGCCACGGGGCGCGGCCCAGCAGGCGCACCACGGGCCTTCGCAGGCGCGGGCGGCGCGCGAGCATCAGCAGGCCCTGCGTCGTCCAGGCGTACTTGCGGAACACCTGCTGGAAGGTGCGCTCGTAGGGCAGCAGCGTGTCGCGGCCCGCGCCCTTCGCCAGGGCGTCCGGGAGCACCGCGCCCAGGGACTCCGCGCAGGCGAAGGCCAGCGTGAGCCCTTCGCCCGTCACCGCGTCCACGTAGCCCGCGGCGTCTCCGACGAGGGCGAAGCGATCCGCGATGCGCGTGCGGGCCACGCGCGCCAGGGGACCCGCGCCGCGTGGATGGGAGTCCGGCTCCACGCCGGTGAGCTGTTCCGCCAGCCGGGGGAAGCGCTCCAGCAGCGCGTCGAAGCCCACGCGGCCCTCCACGGTGCCGTCCTCCCACAGGAACGCGATGCCCACGCGCTCCGCGCCCGCGGGTGTCACGTACGCTTCGACGCCGGAGGCGAAGTGCACCTCCACGTACGGCGTCCACGGCACGCGCCGGAAGTGGCGCCGCAGTCCGTAGCGCCGGGGCGCGTCCCGCTCCACGTCCAGGCCTTCAGCCTTGCGCAGCGGTGAGTTCAGGCCATCCGCCGCGACGAGGAAGCGCGCGGATACGCGGCCCACGGGCGTCTCCAGCGTCACTCCGTCCGGCGTGCGGACGTGCGACACGACGTGCGTGTGTTCGCGCAGGTCCACGCCCACCTCGCGCGCACGGGTCGCCAATGCGTTGGACAGCGCAAGCCTGCGGACACCGAGCCCACCGGGCGCGGGGAGTTTCCCTTCCGCCGTGCTGCCGTCCTCCTGCACGTAGCGGATGCCCACGAACGGAGAGCTGTCGCTCCGGTCCAGGTGCGCGAGCGCCCCCAGCCGTTCCAGCGCCGCGAGGCCGGAGGGCATCAGCCCTTCACCACACGCCTTGTCCACCGGCGTGGACGCGCGCTCCAGCACCACCGTGTCCAGCCCGCGCCTGGCCGCCGTGATGGCCACCGCGAGCCCGGCCGGGCCTCCACCAACCACGACCACGTCATGCTGCTTCACGCGTCCTGCCACGTCACGAGTCGTGCTCCGCGCGCACCATCGCCAGCGCGCTCTTGGCCATCTCCACCGCGAGCCCCACCGCCCCCACCTTCTTCGGCGCCGTCAGCTCTCCGGAGAGGTAGCGCCGCAGCGCCTCGCTCCTTCGCAGCTTGCCGCTGGACGTGCGCGGCAGCGTGCCCGGCTCCAGCAGCTTCACCGTGTGCGGCTGCACGCCCGTCGCGTCCACCACCGCCGCGCGGATGTCCGCCTCCACCGATGCCACGTCCGCGCCCCGCTCCGCGCGCTCGGCCAGGATGAGCAGCGCTTCGTCCTCGCTGCCCTCGGGCGTGAAGCCCAGCGCCACCGCGCAGCCCGTGCGCACGCCGTCCACCTTGAGCAGCGGATCCTCGAAGGCCTGCGGCGCGTGGTTCGCGCCCCGGATGATGACCAGGTCCTTCGCGCGGCCCGTCAGGTACAGCTCCCCGTCCGCGCTGAAGCCCAGGTCTCCCGTGTCCAGCCAGCCCTCCCCCACCAGCGCCCGCGCCGTTCCTTCCGCGTCCTCGAAGTAGCCGCGCATCAACGACGGCCCCTTCGCGAACACGCGCCCCACCCGGCGCTCCGGCAACTCCGCGCCGTCCTCGCCGCGCACCTGGACTTCGAAGCCCGCCACCGGCGCGCCCACGCTCACCAGCGTCCGCCTCCCCTCACGCGCCTGGTTCTCGCGCGCCAGCACGTCCGGATCCACGCCCAGCTCGCGCGGCCCCCGGCCCTCGGGCGGGAACGTCACCGCCAGCGACGCCTCCGACAGGCCATACACCGGCCGCAGCGCCCGAGCGGAGAAGCCCCACTTCTCGAACCGCTCCGCGAAGCGGCGCAGCGTGTCCGCGGACACCGGCTCCGCGCCGTTGAGCGCGTGCAGCCACCCGGACAGGTCCACGCCCTGCAGGTCCGCGTCCTTCACCCGCTTCAAGCACAACCCATAGGCGAAGTTCGGCGCGGGAGACACGAAGCCCCGGTGCCGCGACAGCGCTCGCAGCCACAGCGCCGGCTTCACCAGGAACGTTTCCGGCGGAATCAGCACCAGGCTGCCCGGGTAGTACAGCGCCGAGATGACACAGCCGATGAGCCCCATGTCGTGGTACAGCGG
This sequence comes from Corallococcus interemptor, assembly GCF_003668875.1. Lineage (GTDB taxonomy): Bacteria > Myxococcota > Myxococcia > Myxococcales > Myxococcaceae > Corallococcus > Corallococcus interemptor. The sequence continues at coordinate 25,092 of NZ_RAWM01000062.1, read as the reverse complement.
CAGCCAGCTCACGCCCACCGGCGTCACGCCCGGAGCCACCGGCATCGCCGCCTCCAGCGCCGCCACCTGCGCCACCAGCGCCCCGTGCGTCAGCGCCACCGGCTTCGGCTCCACCGTGGAACCCGAGGAGAACTGGATGAGCCCCAGCGCGTCGGGCCCCACCTCCACCTCCAGGTCCTCATCGCCGTGCATCACCGCGTCCACCGTGTGACAGCCCAGCCTCGGCCGCGCCTGCTCCATGCTCGGCCCCAGCAGGAGCCGCACGCGCGTGTCCGTCAGCACCGCCACCGCGCCCGTCAGCTGGAGCATGCGCGCCGTGGAGCGGTGGTACTCGTCCAGCCGTCCCAGCCGCACCGGCGGATACAGCGGCACCGGCACCGCGCCCGCCAGGAGCACGCCAAAGAACGCATCCATGAACGCGGGCGACGTGGGCAGGAGCAGCGCCACCCGGTCCCCCGGACGCACGCCCAGCCGCGCCAGGCCTCCCGCCGCGCGCCTCGCACGCCGGTACACCTGCGCCCACGGCAGGGACGTCTCGTGCTCCGCGGCGTCCACGAACACCAGCCCCAGCGACGTGTGCGACGTCGCCTTCAGCATCGCGTTCACCGTGGCGTGCTTCAGCGCGGGCAGGGCCGGCCCCTTCACGGGTGCGCCTCCACGTCCGGCTTCGTGGCCTGGACCCGCGCCGCCACCAGCCGCGCCAGGTCCTCCACCGTGCGCACGCCCTGCGCGTCCTCCTCCGACAACATCACCTGGAAGCGGTTCTCCAGCCCCACCGCCAGCACCGTCAGCCCCAGGCTGTCCAGGTGCAGGTCGCGCAGGAGGTCGTGCGCGGGCTCCACCGTGCCCTCGACCTCCAGCTCCTCCAGGGCGATGCGGCGGATCTCCGCCAGCGCCTCCGTCACGATGTCAGCCACGGCGAACCTCCGGAATGAAGCGGGGACGGTGGGCGAAGGCCTCGGAGTACATCGCCCCGAGCGCCGCCTCCTCCGCGCGGATGCGCACGTAGAGGAGCGCCGCGTTGCCCACCGTGAACACGACCGCCGTCACCCACGCCCCGTGGATGAGCGGCACGCACAACAGCTCCAGCACCACCGCCACGTAGTTCGGATGCCGCAGGAACCGGTACGGCCCGCCCGTCACCGGCGCCAGCCCCGGCACCACGATGATGCGCGAGTTCCACCGGTCCCCCAGCGTCCCGATGGCCCAGTACCGCAGGCCCTGCGCCACCCCCGCGCCCGCGAGCGCCGCCCAGCTCCACGCGCCCCAGAAGGGCCGCTGCAGGCCGAACACCTCCGCGACGCACGCGACCAGGAACAGCGTGTGGAACACCACCATGAACCGGTAGTGCCCCTGCCCTGTCTCCACGCCGCCGCGCGCGAAGGCCCGCTCCGCGTTGCGCTTGGAGAGCACCAGCTCCAGCAGCCGCTCCGCGACGAGCAGCCCCATGAAGCCCGCGAACAACGCCTGGGTGCCGGTCACCATCGCACCAGCACCATCTCCGCGCAGAAGCCCGGACCCATGGCCATCACCACACCCCAGTCGCCGGGCTTCACGTCCGCCTCCTCCAGCGTCTCGCCCAGCACGAAGAGCACCGACGCGCTGGACAGGTTGCCCACCTGCTTGAGCGACCTCCACGAGCGCTCCAGCGCGCCTGCTTCCAATTCCAGCGCGGACTCGAAGCCCTCCAGCACCTTGGGGCCGCCGGTGTGCGCCACCCAGTGCTTCACGTCCTTGCGCGTGAGGCCATGCTCCGCGAGGAAGCCGTCCACGTTGCCGCGGATGTGCTCCTTCACCAGCTGCGGCACCTTCGCGGACAGCACGACCTTGAAGCCCGTGTCCACCACGTCCCAGCCCATCACCCGCTCGGTGTCCGGATAGAACACCGACCGCGAGCCCACCACGCGCGGGCCGGTTCCTCCTGCTTCCGCGCCCCGCAGCACCACGCACGCCGCGCCGTCTCCGAAGAGGCCGGAGGCGATGATGTTGGGGATGGACAGGTCCTCGCGCTGGAGCGTGAGCGAGCACAGCTCCGTGGCGATGAGCAGCGCCGTCTGCTTGGGGAACGCGCGCAGGTAGTCCGACGCGCGCGCGAGCCCCGCCGCGCCCGCCACGCAGCCCAGGCCGAAGATGGGCGTGCGCTTCACGTCCTCACGAAAGCCCATCCGGTTGACCAGGCGCGCGTCCACGCTGGGCGTGGCGATGCCCGTCACGGTGACGAAGAAGACGTGGTCCACGTCCTTCGGCGTGAGCCCCGCGCGCGACAGCGCCTCGCGCGCCACCTGTTCCGACAGCTGCGTGGCCACGCGGATCCACGCGTCGTTGCGCTGCTGGAACGTCGCGAGCGACGGATACTCCTCCAGCGGCAGCGCCAGGTGCCGGCCGCCCACCTGCACGTTGCGGTGCAGGTCCTCCAGCCGCTCCAGGTTGAAGTGCTTCGTCGCCCACAGGTCGCGCAGCGCCGCGATGAGCTGCTCCTGGCTGGCGTAGTGCGGAGGAAGCGCGCGTCCCACCGCGCTCAACGAAGGGGATGGCGCGGGGTCGTGACGATTCGAGCTGGGCATGAAGTCCTGGAGGGTCCCACCCGGGGAGCCGGGTCCCCAGGCTTAATCCCCCGCAGGGCCGGATGCGATGGTCTATCGCCGGACCTGCCCGCCCCTGAACCCCAGGGGCGGCGCACACTGTTGCACACGCGACGCCCCGCGCGGGGCTACTGGCAGAGCCCCGTCGTGCTGTCGCAGCGCCCCTCGATGCAGGGGGAGTTCCACTGGGGGAAGCCCCCGTCAGCCGAGGGGAAGACGCAGCGCTCTCCCAGGCGCGGCTCCCGGGCGCAGGTGCCCCCGTTCTCTCCGCGCGCGCAGATGAGGTACTTCGCGCAGGCCAGGGGCGCGTCACAGGCCTCTCCCAGAGCCTTGCCCTCGGTGCAGTGCCCGTCCGTGCAACGCTGGGCCCAGGGGCACTCCACGTCGTAGCGGCACTCGCCCGGGCTCGCGGTGATGCACACCCCGGAGGTGCCGCTGCCCGCGTCCGGCTTGTCGCACAGCAGGCCCTCCGCGCACTGGCCGGGGCCACCGCAGGCCTCCCCTTCGACGAGCGAGGCGGGCTCGATGCACAGGCCCCTGGGGCTGGTGCAGATCTGTCCGGGGCCGCAGCCCTTGAGGTTGGCGTCGCAGCGCACACCGTCGGGTTCGCACTGCTGGGGTACGGAGGCGTCGGGGCTGATGGACGTGCACGTCAGGCCGGACTCACACGCCCCATAGTTGCAGGCACCGGGGGGCAGGGAGGAGCAGGGGTAGGTGGGGACCTGCCCACACACCTGCCCCAGGGTCCGGTACGCCCTGCAGGTGCCCTTGCCCGACATGTCCTCGATGGCCGTATCGCAATGGGACGACGTCGCCGTGTCACAGGGCTTGGGCTCGATGAGGCCAATCCTGCACGCCTCTCCCGGGTTGGGTCGCGGCACGCAGCACCCCTGCGAGCAGTAGCCGTGGCCGTCACACGGCGCGGCCCCCGGCTCGCCGCAGGCCATGCCCACGGGGCGCTTCTCCGGACACGCGACGCAGACGCCCGCGTCGCTTGAATCCTTGAGGCAGTAGCCCGCGCGGCAGTCCACATCCCTGCCACAGGCCCCGCCCACGGAGGAGCGCACGAACGCGCAGCCGCACACCGTGGAGGAGGGATTCAGTCCCCCCGTGAGGCACGCGGACGCGGCCTGGGGCCAGTAGGTGAGGAACCCCGCGTTCCGGTACACCCGCGGGAAGCGGCCCTCGCAGTTCAGCCGCTCCCGCTCGACACACCCGGCCTCGGCCGAGGCCTCCACCGTGCCGGCGTCCACTCCGGCCGCGCACAGCCTCTGGGCCGACTCCTGACACCAGTTCTCGGCGGAGGGCACCGGGCCTGCTTCCGGCAGCACCAGCGAGGCGCACAGGTCGGCCGCTGGCGGAGAATCACAGCGGCTGTTCCAGGGGGCTCCTGGGTTCTCGGGCGGCGCACAGGCGACGCTGGCGTCCGGCACGCTGGCGTCCGGCACGCTGGCGTCCGGCACGCTGGCGTCCGGGAGCTCCACGCTGGCGTCGGTGCCCGCGTCAGGCACCTCCACGCCCGCGTCCCCCGCGGGCGGTGGGTTCTTGTCGGGACAGCCGGTGCCCAGCGCGAGCACCGCGCTCAGGGCGAACAGCAGGAACGCATGGCGACGCGGCATGTTCTTCTCCAGGGGGATTCCGGACGCCGGCCCGCGCCCTGCCCCTGTCAGGGACCCACCATCCCTTCATACGGTCACGGAATGGATTCCTGGTCGCCCGCGGTCCAGCGCTCAGCCGAACGGATAGCCCAGCACGCAGTAGTAGCCCCGGACGTAGATGGTCATCGCCGCGAACATGTCCGGCGCGAACGTGGTGATGGCCAGCGTTCCGAACAGCAGCACCATCAGCAACAGGGTGAACTCCGCCGCGGCCTGCCCGCGAGAGCGCGGCCTGCGCAACCAGCGGTAGCTCCTGTGCATCCAGCCATCCATCGTGGAACCTCCCGAGCGCGCCCTTGCGCTCACGTGTCGTCATCCGGGCTCTGGAAGCCAGTGCAGGCATCCGACCCCGTGTTGAAGTAACCGGTGTCCCCGTTCTTCACGTACATGGCCTCGGGCATGCCGGACGTCTTCGCGCCCTGGAAGTACGGCCCCCGGCAGCGGTAGGCGCGCATGGGGAAGTTGTCGCCATAATTGTTGGCCTGGTCGAAGCCGCGCTTCGCCTGGACGGCCCGGGGCTCGCAGGAACCGAGACACCAGTTCGTGTCATCCAGCCAGTACGCCGCCTCCAATAGCTCCCCCGGCATCATCCGGGTGGCGGTGACGGTGGGCACGCCGTACGCCTCGACATGCCGCAGCCGGATGGAGTCGCGGATGTAGTTCGCGTCGAAGGGCGAGTCGAGCCGCAGGACCTGCAACGCGTTGCTGATGGCGTTGACCATGCCCGAATCCGCGGCGCCGGCGTAGACGATGGGCTGGACGCGGTCTCGCGTCAGCTGCTCCACGCGCGGGTAGGTCTGGGACGGCGCGTCCCCGGGGCGCCAGGCCCTCCAGGTGTCGTGGTAGACGTAGAACTGCTCACGGAAGACCAGGTCCAACCGCGAGTCGTCGAAGCCCGTGGTGTAGAGGCCAATGGCCTTGGGGATGATGTGGTTCACCAGGCGGACCTGCACGTCCACCTGGGCCGCGCCGACGCGGGTGTCCAACCCCATCCGCCGGGCCATCTGCTCCGGCGTGCTGCCCAGGGCCGCGAGCGTCGCCCCCACCGACCCGGATGCACCCGCCGCCCCCGCGACGTCCGCCAGGCCCACGCGCTTCAAGGGCGCGTCCGCGTCCGCCAGTGACGCCGTGAGGGTCACCTCGTTGCGGGAGGCGCTGCCCAGCTCGCCGTCCTTCGTGGCGCCATCCAGGTCCCGGTAGCGCTTCAGCGCGTCGCTCGTGATGCCTGACAGGTCCGAACGCGCGACGCGCTCGAAGGCGATGAAGCGCGCCAGCTCCACGGACTTGAGGCGCGCGCGCTGGACCTCCCAGAAGTAGTTCACCCACAGCAGGAGCGCCACGAAGAGGGGCGCCAGCAGCGCCAGCTCCACCGTGGAGGAGCCGCGCCGGCTCCAGGTGACGGAACGCTTCGCCATCGCGGTGCCCCTCCTCAGTACGTCAGGCCGTTGAACAGCCAGTTCGCGTCCCGGTAGGTGGGAATCAGGAATCGCAGGTGCTGCTCATCCCAGTGCGTCTGGATGGGCGCGAGGCGGGCGGTCCAGAGGGGGTTGAAGAAGTTGGGCTCCTCCTGCCATTGCCCCGGCCGGTGGTAGATGGCGCGCCCCACCGACATGGCCATCATCCCGCCCGTCCTCGCGCGAAACTCTTCGGCGAAGGTGTCCTGCTTGCCGCCGACGTACCGCCACGTCATGTCCAGCAGGGACTCCTGGATGCCCTCCTGCATGTTGGTCGTGCGCGGCCCGTAGGGCCCGTTCTGCGCGAGGTCGCTGTTGTACTTCCCGGATCCCCGCGTGCGCATGAAGGAGTTCCGGCTGAGGTTCTCCAATTGGAAGACCTCCTTGCCGCTCTCGTCCCCGCCATTTCCACGCATCGCCCCCATGTCCTTGCTCAGCACCACCATGTTGCAGGGGTAGCCGAAGTGGTTCTTCCAGGGATTGAAGAAGCTGGTGTCGGAGGTGACGAACGGCGTGATGCCCTTCCATGGATGGTGGGCGGACACCTTCTGGTTGCCATACTCCTGATGGAAGCCGTTGCGTGCGTCCGCCGCGACCCGGAAGCGCAGCTCGAAGACGGTGGACCAGTCCAGGAAGCCCAGCCCGCAGCCGGGGCGCACCTCCATCTTGATGTCGTCCGACGCGAAGAGCTGATCATTGCGGTTGCCTTCGAATTGCTCGGCGAAGCTCTTGATCTGGCTGTCGGCGGTCTTCTCCACGCGCAGCTCCCCCACGATGAGGCACAGGCGCAGGTTCCACCTGCGCCCGATGAGCACCGGGCCCTCGCCCTGGGCGGTCCAGTTCCTTCTCACCGCGTTGGCCATGCTGCCCATGAGCAGGCGGTACTTGGCCATGTCCGCGTCCGACAGCCGGTTCTGGTTGCGATTGAGCAGCCGCCCGCGCGTCGCCATGCCCGTGGGGTCCGCCCCCATCCAGGGGCTGGAGCTGCGGGGGCCGTCGTCCAGCACGTGGAGGAAGTTCTTGCCGTTGGAGTGATTGAGGGTCCCGGGGTCCGAGTACAGCGCGGGCAGGGGCACGTCCCGGAAGGGATCATTGTCGTCCATGGAGGGCTCCACCTCCGCCCGTGGGTCCGTCAGGTGGATGCTCTTGTCGCGAGCCGCGTCGCTGTAGAGGTCATACAGCGTGGCGGACAGCATGGCCTCCTGGCTGATCCAGAGGGAGACGTTCAACTCCGTGAGGACCCGCACCAGTGTCGGGACAAGCTCCTCCACCGTCTTCACCCACGCCTTGATCATCGCGGAGATGGCGGCGAACACCGGTCCGATGCCTGGAAGGACTTTCAAGTACTTCGCCGCGGCGCCAATGGTCCGGTCCAGGTACACCGCGTGGCTCACGTAGGACATCACCGTGAGCATGGCGCTGTAGTGAACGACCATCGCGCGGTTGGTGTAGGCCAGGAAGTTGTACGCGCGGGCCTCCTTCACCGCGAGGGAGTAGGCCTGCGCGTCCGCCGCGTCCTGGAGCTTCATCTTCTCATACACACCGTGCCCGATGCTGACGGACGACATCACCGCCACGGCCACCACCAGCATGCACACGGCCCCCAGCACCAGGGCCTGTCCCCGCTCGTCCCGGCGCAGCCGCCTGACCATGCCAAACATTGCGTGCTCCCTAGCCCGCCGGGCAGGCGCCGGGGCCCCAGGCGCCCTGGATGAGGTTGGACTGCATGCGCATGGTGGAGGTGGCCACGATGGGAATCGCATACGTCTGCGCCCCGGCGAGTCTGGCCAACTCCTTGAAATAGGCATTCCCACGGCTGGCCCCGTCCTGTTCCAGGTACTGAGAGGCCGACCCGCCGCCAGGAGCCTTCTGGGTGAGGAAGCCGACGCCCTTCAACTGCCCCAGCACTTCGCGCCCCATGTAGAAGCTGTGCAATTGCCAGTTCGCGAACGGGATGCGCAGCTCATAGAAGTACGTCACGCGCACCGACAGCAGGTTGGCCTCGATGACGGTGGCGTCGCGGTAGTCATCGAAGTCGATCTCCTTTCCCCCCAGGTGCGAGCCATAGGTGGAAAAGAGTCCATTGAGCTTGCCGGGCTCCGGGTTCAGGACCTCCACGAGCACCCGCTTCAGGGGCGAGCCGGGAAAGTACTGGTTCACGTCCGGGTGCCAGAGCGTATAGGCGTCATGGACATCCATGGCATTGACGAGCGTGTCCGCCCGCCCTCGCCCCCCGGTCCTGGGTGGCCCCAGCGTCGGCACGAGCGCCATGTACGCGGCGCGCTCCATGGTCGGGCAGTTGCCATGATTGACGATGCCGGTCCGGACCGCGCGGTAGGCGGCGTACTCGGTCATCAGCCTTGCGTGGTGCAGGGTGGTCAGCTGGAGGGTGCCCAGGATGAGGAACACCATCAAGGGCACCACCAGCGCGGACTCCACGGCGGCCTGGCCCGACTCCCCCTGGCGGCCCGACGTTTCCGTTTGCATTTGGATTCCCAGCCTCACACAGGCCGGGAGGAATTGACCAGTCCTTGCCAGCAATGCCTGCCAAAAGGCCCCCTCCCATGCAAGCATTTGTCAGCTGGCGGAAACTCGTCTGACCATTCCTTCCAAAACCCACCAGGCAGACAGCGCTTCCGGCCGAGCCCGGTCCCTGGCGCATGCCGGTAGCATCCGGGCCGTTCTCGAGCTGGGGGGATGTGATGAAGATGGTCTGTGTTGGCGGAGGCCCGGCCGGGCTCTACTTCTCGATTCTGGCCAAGCTGTCCAACCCGAAGCACGAGGTCACCGTCGTCGAGCGCAACCCCTCGGGCGTGACGTACGGCTGGGGCGTCGTGTTCTGGGATGACCTGCTGGATGACCTCTACCGGAACGACCCGCTGAGCGCGCGGCGCATCGCGGAGTCCGCGGCGCGCTGGGACACGCAGGAGGTGCACCTGCGGGGCCAGAACGCGACGCACATTGGAGGCTACGGGTTCGCGCTGGGGCGCGACCGGCTCCTGGACATCCTCATCCGGCGGGCGAGGGGCCTGGGCGTGGACGTGCGCTTCGAGCAGGACGTCACGGACGTCTCCGCGTTCGAGGACGCGGACCTCATCGTCGCCTGTGACGGCGTCAACAGCCGGCTGCGCCAGCGTCACGTCCACCACTTCCAGACGCACGTGGAGGAGGGGCGCAACAAGTACATCTGGCTGGGCACCAACAAGGTCTTCGACGCCTTCACCTTCGCGTTCGAGGAGACGCCCGCCGGCTGGCTCTGGTTCCACGGCTACCGCTTCAACGACGAGACGAGCACCTGCATCGTGGAGTGCCAGGAGGAGACCTGGAAGGCGCTGGGCTTCGACACGCTGGGTCCGGACGAGACGCTCCGGAAGCTGGAGGGCATCTTCCACCACCAGCTGCGAGGCCGGGCGCTGTTCAACCAGCTGAAGGGCATGGGCCGGGCGCCCTGGCTCAACTTCAAGCGCATCACCAACGAGCGCTGGTACCACGACAACATCGTGCTCATGGGGGACGCCGCGCACACCACGCACTTCTCCATCGGCTCCGGAACGAAGCTGGCCATGCAGGACGCCATCGGGCTGGCGCGGCAGCTGCGGGCCCATCCGGACGACCTGCCCGCCGCGCTGGAGGCGTATGACGAGGAGCGCAGGGCGGCCCTGCTCGCCATCCAGCTGGCGGCGCGCAGCAGCTCCCAGTGGTTCGAGAACGTCCCCAGCTATGTGAGCCAGGACGCGACGCAGTTCGCCTACGCGCTGCTGAACCGCCGGGGCAGCTCCGTGTGGAGCTACCTGCTGCTCATGGCCAGCCAGCAGCCCTCGCTGCGGGGCGCGCTGCGGAAGCTCCACGCCTCCAAGGCCTGGGTGCGCGAGCAACGCCGGGGCCGCGCCACGCTGGCTTTGAACGCCCCGCCTCCAGGTTAGGAATCCGCGGCGCGCAGGACTGTCAGACCTGACTGCTAATTCATTGCCAGTCAGGTCACAGTCCCTCCCACCAGGAGCATGCGTCCATGCGCGGTTCCGTCATCGTCTTCGCTGTCGGGCTCATGCTCTGCGCGACGAGCGCGCTCGCTCGCGCCGGGGCGCCCCCACCCGCCGGGTCTTCCCAGGCGGTCCACGGGCTGGAACATCCCCGGCAACGCATCCAGCCCGACGAGCGCGAGCCGGAGCTCGCCCCCGAGCCCGTGCGACAGAAGCACGCTCCGGTCACCCCGCCCCGGGCCCTGGTGGCTTGTGAGCCGGCGGCCTTCGCGTCCGCCAGTGGCGCCGAGCTTGTCTCGCGGGTGAAGGGCGCCACGGAGGCCTGCCTCAACTCGCTGTTCTCCGTGACGGCCCCCCAGTCCGGGCAGATCTTCAGCGAGAGCAAGATGGCCACCATCGCCAACGCTCTCACCGTGAGCGCTCAGCAGTACGTGGGCGACAACTCCGCGCAGACCCTCCAGCTCATCCTGTTCCTGCGCGCGGGCTACTACGTGCAGTTCTACCAGTCAGGCACGGTGGGCAGCTACGGCGCCCCACTGCGCGACGCCATCCGACCGGCGCTCGCGGCGTTCGTCGCCAACCCCCACTTCAATGACGTCAACGACGCGCACGGCGCGGTGCTGCGGGAGTTCGTCATCCTCATCGACAGCGCGGGGGAGACGCCCCGGCACCTGGGCACACTGCGCGGCCTGCTGGACCGCTTCAATGCCGCCGCCGAGGCCTCCTATTCCATGAGCAGCGCCACCAACAGCGTCTACTCCGGCCTCTACCGGGGCCAGTTCAACCCGGAGTTCGTCGCGGCCGTGCAGGCGGACCCGTCCATCATCGACTCGCTCGAGTCCTTCATCCCTCGCACAGAACACCTGCTGGGCACCTCCAGCCAGTACCTCACCCTCAACGCGGCGCGCGAGATGGCGCGCTTCCTCAAGCACACCGGAGCGCTGCAGACGCTGACGCGTCCCAAGGTGAAGGCGGTCCTGCTCAACCACTCGATGACCGGTCCCTCGGCGGGCCTCTGGGTGGGCACGGCGGAGATGGTCGACTTCTACGACAAGGCCCATTGCGCGTACTACGGCACCTGCGACTTCCGCCGGACGGTGGAGCAGGCGGTGCTCGGCATCACCCACACCTGTGGCGCCACCCTGCGCGTGCGCGCGCAGGACCTGACGGCGGCACAGCTCACGCAGACCTGCGACCAGCTCGCCACGCAGGAGGCGTACTTCCACGACACGCTGAAGACGAACCGCGTGCCCGTGGCCGGGGACAACAACACGTCCCTGGAGATGATCATCTTCGACAGCAGCATCGACTATCAGAACTACGCGGGCGTGCTGTTTGGCATCAGCACCAACAACGGCGGCATGTACCTGGAAGGGGACCCTTCCGCCTCCGGCAATCAGGCCCGCTTCATCTCCTACGAGGCGGAGTGGCTGCGGCCCGCCTTCGAAATCTGGAACCTGCGCCACGAGTACGTGCACTACCTGGATGGCCGCTTCAACATGAAGGGCGACTTCAACACGAGCATCAGCCAGCCCACCGTCTGGTGGATCGAAGGCCTGGCCGAGTACATCTCCAAGAAGAGCGACAACGCGAGCGCGGTGACGCAGGGGAAGGGCAAGGCCTTCAAGCTCAGCGAAGTCCTGCGCAACAGCTACAGCAGCAGCACCGACCGCGTGTACGCATGGGGCTATCTGGCCACGCGGTTCATGTTCGAGCGGCACGCGGACCAGGTGGGCGCCTTCCTCGAACAGTTCCGCGCGGGCAACTACACCCTCTACCGCCAGTCCCTGGACGCGCTGGGCACGGCGAATGACACGGAGTTCCACGGGTGGATCGACTGCGTCGCGAGGGCCACGGACCCGGGTGTCTGCGTGTCCCCCGGCTCCGACCCCGGGCCGACGCCCGCGTGTACGGCGTCCAACCCCCAGCAGCTTGAGAGCGATTGCTACCGGGGCCCGCTGGCCTCCACGGGCACGCCGCTCTACTTCTATCTCTACGTGCCTCCCGGCGCGCACGACCTGCGCTTCGTGGCAAGCGGAGGCACGGGCAACGCGGACCTGTATGTCCGCTCCGGCACCTGGCCCACGCAGACCGTGTATGACTTCCGGCCCTACCTGCCAGGCAATGACGAGACCGTGGAAATCCCCGCTCCCGCCACCGGTGGGTACTACTACCTCATGCTCGTGGCGCGCACGCCCTACTCGGACGTGAGGCTGGAGGCCCACTTCGACAGGAACTAGATGCAAAGGGTTGCGGCCTTCGTAGTTGGGCCGCCCGGTTCTGCATCACCGCCTCCGTGCCTATATCCTCCAGGCGTCCCACCTGACTCCTGGAGGCATCCATGTGGCGTTCCCTGATGGTCGCGGCGGTTTGTGTTTTCGGTCTCACGGCTTGCGGCGGTAGCGCCGACGTGGACGGGGACCTGGTCTCCCAGGAGCAGGGGCTCGCGTGCGAGGCCGGCACCGGCGCCTGCCCCGGCACCACGGTCTGTGCCTACAACGGCGCTGGTGGTGAGGGGCTCTGCCGCCCCGCCTGCGTCAACGGCCGGTGTTCCAGCGGCATCTGCTGCACCCAGCCCAACGGCGCGCCGTACTGCAACAGCTTCTGCTACTGATGGCCCAAACCCCACCGGCGGCGGAGCGCCCCACGACGCTCCGCCTCCGGCGGTCACCGCCGACGCTAATTGATGACGCCGATGGTCTCCGAGCGGTCCACGGCCTCGCCCTTGGTGGTGTAGCCGGAGTACCAGCCGGTCAGGTTGCTGCCGGACTGGTCATACTGCACGTGGACGTGGGGCCCCGTGGCGTTGCCCGTACCGCCCTCGTTGCCCACCTGGCAGCGGTTGCACGTGCGGTCATACGAGTCCGACGTCTTGATGAAGTGCCACAGGCGGAACGTCCTGCCGTTGGAGAAGGCGTGCTTCGCCTCGTTCTGCGTGCCGCTGCCCGTGCCGTTGCAATAGACGCCCGAGGTGCGGATGGTCACGTTCCAGGACAGGGACGCCATCACGCCCGTCTCCACGCCCCAGTAGTTGCAGCGGCCGCTGGAGATATCCAGCGCGCCGTGGAACGTGCCGCTGGAGTAGTACGTCGTCGCCGTCACCGTGCCCGGGAAGGGAGACTTCACCGTGTACGAGTACGCGGCCGCGACCGAGGGAACCGCGAGGGCCAGGATGACCGCGAGGGCCTTCTTCTTCATGTGACGCATCGGGGGTGTTCCTTTCGGGCCGGCGGGTCCGGCCCCATGAGGGGTGCCGCTCAACGGACCTGTTGCAGCCGCTGCTTCTCTCTCAGGAGCAGGCCCCACTCCTGAACACCTGATTCCAGTGCGCGGATCCACGCGTCGATCTCCGGCGCCATCGCCGGATCCACGCTCCGCAGCTTGCGCAACTCCGGCACGGCGTCCGCGAAGCCCAGCTCCGCGATGCCCTGCACCAGCGCCTTGCGCACGCCCGCGTCCCGCTCTCCCCGGTACATGCCCACCAGCGCCTCGCGCGCGGGCCCCATCTGCGCCGCCGGCACGCTGCCCAGCGCGAGCGCCGCCGAGCGCCGCACGTCCGCGCTCTCATGGCCCAGCATCCCGAGCAGCTTCTGCCCCGCCTCAGGCCCCATCTTGCGCGTGTCCAGGGACTCCAATATCCGCGCCGTCACCTTCGGGTCCGTGGACGCCGTCGCCGCGTTCACCGCCAGGTCCGTGGCCGGGCCGTGGTGCGCGGAATAGACGTACTGGTTGTCCTCGATGAGGTTCTGGGCGGCCTCCATGCGGACCTCCGGCGAGCCGTCCCGCATGAGCCGTTCGTACATGTCCCCCGTCTTCTCCAGCGCGCCCGTGCGGCGCATGGCGCGCACGGTGGCGGCGCGGACGGACGGGTCTCGGTCCTCCAGCGCGCGGCGGGCCACCGCTTGGATGGCGTCCTTCTCCGCCTCGCGCTCGCTGCGCGCCACCAGCGCCGCGGCCAGTTGCTCCACCATCGCCGGGTCCGTCTCCCGGTCGAACGCCGCGTGCAGCTCCCCGGAGGGCAGCGACACGGCGGCCTCGCGCAGCACGGCGTTGAGGTAGTCGCGGTAGGCCTTGGAGTTGGAGCGAAGTCCCTCGCGGAGCTGATCCATCAGCCCCCGCACGGAACAGCTCTCTGCCCTCAATGCCGGCAGCGCGGCGGGGGACGTGGACCACGCGGGCTGGGACGCGAGCAGCAGCGTCAGACCGCCGAACGCGCGAAGACCTTGGAGGAAGCGGGGCATGCGAAGGGCTCCTACTGGTGGCGGTCCATGCAGCCGAAGGGGTTCTGGTCCGGCAGCTCGTTCCAGACGCGGATGAAGTCGACATTGCCCTGGGCGTAGAGCGTTTCGAAGACGCGGTAGAGCGGCTGGAAGCGCGGATCCACCGTCGCCATGTTCGCCATCACGGGCAGGGCCTCGCGGCCCGCGACGCGCGCGGAGAAGCGGAAGAGCGCCCAGCGCACGCACACGGACTGCTCGCGCTGGAAGGAGTCCGTGAACAGCTTGAGCACCTGCTCCTTGTCGGAGGACATGGCCAGCACCTGCGCCGCCGCGTCGCGGCCGTCCTCGTTGCCCTCGCTCTGCAGGATGCGCGTGAAGCGCTCCGTGGCCTTCGCGTCCAGCACGGGCGAGTTGTGCAGGGGCGCCGTCTGCGCCAGGTGGCGGATCTGCTCGTCCGGCGCGTCCGTGGCGATGGTGATGAGCCGGTCGAGATACGGCGACGCGTCGCCATGGTTCTCCGACTCGCGCGCCATCACGCGGCCCAGCGTGCGCGTGGCGGCCCAGCCCGCCTCGGTGGAGGCCGGGTCGCGCGCGAAGTCCGCCATCCGGTCCATCGCGGCCGGCGGCAGGTGCTTCTGCGTGTCCAGCGCGGACAGCATGCCCGCGCGCCGCTCGATGGACAGCTTCGCGTCCATCCCCGCCTCCAGCAGCCGCGCCGCGACCTGGGGCTTCTGCACCGCGTCCGAGGCCCGCAGGCCCGACAGCAGCACCTGGAACTCCGCGCCCTGCGCGTCCCGGGCCCAGTCCACCACCTGCCCCGCCTTCCCCGCGTCGTCGCCAATCAGCTCCGCGAGCTTCGCCTTGAGGTAGTCGCGGACCAGCGCGTCCTTCGACGCGAGCAGCGGCGCGGCCTGCTCCCGGAACGTCTCCAGCGTCACGCCGTCGTTGAAGCGCCCCAGCTCCGGGAAGCACGTCTGGTCGGAGAAGCGGCGCTCCGCGGCCTCTGCCTCCTCCACGCCGGCAGGCGCCGCGCCCGTGCCCCCGCCGCCCGCGTGCGAGCCCTGGGACCGTGAGGCCTTGACGGGGGCCGCCGTCGCCGAAGGGGCCTGTGCGTCATCACCGCCACGCCACACCAGCCCCACCGCCGTCAGGACGGCCACGAGCCCCGCGCCCGCCAGGCCCCAGGGCACACCCCGCCCTCGCGAAGGACCGGAGCCGGGCGTCTGGGTCGGATTGGATGAGTCCATGGGAATCCAAAGCAATCATGGATTCCATGTTTCAATCAAGTAAAACAGATTGATTGGATTTTTACTGGATATGTCTCGTTCCTCCTCTGGGGGCAGCCGTTTCCGACGGCATGCGTCACCAGAACCGTCCGCGCGTTATGGAATGACAGACGGCAGGGCGCGGGCCGCGCTCGGGCCCCGGGTGAGCATGACGCGCCGGGCCATGTCGTGCGTCGTACGAGAGCGGGCCCGGGCGCTGGGATGGGGGGCCGTGCGGTTGACTTCACGGTCATGGGGGTGGTGAACCGGATGCCCCCGGGCAGTCGCGGGTCCGGTGGCGTTGCAGCGGTCGCAAACCCTGATTGCCGCGTCTGGAGCCACATCCATGATGACCCCTCCCCGTCGTCACCGCCGGAGCCCCTGGCTTGCGCGGTGGCATCCCCTCGTCGCCGCGGGTTTCGCCTCGGCGCTGGTCTCCTGCGCCGCGTCCGAAGCGCCTGAGGAGGCCCCCGCGCCCGCCGTGGAGGACACCGCGCAGCGCGAGCAGGAGCTGCTCACCTGGACGCTGGGCGCGAAGTACGACGCCACGCAGGCCAACATCAACTTCAACGTGTACTCGTCGCGCGCCGAGCGCATCGAGCTGTGGATCTACAAGACGGCCCAGGGCGCGCAGGAGGTCGTCAGCTACGTGATGACGAAGAACGCGACGACCAACGTCTGGTCGAAGACCGTCTCCGTCTCCACGCTGAAGAACACCTACGGCGTCACCGGCACCGTCTATTACGGCTACCGCGCGTGGGGTCCCAACTGGCCGTACAGCTCCGCCTGGAGCAAGACGAACAACACGGTGGGCTTCCTGTCGGACGTGGACGCCTCGGGCAACCGCTTCAACCCGAACAAGCTCCTGTGGGACCCGTACGCGCTGGAGCTGTCGCACGACCCGGTGAACATGACCAACGCGGACGCCACGGTGTTCGCGTCCGGCCCGTCGCACCGCTACAAGGACAGCGGCCCGTTCGCGCCCAAGGGCATCGTGCTGGCGCCGGACTCCACGCCCACCGGCACCAAGCCCACGCGCGCCTTCAAGGACGACATCGTCTATGAGGTGCACCTGCGCGGCCTGACGAAGCAGGACACCGGCTCCGGGTTGGATGCCGCCTGTCTGGGCACCTACAAGACGGCGGGCCAGAAGGCCGCGCAGCTGGCGGCGCTGGGCGTGACGGCGGTGGAGTTCCTGCCGCTGCACGAGACGGACAACGGCCGCAACGACGCGGTGGCCAGCACCGCGGGCGACAACTACTGGGGTTACATGAACCTCAGCTACTTCGCGCCGGACCGCCGCTACGCGTGCGACCAGACGCCGGGCGGGCCCACGCGTGAGTTCAAGACCATGGTCAAGGCGTTCCACGACGCCGGCATCAAGGTGATGGTGGACGTGGTCTACAACCACACCGGCGAGGGCGGCGCGTGGACCAGCGGTGACCCGAACACGTTCAACGTCATGTCGTACCGGGGCCTGGACAACCCCACGTACTACAGCCTGACGAAGGACATGAAGTTCAACTGGGACAACACGGGCGTGGGCGGCAACTTCAACACGTTCAATCCCACGGCCCGCAACGTCATCCTCCATTCGCTGTCGTACTGGAAGGACACGCTGGGCGTGGACGGCTTCCGGTTCGACCTGGCGTCGGTGCTGGGCAACATCTACGAGCACGAGACGGACACGCACAGCGGCTACGAGTACAGCCGCGACAACGCGAACACGGCGCTCAATCAAATCACCACGCAGCTGGACCCCCGGCCGGAAGGAGGCGGCGCGGGCACGGACTTCGTCGCGGAGCCGTGGGCCATTGGTGGCAATTCCTACCAGGTGGGCAACTTCCCGGCGAAGTGGCGCGAGTGGAACGGCGCGTTCCGCGACACGTTCCGCAAGGACCAGAACCAGATGGGCGTGGAGAACGTGACGCCGGGGCAGTTGGCCACGCGCTTCGCGGGCTCGTCGGACCTGTACCAGGATGACGGCCGCAAGCCGGCCGCGTCCGTGAACTTCATGGTGGCCCACGACGGCTTCACCCTGAAGGACCTGTACTCGTGCACCAGCAAGAACAACAGCCAGCCGTGGCCCTACGGCCCGTCCGACGGCGGCGAGGACAGCAATCACAGCTGGGACCAGGGCGGCAGCGCAACGGCCCAGCGGCAGGCGGCGCGCAACGGCCTGGCGTTCCTGATGCTGAGCGCGGGCGTGCCCATGATCACGGGCGGCGACGAGTTCCTGCGCACGCAGTACTGCAACAACAACGTGTACAACCTGGACTCGAACAAGAACTGGCTGGACTACGCGTGGAGCCCGGACCAGTCCAACTTCCGCCTGTTCACCCAGAACCTCATCGCGTTCCGCAAGGCGCACCCCGCGCTGCGCCCGGCGGCGTTCTACGCGACGACGGACGGCAACGGGAACGGGCTGCCGCAGCACGCCTGGTTCAAGCCGGACGGCTCCACGCCGGACGCGGCCTACTTCAACAACGCGGGCAACCACGCGCTGGCCTACCGCATCGACGCGTCGGAGTTCTCCGGTGAGACGGTGAACGCCATCTACGTCGCGTACAACGGCTGGTCCGGCACCGTGAACTTCCTGCCGCCCTCGCCCGGCGCCGGCAAGAGCTGGTACCGGGTGACGGACACGTGCTCCTGGATTGAGAGCCGGGGCGCGAACCAGGTGCTGCTCAACCCGGGCAGCTCGGACCAGATCACCGCGGGCTACGACCTGTGCGGCCGTGGCGTGCTGGTGCTGGTGGCCAGGTAGCGTGAAGTCCGTGGAGGACCCGGTGCGCTGTCGCCGGGTCCTTCGCGGGCCGGTATAAGGCCGGCATGGTCCGGGACGACAGCGCGGTGGTGAAGCGGCTCCAGCAGGAGGACTCCTTCGAGAAGGAGACGTTCGAGGGACTGGACCTCCAGGGCGTCGACCTGGGAGACAAGGAGTTCTACCGGTGCACCTTCCTCAACTGTGAGTTGCAGGAGGGCCGGTGGAAGGAGGCGCTGCTGGAGGCGTGCGTGTTCCAGGGCTGCAACCTGACGCGCGCGAACTTCAACGCCATCCGGCTCCGGGACGTGCGGTTCGAGGGCTCGAAGTTGATGGGCATCGACTGGACGGGCGTGGCGGCGAACCCGGAGGTGAACTTCGAGGAGTGCGCCATGCCCTACAGCTCGTTCGTGGGGCTGAGCCTGCGCCAGACGTCGTTCGTGCGCTGCGTGGCGCGCGAGGCGAACTTCTTCGACATGGACCTGACGGACGCGGACTTCACCGGCGCGGACCTCACCGGCAGCAACTTCCGGGGCTGCGTGCTGACCCGGACGGACTTCTCTGGCGCCACGGGCCTGGTGCTCGACCCCGCGCGCAACAAGCTGAAGGACACGCGCATCCCGCAGGACACGGCGATGTCCGTGGTCCATGAGCTGGGCATGCTCGTGGAGGGCTACCACGCGAAGCCGGCTGGGCGTGGCGGCGCGAAGAAGGCGGGGGCGAAGCGGTGAGGGAGGGCACCCCGTTCGACCCGGTCGCCGTCGTGCGGATTCGCACGATGCTGGAGATGGGGCTCGTCGGGCTCAAGGAGATCATCGCCTGGGCGGATGCCTGGGTGATGAAGCTGGATGACCCACCGCTGTGGTTGCTGGAGATGTGCACGGCGCCGGATGTCGCCACGGCCAAGGGGCTGCTCTACGACATCCCGATGCTTCCTCTCCCGGCCACCCCCGAGGAGCGTCGCGCGGAGGACGCGGACCATCTGGCGTGCCTGTTCCTCCGCCACCGGCGCGGGGAGCTGTCCTGGGGAGAGTTCCTTTTTCAAGGGGGCCAGTACCTGGATCGCGCGGGCGGCCCCTGGCCGTGCGAGACGTTCTTCATGCAGCTCAACTTGCTGGAGCGCATGGGGTTTCCGGAAGACCTGATGCGGTCCCAGCGCGAAGACATCGAGCGCGAGCTGCGGGACGCACTGGAGCGGATGGAGGCCGCGCATCGGCGGTTCGAAGCCAAAGCGCGCGGGGACTAAACCAAAGGTCACGATTCCTGGACGTCTGGTCTGCCGCTGAGGCTGAGTTTTCGGCCCTGGATGCCACTTGCCGATCGAGAATCGTGAGCGGCCGTTTAGCGTGGCTGATAAGGCGGGGCTCGAAATGCCTGTGGCTCCGCCTTGTCGGACTGCTAGATGCCTTCCGAACCTCGTAGAGTCCCGTGGACTCGAGATGAAGGCCGCCATCGGGCGACCGTAAGCCTGGGCGCCGGCGCAGGTGGCGTCGCACACTCTGGGCGCGCAGACTGGAGTGCACTATGCCCTTGGATAAGGCGTCCCTGCTCCGCACCGGCGAACTTGTCGTCTCGGCCATCGCGAGCGACGAGGAACTCTTCGACAAGCTCGTTCTCAAGGGCGGCAATGCACTGCAGCTCATTCACAAGATTGGCGCGCGCGCGTCCATCGACTACGACTTCTCCATGCAGGACGACGTCGAGGACTCGGCTTGGCTCGCAGCCAGGCTCGAGCGAGCTGTTCAGCGGCACTTCGAACTCGAGGGTTACCGCGTCCTCGACTTCAAGTTCACGCCCCGGCCGGCGCGCCGCCCGATCGTCGGCCAGACGAACCCCAGGTGGGGTGGCTACAACGCAACGTTCAAATACATGTCAGCCGAGGACTGGGCCGCTGCGGAGGGAGTAGGGAGTCAACGGTTCATGAAGGGGCAGAGGGCAGCGCTCGCCCACGGCGATGGTGCCCGCCACGACCCGACGTCTGAGGCGGACGAGGCCCTCACGTATCGACGCAACATCGGCAAGAAGGTCGAAGTCGAGATCAGTAAGTATGAGTACACCGAAGGCAAGCAGGAGGTCGAAGTCGACGGCTACCCGGTGTACGTCTACACGCTGCCCATGATCGCGGCCGAGAAGCTGCGGGCCATCTGCCAACAGATGGCCGCGCACGGCCAGCGGCGGAACCCAGCGCCTCGGCCTCGAGACTTCTACGACATCCACGCTTGCGTGCAGTCCGGCCAAGTGGACCTGACGCAGCACTTGGCGACAGTGCGTGGGATGTTCGCTGCAAAGGAGGTTCCTCTTTCGCTCCTCAACCACATTCCCGAGTACCGGTCGTTTCACGCCAATGCGTGGGGCGAGGTGGTGAGTACTGTGACGGGTGAGAAGCTGGAATTCTTTGACCACTACTTCGACTTCGTGTTGAACGAAGTCGCACGACTACAGGCCGCGGGGGTGGAATAAGCGCCACTCCTTGCTGTACTCGGCGTCCCTCATCCCGTGCGTGAGGTAGAAGTCGAAATTGAGGCCCATGGTGCGCAGCCGCTCTAATTGAGTCGGTCTATAGCCAGCGCGCTCCATGTAGAAGCCGATGGCTTGGTGGTACGGGTACACGTAGTCGAGCTTTTTGAGCATCGCGACGAGCGTCGGCACCGCCACTTCATCCCGCGCACGGCGGAAGGCCTCCACGACCTCGAACACGCTGCCCGCGTAGTTGGGGCGGACCGTGATGTCGATGAGCGTGCGCTCTATTGCTGTCACATCGACCTGCGTGGCTCGGTTGATTGGGCGGGAAACTACGCCCAACCGGCCCGTCGACTTCCCGTTGAGAAGTACGACTTGGTAGATGTCCAGATGAAAGACGTACTTGGAGGTGCGCGGCGCGTTGCTGAAGGCACGGTCGAGCCCCTCCTGCGTCAACCCGCCCGCCGGCTTCGGCTTGGGACTCTGCTCCTTGTTGACGTAGATGACCTTTGGAACCTGATTCGTCAGGCCATGCACCACCAAGGCAGAAAAGTGCGAGAGGTAAGCACCCGGCCTGAGAGAGAGCGCGAGGCTATACGGCTCGACCTCGTCCCATACGTACCGGACCGCGCCCGGGTATCCATGTTCAGCTGCAAGCTCAATCTGCTTTAGCTTCCCTTCCGACTGGAGCAGGGAGGTCATACGGGCCGGTGTAGCGGTTTCCGGAAGCTGCAGCTCCTCACGAGCGCGACGTAGGAAGTCCCGTAGCTGGGGCGCGTTGAAGACACGGAAGGGCTGCGCCATGACGTATGCGGCGAGCTTGGGACCGGAGGTGACCTCCCATGAGCGGCGGGGCATATTTTCTCTTCTCCCTGCTAGGTATATATACCTAGCAGGGAGAAGAACTCCATGGTTAATTCGTGTGATGGCACTAGGTATATATACCTAGTGCCATCAGGGGAATAGGACGAGAGCATACGCATCGGAACCTAGGTATATATACCTAGGTTCCCCTTCAGGGATCGGCCTTGAGATAACCCGGAAATAGCAGGTATATATACCTAAGCAGCTTTGGCCATGGCTAGCCGAGCGAAGAAGCGGGAAAGTGGTCGGGTTACGCGTCGGCCGCGCGCACTGGCGCTAGAACGCATCCCACAACCGAAGAAGCAGGATGAGGGCGCAGGCGAGCTGAAGGACGCTTTGCCGCGCCGAGTCCGACTAACCAAAGCGCCCCCTTTTTGCCCCTGCGTGGGAGCCGTCGATGTGCGCCTCGGTCAAATCGAGCTTCGCGACTTCTCAAGTCTTCCGCCAGCGCTCGCAGAATCCGGTCCAGCCCCCCCGCCTTCACCCAGGCCTGAAATCTCCGGTGGCACGTTTAGTAGGGCGGGTAGCGCCCTGGCAGGTCCGCCGAGGGCGCTCCGGTGCGCAGTACCCACAGAATGCCGTTGAGTACATCCTGCGGATCGCGCCAGGGCCTTCCACCCTTCGCGCTCGTACGCTGCCGCTCGGGCCCCGGCACATGCGGACGAAGGACTTCCCACTGCTCGTCGGTCAGCTCTATCCAACAGGGTCGAGCACACTCCCTGCTCGCTGTCGCCCCTTCCGTGACCGGTTATGAGATGCATTCTAGCCCACGAGCACGAGTCTTCGTGGGGCGACGTTCCAGAGCGCAGGCAGGTCCGCGTCGCAGAACGCGCAGACGAACCACTGTTCCTTCACCAGATTGAACTCGCCGCAGCGGGTGCACCGCCGGAAGGTGATGGCATGGGTGAAGCCCGGGGGACCTCGGATGCCGGCCCGGGTCAGCGCGAGCGACAGTGCGTCCCAGCAGTCCGTGTCCGGGCAGTAGCCCATGGATTGGTTCGAGGCTCCCGCGATGTCCCACCCCGTTGCGGTTCGCTGGAAGTGGAACTCGCCCGCCGCCAGCACCTCCTCGCCTCCCGCGCACGCGACGTGTTCCGACCGGCGTGGCGCCAATCGCAGACAGCCGGTGAGGTCCACGACCCAGGTCGCGCCCTCTTCCATGGCATCCGGGTGAGCGTGGAGCCAGCGGTCCAGGTCTTCGCGGGCGCGGATGGAGACGCCGGCGGGATGCGCCATCACGGCACGGCGGATCTCCTCGGGTCCGACATAGGTGTAGGCGTTCAGCTCCATGACGGTGTGACGTCAGGTCGCGGCAGAACCAGACAACAGCCGGCGGCAGGCGGAGGACTTCACCGCGAGGTACACGCGCTGGCCCGGTGCGATGGACAGCTCACGCACGGCGGCGTGCGTGAGGCGGACCACCCAGCGGACGCCCGCCACGTCCACATGGGTCGCGCACTCTCCTGCCCCCGCCTCCTCCAGCTTCGCCACCGTGCCTTCGAGCACGTTGCGCGCGGAGACGCCGGTCAGCGGACCGGTGGACAGGAGGATGTCCTCGGCGGGCACGGCGTAGGCGGCGCGGGTGCCGTGCGGCAGCTCCGGTGCGTCCGGCACCCAGAGCGACAGGGCCTCCGTCACACGCAGCCGTGTGCCTCCGGCTGGAGGATGCTCCAGCGTGCCTTCGAGGATGTTCTCCTCGGGCTCACCGGTGAGCAGCCCGCGCGCCACCGTGCCCAGCACCGTGTCCGCGGGCCCCACGGCCTTCACCGTGCCTCCGTCCAACACCAGGGCCTCGCGAGCCAGGGCCCTTGCTTCACCGAGTTGGTGGGTGACGTAGAGCAGGGGCACGCGGGCTTCGTCGCGCACGCGCAGGAGGTACGGCAGCACGCGCTCCTTCAAGGCGATGTCCAGCGCGGCCAGGGGTTCATCCAGCAGCAGCAACGCGGGATCCGTCGCGAGCGCCCGCGCCAGGGCCACCCGCTGCTTCTCGCCTCCGGACAGCGTCACCGGGTAGCGGTGCAACAGCGGCTCCAGCTCCAACAGGTGCACGGCTTCGTCCACGCGAGACGGCCGCCCGGCGCGCACACCGAAGCGAATGTTCTGTCCGGCGGTGAGGTGAGGGAAGAGCAACGCGTCCTGCGGCACGTAACCCATGCGACGCGCTTCGGGCGGAACATCGACCCGAGCACCCGTGTCGAGCAGCACGCGGCCATCGACGACGACGCGTCCCGTGGCGCCGCGCCGCAGGCCCGCGAGCACCTCCAGCAGTGACGTCTTCCCAGAGCCCGAACGCCCCAGCACGGCGATCGAAGCGGAGGTGAAACGCGCTTCGACCTCCAGCGTGAAGCGCGCCAGCGGCAGCCGGAGTGCCAGCTCCATCACGCGAGCCCCCGGGCCCCGCGCCGCCGCGTCACCACTTCCGTCACGTACATGGCCCCGAACGCGAGCACGACGGAGACGCCCGCGAGCCTCAGCGCCTCCGCGTCCTGCCCCAGCTGCGTGCGCTGGAAGATGGCCAGGGACAGCGTCTGCGTGCTTCCCGGGATGTTGCCCGCCACCAGCACCGTCGCGCCGAACTCACCCAGCGCCCGTGAGAACGCGAGCAGCGCGCCCGTGAGCACTCCGCGCCACGCCAGCGGCAACGTCACCCGGAAGAACGCCCGCGTGCGCGTGTCTCCCAGCGTGCGCGCCACGGCCACCAGCCGGGGGTCCACTTCTTCAAAGCCCGCGCGCGCGGAGCGCACCAGCAGCGGGAACGCCATCACCGCGCTGGCCAGCACGACGGCCTTCGGCGTGAACACCACCTCCACGCCCAACGTGTCCAGCAGCCGTCCCAGCACCGAGTCGCGCGCCAGCAACTCCAGCAGGACCAGGCCCACCGCTGTCGGAGGCAGCACCAGGGGCAGGGCCAGCAGCGTCTCCACCACGCCGCGCCCCGGTCCCTTCCAGCGCGCGAGCGCGTACGCCGCCGCCACGCCCGGCACCAGGATGAGCGCCGTGGACAGGGCCGCCACCGCCACCGTGAACAGCACCAGCCCTGTCAGCCCTTCATCCATCACGGAGCGGGGGTCCCCTTCCCTGCATCCGGCACCGCCTTCGCGTCCAGGAAGCCCAGCCGGTGGAACTCCTTCCGCGCTCCTTCCGTCTGGAGGAAGCGCACGAACGCGAGCCCTCCCTCCCGCGCCTTGCCCTGCGTCAGCGCCGCCGCCGGATACACGATGCGCGGCGCATCCCCCTCCGGCACCGTGAACGCCACCCGCGCCTTCTTCGATTGCGCCGCGTCCGTCGCGTACACCACGCCCGCGTCCACCCTCCCCGCCTCCACCGCCGCCAGCGCGGCGCGCACGTCCACCGCCGGCACCACGCGCGGCGCCACGTCCGCCCACACGCCCGCCTTCGTCAGCCAGGCCTTCGCGTACACACCCGCGGGCACCGCCGCCGGCTCCGCCAGCACCACCCGCTTGAGCCCCTTCAGGTCCGCCGGCCCCGCGACCTTCAGCGCCGACTTCACCGGCACCACCACCACCAGCCGGTTCGACAGCAGGTCCACCCGCGAGCCCGCCTGCACGAGCCCCGCCCGGTCGACCGTGTCCATCTTCGCCGCGTCGGCGGAGAGGAACGCATCCGCCGGAGCCCCCGCCACCACCTGACGGGCCAGGTCGCTCGACGCCCCGAAGGCGAAGCGGACCCGGTGCCCCGATGCCTGCTGGAACGCGGGCGCCAGGGCCTCCAGCGCATCCGTCGTGCTCGCCGCCGCGAACACCAGCACCTCTTCCGCACGCGCCGTGGACACCGACAGCCACACCAGCAGTAAGCCCCACCCCGCACGCCGCATCGTCCGCTCC
>NZ_RAWM01000061.1 GCF_003668875.1 Corallococcus interemptor | reverse complement strand
AGAGGTGTATAAGAGACAGGGGGATGAGCTCGCCCAGGGCGGCCGCGTGCGGCGGCGGCTCGGCGGCGCTGCCCTCCGTCGCGGGCGCCACGGCGGACTCCGCCAGGGCGGTGGCGGTGGCGCTCTCCGCGGGCGTCTCCGCCACCAGCGCGGCGGCCTCCACCGGCTGCGCGCCGTTCTCCGTCAGCGGCACCGCCACGGCGGCGGTGGACACCTCGACAGGGGCCTCCTGCGTGGCGCCCTCCGCCGGGGTCTGCGCGATGAGCGCGGGCTCGGCCGGCTCGGAAGCAGCAGGAGCCGCCTCCACCGGGGCCGGGGCGGCCTCCACGGCCGGCTTCACCGCTTCAACAGAGGCTTCAACAGAAGCCTCTGGCGCGGCGGCCTGGCCCTGGACGTCCAGGGCCAGCGCGCCGTCGTGGGCCAGCACCGGCTCCGGCGTGGCCGCGGGGGCCTCCGTGCCGGCGGGCAGGGCGTGCGTGGCGTCCGGGACGACGGCGGCCGCGAGCTCCACGGCGTCGGCCTCGGACTCCGTGGGGACCTCCGGGGCGTCCTCGTGCTCGCCCTCGGTCAGCTCGAACTGCGCCCGGGCGAAGTCCGGGTCGTAGACGACGTCGCTGACATACAGGAAGGCGGCCTTCTCCAACCCGATGTCGACAAAAGCCGCCTGCATGCCCGGGAGCACCCGGACGACGCGGCCCTTGTAGATGTTTCCGACGACGCCCTTGTCCTTCTTACGCTCGAGGTAGAACTCCGCGATATGGCCGCCCTCGACGAGGGCCACCCGGGTCTCCCGACCCGCGGCATTGATGACGAGCACACTGCTCATGGATGAATCCTGGAAGCGCGCGCGGTAGGGGGGACCTCACCGGACGGGAGGCGGCGAGACGCCACACCTCCGAGCACGCTGCGAGGGGAGAGGCGGCCAGCGGCCCTCCGGCGTGTGGACGCCTTCCGGAGGACCCGGAGGGAGAACGCATCACCTGGGTGGGGGCCGAGGACATCGCCGCCTGCTCCTCCGAGTTCATGTCGCCCCGCATTGCGACCGGCACCGTGCCGGGCGGGGCTGCTTCTCTTCACGCGCTCGAGGCTTCCACCACGCCCGTGCTGTCCGCCCCCTCTTCCACACCCGGTCGGTGCCCGTCATGTGGGCCACCTTGGGGGGGCGTCTGGGGGCCCCGGAGCAGCAGGGGCATCCGAAGGAAACCGGAAGCGCAACCCGTCGAAATTCCTGCCTGGGCGTGATGTCCCGCCAACGCGGGGCGTCACACAACTGCCCAGAAACACGGAGAGTTTTCCACGCCCCTCCAGGTGTGTAAAGGCCCGATGCGCCCGTTCATCCACTGTCGGGCAGATGGAGGGCGGCCCGCCCGGCGGGTCGCCGGACGCTCGGAAACGGACGTTCAGGCCTGGGCGGGGGCCTGCTTGCGGCCTTCCGGCTTGTCCAGCTTTCCGCGCGGACGGCGCACCAGCCTGAGGCCCGTCCAGGTCTCGTCGATGATGCAGATCTTGTTGTCCACGAGGCCGATGTCGAGCGCCGCCTGGCGCACGAAGTCCTCCGACAGGCGCGTCTTCACGCCCTCGCCGGCGGGCCAGCAGACCCAGATGCCGCCATTCAGGGTGGTGGCGCGCGACAGCGCGGGCAGCCGCTGCACCAGCTCCGTGGCGTCGGAGGTGAAGAAGAGGATGACGTCCAGCCCCGTCTGGGCCGTGACGAGGAACTCCACCCCGTCCGGCAGCGGGTTGAGCTTCTGCACGAAGCCCCGCGGGGGGTTGATGACGGAAACCTTGGTGCCGGACCGGATGCCCAGCATGGCCGGCAGGGAAGCCAGCGCGTAGGGCGTCATGATGTGCGCTCCACGGTGAAGGTGCGGAATTCGCCAGTGGCCTGACCGTCCGTGCGCGCCACGTCCGTGACGCGCGCCAGGCGGGGACCCGTGTGACACCAGCGGATGAAGTCTTCCAGCGCGCCCGGTTCGCCTTCCACCGTGGCCTCCACGGAGCCGTCGCCCCGGTTGCGCACCCAGCCGGACAGGCCAAGGCGCAGCGCCTCCTGGCGGGCGCTCTCCCGGTAGGAGACGCCCTGGACCGTGCCCTGGATGCGCAGGGTCACCCGGTGGCGCTGCGTGTTCATGCCTCTGGCCTCATGCTCTGACGTCCCCTTCTAGCAGCTTCAGGAACGCCTGCTCATCCAGGATTCTTACGCCCAATTCCTGCGCCTTCTTCAGCTTGGTGCCCGCGTCCTCGCCGGCCACGACGAAATCGGTCTTGCGCGAGACACTTCCGGAGACCTTGCCCCCGCGCCGTTCGATTTCCTCCTTGGCCTGCTCGCGCGCAAGCCGCTCCATGGTGCCGGTCAGCACCACCGTCTTGCCCACGAAGGGGCCGCCCGTGGCGACCGCCGGGGGGGCCGGGCGCACACCCGCGTCCAGCAGGGCCTGGATGGCGGCCTGGTTCTGGGGCTCCTGGAAGAAGGTGTGGATGACCTGCGCCATCACCGGGCCCACGTCCTTCACCCGGCTGATGTCCTCCAGGCTGGCCGTGAAGAGCGACTTCACGTCCGGGAAGGCCTCCGCCAGGGCGCGCGCCGTGGAGTCCCCCACGTGGCGGATGCCCAGCGAATACAGGAAGCGGCGCTGGGTGGTGGCCTTGCTGCCCTCGATGGAGGCCAGCAGGTTGTCCGCGCTCTTCTCCCCCATGCGCTCCAGCTTCAGCAGCGAGTCCCGGGTGAGCGCGAACAGGTCCGCGAACGCCCTCACCTGACCGGCCGTCACCAGCTGCGTGGCCAGCTTGTCCCCCAGGCCTTCGATATCCAGGGCGAGGCGGCTGGCGAAGTGGCGCACCTTCTCCACCAGCTGCGCGGGGCAGGACGCGCCCGTGCAGCGGATGATGGCGCCGTCCTCGTCCTTGGCCGCCACCGCGCCGCACACCGGGCAGTGGGTGGGGAAGGTGAAGGGCTGGGAGTCCTCCGGGCGCTTGGACAGCACCACGGAGACGATCTCCGGAATCACGTCGCCCGCGCGGCGCACGAAGACGGTGTCGCCCTTGCGCACGTTCTTTCGGCGCAGCTCGTCCTCGTTGTGCAGCGTGGCGCGCGACACCGTCACGCCGCCCACCTTCACCGGCTTCAGGTGCGCCACCGGCGTGAGCGCGCCCGTGCGGCCCACCTGGATGCCGATGTCCTCCACCGTGGTGGACTCCTCCTCCGGCGGGAACTTGTAGGCCACGGCCCAGCGCGGGCTCTTGGACACCTGGCCCAGGCGGCGGCGCAGGTCCTCGTCGTCCACCTTCACCACCATGCCGTCCACTTCGAAGGGCAGGGCGTGGCGGCCCTTGAGGGACTCGTCGTAGCGCTGGCGCACCCCTTCCGCCCCTTCCGCGGGCTGGTAGCGGTTGATGGGCAGGCCCAGCGTCTTGAGGTACTCCAGCTTCTGCGTGTGCGTCTTGAAGGCGGGCACGCCCTCGCCGGGCACGCATTCGTAGAGGTAGACGGACAGGGGCCGGGCGGCGGTCTCCCTGGGGTCCAGCTGGCGCAGGCTGCCCGCGGCGGCGTTGCGCGGGTTGGCGAAGAGGGATTCGCCGGCCTCCTCGCGCTTCTCGTTGAGCTTGCGGAAGTCCTCCTTGCGGATGAAGACCTCGCCGCGCACCTCCAGCCGCCTGGGCACCTTCACGCCGTCGTTCGGGAAGAGCTCCAGCGGCAGGCTCTTGATGGTGCGCAGGTTGCCCGTGACGTCCTCGCCCGTGGTGCCGTCGCCGCGGGTGGCGCCCTGCACGAAGCGGCCGTCCTCGAAGCGCAGGGAGATGGCCAGGCCGTCCAGCTTGGGCTCGCACACGTAGCCGACCTGCGTGAGGCCCGTCAGCTTGCGGATGCGCTCGTCGAACTCCACGAGCCCGGCGTCATCGAAGATGTTCGCCAGGGACAGCATCTGCGTGGTGTGCACCACCTGCCCGAAGTCCTCCACCGCCGCGCCGCCCACGCGCTGGGTGGGCGAGTCCGGCGTCACCAGCTGGGGGTACTTCTCCTCCAGCCCCTGGAGCTCCCGCATCAGCGTGTCGTATTGCGCGTCGCTGATCTCCGGCGCGTCCAGCACGTAGTAGCGGTGGTTGTGGTGGGCCAGCTCCTGACGGAGCGCTCGGGCACGGGCTTCGGCTTTCGGGAAGGTGTCCACGGGGTGTGTCCTTACCCCAATTCAGGGGCGCGGCCAGTTGCGCACGCCCCGCGTTGGAGGAGCACCACCATACCGGCACCACCTGACAGGGCCGCCTGCCACCTCGGGAAGGGGAACCCGGGGACGCGTGTTCACGCCAAGGAGGCGCATCCGCCACCCCATTAGGCCCGAATTTCAGCTACATAGCGGATTCCCTGTTGGCAATACCCCCGCCCTCCAGTGCAACCCCCTGAAAAACGGGACAGAGCCAGGCACGGATGCCTTGACAGCTCTGGGGGCGGTCAATAGTTTCCAGCGCGATTCCTGGCGCAGGGGTTCCCCCGGCGCCGACTCTTCCCAACCACAGGCCCACGCGCCCTCCGGTCCGTTCCCAGGACTTGGGTGGTGCTGCCCCCTGGAAGGTGCTTCCGAGCGCCGCGCGGACGGACCGCCGTCCCGCGTACAGCCTGCCCGAGCCTTCGGGCGATTCCCCCCACTTCCCGTCAGCAGAGCGTCATGGCCAAAGCCCGTTCCCCCCGAGAGAAGGTAGTCGAGCCCCAGTTCACCGACGAGAAGCCCCGCCGCAAGCGCGCGGCGGCGAAGGAGGTGGAGAAGCCCGCGCCCAAGTCTCGCCGTGCGCCCGCCCGCCGGGAGGAGGCTCCCGTCGAGGAGGCCGAGGCCCCCGAGGCCGCCGCGGAAGCGCCCCGTCCGGTGCTCACGCCCATCTCCCGTCCGGTGCGCGACGACGAGCTCCAGGAGCTGCGCGGCACGGAGGAGGAGGCGCCCGCCGAGGAGGCCGCTCCGGCCGCCCCGCAGGAGTCCACGGAAGGCCCCGCCATCACGGAGGTCGAGCGTGACGGCGCCCCGATGCAGGTCATCAAGCTCAATGACCTGAAGCGGATGAAGATTGTCGACCTGGCGAAGATGGCCCACGACACGGGCATCGAGGGCTACCAGGGGCTGAAGAAGCAGGACCTCATCTTCGCGCTCTTGGGCGGCATCGCCGACAAGCGCTTCGAGGTCCACGCGGAGGGCGTACTGGAGCTCCTGAGCGACGGCTTCGGCTTCCTGCGCAGCGCGGACAGCGACTACCAGCCGTCGCCGGACGACATCTACGTGTCGCCGTCGCAGGTGCGCCGCTTCAACCTGCGGCCCGGCGATACCGTGACGGGCCCCATCCGCCAGCCCCGCGAGGGCGAGCGCTTCTTCGCGCTGCAGAAGGTGGACAAGGTCAACTTCGCGGACCCCATGTCGGACGCGGCGCGCGAGCGCATCCTGTTCGACAACCTCACGCCGCTCTATCCGACGCGCAAGCTCAAGCTGGAGCACGAGTCGTCGGAGATGACCACGCGCATCATCGACATGTTCTGCCCCATCGGCCTGGGCCAGCGCTGCCTCATCGTGGCGCCTCCGAAGGCCGGCAAGACGGTGCTGCTGCAGAACATCGCGCACGCCATCAGCCGCAACCACCCGGACGTCTACCTCATCGTGCTGCTCGTGGACGAGCGCCCGGAGGAAGTGACGGACATGGAGCGCAGCGTGCGCGGCGAGGTGGTGTCCTCCACCTTCGACGAGCCCGCCACGCGCCACGTGCAGGTGGCGGAGATGGTCATCGACAAGGCCAAGCGCCTGGTCGAGCAGAAGTACGACGTCTGCATCCTGCTGGACTCCATCACCCGTCTGGCGCGCGCCTACAACACGGTGGTGCCCGCGTCCGGAAAGATTCTCTCCGGCGGCGTGGACGCCAACGCGCTCCACAAGCCCAAGCGCTTCTTCGGCGCGGCCCGCAACATCGAAGAGGGCGGCAGCCTCACCATCATCGGCACGGCGCTCATCGACACCGGCAGCCGCATGGACGAAGTGATTTTCGAGGAGTTCAAGGGCACGGGTAACTCCGAAATCGTCCTGGACCGGAAGTTGATGGAGAAGCGCATCTTCCCAACGCTCGACATCAACAAATCCGGCACCCGCAAGGAGGAACTGCTCTTGTCTCAGGCGGACCTGGTGCGCATTACGGCGTTGCGCCAGGTGCTCCACCCGTTCACCCCCATCGACGCGATGGAGTTCGTGCTCAAGCACATGCGTCCGACGGCGGCGAACGCGGAGTTCCTGGGCTCGATGAACCGGTAGTCAGCTTCCGGCCCAAGGAGCCCCACATGCGTCGTACCCGCCTCCCGCGTCTTGTCGCCCGCGCTGTCGCGGGCCTCACCCTGGGGTTCCTGGCCGGGTGCGACCTCGGGGTGGAGGACCTGCCCATCGGAGACACCCCACCGGTGCTCTCCGACCAGGTCTGCTACGACGACTCGGACTGCGTCGCGAACGCGTGCTGTGGTGAGGGCACCGCCATCACCCACCGCGACGTGGGGCCCAGCTGCGCTGGCGTGCGGTGCGACGGGAGCTGTCCTCCCAACAGCGTGGACTGCGGCCGGTGCATCCCCACGTGCCGCAACGCGCGCTGCGCCGCCGCCTGCCAGTAGCAGGCGGCTGCTTCCTCCTCTTCAGCTGGCGAGCCCGCCGGCCATGTCCACCGGCGGCTCCCTCAGGGGCAGCGTCACGCGGAAGGTGGTGCCGCCGCCCGGCGTGTCCTCCACGTCGATGCGGCCCTGGTGCGCTTCCACCACCTGACGCGACACCCAGAGCCCCAGGCCCAGGCCGCCGTAGTTGTGCGTGGACACGGCGCGCTCGAAGCGCTCGAAGATGCGCTCGCGGTCCTCCGGCTTGATGCCGATGCCGTGGTCCACCACGGACAGGCGCACGTATTCGCCATCCGGCCGCAGGGTCACGTCCACCGGCCGGCCCCGGCCGAACTTCAGCGCGTTGGCGACCAGGTTGTGCACCACCTGCGAGATGCGTGACGGGTCGAAGGTGCCCATCACCGGGCCCTTCACGTCCACGGTGAGCGGCGTGCCGTCACGGCGTGCCTCTTCCTCCGCGAAGCGCGTCACCTCCACCAGCAGGTCGCCCAGGTCCACGTCCGTGCGCGTGAGCTTCATCCGGCCGCTGGTGATCTGCGACACGTCCATCAGCACGTCCACCAGCGACGCCAGCCGCCGGATGAACGCCCGGGCCTGCTTCAGACGCTCCAGCGCCTTGGCCGGCGCGTCCCGGCCCAGGCCCCGCTCCACCAGTTCCAGGTGCAGCTGGAAGGCGGCCAGCGGCGTGCGCAGTTCGTGCGCCGCCACGGAGAGGAAGTCGTCGCGGGCGCGCAGCGCCTCGGCCAGGCCTTCCGCGCGGGCGCGCTCGTCGGCCATCTCCCCGCGCATGCGCGCGAGCTTCAGGTTGGACGCGATGCGCGCGAGCAGCTCCCCCGCGGAGAAGGGCTTCACCAGGTAGTCATCCGCGCCGGACGTCAGGCCCTGCACCGTGGCCTCTTCACCGGCCTTCGCGGACAGCAGCAGGATGGGCAGCTCGCGCGTGGTGGGCGCGGCGCGCAGGGCCTTCAGGAGGCCCATGCCGTCCAGCTTCGGCATCATCACGTCGGACAGCACCAGGTCCGGCGGCCGGGCCAGCGCGGCCTCCAGCCCCTTCTGGCCGTCCGTCGCCACCTCCACGTCGTACTCGGGGGAGAGCACGCGCTGGATGTAGTCGCGCATGTCCCGGTTGTCGTCCACCAGCAGGATGCGCGCGCGGGGCGCCGGCGCGTGGCCGTCCGCGGCCACGGGGTACGGGTGGTGCGAGGACTGCGTGCGGTCCTTGGGCTTGGAGGTGCTCCACAGCAGCGCCTCCTCGACGTAGGCGGACGTGGCCTCGCGCGCCGCGGAGCGCGGCCGGGCGTTGGTGCGGATGCGCTCCGGCGGCAGGTGCGCGTGGCCCAGCGGCAGCTCCACGGTGAAGACGCTGCCCTCGCCTTCGGTGCTGCGCGCGGACACGGAGCCGCCGTGCAGCCGCGCGAACTCCTGCACCAGCGCGAGCCCGATGCCACTGCCCTCCATCGTGCGCGAGGGCGAGCCCGGCACGCGGTGGAAGCGCTCGAAGAGGCGGGGCAGCTCGTGCGCGGGGATGCCGGAGCCGGTGTCCTCCACCTCCAGCGACACCCGCTGCCCGTTCTCCCTCAGCCGCAGCGTGACGCCGCCCTGGAGCGTGAACTTGAAGGCGTTGGAGACCAGGTTGAGGACGATCTGCTCCCACAGGTCCGGCGCCACGTAGACGGGCTGGGACAAAGGAGGGCAGTCCACCGTGAGCTTGAGCCCCGCGCGCTCCATGGCGGAGCGGAAGCTGGCCGCCGCGTCCGTCGTCAGCGCGGCCAGGTCCGCGGGCACGAAGCGCTCCTCCTGGGGGCCGGCCTCCAGCTTGGACAGGTCCAAGAGCGCGTTCACCAGCTTGAGCAGGCGCCCGGCGTTGCGGTGCACCCGCTCCATCTCCTTGCGGACCTCGTCCGACAGCGGGCCCGCGCGTCCGGCGAGCAGGTCCTCCGTGGGCCCCAGCATCAGCGTCAGCGGCGTGCGGAACTCGTGGCTGACGTTGGCGAAGAACTCGGACTTGAGCCGGTCCAGCTCGCCCAGTTGCTCGTTCGCCACGCGCAGCTGCTGGTTGGCCTCTTGAATCTGCTGGGCGCGCCGGAAGATTTCGCCCTCCATCTCGTCCGCGCGGGCGCGCAGCTCCGCGTGCTGCCGGCTCTGCTCCTCGTCCAGGTGCTTCAGGCGGATGAAGTCGGTGACGTCCTCCACGCGGTGGATGATGTGGCGGACCGCGCCGTCCTCGCCGAACACCGGGGTGTTCAGCGGGCTCCAGTAGCGCGGCTCGAACCCGCCGCCGGCCTCCTCGGGGCGCGGGATGTCGTACTTCTGGACCGCCATCGCGTCCGGGGCGCCCGTCCTCACCGCGCGCTCCAGCGACGCGCGCAGGTTGGCCACCCCGGTGGCCTGCAGGTCCTGGGGGTTGTCCGGGAAGACGTCGAAGAGGTTGCGGCCCAGGATGTCCTCGCGCCGCGTCCGCGTGGCGCGCAGGTACGCGTCCGTCACCGCGACGATGACGAACTCCGGCGTCAACACCAGGTACGGGTTGGGCGCGGCTTCGAACAGGCTCCGGTAGTCCGGGGTGGGTGAGGGGCTCGGGGGCATCACATCCTCGGAGGCAGAGGCGTGCGTGGAATTAGCCACTCCTTCCGGGGATGGCCAGGGGGGAAGGTGGGCACCCACCCCCTGTTTTCAACCGGTGGACGCTTGGAAACGCCGGCCGTTCAGGCGGCGGGGGCGGCGTCCGTGGAGGCGACCGCCTGCTGGGGGGACGCGGCCACCAGCGGGGGCGGCTGCGCCTTGAGGCGGGCGTAGTCGAAGCAGGCCACCGCGATGGAGGCCACCGGCACCGCGAACAGCGCGCCCCAGAGGCCAAAGAGCTTCTCGCCCGCGATGAGGGAGAAGGCCACCACCACGGGGTGGATGCGCGCGGCCTCGCCCATGATTTTCGGGTTGAGGAAGTACGCCTCCAGCGCGTGGATGCCGATGATCCACAGGAGGAGCGCCAGGCCCTTCTGGAAGCCATCCGCCAGCGCGATGAGGACGATGGGCACCGAGCTGATGATGGTGCCGAAGATGGGGATGAGGCTGAAGAGCGTGGCGATGGTGGCCAGCAGGAAGGCGAACTTCACGCCGAACAGCAGCAGGCCCACCAGCGTGAGGCCGCCGTTCACCAGGCAGATGGTCACCTGGCCGCGCACCACGCCGGACAGCGACTTGTCGATGCGCGCCACCAGCGTCTTCGCGTCCGGCAGCAGCTCCGCGGGGATGAGCGTGCCGAAGTAGCGGCGGATGGCCTGCGCGTCGATGGAGAAGAACGCGGCGACCATCAGGATGAAGAACAGCATGAAGACGCCGGTCAGCACCTCCGTGACGATGCGGCGCGACACGTTGACGATGTCCGCCAGGTTCTCCTTCACGAGCAGCGTCGCGCGCGCCACCGCGTCCGTGAGCATCTGCTCCAGGTCCAGCGCCAGGCTGAAGCCGCCGGTGGCGCCCGCCGCGCCCTCCATGGCCCGGTCCGACAGGGCCACGGGGATGCCGTACGTGTTGAGCCATCCTTCCGCCCGCTGCGCGAGCGTCTGCACGTGCTCCGGCGTGAGCGCGCTGGCGAAGCTGGCCATCTCCCGGCTGATGCGCGCCACCTCGCGGTAGAGCTGCGGCACCAGCGCGACGAAGAAGAGGTACACGGCCAGGAAGAACCCCGCGTAGATGAGCAGGATGGCCACCCAGCGCGGCACGTGACGGCCGGCCACGCTCAAGCGGGTGATGCGCGCCACCAGCGGCTGGACGAGGTACGCGATGAGCGCCGCGCCCGCGAAGGGCATCACCACCGAGCGCAGGGCGAAGAGCGTCACCGCGATGGCCACCCACAATCCCACGAGGAGGAGCAGGCGCTTGCGGCGTTCGTCGGGGGCGGTGGCGTCCACGGGCGGCAACATGCACCCGGGCTTAAGGCAGCGGCCTCCCTCTGACAAGCTCCAGGCGGAAAGCTTCTGGCGCACCCCATGCTCCTATGCGCCCCAAGGGTCCAGAACCCCTCCGGGAGGGCAGGCGGCCAGCCTCAGGCCTGGGGCAGGCGGGCCGTGGCGTTCAGCCGGGACTCCACCCGGTCCAGGCAGTCGCGCATCAGGGGGCGCTTGATGCGGCCCTGGGTGGCCTCGCCCAGGCCCAGCATCTGCTCCGTCAGCCAGCGGGTGAGGAAGAGCAGGGGGACGCGGTCGTCCGGGGACAGGCCCCGCTCCAGGTAGCGCTTGTTGCGCACGTAGTCGTCGAAGGCGTCGAACTCGCGCGCGAGGTCCCACTTCGCCAGGCGCAGGGCCTCCGTGTAGACGGCCGGGGCGGGGCGCCGGGTGGCCTCCTGGAACAGCGGGGCGAACTCGCCCAGGGTGGCCGGGTCCAGGTCCTGAACCGGTGGGGGCCAGGACTCCAGGTCCTTGGCGAGCAGCCGCGCCACCTCGTCCAGCAGGTGGTCCACGAGGGCGACGGGCTTGAGGTCGAAGAGGTGGTCCCAGCGCGAGGGCATGTGTCAGGGGCTGGCGGCGGCCGGCAGGGCCACCGGAAGGGGGGGAGGGGGCGGAAGCGCGACGACGGACGCGGGTGCCGGGACGTCAGCATAGCCCAGGGCCAGCTCGCGCTGGATGACCTCCCACACGGCCCGGCGCGTGAGCAGCTCGCCGTGCGGCACCACGCCGGACAGCTCCACGTTGAAGACGTTGGGCTGGCCCTCCACGTCCAGCACGGAGGAGGGGTAGCGCGCGATGACGTCCTCGCGCGAGTAGATGGACACCAGCCGCACGTGGCGCGGGAAGGCGCCCACGTTGAGGTCCTTGATGAAGCGCGACGTGGGCGTGAGCTGCC
This sequence comes from Corallococcus interemptor, assembly GCF_003668875.1. GTDB lineage: Bacteria > Myxococcota > Myxococcia > Myxococcales > Myxococcaceae > Corallococcus > Corallococcus interemptor. Next base: position 37,800 of record NZ_RAWM01000061.1, on the reverse strand, counting down.
ACATGCTGCGGCTGAACCAGCCCAGCGTCGCGCAGCCCAGGTAGGCCATGCGCGTGCCCTTGTGCGGCGTGCCCAGGGTGATGAGGCTCCTGACGCGCGTGTCCCCGCCCAGCCGCTTCACGTAGTACGTGCCGATGAGCCCGCCCTTCGAGTGCCCGATGATGGTGAGCGGCCCCATGCCCGGGTGGCGCTCGTAGAGCCGGTCCACCTTGCCCTGGACCTTGCGCGCCAGCTCGTCGATGCGGTGCGTGTTGAAGCGGTCCATCGTGCCGCCCAGGTGGATGGACCAGACGCAGTAGCCCTCGCGGCGCAGGCGGTGCTCCAGCACCTCCAGGACGCGGCGCGTGCTGAAGAAGCCGTGCAGGAGGAGCACCGGCCTCTGGCAGTGCTTGAAGTCCGTGCGGCGCACCACCCGGTTGCCGCGTGGATCCAGATCCACGTAGCTGGCCAGGTACTTCAGCTGGCACTTCAGCCTGCGGTACTGCATCACGAACGGATTCATCCCGACGCCCCCGTCCCTCCTGCACGGGAGGAAGCTAGGGAGCGCGTCACCGCGCGGCCTGGATCAGCGCCCGTCCGGTCAGGTGAAGTGTTGGAGAAAGTTCATCAGCACCCGGTGCGCGAACGGGGTCGGCGTGATGCCGGACAGGAGCCTCGGGACGTACTCGCCCTCGGGGACGCCCTTCTCGCGCGCGAGCGCGTCCAGCTTGTCCTCGCGGGCGAGGATGACCGCGCGCATGGCGTCCGTGGGCATCTCCGGGTGGAACTGCACGCCGCGCACGTTGGGGCGGAAGGCCAGCGCCTGGCTCGCGGTGTTGGCGTTGCCCGCGAGCACCGTGGCGCCCTCCGGCAGGCGGGAGACGATGTCCTCGTGGGTGGCCTGCACCGCGAAGCGCTCCGGCAGGCCGGTGAACAGCGGATCCGCGCGCCCTTCGGGTGAGAGCGTCACCTCCACGGTGCCCGTCTCGCGGCCGTTGGGGTTGCGCGTCACCTTGCCGCCGTAGGCCTCCGCGAGGAGTTGTTGGCCAAAGCACACGCCGAGCACGGGGATGCCCTGCTCGCCCGCCTCCACCATGAAGGCGCCCGCGCGCTCCATCCACGGCTCGCGCTGCGTCACCGACAGGGGCGAGCCCGTCATCATCACCGCGTCGTAGCCCTTCGCGTCCTTCGGCAGGGGCGCGCCCTTGTGCACCGGGAGGATGTCGAAGCGCTGCCCGGACAGTCCGATGGTTTGCAGAAACCACCGCTCGTAGTCGCCCACGGAGAGCTGGACGGAGGCCGCCGCGTCGCCGGCTTTCAGCAGGAGGACGTTCTTCATGGGGGCAGGTTGCCGCGTCATGGCGCCATTCCTACCGTGTCGTGCCGTCCGTGTCCGGTGCCCGCCACTTCCAGGTCGCTCGCGCGCCGTGCTCACCCGAGGCCTCGCCATGACCGACGCTCGTTCGCTCACTCCCAAGCTCCCTGTGCTCAAGCTGCTCATCGACGGGCAGCAGGTGGACCCCATTGAAGGGGGCACCTTCGCGGTGGTGAATCCCGCCACCGGCCAGAAGATTGCTGACGTGCCCGCCGCCACCGCCGCGGACGTGGACCGCGCGGTGAAGGCCGCGCGCCGCGCCTTCGAGTCCGGGCCGTGGGGGAAGATGACCGGCCGCGAGCGCGGCAAGCTCATCCGCAAGCTGGCGGACCTGCTCTTCGAGCGGCGCGAGGAGTTCGCGCTCGTCGAGTCCATGAACAACGGCAAGGTGTTCAAGGACGCCATCCGGGGTGACGTGGCGCCGGCCGCCGCGACGCTCGCGAACTTCGCGGACATGGCCAGCACCATCACGGGCGAGGTGCTGCCCGTGGACGGCCCCTTCCACACCTACGCGCTCAAGGAGCCGGTGGGCGTGGTGGGCGCCATCATTCCGTGGAACTACCCCACGTGCATGCTGGGCTGGAAGCTGGGCCCCGCGCTGGCCGCCGGCTGCACGGTGGTGGTGAAGCCCTCCGAGTACACGCCGCTCACCGCGCTGAAGCTGGGCGCGCTGGCGCTGGAGGCGGGCTTCCCGCCCGGCGTCATCAACGTCGTCACCGGCCTGGGTGACCCCGCGGGCGAGGCGATTGCCCGGCACCCGGACGTGGACAAGATTTCCTTCACCGGCTCCGGCCGCACCGCGCGCCGGCTGCTCCAGGCGTCCGCCGCGAGCAACCTGAAGAAGCTGACGCTGGAGCTGGGCGGCAAGAGCCCGCAGATCATCTTCCCGGACGCGGACTTCGACCGCGCGGTGGAGGCGTGCTTCTGGGGCATCTTCGGCAACAAGGGTGAGACGTGCAACGCGGGCAGCCGCGTGCTGGTGCATGAAAAGGCCTACGACGCGTTCGTCGCGAAGCTGGTGGAGAAGGCGCGCACGATGAAGGTGGGCGACCCGCTGGACGCGACCACGGAGATGGGCGCGCTGGTGAGCCAGAAGCAGATGGACGTGGTGCTGGGCTACATCGAGAGCGGCAAGCAGCAGGGCGCGAAGCTGCTCGCGGGCGGCGGCCGCGACACGGAGGGCTTCAAGGCGAAGGGCTGCTTCGTGAAGCCCACCATCTTCGGCGACGTGAAGCCGGACATGAAGATTGCCCAGGAGGAGATTTTCGGCCCGGTGCTCAGCTGCCTGCGCTTCCGCGACGACGCGGAGGCCATCGCGATGGCGAACAGCACGCAGTACGGCCTGGCCGCGTCCATCTGGACCGGTGACGTGGCCAAGGCGCACGCGCTGGCCAGGCAGGTGAAGAGCGGCGTGGTGTGGATCAACTGCTTCAACGAGTTCGACGACGCGGCGCCCTTCGGTGGCTACAAGGAATCCGGCTGGGGCAAGGACCTGGGCCACCACGCGCTGGACGGCTACCTCCAGACGAAGGCCGTGTGGACGAAGCTTCCGTCCCCCTGAGCCATCGCGCGTCCCTCCATTCCACTGCTCCATCGCTTCATGACGAAGAAAAGGAAGGTCCGCATGCCGTCGCGTCCCAAGGCCAAGGTGCTCACCCATCCGGCGATGGCCCGCCGGGCTCGCGCGAAGGAGCGCGGTGAGAGTGGGCCGCGAGCGGTGCCCGGACAGCAGGGGGACATGGACTCCCTGCGCCGGTGGATGGACGAGAAGGGCGTCCGCAAGGTGAAGCTGGGCGCCATCGACGTGGATGGCGTCTTCCGCGGCAAGTACGTGTCGCTGGAGAAGTTCTACAGCGCCGCGAAGAGCAACATGGGCTTCTGCGACGTCGTCTTCGGCTGGGACCTGGGCGACGAGCTGCTGGACAACACCAAGGTGACGGGCTGGCACACGGGCTACCCGGACACGCCCGCGAAGGTGGACCTGTCCACCGCGCGCATCATCCCGTGGGAGCCGGACACCGCGGCGTTCCTGCTGGACTTCGTGAACGCGGACGGCACGCCCTTCGAGGCGAGCCCGCGCCAGCTGCTCCAGAAGATGGGGCAGCGCGCGCGCAAGCTGGGCTTCCTGCCCAAGTTCGGCGCGGAGTACGAGTTCTTCCTCTTCAAGGAGGGCCCGCAGAGCCTGCATGAGAAGGGCTTCAAGGACCTCACGCCGCTGACGCCGGGCATGTTCGGCTACTCGTGGCTGCGCACGTCCATGAACGCGCCGCTGGTGCACGCGCTCATCGACGGGTGCAACGCGTACGGGCTCAACATCGAGGGCTTCCACACGGAGACGGGCCCGGGTGTCTTCGAGGCGGCCATCCGCTACGACACGCTGGAGCTGGCGGCGGACCGCGCGGCGCTCTTCAAGACGGTGGTGAAGGAGATCTGCGCGAAGCACGGCGTGTCCGCGTGCTTCATGGCGAAGGTGGACCCGAAGCTGCCGGGCTGCTCCGGCCACGTGCACCAGTCGCTGTGGAACCTGAAGGACGAGGAGAACCTCTTCCACGACCCGTCGCAGAAGCACGGGATGAGCAAGCTGATGCGTCACTACATCGGCGGGCAGGTGGCGCTGATGCCGGAGCTCACGGCGCTCTACTGGCCCACCATCAACAGCTACAAGCGCAGCGTGGAGAACACCTGGGCGCCCACCAGCGCGACGTGGGGCCTGGAGAACCGCACCTGCGCCATCCGCGTCATCGGCGACAGCGCCAGGTCCATGCGCATCGAGTACCGCCAGCTGGGCGCGGACATGAACGCGTACATCGGCATGGCGGTGAGCCTGGCCGCGGGCCTGTGGGGCATCGAGAACGAAATCGAGCCGCCCGCGCCCGTGCTGTCCAACGCCTACGAGGCGAAGAACACGAAGCCGCTGCCTCGCAACCTGAAGGACGCGGTGGCCCTGCTGAAGAACAGCGAGCGTGCCCGCGAAATCCTGGGCGAGGGCTTCGTGGACCACTTCGTGCGCACCCGCGAGTGGGAGGTGCGCCAGTACGAGCGGGCGGTCACCTCCTGGGAGCTGGAGCGCTACCTGGAGCTCATCTGATTTTTGAAGGAGGACCGTTCATGAAGCCTTTTGACATTCCCTCGGAGCCGCGCGTCACGGAGATGTCGTGGCCCACGCGCATCGTGTTCGGCGCGGGCGCGCTCCAGCGGCTGCCCGCGCACGCGGCGCGGTTGAACATGAAGCGCCCGCTGCTGGTGACGGACGCGGGCGTGGTGAAGGCGGGGCTCGCCACGCGCGTCACGGACGTGCTCAAGGGCGCGGGCATGGAGTGCGCGGTGTTCGACCGCGTGGAGCCCAACCCCACGGAGCGTGACGTGTTCGCGGGCCTGGAGGCGTACCGCGCGCACAAGGCGGACGGCATCGTCGCCCTGGGCGGCGGCAGCGCGCTGGACGCGGGCAAGCTGGTGCAACTGCTCACCACGCATGAGCCGCCGCTCAGCCGCTACGACGACGCGAAGGGCGGCGACCAGTACGTGCGCGACGACCTGCCGCCGCTCATCGCCATTCCGACGACCGCGGGCACGGGCTCGGAGGTGGGGCGCTCCGGCGTGGTGACGCTGGCGGACACGGGCCGCAAGACGGTCATCTTCAGCCCGTACCTGCTGCCGAAGGCGGCCGTGATCGATCCGGAGCTGACGCTGGGCCTGCCTCCGTCCGTCACGGCGGCCACGGGCATGGACGCGCTCACCCACTGCATCGAGGCGTATGTCGCCAATGGCTTCCATCCGCTCGCGGACGCGGTGGCCATTGATGGCGTGATGCGCGTGGGGCGCTCGCTGGTGACGGCGGTGAAGGAGGGCAAGGACCTGGCCGCGCGCACGGACATGATGGTGGCCGCGATGGAGGGCGCCATGGCCTTCCAGAAGGGCCTGGGCGCGAGCCACGCGCTGGCGCACGCGCTGACGCCCATCTCCAACGTGCCGCACGGCCTGGCCAATGCCATCGTCCTGCCCGCGGTGATGGAGTTCAACCGCGCGTCCTGCACGGCGCGGCTCGCGCGCATCTCCATCGCGCTGGGGGACACGTCCAACGCGCGCGAGGAGGTGCTCGCCGCGAACGCCATCGACCGCGTGCGCAAGCTGGCGGCGGCCGTCGGCATCCCGACGCGGCTGCGCGAGGCGGGCGTGAAGGAGCAGGACCTGGAGCACATCGCGCAGAAGGCCTTCCAGGACGCTTCACACCAGGGCAATCCGCGCTCGGTGACGGAGGCGGATCTGCTGGCCATGGCCCGCGAGGCGTACTGAAAAGCGGCTTCACTCCAGCTTGATTTCAGAGTGTTTCAGCGGGGCCTCTTCCGAGGGAAACGGGAGGGGCCTCGTGCCTTTTGAGCGGTGAATCAACCCGTGCCTCCGTCGTCAGAAGGTTCAGAACGCAGCAACAACGCGGCTCACGGAGGCAGGTCATGAAGGCGATGCTCAAGAAGATGGTGGTGGCGGTGGCACTCGTTGCGAGCTCCCCGGTGATGGCGGCGGACTTCCACGGCGCCTCCCCCCTCGTGAGCCGTCAGGACCAGGCCCGCATGGAGCGCGAGCGGATGGAGCGTGAGCGCCTGGGGCGGCTGGAGCGGGAACGGATGGAGCGCGCGCGGCTGGAGCGCGAGCGGCAGGCCCGGCTGGAGCGCGAGCGTCAGGAGCGTGAGCGCCGGGAGCGCGAGCGGCTGGCGAAGCTGGAGCGCGAGCGGATGGAGCGTGAGCGCATGGCCCGCATCGAGCGTGAGCGCCGGGAGCGCGAGCGTCAGGAGCGGATGGAGCGTGAGCGCCGGGAGCGGGCGCGCCTGGCCCGCATGGAGCGCGCGCGCTACAACGGTGGCTGGCGCGGGTAGGCCTGTCGGCACAACATGAAGCAACGCGGAGGCCCGGGGGCGGAGATTCCACCCTCGGGCTTCTTCGCGCCTGGAGGTCAGTGGAGCGTGGAGTCCGCGGTCAGCGCGCGGGCTCCCGCGTCCATGACGGTGTCCACCACCGGCGTGAACTCCAGCGTCTCCATGAAGATGCGCCCTGGCAGCCGCAGGTCCATGGCGGTGATGCGCTCGCGGTCTCGCAGGTCGTAGAGCTGCCGCGCGACCGCGTTCGCCGCCACGCGCTCGTCGGAGAAGACGACGTAGACGCGCACCTTGCCCTCCTGCACCGGCACGCGGAAGCGGGTGTGGGCGACGGGCTCGTTCGCGTCACAGCGGATGGCGCGGTTCTCCCGCGTCAGCGTCAGCTGCCGGATGACGCCCTTCTCCGACATCGTGAAGAGCATGCAGTAGGGGAGCTGTCCCTCGGTGGGGATGACCTCCATCGTCGCGGCGCCGGTCCGCTTCACCAGGGCACGCGCTCTCTTCGCAGGCGGCGTCGCGTCATCGCAGCCCACGAAGGCCGCGCTCAACGCCATCACCGTCAACAAGCCCGTCCAGCGCGTCACGTGGTCTTCCCCAGGAGTGGAATGCCGCAGGCTTCACTCTGGCTTGATTTCGGAGTGTTTCGGAAGGCCGCGGTGGCTGAATCCTGCAGGGCCTCCCCCGTCAGAAGGTTCAGAACGCAGCAACAGCGCGGCTCAACGGAGGCAGGTCATGAAGGCGATGCTCAAGAAGATGGTGGTGGCTGTGGCGCTCGTCGCGAGCTCCCCGGTGATGGCGGCGGACTTCCACGCCGCCACCCCCCTCGTGAGCCGCCAGGACCAGGCCCGCATGGAGCGCGAGCGTCAGGAGCGCGAGCGCCAGGCTCGGCTGGAGCGCGAGCGCCAGGAGCGGGAACGGCAGCAACGCGAGCGCCAGGCCCGGTTGGAGCGCGAGCGGCAGGAGCGGGAACGGCAGGCCCGGCTGGAGCGGGAACGGCAGGAGCGCGAGCGCCAGGCCCGGCTGGAGCGCGAACGGCTGGCGAAGCTGGAGCGCGAGCGGCAGGCGCGGCAGGAGCGGGAACGGCAGGAGCGCGAGCGCCTGGCCCGGCTGGAGCGCAACCGCTACACGGGTGGCTGGGTGAACTAGGCCGCCTCGACGTCACGGCCTGACGCGGTACGGAGGCCCGGGGGCGGAGATTCCACCCTCGGGCTTCTTCACGTCGGGAGCTCAGTTGGCCATCGGCTCCACGGTCAGCGCGCGCGTTCCCGCATCCTCGGCCGTGCCTCCGTCGGACGTCACCACGCCGCCCGCGCCCACGACGACGCCCGTCGCCTCCGGCTCACCCGTCTCCGGCTGGAACTCCAGCGTCTCCACGAAGATGCGCCCCGGCAGCCGCAGGTCCATGGCGGTGACGCGCTCGCGGTCGCGCAGGTCGTAGAGCTGCTGCGCGACGGAGCCCGCGGGCACGCGCTCGTCGGAGAAGAAGATGTAGACGCGCACCTTGCCCTCCTGCACCGGCACCCGGAAGCTGGTGTTGGCGACCGGGCGCCCCGGGTCGCAGCGGATGGAGCGGTTCTCCCGCGTCAGCGTCAGCTGCCGGATGACGCCCTTCTCCGACATCGTGAAGAGCATGCAGTAGGGGAGCTGCCCCTCGGTGGGGATGATCTCCATCGTCGCGGGGCCCGTGCGCTTCACCTGCGCGCGCGCCACCTTCGCGGGCGGCTTCGCGTCGTCGCAACCCGCGAAGCCCGCGCCCAACGCCATCACCGTCAACAAACCCGTCCAGCGCGTCATGTGTCTCTCCCCCGCGAAGAAGGTGGAATGGCCGACACCTGGATCCTACCCTGGCGCCACGCCTTCCCGGCCTCTCTGCTTTTCGTGAAGCCCTGCCAGCCCGCCGAGTGCACGGTCGTGCACATGTCCCCTTGCGTCATCCAGCCCGGGACTCACTCCGGACGCTGGTAGACGATGACCTGCGGCGTCTCGTCCAGGTACAGCCCGGTGACGGGGGTGCGCGTGCCGAAGGCCTGCCATGTGAGGAACTCGTGCTCGCGGAACTCCTGGTGGTACTGGTACGCGACGATGTCCGCGTCGAACGGGCTGTTCACCGCGCGCACGTCCGGACGCAGCATGCCATTGCGCTGGTAGTCCCGGAACGAGAAGCCATTCACCTCGTGCAGGTAGACGCGCGCGCCCGGCTTCGCGTGTTCGTTGATCCACGGCAGCACGCCGGTGACGTGGCTGGACCAGAACTGCCGCTGCATCCCCAGCGTCGCCGCGCCCGGCAGCCCGCCCGCCAGCTCCGAGTACGCCGCCGTGCCGTACGGGAACACCCGCACCAGCCCCAGGAGCGCGGGCGCCAGGAGCAGCGCGAACACCGGCACCGTCACCGCCAGCGGTGACAGGGAAGGGCGCCGCGCCTTCAGCACGTCCCACAGCGCGAAACACCCGCGCGCCACCGCCGCGCCCGCGAGGATGCCCAGGAAGGGCATGGACGGGAACCAGTGCTTCACGCCGCCAAAGTGCGGCACCTGCGGGTGGCTGATGATGAGGATGGACGTCACCGCGTTGACGCCCACCAGCGCCTCCGACGCGGTGGGCATCCGCACCCAGTCCCGCGTGCGGGCACTGACGCTCAACAGCGCGCGGCCCACGAGCGCGACGAAGCCCGTCACCATGGGCACGAAGAGGCTGGTGGGCACCGTCAGCGCCGTCTTCACCACCACGTAGCTGAGCGGGAAGGGCGGCCCGCGCATCAGCGTGCCCAGGTAGAACCAGGCGTAGTGGTTGTGCGTCGCGTGGAAGGCCAGGTACCACGCGGTGCGGTCCACCGGCGCGTGCCAGAGGTAGGGCCAGTGCAGATAGAAGAGGACGGGGCCCAGCACCGCCATCGCCGCCAGCGGCACCAGCGCCCGCGTCACGGGCAGGCTCACCCGCCGCAAGTCCCGCAGCAGCACGACGCAGCCCACCGCGAGCCCCACGAAGAACAGCGTGTGCGGGCTCAGGAGCAGGAACTTCTTCTGGAAGTTGGCGGGCCCGCCCAGGAACACCACCAGCAGGCCGTACAGCACCGCGACCGCCGCGAAGAGCCCCACGAAGCGGCCCAGCCGCGCGCGGGCCTCGGGGTTGCCTTCGCTGGCCTGCCACGCGCGCCACAGCGCGAACGGCGACAGCACGAACGGCAGGAAGAGGGCGTTGTGCTTCGTGGCGATGGCCAGGCCGAACGCCACGCCGCACGCGACGCCCCAGCGGGTGCTCTCCAGCGCGCGCCAGAAGCAGTACACGACCAGCAGCCACATCGCGGCCACCGGCATGTCGAAGCACGCCAGCTCCGCGTTGAAGTACTGGCGGGGCACCAGCAGGAAGGAGAGGGCGGCGAACCACCCCGCGGTGCGGCCATACAGCGCGCTGCCCAGCAGGAAGCACAGCGCGGGCACCAGCGCCGCCATGGCGAACGCGGGCAGCCGGAAGGCCGTCGCGTCGCGCATCACGCCCAGCGTGTCGTGGAAGAGCAGGTGGCTCAACCCGAACAGCGTCTTCATCAGCGCCGGGTGCTCGTGGTTGTAGTCCCACAAGCGCACGATGGCGCTGTCCGTGAACGCCTGCGCGGGCGAGTGGAACAGCAGCCGGAACCACTGCGAATAGCCCTCGGCCGCGGCGAAGTAGACGCTCTCGTCGCGCGTGAAGCCCACGGCCGCTTCCGTCATCCACAGCGCCGCGAAGGCCAGCACCCACAGCGCCAGGGCCGTGAGCTTCTCCTCGCGCGTGGCGGGGCGGCCGGTCAGCTGCAACGTCATGGCTTCACCCCCACCGCGGGCTCCAGCGCCATCACGTCCAGGCAGAGCTGCCGCGACTCCGCGTTGTCCGCCTGCGTCCAGACCTTCACCGTGCGCGGCGGCCCGGGCGGCAGCACCACCTCCGCCTTCTGCACGCCCTCGCGGCCCGGGGGAATGGGCACGTACATCAGCCGCTGGCCCGTGGCCGCGTCATCCACGCCGACGTACGACGTGGACAGGCGCGGGTCCTTGGGGTGCGCGAACTCGAAGATGATGCCGCCCTCCATCCGCAGGCCCATGCCGGCGGGCACGTTGGCGAACTCCGCCACCAGCCGCTGGGGGCCGCCCGGCGCGTGCATCCACAGGCAGTGCCGGGGCTCGTAGAAGATTTCGTGCCACTCCGGCGCCACGTACAGGTGCGGCGGTCCGGGGCAGCGGTGCACGCGCCCGTCGAAGGGGCAGTCCGTGCGGGAGCCGTCCGGCTGCTCCAGGTACACGCGCGCCGTGTTCGCGGACTCGCTCGCCACCCAGTGGCGCGGGCGGTAGCGGCCGTTCTCATAGAGGCGCAGCGACAGCGGGCCCAGGCGGGACTCGGGGCCCAGCGCCTTGCGGCCGGGGAGGAAGGCCGCTTCAAACGCGCCCACGTCGGAGCGGGGCAATTCCGGCTGGCCCAGCACCCAGACGCGCGGGTGCGCGCTCAAGTCCGCGCCGTCGGAGTCCAGCCACCCGTACACGGGGACGGAAGGAGGCACGAAGAGGCGGGCGCGCTCGGTCCACCAGGGGAAGAGCAGCACCGCGTCCCCGGGGCGCGCGTCTCGGGCCAGCACGTCCGCCACGGCGCGCTCGTCCGCGTCCGTGGGCAGCCGGCCCGGGAGCCTCAGCTGGAAGACGAGGCACAGGAGCGCGACGAGCAGCAGGGCCCCCAGCTCCACCAGGGGCAGGGCGCGCAGGGCCTTAGGACTTGGCAAGACGGATCTTCTGCTCGCTCTTTTCGCGGCAGAAGGTGCAGAAGATGTGGTCGCCCTGGTTGAAGGACGGCGTCCAGGGCGGATACATCGAGCAGCGCGGATCCAGGCAGTGGTGCAGCTCCCACAGCGTGCCCAGCTGGTGCAGCGCGTGGCGCGCGATGGGCTTGAAGTCCTTCTCCAGGTCCTTGAACGGCGCGATGGAGAGGATTGCCCGGTCCTTGCCGTACTTCGCGAAGCCCGACGTGGGCGCCTTGCCGCTGGGCAGGTCGCGGTCCTTCAGCTTGCGCGAGGTGAGCAGCAGCACCTTGTCGTCCTTGTAGGCTCGGATGCCCTTCACCTCTTCGAGCAGCTTCTCCGCGTCCAGGGGCTCGGACATGCCCGCGGGAATCTCCGCGGTGCCGCTGTGCTCGCTGCCCACGCCGAAGGCCGTGTAGAGCGTGCGGTTGAACTTGGCGAGCTGCTTGTCGTCGAAGGGGTCCAGCGTCACGACGCGAATCACGGGGCGTCACCTCGGCGGGAAGAAGGCCCTCGCGGTGCCGGGCGTGCGCTGTATCGCGACGCGGGCGGCCGGGAGGGCCGTGGGGTCCTGCGGTTCACTCGTCCTCGGGCGGCTTCGCCTTGGGAGGACGGCCGCGCTTCTTCGGAGCGGCGGGCTCCGCGGGCGCGGCGCCCTCCGGCGGCCTGGCCTTGGGTGGACGGCCGCGCTTCTTCGGGGCGGCGGGTTCGGCACCCTCCACCACCTCCGGCTTGGGCTTGGGCGGACGGCCGCGCTTCTTCGGAGCGGCGGGCTCCGCGCCCTCGGCCGGCTTGGCCTTGGGCGGACGGCCGCGCTTCTTGGGAGCGTCCTCGCCGCCCTCCTCCTCGCCGCCCTCCTCCTCCTCGCCACCTTCCTCGGAGGACTCCTCCTCGGACTCGGACGCGGGCTCCTCGTCCGAGGGCAGGTCCAGCTCTCCGCCCTCCAGACCGATGAGGTCGCCGTCGAGGTCCATGTCGTCCTCGTCGCCAACGGGCCGCGCGAACTCCGCGGCGGTGCGCTTGGGACGCTCCTTCCCGGGCGGGAAGAGGACGATGTCGATGGAGTCCTCGGCGTTGGCCTCGGCGGTGCCCAGCGCGGCGGCGACCTCCGAGACCAGCAGGTGCCGGGCGTTGTCGTAGAGCTCGCGCTCCTTGGTGGGCAACGGCCGCAGCTCACTGAGGACCTGGAGGCCCTTGACGACCTCCGCGAGCCCCAGGATGCCGCCCTGGGTCATGCGGTCCAGGTTGGTGCGAGCGCGTTGCTTCCAGTCCAGGTCCGCCTTGTCGCTGTCCGAGCGGAGGAACGCGTAGATCTCCTCCACGTCCGCGGGACTGGCGACCTTGCGCACGCCGATGGAGATGATTTTTCCCTGCGGCACCATCACGACCGCGCCGTCTTCCTCCCGGCGCATGGTGACGAAGGTGAGGCTCTGACCCGCCACCTCCTTCACGTCGATGGCGGCGACGCGGCAGACCCCCTGGTTGGGGTAGACGACCCGGTCTCCAACCTGGAGCTGGAGTGCAGCGGACCCTTCTGGCATGGCCCCCTCGTGGGCGGGTGGGATGAGCACCGAAGCGAGCGCCGGTCGTAGCACCGTGCCCCGCCGGATGCCACGAGATTACCGGGGAAGCTGTGTCATCCGGTTGGCATTGCGCTGCGCTTCCAACAGCTTGGCCATGACCTCGTGCGCCCGCGAGTCCAGGACGGCGTCGATCTGGGCGTCGGTCGGCCCCTCGTCCACCGTGCTTCCGGGCCGCGCGTCCACGCGAGAGGAAAGTCCCACCGTCGCCATCACCGCGAATCCCAGGGCCAGCACCGCCAGCAGCTTCTTCATTGAGCGTCCTCCGAGGCGGCCCAGGGTAGGGGGGACGCCCGGATGATCAATTTTTCGGCTACAGGCTGGCGGCGCCCTGTAGCAGTGGCTACTGGTGCAGCGGCGCCACCGGCGTCACCTCCAGCGTGAGGCCGCCGGAGTTGTCGTTGACGTCGTCGTCCGGGAACGCGAGCCGCAGCCAGGCCGCGCCGCGCAGCACCGTGGGCTGGTTGACCTCCAGGAGCTCCAGCGTGCCCGGGGCCATGGCCGGGGACGCCCCCGCGCCGTGCAGCGCCAGCACCCCGCCCACCTCTCCGCCAGCGAAGCCGCGCGTGCGCGCCGGCTCCCGCGCCGAGCGCACGACGACGCGGTAGGTGGTGGAGGGCTCCAGCTCCCGGAGCGTGAAGCCGTCGTGGGGGGACAGCGAGACGGCGTGGCGGCGCGCGTCCAGCAGCAGGGTGGTGATGGCGCCGCTCGCCTGTTCGCGCACGTGCACCTGGAGGGCGCCGCGGTTGTCGTCCGGGCGGTCGTCCCAGAGGAACACGTAGAGGACGGAGGCGTCGCGCACCAGCACCTCGTCGGTGCCCACCAGGCCGAAGCTGTCGCGCGCGGACAGGGCCGTGCCGCCCTCCAGGAAGTACACGGCCTGGGTCACCGGCAGGGGGCCGCCCACCGACACGCGGCCCTCCACGCGCAGGCCATAGGCGCGGGACGGATCCAACCGCATGCGGGCCGCCTGGGACGGGGGCACGCGCAGGGCATGCGCGAGCGCGCTGAGCGCGAACGGGCCTCCGGAGGAGTAGCGCGCGAAGGCGGGCGTGTCTTCCGGTCCCGCGCGGGGCAGGGCCCTGGGCGCGGCCGGGTGCTTCGGCGCGAGCCGCGCGTGGACCGCCAGCGTGGTGCCGCGCTCGGCCTGCACGCGCTGGCTGAAGGGCACCATGCCCGGCAGCAGCACCTCCAGGACGTGCTCGCGGTCCGACGGCAGCTGGGTGACGAGCGTGGGCGTCGTCTCCGTCAGCGTCCGCCCGTCCACGCGGATGGTGGCGCCCGGAGGGGACGAGCTGAGCTCCACCGCGAACGAATTGGACCCGCCCATCACCAGGCCCAGCCACGTGGCCACGAGCGCGGCCACCACCACCGGCGCGCCGCGCACCGCCCAGCCCTTCAGGGTGCGGTGCCACGCGGGCGGCGGCTCGGGCGGCATCGCCTGCGGGGGCAGGGGCTGCGTCGTCAAATCCCCCCGGGGCTCGCCTCGTGGCTCTCTTCCGGGCTCGGAGACGTAATGGGGCATCTCCGGCGGCGTGGGGATGGGCGGCGGTTCCGCGACGCCGCTCCAGCGGCCCACCCGGGCAATGAACTCGCGCGGCAGCTGCACCGGGCGGCCGGCCTCCACGAGCTCCGGCTCGAAGAGGTAGCCCATGAAGTGGCCCAGGTCGCTGGTGGACACGTCCGGCGCGGTGACGTGGAGCTGCCGCGCCAGCGCCTCCGCGAAGGCCTGCGCGGTGGGGTAGCGCTGCTCCGGGCTGGTGGCCATCGCGGTGAGCAGGATGCGCTCCAGCGCGGCGGGGATGTTCGGCGTCCACTCGCGCGGGCGGGGGAAGTCGCCCTGCGAGATTTTCCGCAGCACGTCCTGGAGCGAGCCCTCGAAGGGGCGCCGTCCGCAGAGCATCTCGTAGAGGACCGTGCCCGCGGCGAACACGTCCGTGCGCGCGTCCAGCGCCTCGCCGCGCGCCTGCTCCGGCGCGAAGTAGACGTACTTGCCCTTCGCGGGGTCCGCCTTCGTGTCGGAGCGCCCGGCGAGCCGCGCCCGCGCGATGCCGAAGTCCACCAGCTTCACCTGCCCCTCGAAGGAGAGGAGCACGTTCTGGGGACTCACGTCCCGGTGGACGATGTGCAGCGGACGGCCGTTGTCGTCCAGCCGCGTGTGCGCGTACGCAAGCCCGCGCAGCATGTCGATGGCCACCAGCACCGCCAGCGGTGGCGGCAGCGCGGGCAGCCCCTTCTCCCGCGCCCGGCGCAGCACGTGCGAGAGCGGATGGCCGTCCACCCACTCCATCGCGAGGAAGTACTCGCCCTCCACCTCACCGAAGTCGAAGATCTGCGCGATGTTGCCGTGCGACAGCCCCAGCGCGATGCGCGCCTCGTTGATGAACATGGACACGAACGCGCTGTCGTCCGCGTAGCCGGGGAGGATCTTCTTGATGACCACCGGCTTCGTCACGCCCGCCACCGCCGTCATCCGGGCGCGGTAGATCTCCGCCATGCCGCCCGTCGCGATGCGCTCGAGCAGCTTGTACTTTCCGAACTGGAAGCCAGCGGAAGGCTGCGGCACGTTCGAGTCGGCTCCGGTGGAGGGGAGTCCTTCGCAAAACCGCGAGAAGCTATCATGAGGCCATTCAGACGCCCCGGGTGGAATATTCCGCTACGCTCGCCAGCCTGTTCCCGTAACCCTGCATTCTTCCTCTTGGTGTGGAGCACCCTCACATGGGGTGGCTGCCGGGAGTCACCGCCCGCTGAACCTGCACGCCCGGTGTCTCCCGTTTCTGCACTCGCAGTGGATGCAGGCGTGCCCGGGGACGCCGGCGGGTGGGCGGACGCGAACGTCACGCTGCTGCCCGCGCCCGTCTTTGGCGAGCCCCTCCCGGACGACCTCCTCCGCCTGGAGCTGTCCGGAGACCAGGTGCGGCTGGGCGCGGAGCGCTTCACGCCGTCGCGCGCGCAGGACGCGGGCCGGCTCGCGGAGCGGGTGAAGGGCCGGGACGTGCTTGTCGCCGTCGCGGACGAGGACACGTTCCTCGCGCAGGCGTCCGACGCGCTGGCGGTGCTTCGTGCGCAGGCGGCGGAGGTGTGGCTTCAGCATCCGGACGCGCCGGTGGCCTACCGGCTGGTGCTGCGCGACGAGCAGGGCTTCCGGGCGTGGCTGGAGGAGGTGGCGCCCGGCAAGCTGCGCATCATCCAGCGCGCGGACGGCTTCGAGTTGACCTCCAGCGTGGGGAAGCTGCCGGGGCCGGACCGCAACGGCCCCTCCGTGCCGGTGCGCGGCGGACGCCAGGACATCGCGACGCTGCGGCGGGAGCTGGCCCGGCTGAAGACGCGCTTCACCACGTCGGACGACCTGTGCATCGTCCCTTCGTTCGGTACGGAGGTCGTGCAGGTGGCGCGGGCGCTCGGCGGCACGTACGTCGCGCCGGAGGAGGGGCTCTTCGACACGCTCTGCCTCGTGTACCCCACGCCCCGGCCTTGACGGACGCGGGGGCTGCCTGGCGGCCAGGCACGCACCCCGAGTGGACTCCATGTCGCATTGAGGCGGCGGGGGCGCGCCGCTACTACCCCCAGCGGTCCGCGCGCCCTAATGTGCCGCGCGCCTTTTTCCAGAAGGCTTCGGAGGGCAATGCTCCCTCCCCGGAGGTCGTTGATGGTCGCCGCAACCGAGCCCGCTCCCCGCCCCCAGGACGTCCTCTCCGGGGGCGCCTTCCTCTTCCAGGAGGTGGGCTCCACCCGCATCCTCACGCCGGAGACGTTCTCCGAGGAGCAGCGGCTCTTCTTCAAGACGGCGCTCCAGTTCTGCCGTGAGCAGGTGCTGCCCCAGGCCGAGCGCATCGAGGGCAAGGACAACGCGCTGCTGCGCGACCTCTTGCGCCGCGCGGGCGAGCTGGGCCTCTTGAGCGTGGACATCGCGGAGACGTACGGCGGCACGGGCCTGGACAAGACGACGTCGCTCTTGCTCGCGGAGGCCATGAGCCTGTTGGGCTCCTGGTCGGTGACGTCCAGCGCGCACACCGGCATCGGGTCGCTGCCCATCGTGTGGTTCGGCAACGAGGCGCAGAAGGCGAAGTACCTGCCGAAGCTGGCCTCGGGTGAGTGGGTGGCGGCGTACGCGCTGACGGAGCAGGGCAGCGGCAGCGACGCGCGCGGGGCCAAGACGAAGGCGGTGAAGTCGCAGGACGGCAAGCACTACGTGCTCAACGGCTCCAAGCTCTACATCACCAACGCGGCCTTCGCGGACGTGTTCGTCGTCTTCGCGCAGGTGGACGGCGACAAGTTCACCGGCTTCATCGTGGAGAAGGACACCCCGGGCCTCACCGTGGGCCCGGAGGAGCACAAGATGGGCATCCGTGGCTCGTCCACGTGCCCGCTCTACTTCGAGGACGCGCAGGTTCCCGTGGAGAACCTGCTGGGAGAGCTGGGCAAGGGCCACCGCATCGCCTTCAACATCCTCAACTACGGCCGGCTGAAGCTGGGCGCGGGCGTCATCGGCAGCATGAAGCTGCAGCTGCAGAACGCGCTCAAGTTCGCGCAGGAGCGCAAGCAGTTCAAGGCGCCCATCGCCACGTTCCCGCTCATCCGCGAGAAGCTCGCGCGCATGGCCACGCTCGTCTACGCGGTGGAGAGCATGACCTACCGCACGGCGGGCCTGGTGGACGGGCGCCTCGCGTCGAAGGAGCGCTCGGACAAGGACTACGACGCGCACGTCATCGCCGCGATGGAGGAGTTCGCCTGCGAGGCCTCCATCATGAAGGTCTTCGGCTCGGAGGCCATCGGCTTCCTGGTGGACGACGCGGTCCAGGTGCACGGCGGCGCCGGCTACATCGAGGAGTACCCGGTGGAGCGCGCCTACCGCGACGCGCGCATCAACCGCATCTTCGAGGGCACCAACGAAATCAACCGGATGCTCATCACCGGCATGCTGCTCAAGCGCGCCGTGAAGGGCGACCTGCCGCTGTTCGCGCAGGCGCGCTCCGTGGCGGAGGAGCTGGGCCGCGGCGAGCGGCCCCGCGCGGGCCGCCAGGACGCGCTGGCCCAGGAGGAGATCGCCGCCGAGTGCGCCAAGCACCTGGCCATCCACGGCATGCGCCTGGCCGCGGAGACCTTCGGCACGGAGCTGGACAAGCACCAGGAGGTCATGGCCGCGCTGGCGGACGTGGTGATGGACGCGTACGCGCTGGACTCCATGGTGACGCGCACCCGGCAGGCCGCCACCAGCGGCGTGCAGGACCCCGTGCGCGTGGCCCTGGTGCGGCTGTACGCGATGGAGTCCACCACGCGCGCCTTCGAGCGCACCCGCCGCGCCCTCTGCGCCACCCTCAAGGGGGACGCGCTCTCACTGGAGTTGAGGCGCCTGTCCGCGCTGGACGCCTTCACGGCGTACGACCCGGCGGAGCTGCGGGAGACCATCGTCACCGGCCTGGAGGAGGCCGGCGGCTACCCGTACAACCCGCTGTAACCGGCAAGGCCCTCGCGGGTGCCCTGGCCAGGCGGCTTCAGGGCATCCGCGACACGGCATCCAGGCCGAAGCTGACCCGGGCCCGCCAGGGCGCGGGCGGCAGGTGCTCCAGCGACATCAGGTCCTCCAGGCGCTGGACCATGTCCGGACGCAGCCGGCCGAAGGTCGCGCCGAAGCCCGGCGTCACCGCCTGGGCCACGCCCTTGCGCGGCACCGTGGACGTCCACGCCACCTCGCCGTGGAGCAGCAGCGGCCCCTCCTTCATGTCCATCTCCATGAAGAAGGGCGTGCCCACCTGCACCTCGCGGGGCAGGGCGGGGGCGTCCACCTCCAGGCCCACGCCGCCCCGGGAGATGTCGCGCACGTAGAAGAACGGCGCCCGGGGGTCGCTCTCCCTCGCGCGCAGGTGCAGCGGGATGCGCGGGAAGCGGCGCAGGCCGTTCTGCTCCTCCTGGGCGAAGATGAACTGGAGCACCGCGTCCAGCGCGCTGCGATCCTCCGCGCCGTCGTAGCGCACGGTCAGCAGGAAGCGCTCGCCGGGGCGGGGCTCCACCCGGACCACCTCCCCCAGCACCTCCACCGGACGCGGCATGCCGCCCGCGTGCAGCTCGAAGGTGAACCGGGTGCCCAGCGGCAGGGCCCTTCGCGTCTCCAGGGTGACGCCGCCAAGACCCACGCTGCGGGTGTACTCGCCGACCAGTGATTGCGGCGTCTTGTAGGCCACCTTCAGTCGAACGTTCGTGTTCACGTGACTGCCAGTCTCAGCCTGGGAGCGGAAGAACTCAAGTTTACCCCATCCTCAAAGGTAGGCCGCGCGGCGTGTGCCCTGGCGGATGTCCGCCGCCGTGCTCGCGGTGTTTCAGCCTGTTGCGCGGTTTCTTGACCCCCCTGGGGGGGGCGCGTATGTATGCCGGCCGTTAGAGGGGTAAGAAGTGGGAAGGAGTGGTGGTCCGTCCCGTGCTGGGCTGAAAAGGTGGATCGTCCCGCGTGTTCCGAGGCGTCTATGAGCACCAGATCGACGCGAAGGGGCGCACCAGCCTCCCGGCCAAGCTGCGGGAGACGCTGGTGGGCGCCTACGACGAGCGGCTCATCGTCACCACGGCCCTGGACCCCTGCCTCCACGCCTATCCGGTGCGGGAGTGGGAGGCGTTGGAGACCGCGCTCGCCCGGCGCAACCCCATGGAGCCGGGGGTCAAGACGTTGATGCGGCTGTACGTGGCCAGCGCGCAGGAGTGCCCGCTGGACAAGCTGGGACGGTTGCTGATTCCGCCGTCGCTCAGGGCGTACGCGAAGCTGGAGAAGGACGTGGTGTGGGCGGGGATGGTGAAGGTGATTGAGCTTTGGAGCCAGGAAGGCTGGGCGAAGGCGCAGGAGGACGCGCGCCAGGAAGCCACCTCCCCGGACGTGTTGCGGGTGCTGGGCGAGCTGCGCCAGCCGTAGCCAGGAAGTCGACAGCTTCAGGTTTCGCAAAGAGAAGGGTGGGCAGGCGCATGGACCAGGTGCAGGAGGTTCGTCGGAACAGGGCGGTGGTGGCGGCGTCCGAGCGCGTGGAGACGCTGATGCTGGAGGGCGAGCTGGAGGAGGCGGACCTCGTCAAGCTGTGCGAGGACCTGATGCACCGGCTGCACCGGGGCACGCGCCAGGTCGTCCTCGACTTCGCGGACGTCTCCCACCTGAACTACCGGGGCGTGCGCCCGCTGATGGCCCGCGCGGACGCGTTCCGCCGCGCTGGCGGCGACGTGAAGCTGTCCGGGCTGTCGCCGTACCTGGCCGCCATCTTCCGCGCGGCCGGCGCCCATGACGCCTTCGAGCTGTACCCGCACATGAACGATGCCCGGGCCGCCTTCCAGCTCGCGCGCGCTCCCTTCGTCTGACCCTTCGCACCCAAGGCCCCCGCCCGTGGACTTCCAGCACCAGACCGTCCTGCTCCACGAGACGGTGGAGCTGCTGAACCCGGCGGAGGGGAAGATCATCCTCGACGGGACGCTCGGCGGCGGAGGCCACACCCAGGCGCTGCTCGCCCGGGGCGCCACGGTGGTGGGCGTGGACCGGGACCCCGTGGCGCTGGCCGCCGCCACCGCGCGCATGGGGGGCAACCCGCGCTTCCAGGCCCGGCAGGGCAACTTCGCGGACCTCTCCCATGTCGCGCAGGACCTGCTCCCCGTGGACGGCGTGCTGGTGGACCTGGGCGTGTCCTCGCCGCAGCTGGACGTGGCCGAGCGCGGCTTCTCCTTCATGAAGGACGGCCCGCTGGACATGCGCATGGGCGACAGCGGCCTCACCGCCGCGGAGCTCATCGCCGAAACGGACGAGCGCGACCTGGCGAAGCTGCTCAAGGATTTTGGAGAAGAGCCCTTCGCCCGGCCCATCGCGCGGGAGCTGAAGAAGGCGCTGCCCCAGCGCACGCTGGAGGCCGCGGAGGTGGTGAAGCGCGCCGTGCCCCGCAAGGCGTGGCCGGACCGCATCCACGTGGCCACCCGCACCTTCCAGGCGCTGCGCATGGCGGTGAACGGGGAGCTGGAGGCGCTGGACGCGCTGCTCGCCGCGCTGCCCTCGCTGCTGAAGGTGGGCGGCCGCGCCGCGGTCATCGCCTTCCACTCCCTGGAGGACCGGAAGGTGAAGGAAGCCTTCCGCGCCCTGGTGGGCGGATGCACCTGTCCGCCGGGCTTCCCGGTGTGCGTGTGCAACAGCCAGGGTGACTTCGCCCTCGTGTCCAAGAAGGCCGTCGCGGCTTCCGAAGCGGAAGTCGAGGCCAACCCCCGCTCTCGCAGCGCGCACCTGCGCGTGGTGGAGAAAATCCGATGAGCAAGGCCCTCTCGCGTCCCTCCGTGTCCGTGGCCGGCGTGCTGCTGCACCTGTTGCCCGCCGTCATGCTCTTCACCCTGTTCGCTGGCGTGGGCATCCTCCATGTGACGAGCCGCGTGCTGGTGGTGGACATGGGCTACCGCCTGTCCAACGCGGAGGGCGAGAGCCGCTCGCTCACCCGGGAGAACGACCGGCTCAAGCTGGAGCTGGCCACGCTCAAGGCCCCGGCGCGGCTGGAGCGCGTGGCCCGTGAGCAGCTGGGCATGGCCATGCCCAAGGGCAGCGCGGTGGTGTCCCTCGCGGATGAGCGCGTGAAGGGCTCCGGCACCGCGCAGGCCCGTTCGGCGGCCCCGGCCGTCCGCGTGGCGGAGCGGGGGACCGGGCGGTGAGGGACCTCAAGAGCGCGCGGATTCCAGAGTCGAACACGAAGGGGCTCCGGCTGCGGGTCCAGCTCCTGTTCGGGCTGTTCCTGGTGCTCTTGGGCACGGCGTTCGGCCGCGCGGTCTACCTCCAGGTCTTCCAGCAGGAGAAGCTGCGGGGCCTGGCGCAGGACCAGTACGTCCGGCAGATCGACATCCCCGCCCGGCGCGGTGACATCTTCGACCGTCGCGGCACGCCGCTGGCGCAGAGCGTGGAGGTGGACTCCATCTGGGTGGACCCGTCCCTGCTCCCCGACGTGCCGCAGGCGGCCCGGCAGCTCGCCCGCGCCGTGCACATGGACAGCGGTGACCTGGCCGCGCGCCTGTCCCGCGCCAAGCGCTTCGCGTGGGTGAAGCGCCAGGCGAAGCCCCAGGAGGTGGAGGCGGTGAAGGCGCTGGGCCTGCCCGGCCTGGGCTTCACCAAGGAGCCCAAGCGCTTCTATCCCCAGCGCGAGCTGGGCGCGCACATCGTGGGCATGGTGGGCACCGACGGCCACGGCCTGGAGGGCCTGGAGCTGGCCTTCGAGGACGAGCTGTCCGGGCAGAACTCGCGCACCTCCGGCTTCCGGGACGCCAAGGGCCGCAAGCTGATGGTCCAGGGCGCCATGGATCCGCTGGAGCGCCAGGGCGCCGCCGTCACGCTCACGCTGGACCGCCACCTCCAGTACGTCGCGGAGAAGGCGCTGGCCAAGGCGGTGGACGACGCCAAGGCGACGGCGGGCATGGCGGTGGTGCTGGACCCGCGCACCGGAGAGATTCTGGCACTGGCCAACAACCCGCGCTTCAACCCCAACACGCCGGAAGACGGCGTGAAGAACGCCATCCGCAACCGCGCCGCGCTGGACGCCTTCGAGCCCGGCTCCACGATGAAGGCCTTCGTGGTGGCCGCCGCGCTGGAAGAGAAGGCCATCACCGCGGACCAGCTGTTCTTCTGTGAGAACGGCGCCATGCGCATTGGCCGGCACACCATCCGGGACACCCACCCGCACGGCTGGCTCAACGCCCAGGGCATCCTCCAGGTGTCCTCCAACATCTGCGCCGCGAAGGTCGCCGAGGCCCTGGGCCGCGAGAAGTTCGTCGCCGCCTACCACGCCTTCGGCTTCGCGGAGCGCACCGGCCTGGCGCTCACCGGCGAGAGCCGGGGCGTCATCCCGTTTCCGAAATCGGACATCTCCCTGGCCACCCAATCCTTCGGCCAGGGCATGACCTCCACCGCCGTCCAGCTGACGGCGGCCTACGGGGCGTTGGCCAACGACGGCGTCCTGATGCGCCCGTACCTGGTCTCCAAGGTCGTGGACCCGGACGGCGTGGTGCTGCTGGAGAACCAGCCCACGGAGCTGCGCCGGGTCGTTTCCCAGAGGGTGGCGCGGCAGGTCGTGGGCATGCTCGAGAGCGTGGTGGTCAAGGGAGGGACCGCGCCCAAGGCCGCCATGGACGACTACCGGGTGGCCGGAAAGACGGGTACGGCCCAGAAGGCGGACCCCGTGGCACGGGGGTATTCCGACAAACGCATCGCGTCGTTCGCGGGCATGGTGCCAGCCGAGGCCCCGCGCGCCGTGATTCTCGTGGTGGTGGACGAACCCAAGACAGACGTATACGGGGGGAACGTGGCTGCCCCTGCCTTCAAGGAAATCGCTACCGCCGCCATGGCCCACCTGGCCGTGCCCCCGTCCCGCACGGTGGCACCCGCCGAGGTGGCCGCGGCCGCCGTGCCCGTGATGCCCCCTCCGGCATCGAAGGCGCTGGCGAAGGCCGTGCCCGCACGGGCCGGCCTGGAGGATGCGGTGACCGAGACCCCGGAGCCCGGCACGGTGCGTGTGCCGGACGTCCAGGGTCAGGCAGGACGCGAGGCCGTGGTGAAGATGCTCGCCGCGGCGCTGGAGCCACAACTGCAGGGTAGTGGACGAGTCGTATCTCAGACCCCCCCCGCCGGTGCGCTGGTGGAGAAGGGGGCACGGGTGACGCTGGAACTGGCGACGCGGCAATGAGGCCGTGTCCTTTCCAGGCCCCGCAAGCAATGCGTGTGAAGGGGAAGAGATGAAGCTGACGGATGTCCTCGCAGGGTGTGGAGCCGAGCAGACCTCGGGCGGCCGTTCCGCGGTCGACGTCACGGGAGTGACGCAGGATTCGCGGCGCGTGAAGCCGGGGGATCTCTTCATCGCCGTGCCGGGCCTGAAGGAAGACGGGGCCCAGTTCATTGGTGAAGCCGTGTCGCGCGGCGCGGTCGCCGTGGTTTCGGAGAAGCAGGGGCAGTCCTCGCAGGTGCCGTTCTTCAAGGTGAGCAGCGCGCGCAAGGCGCTGGCCCTCATCGCGGCCAACTTCCACGGCCGTCCCGCGGACAAGTTGACGCTGCTGGGCGTCACCGGCACCAACGGGAAGACGACCACCACGTACCTCCTGGAGGCCATCCTCGCCACGGCCGCCATGTACACCGGCTCTCCGGCGCCGGGCGTCATCGGGACGCTGGGCTACAAGTTCGGCGGCAAGACGACGGAGCTGGCCAACACCACGCCGGACCCGCTGGAGCTGCACCGCATCTTCCGCGAGATGGTGGACGCGGGCGTGGAGACGGTGGTGATGGAGGTCTCCAGCCACGCGCTCGCGCAGGAGCGCGTGCACGGGCTCACCTTCAAGGCCGCGGGCTTCAGCAACCTGTCGCGCGACCACCTAGACTACCACAAGGACCTGGAGGAGTACTTCCAGGTGAAGCGCAAGCTCTTCGTGGAGAACCTGGGCGCCTCCGGCACCGCCGTGGTGAATGGCGACGACACCTTCGCCAGCCGCATCTACACGGAGCTGCGCAACCAGAAGCGCATGGCGTGGAAGTTCAGCCGCACGGGCGCGGGTGAAATCTCCGCCGCGGACGCCAGCTACTCGCTCAAGGGCATCGAGGCCACCCTGAAGACGCCCGCGGGCGACATCAAGGTCAAGAGCAAGCTCTTGGGGCCCCACAACCTGGAGAACATCATGCTCGCCGCCGGCATCGCGCTGGGCGCGGGCATCAGCCGCTCGGACGTGAAGAGCGGCATCGAGCTCGTCACCGGCGTGGCCGGCCGCATGGACCGTGCGGAGAACCACCGCGGCGGCCCGGCTCCGGCCGTGCTGGTGGACTACGCGCACACGGATGACGCGCTCAAGCGCTCCATCGAGGCGGCGCGCGCGCTGGCCAAGGGCCGCGTCATCGTCGTCTTCGGCTGCGGTGGCGACCGCGACAAGGGCAAGCGCCCGCTGATGGGCACCGTGGCCGCGGAAGGCGCGGACCTGGTGATGGTCACCAGCGACAACCCGCGCACGGAGGACCCGGAGACCATCATCTCCGAGGTCACGCCGGGCCTGGAGAAGGGCGGCCTGCGCCGCATCTCCGAGGGCAAGGCGAAGAACGGGGAGAAGGGCTACCTGGTGGACGCGGACCGCCGCGCCGCCATCGAGCAGGTCATCAACCTGGCCAAGGACGACGACGTCGTCCTCATCGCCGGCAAGGGCCACGAGACCTACCAGACGGTGGGCACCGAGAAGCTCAAGTTCGACGACCGCGAGGTCGCCGCGCGCGCGCTGGCCAACCGCATCCCGGGCTGAACCGGCCCAAGGCCACACCCCCCCTCCATGGCCGCTCGATTCTCCGATGACGAGGTGGTGCAGGCGACGGGTGCGACCCGTCGCGGGGAGCCCGTGGAAGCGGGCTTCCCCGCCGTCTGCACCGACACGCGGTCGCTCACCCCCGGGTGCCTCTTCGTGGCACTGCAAGGTGAGCGCTTCGACGCCCACGACTTCGTGGACGGTGCTCAGCGCCAGGGAGCGGCCGGGGCGGTGGTGAAGCGGGGGAGGGCGCTGCCGGCCCTGCCCCCGGGCTTCGCGCTGTACGAAGTGGAGGACACCCTGGCCGCGCTGGGCGGCCTGGGCGCGCTGCACCGCCGCCGCTTCCGCATCCCGGTCGCGGCGGTGGGGGGCTCCAACGGGAAGACGACCACCAAGGAGATGGTGGGCGCCATCCTGGCCACGCGCGGCCCCGCGCTGAAGACGGAAGGCAACTTCAACAACGAGGTGGGCGTCCCGCTCACGCTCTTCCGGCTGGAGCCGTCCCACGTGGCGGCCGTCATCGAAGTGGGGATGAACCAGCCGGGCGAAATCGAAAGGCTCACCCGCAAGGTGCAGCCGGACGCCGGTGTCATCACCGTCGTCCAGCCGGAGCACCTGGAGGGGCTGGGCAGCCTGGAGGGCGTGGCGGAGGCGGAAGGGGAGATGTTCCGCGAGCTGCTGCCCCAGGCCACCGCGGTCATCAACCTGGACGACGCGCTCATCGTGCGTCAGGCCGCGCGCAGCGGCGCGAAGCAGCTGACGTTCGGCCGGACGGAAGGGGCGGACGTGCGCCTCACGGCGGTCCACACGCTGGGCCGCGACGGCATGGTGGCCACCGTGCGCTACCAGGGGAAGGACTGGCCGGTGCGCCTGCACTTCGTGGGGCCGCACAACGCGCAGAACGCGACGGCGGCGTTCGCGACGGCGCTGGCCCTGGGCTACTCCCCGGAGGAGTGCGTGAAGGGCCTGGAGTCCGCGCGGCCGTACGCGCGAAGGCTCAACATCGTGGACGGCCGCAACGGCGTCACGGTGGTGGACGACTGCTACAACGCCAACCCGGCCTCCATGGAGGCCGCGCTCGTCACGCTGGGCACGCTGGTGCCGGACGGTGGCCGGGCGGTGGCGGTGCTGGGCGACATGCTGGAATTGGGCGCGGGCGAGGCGGAGGAGCATGCCCGGCTGGGTGAGCTCGTCGCGCGGCACGCGAAGCTGGTCGCGTTCTTCGGCCCCCGCTCCGCGGGCGGCCTGGGCAGCGCGGACATGGGAGATTCCGCCGCCCACTTCACCGAAGTGGAGCCATTGGTGGCGTGGTTGACGCCCCGGCTCTCTCCCGGTGACGTGGTGCTGGTGAAGGCCAGTCGCGGCATGCGATTGGAGCGCGTGGTGGCCGCCCTGACCGGCGCCGCACCCCCCGGAGGGAGTCACTAGTGCTGTACCTTCTGTACGAGCTCATCCAGAACACCGAGGCCGGGCGCGTCCTCAACTTCCTGCGCTACCCGACCTTCCGCATCATCGCCGCGGGCGTCTTCGCCCTGCTCCTGGGGATGCTCATTGGCCCGCGCCTCATCGCGCGGCTGCGCCTGAAGCAGCACGGGCAGAGCAACGTGCGCGAGGACACCCCGGACAGCCACCAGAAGAAGAAGGGCACGCCCACCATGGGTGGCGCGCTCATCCTCATCTGCATCGCGGCGGGCACGCTGCTGTTCGCGGACCTGAAGTCGCGCGGCGTCTGGGTGATGATCCTCCTCACCTTCGGCTACGGCTTCATCGGCTTCCTGGATGACTGGCTGAAGCTGTCCAAGCGCAACTCCAAGGGCCTGGCCGGGCGCAAGAAGATGGCGCTGCAGACGCTCTTCTTCCTCGTCGCCATCTTCGGCCTGATGTGCACGTGGACGAAGCCGGACGGCTCCTTCGGGCCCACGCTGCTCATCGACACGCGGTTGACGCTGCCCTTCGTGCCATCCCATTGGTTCAACCCGGACCTGGGCTGGTTCTACGTCGTGTTCGCGTGGATCGTGATTGTGGGCACGTCCAACGCGGTGAACCTCACGGACGGCCTGGACGGCCTGGCCATCGTGCCCACCATCGTGTCGGCGGTGACCTTCTGCGTGCTCTGCTACGTGGCGGGCACCACGCTGCACATCGCGGACACGGAGACGGTGAACGGCGTCGCCAGGCTCACGGCCACGCCGCTGTACCGCTACCTGGGCATCCTCCAGGTGCCGGGCGGCGCGGAATTGGCCGTCTTCTGCGCGAGCATCGTGGGCGCGGGCATCTCCTTCCTCTGGTTCAACACCTACCCGGCGTCCGTGTTCATGGGCGACATCGGCTCGCTGGCCCTGGGCGGTGCGCTGGGCGCGCTGGCGGTGTTCTCCAAGAACGAGGTGGTGTCCGCCATCATCCACGGCATCTTCTTCGCGGAGGCGCTCTCCGTGATGATCCAGGTGGCGTCCTTCAAGATGACGGGCCGGCGCGTCTTCAAGATGGCCCCGGTGCACCACCACTTCGAGCTCAAGGGCATGGCCGAGCCGAAGATCATCGTGCGTTTCTGGATTGTCGCCATCCTCTGTGGTGGCGTGGCCCTGCTGTCCCTGAAACTGCGCTAGTCGCTTTGCCCCATCTCGAGGTCGGCCCGCCCCATGAATCCCTCGCTGTCCGGTCGGAATGTCGCGGTGTTCGGGCTGGCCAAGAGCGGCGTCGCGGCGCTGCGGCTGCTGGTCCAGCACGGCGCGAAGGTGACGGCGCTGGACGCGCGCTCCGAGGACGCGCTCGGTGACGTCGCGAAGGAGCTGCACGCGAAGGGCGTGACGCTCGTCACCGGCGCCACGCCCCCGGGGCTGCTCACCCGCCAGGACCTGGTGGTGGTGAGCCCGGGCGTGCCCTTGTCCCTGCCGGAGCTGGAGGCCGCGCGCACGTCCGGCGTCCCCGTCTGGGGCGAAATCGAACTCGCGGGCCGCTTCCTCACGGGCACGCGCTTCCTGGGCATCACCGGCACCAACGGCAAGAGCACCACCACGGCGCTCACCGGTGAGCTGTACGCGAAGGCGGGCCTGCGCACCTTCGTGGGCGGCAACCTGGGGCGCCCGCTGGCGGAAGCCGCCATGTCCCCCGGGGACTGGGACGCGCTGGTGGTGGAGCTGTCCAGCTTCCAGCTGGAGGGCATCCACCAGCTCAAGCCCACGGGCGCGGCCATCCTCAACCTCACGCCGGACCACCTGGACCGCTACGCCAACCACGCCGAGTACGGCGCGGCCAAGGCGCGCATCTTCATGAACCAGGACGCCGGCAGCGACTTCGCCGTGGTGAACGCGGACGACGCGGCGGTGATGGGGCTGGCGGCCTCCGCGCGCGCGCCCGTGTACGGCTTCTCCATGACGGGCCGTCCGGTGGTGGACGCGCCGAAGCTGGCGGGCCTGGCCATCGCGCGCTCCGGCGGCTTCGAGCTGGAGTTCGCGGGCGAGTCCTACACGCTCACCAACCGCTCGCTGCGCGGCGCGCACAACGCGCAGAACGCGATGGCGGCGGCGCTGCTGGCGCGGCTGGGCGGCGTGGAGCAGGCCGCGGTGCAGGCGGGCCTGGACAGCTACCCGGGCCTGGCGCACCGGCTGGAAAGCGTGCGCGTGCTGGACGGCGTGGAGTGGGTGAACGACTCCAAGGCCACCAACGTGGACTCCGTGCTGGTGGCGCTCAAGGCCTTCGCCGGTGACGTGTGGCTCATCGCGGGCGGCAAGGGCAAGGGCGCGCCGTACGCGCCCATGGTGGAGGCGGGGCAGGGCAAGGTGAAGGGCGTGCTGACCATTGGCCAGGACGCGGACGCGCTGGCGCGGGCGTACGCCAACGACGCGCCGGTGCACGCGTGCGGCACGCTGGCGCAGGCGGTGGCCAAGGCGCGTGAGGTGGCGAGGGCAGGGGACACGGTCCTCTTGTCCCCGGCGTGCGCGTCGTACGACCAGTTCAAGAACTTCGAGGACCGGGGCGACACGTTCAAGCGCCTGGTCGGGGCGCTCTGACCGTGATGAAGACCTCTCCTCCGGCCGCCCCCGTGCGGTTCGATCCGATTCTTCTGTGCGCGGTGCTGGCGCTGGTGTCGCTGGGCCTGGTGATGACGTACTCGGCCAGCGCGGTGCTGGCGCAGGACAAGCTGGGCGACAGCCTCTACTTCCTCAAGCGGCAGCTGTCCGCCGCGGGCCTGGGCCTCGTGGCCATGGCGGTGGCCATGAAGCTGGGGTGGCGGAAGCTGGCGCGGCTGGCGTACCCGCTGCTGCTCGTCGCCATCGTGCTGCTCATCGCGGTCGCCATCCCCGGCATCGGCACCACGGCGGGCGGCGCGCGGCGGTGGATCCGCCTGCCGGGCTTCAGCCTCCAGCCGGCGGAAGTGGCCAAGTTCGCGTGGCTCGTCTACCTGTCCTATTCGCTGGCGAAGAAGCGGGAGAAGGTGGCCACGTTCTCCATTGGCTTCCTGCCGCACCTGGCCCTGTGCGGCATCCTGGTGCTGCTGTGCATGCTCCAGCCGGACTTCGGCAGCAGCGTGCTGCTGGTGTTCATGCTCTTCGTGCTGCTGTTCGCGGCGGGCACGAAGCTGTCGTACCTGGTGGGCTCCATCCTGCTCGCGCTGCCCTTGGCCTTCGTCGCCATCGCGACCAGCCCCTACCGCATGAAGCGCATCCTCGCGTTCCTGGACCCGTGGGCCCACCGGCACGACGTGGGCTACCAGGTGGCGGAGTCGCTGATGTCCATCGGCTCGGGCGGCATCACCGGCCTGGGGCTGGGGGACGGCCGGCAGAAGCTGTTCTTCCTGCCGGAGGCGCACACGGACTTCATCTTCTCCATCCTCGGTGAGGAGCTGGGGCTGATTGGCGTGGGGCTCCTGGTGGTGCTGTACGCCATTGTCCTGTGGCGCGGCATCCGCGCGGCCCTGGCGGCGGGGGAGACCTTCGGCACGTACCTGGGCCTGGGCATCAGCTCCATCATCGCGTTCCAGGCCACGGTGAACATGTGCGTGGCCATGGGCCTGTTGCCCACGAAGGGCCTGACGCTGCCGTTCGTGTCCTACGGCGGCACGTCGCTGGTGGTGCTGATGGGCTCGGCGGGCGTGCTCCTGTCGCTCAGCGCGAACACGCAGGGCGCGACGCGGCCGGTGCGCACGGGCACGACGGACCTGCGGGAGGTGACGGCGTGAAGGTGCTCATCGCGGGCGGCGGCACCGGAGGCCATCTGTTCCCGGGCATCGCGCTGGCGGAGGAGGTCGTCACCCGCCACCCCGCCAACGAAGTGGTGTTCGTGGGCACGGAGAAGGGCCTGGAGGCGCGCGTGGTGCCCAAGGAGGGCTACCCGCTGGAGTTCGTGAAGGTGCAGGGGCTCAAGGGCAAGGGCTTCCTCGGCCTGCTCAAGGGGCTCATCGCGCTGCCCCTGGCGTTCCTCGCGTCGTTCCGCATCCTGTCGCGCCAGAAGCCGGACGTGGTGGTGGGCGTGGGCGGTTACGCGAGCGGGCCGGTGGTGCTGGCCGCGTGGCTGATGGGCATCCCCACCGCCATCCAGGAGCAGAACGCGCTGCCCGGCCTCACCAACAAGGTGCTGGGCCGCATCGTGAAGGTCGTCTTCACCGCCTTCGAGGAAGCGCGCACGTTCTTCCCGGAAGCCAAGGTGCAGATGATTGGCAACCCCATCCGCAAGAAGCTGATGGACAACTACCTGCGCAGCAACACCGCGCACGAGAAGTTCACCGTCCTCATCTTCGGCGGCAGCCTGGGCGCGCGCGGCCTCAACAACCGCGTGCTGGAGGCGCTGGACTCGCTGGGCGACGTGAAGGACCAGCTCTCCATCGTCCACCAGACGGGGAAGCTGGACCTGGAGAACGTGACGAAGGGCTACGCGGACAAGGGCTTCGCGGACGTGGCCCAGGTGGTGGAGTTCATCGACGACATGTCCTCCGCCTACTCCAGGGCGGACCTGGTCATCTGCCGCGCGGGCGCCACGTCCCTGGCGGAGCTGACGGTGTGCAAGAAGCCCAGCATCCTGGTGCCCTTCCCGCACGCCACGGACAACCACCAGGAGGTGAATGCCCGGGCGCTGGTGGACGCGGGCGCGGCCCTCATGTTCCGCGAGTCGGAGCTCACCGGCCTGAAGCTGGCGGCAGAGCTGCGCGGCCTGATGACGGACCCCGCGAAGCTCAAGCAGATGGCGAAGAAGGCGGGCATCCTCGGCCGCCCGGCCGCCGCGAAGGAGCTGGCGGACGTGTGCGTGGACCTGACCACCCAGGCCTGGGGCCCGGGTGGACGCGACCGCGGACCGAAGGACGTGAAGAAGGCACCCGGGAGCAAGGCATGAGCAGCAAGACCGTCAGCAACAAGCCCGGCAGCCTCTTCAAGACGCGCCACGCGGCGCACGTGCACTTCGTGGGCGTGGGCGGCATTGGCATGAGCGGCATCGCGGAGGTGCTGCTCAACCTGGGCTACCGCGTCTCCGGCTCGGACCTGCGCGAGAGCGACATCACCCGCCGCCTGGCGAAGCTGGGCGCCACGCTCTACGAGGGCCACCGCGCCTCCAACCTGGTGCACGCGGACGTGGTCGTCATCTCCTCCGCGGTGCGCAAGGACAACCCGGAGGTGGTGACGGCGCGCCAGCGCAAGATTCCCGTCATCCCTCGCGCGGAGATGCTCGCGGAGTTGATGCGCCTGAAGTACGCGGTCGCCGTCGCCGGCAGCCACGGCAAGACGACGACGACGTCCATGGTGGCCACGGTGCTGTCCGCGGCGGGCCTGGACCCCACGGCGGTGGTGGGCGGCAAGGTGAACGTGCTCGACTCCAACGCCAAGCTGGGCAAGAGCGAGCTGATGGTGGTGGAGGCGGACGAGTCCGACGGCAGCTTCCTCAAGCTGCACCCGTCCATCGCGGTCGTCACCAACATCGACCCGGAGCACATGGACCACTACGGCAACCTGGAGACGCTCCAGTCCGCCTTCGTGGAGTTCTGCAACCGGGTTCCCTTCTACGGCCTCAACGTGCTGTGCCTGGACAACCCCAACGTCCAGGCGCTGCTGCCTCGCATCGAGAAGCGCTTCGTCACCTACGGCAGCTCGCACATGGCGGACTACCGGCTGGAGGGCATCGCGCTGGACGGCTTCACCACCACCTTCCGCGCCTTCCGCCGCGACGAGGACCTGGGCGAGTTCCGCGTGCGCATGGTGGGCGCGCACAACGCCTTCAACGCGCTGGCGGTGGTGGCCATCGCGGAGGAGATGGACATCCCGCTGGAGACGGTGCGCTCCGCGCTGGCCGAGTTCGGCGGCGTGCAACGCCGCTTCACCGTGCGCGGCGAGGTGGGCGGCGTCACCGTGGTGGACGACTACGGGCACCACCCCACGGAGGTCATGGCCACGCTGTCCGGCGCGCGCCGCGCCTTCGGCCGCCGGGTGGTGGCCGCCTTCCAGCCGCACCGCTACACGCGCACGCACGACCTGATGAAGGAGTTCGCCACCGCGTTCAACGACGCGGACGTGCTCTTCGTCACCAGCGTCTACGCGGCGGGCGAGGAGCCCATCCCCGGCGCCACCGGCGACGCGCTGGCGGAGGCCATCCGCGCGCACGGCCACCGCGACGTGACGTTCGTGGAGAAGCGCGCGGACGTGGCGAAGGCGCTCCACGAGCGCGTGCGCGAGGGCGACCTGGTGCTGACGCTGGGCGCGGGCGACATCACCCAGGTGGGGCCGGACCTGCTGAACCTGATGGGCGCGGCGAAGGGCGGGTAGGGGATGCAGGCGGGTGAGGTGACACCGCTCGCGGCGCGCGTGGCGCGGCTGCCGGGCCTGGACGTCAAGCCGGGCGAGCCCCTGGCGCCGCTCATCAGCGTGCGCGTGGGCGGGCCGGCGGAGGCCCTGGTGCGGCCCCGCTCTCCGGACGCGCTGGTGGACCTGCTGCGCCTGGCCCGTGAAGAAGGCATCCCCGTCACGGTGCTGGGCGGCGGGGCCAACACGCTGGTGGGCGACGGCGGCGTGCCGGGGCTCACTGTGAAGCTGCCCCCGGATTTGTTCCCGGAGGCGCTGGACGTGGGCCCGGACGACGGCCGGGTGACGCTGGGCACGGGCGCGGCCATTGCCCGGCTGGTGAACGTCATGCGCGCGCAGGGGCTGGTGGGCGCGGAGTTCCTCGCGGGCATCCCCGGCACCCTGGGCGGCGCCGTCACCATGAACGCCGGCACCAAGAACGGCGAGTGCTTCCGCGTGGTGGAGGCGATTGAGGTCGCCACCGCGGACGGGGTGGGGTGGCTGGACAAAGCGCAGGTGCCCCACACCTACCGTCACGCCACGCTGCCCGCTGGAGGTATCGTCACCCGCGTGCGCTTCCATCTTCCCAAGGGCGATGTCGTGGCCAGCAAGGCGGCCATGGACGCGGACCTGGGCTACAGGAAGCGCACGCAGCCCTTGAGTCAGCCCAACTTCGGCAGCGTGTTCACCAACCCGCCGGGCGACCACGCCGGGCGGCTGATTGAACTCGTGGGCCTGAAGGGGCACACCCTGGGGCGCGCGCAGGTGTCCACCCTGCACGCCAATTGGATCGTCAACCTGGGCGGCGCCGCCGCTCGCGACGTGCGGGGCCTCATCACCCTGATGCAAGAGCGGGTGAAGGAAGCCACCGGCGTCGTCATGCACCCCGAAGTCAAGTTCGTCGGAGTCTTCCTGCCATGAACATCGGTCCCCGAGGCTTCACCCCCGCTGAGTTGAAGGCCAAGCGCGTCGGCGTGCTGTATGGCGGCCTCTCCAGTGAGCGCGAGGTGTCGCTGCGCACGGGCGCCGCGGTGTCGGGGGCCCTCAAGGGCCTGGGCTACGACGTGGTGGAAATCGACGTGGGCAAGGACCTGCCCGCGCGCCTCATCGCGGAGAAGGTGGACGTGGCGTGGCTCGCGCTGCACGGCCGCTTCGGCGAGGACGGCTGCATCCAGGGCCTGCTGGAGGCCATGTTCATCCCCTACACCGGCAGCGGCGTGATGGCGTCCGCCGTGGGCATGGACAAGGTGTACGCGAAGGAGATCTTCGTCGCGCGCGGCATCCCCACGCCGCCCTACCGCGCCTTCACCACGGCGGAGGCGGCGCTCGCGGAGGCGGACCGGCTGCCGTTCCCCTTCCCGGTGGTGGTGAAGCCCAGCCGCGAGGGCAGCAGCGTGGGCGTGCACATCTGCAAGACGCGCGAGGACTACACCGCCGCCGTCCAGGACGCGGCGAAGCACGCGGGCACGCTCCTGGTGGAGCAGTTCATCAAGGGCCGGGAAGTGCAGGGCGGCGTGCTGGACAACGAGGCCCTGGGCGTCATCGAAGTGAAGGCCGCCCGCGAGTTCTACGACTACGAAGCCAAGTACCAGGCCGGCAGCGGTACTCAGTATCTCTTCCCCGCGCCGCTGCCCCCGGACCTGTACGCGCGCGTCAATGAAGTCTCCCTGGGCGCCCACAAGGCGCTGGGGTGCTCCGGCGGGTCGCGCTCGGACGTCATCGTCACGGAGAGTGGCGACGTGTTCCTGCTGGAAATCAACACGCTGCCCGGAATGACGGCCTCCAGCCTCCTGCCCAAAATCGCGGCGGGGCGGGGCATCGACTTCCCGGCCCTCTGTGAGCGGCTGCTCCAGGGCGCTTCGCTCAAGGCCTGAGCCGCTGCGCGTTCTTTCCTGGAGTTCCGGCCTCTTGTGAGGCCGGCGTGTCCCCCCGTGCCGCTACAGCGACGTGCCTGTAGCCAAAAACTGGCGTGGTTCGACGTCCGCACGCAGCATGCGCCTCCCTAGTCATGGCCTTCGGAAAATCCAAGAACCGCCGCCGCCTGGACGCCGCACCGCGCAATGACGCGGTGAAGGGCGCGGTCCGTTCGCACGGGCCGTCGGTGGCGAAGGCGCTGGGACTGGCGGTGGCGACGGCGGGGCTCATCTGGGGCTCCATGGAGCTGCGCGCCTGGGCGGTGGTGTCGCCCCGCTTCGCGCTGGAGCAGGTGAACTTCACCGGCCTGGAGCGCGCGTCGCGCCCGGAGCTCTTGAAGCTGTCCGGCCTGACGGCGGGGCAGAACCTGTGGACGCTGGACACGGCCGCGCTGGCGCGGGCCATGGGGCAGCACCCGTGGATTCGCACGGTGGAGGTGACGCGGCGGTTTCCGCGCGGGGTGTCCGTGGAGGTGACGGAGCACGCACCCGCGGCGCTGGCGGTGCTGGGCGACCTCTACGTCCTGGACGAGGAGGGCGAGCCCTTCAAGCGCGTCACCCCGGGGGACGGGCTGGACTTGCCGCTCGTCACCGGCATGGAGCGCGATGCGTACGTGGCGGACCCGGACGCGGTGCGTTCGAAGTTCCGCGAGGCGCTGGATGTAACCCGTGCTTATGCGCGGCTGTTGCCGGGACGATCCGAGCGGCTTTCTGAAGTGCGCCTGGAGAACACCGGGCTTGCGCTGGTGACGGCGACGGGGCAGGAGGTGCGCCTCGGTGCTGGCGATACGGAAGTCAAGCTCCAGCGGCTGGCGCGCGTTCGACGCGAGCTCAGCACAAGGGGGCTTGCAGCCGCGATCATTCGCCTGGATAACCGTGCCCGACCGGGTTGGGTGGCGGTGAGGCTTTCGAGTGGGTCCGACTCCGTGCGGAGCGGGGACTCGACGCAGTGAGGATGCTTCCTTCACGAAAGTGAGGGAGCCTGGGAGGAGTCACATGGCGAAGCAGAAGTCGGGGGAGATCATCGTCGGCCTCGACATCGGCACGACGAAGATCTGCGCCATCGTCGGCGAGCTGACCGATAGCGGTATCGACATCATCGGTATCGGCACGCATCCGTCGAAGGGATTGCGCAAGGGCGTCGTGGTCAATATCGAGGCCACGGTGTCGTCCATCCGGCGCGCCGTGGAGGAAGCCGAGCTGATGGCCGGGGCGGAGATCTCCCACGTCTACACGGGGATCGCCGGCGGCCACATCAAGGGCTTCAACTCCCAGGGCATCGTCGCGGTGAAGGACAAGGAGGTCCGCGACGCGGACATCGCGCGCGTCATCGACGCGGCGAAGGCGGTGGCCATCCCGCTGGACCGGGAGGTCATCCACGTCCTGCCGCAGGAGTTCATCATCGACGACCAGGGCGGCATCAAGGAGCCCCTGGGCATGGCCGGCGTGCGCCTGGAGGCCAAGGTGCACATCGTCACGGGCGCCGTCTCCAGCGCGCAGAACATCGTCAAGTGCGCCAACCGCACGGGCCTGAACGTCTCCGACATCGTGCTCCAGCCGCTGGCCTCCGCCGAAGCCGTGCTGAGCGAGGACGAGAAGGAGCTGGGCGTGTGCCTCGTCGACATCGGCGGCGGCACCACGGACATCGCCATCTTCTCTGGCGGCTCCATCGTCCACACGGCGGTCATCGCCCTGGGCGGCAACAACCTGACGAGCGACATCGCCATCGGCCTGCGCACCCCCGCGCACGAGGCCGAGCGCATCAAGCAGAAGTACGGCTGCGCGCTCGCGTCCATGATCAACAAGGACGAGACGATTGAAGTGCCCAGCGTGGGCGGCCGTCAGCCGCGCGTGCTTGGCCGGCAGATCCTCTCCGAGATCCTGGAGCCGCGCGTGGAGGAGATCTTCCAGCTCGTGCACCGCGAGATCCAGAAGTGCGGCTACGAGGACCTGCTCGCGTCCGGCATCGTGATTACGGGCGGCTCCACGCTGCTCGCGGGCATGCCGGAGCTGGCGGAAGAGGTGCTGGGCCTGCCGGTGCGCCGGGGCATGCCGCGCGGCATTGGCGGTCTGGTGGACGTGGTGAAGAGCCCCATGTACGCCACGGGCGTGGGCCTGGTCGTCTACGGCGCCAAGCACATGGACCGCCGCATGTTCCGCATCCGCGAGGACGGCAACGTCTACAAGAAGGTGAAGGGCCGGATGCGCGAGTGGCTGGAAGAGATCTTCTAGTCCGGCTTCCGGAAGCGTAACGCGCTGAGCCAGGGGCTCCCTTCGGGGGGCCTTTTCGCGTTTCTGGAGGCCGCGTGTCCGGGCCCTGGATTGACGCGTCAGAGAGGACGCTGACGCGTCAGTCCAGGACGCGGAGTGTTTTCCAGATTCCAGAATGTGGATCCGGGTTCCGGACGGCCGCCCTAAGCACGGGCAACCAGCCGTGCAAGTTCCAGGATTTGGACGGACAGTGAATCCGACAGAGGATGGCGCCGGGCTTGCTTAGGGAGCCCGCTGGCTCTCGGACCGGATTCCTCCGTGTTCCTGGTGAGCCTCTGAACCTATGACTCCACACAAGATTTCGCGGTTGCTGACGCCCCTACAGGGAGTACGCGGCTCCGCCGCGGCGCTGTTGGCCCTGCTGTGCGCCGTATTCGCGGCGCCACCCGCGTTCGCGGATCCGGACAACTTCGGCAACGGTAACGGACACAACGGCGCGCTGACGGTGACCACGGCGAACCGGGTCATCAACACGTACACGCGGCTGACGGCCAATGCCAACGCAGGCGCCACCACCGTCTCGGTGAACTCCATCACGGGATTCGCCGTGGGCGACCTGATCATGGTCTTCCAGTCCACCGGCTACACGGGGACTGTGGTGACTGGAGCTCAGGCGCCGTTCGACGCCGCAGCGACCCCGGTGGGAAACTGGAACTTCGCGCGTGTGACGGCGCGAGCCGGGACAACCCTGACGTTCGCTCCTGCGCTGACGTCGAACTTCACCGGAAGCCCTCCGGACAACGACATCACCCTTCGTAGCTCTGCGCAGGTCATCCGGGTTCCTGAATACACAGACGTGACCATCAATGCTGGGGCCAGCCTCAGCGCGAGGGCCTGGTCCAGTGATGCCGAGTTCCGGGACACCGTGGGTGGCCTCGTGGTGTTCTTCGCGACGGGAACGGTGACAAACAACGGCACCATCTCTGCGGCTGGCGCTGGTTTCCGAGGCGGCGAGAAGTTCAACGGCTCAGGAGACAGCTGCACCCAGCTCGACGAGGAGTGGGAGGGCGGGGCGATGACTGTCTCTTATA
>NZ_RAWM01000060.1 GCF_003668875.1 Corallococcus interemptor | reverse complement strand
CCTTCGTCGTCGTGCCGAACAGCGGCCCCACGCCCACGTAGTCCGCCCCCGCCGCCTTCGCCGCCTTCGCCCCTTCCGTCCCCCGCGCCGTCACGCCCACGTACCGGACCGGGCCCAACAGCTCCCGCGCCGCCTCCGGGGGCAGGTCCTCATCCCCCACGTGCACCCCGTGCGCGTCCGACAGCAGCGCCAGGTCCACCCGGTCGTTGACGAGGCACACCGCGCCTGCCCGCCGGCACAGGGCCACCACCGCGCGGGCCGCGGCCAGCGCGTCCCGGGGCGGGGTGTGCTTCATGCGCAGCTGGAGCACCCGTGCGCCGCCCTCCAGCAGGCGCCGGGCCTTGTCCACCAGGGACAGCTCCGGACGGACGCTGTCGTCCACCAGGAGGTACGGGCCTTGGGGAAGCAGAGGGCGGGGCGAGACGTTCATCGGTTTCCGGGACTGGGGAGACCAGCGTTGACAGGCGGCCCTCCTGCTATAAGGTGCCGCGCTGTTTTCCAAGCAATTCCGAGGATTTGAATCATGGCTGAAGGCATCAACCCGAAGCACCTCGACAAGCGCACCGCCGAGCGCTACCAGCGCAGCGGCCAGGTGGACGAGGACGCGTACAAGAAGCACCTCGAGGAGCTGCCGGACGTGGCCGACAAGGCCGTCCCCATCGACACGCAGATGGACGGCGACATCGACGACGACTTCGATGACGAGGACGAGGACGAGGACGACACGGACGACGACGCCTCCGACGACGACGAGCCGGACGACGCGGACGAGCCGGCCGACGAAGAGGACAAGGCGTCCGAATGAGCCCTTCGGAGAAGCGGGGTGAGACCTTCGTGATGACGGGGGAAGCGAGCCCCGCCTCCGAGGAGTCCCTGTCGTTCAGCACCTTCATCGTCGGACTGGGTTCCGCCATCCTCATCCACCTGGGTGGGGCGCCGAACC
The DNA here is from genome assembly GCF_003668875.1 of Corallococcus interemptor. Classification (GTDB taxonomy): domain Bacteria; phylum Myxococcota; class Myxococcia; order Myxococcales; family Myxococcaceae; genus Corallococcus; species Corallococcus interemptor. Next base: position 48,410 of record NZ_RAWM01000060.1, on the reverse strand, counting down.
CGGAGACGGGCCGCATGGAGAAGGACCTGCCTTCGGCCCGGCAGAACCTGGACCTCCTGGCGATGCTGCGTGAGAAGACGCGCGGCAACCTCACCGCCGAGGAGGAGAAGCTCGTGGAGAACCTCCTGTCCGACCTGCGCATGCGCTACGTGGAGGCAAGCCGGAAGTGAAGCCTCGTGAAGTCACCCGCTCGGGGGCGCTGCCCCGGGGCGTCCGCGTCGCCGCGGCGCTGTGCCTGGTGCTGTCCTCCGTGACGGGCTTCATCGCCTGCAACGAAGCCTCCACCATGATGAACTTCGAGGCGTACCGCGAGGCGCAGCGCGAGCACGCCCCCTCCCTGCCCCTCCTGGGCAGGGACCCCGCCGTCACCCGGGCGATCATGGAGGCGCAGCTGTCCGCGCTCTCCCCCATGCGCGAGTCGCGCGCCCTGGTGCTGACCGGGCTGTCGGTGGCCTGCACCCTGCTCTTCTTCGCCTCCAGCCGCATGCTGCGCTCCCCGGACGGCATCCCGAGGAACGGCTTCCGTCAGGTGCTGGGCGGCGCGGGCATCTTCGCCGCGCTGATGCGCACCATCGATGGCGCCCAGGCGGCGGTGGTGGCCCGGAACACCAGCCAGGCCATGATTGAAGGGCTCAAGGGCCTGCCGGAGTTCCAGGCGGCGGACGCCGCCGAGCAGCTCCACGCGCTCGTCCCGTCCCTGATGACCTTTGGCGCGGTGGTGCCCACGGTCATCGTCGCCGGAGGCTTCGCCGTGATTGCCCAGTACTTCCGCAGCGAGGGCGTGCGCGACGCCATCGTCACGCTCGACGGGCCCACCGAGGACCCTTGATTGAGCCGGGGCTGACGCGGCGCGGCGCCTGAGAGGGCCGCCCGCCGGCCTTCAGCCCGCGTCCGTCTCCGCGCGGGGCAGCGAGGGGCCCAGGAGCAGCGCTTCCAGGGCGGCCATCGCGTCCGCCTCGGAGCCGGCGGCCGTGCCCTCCAGGGGCAGCACGCGGGACAGCCGGGCGTGGGGGATGTCCAGCAGCTCGTCCCGCGTCAGCCCGAAGACGTACGCCAGGTGCCCCATGGGCCAGCGGGACTGGAGCCGGGCGAAGGCCGCGTCATCCAGCTCCTCCAGGGGGCACGGCAGCTCCGCGTCCTCGTACACCACCTTCTCCCCGCCCACCCGGCGGCCGTTGCCGTAGGCAATCACTTCCTCGCCCTCGTCCGCGTCGTAGACGTACGCGTGCACGGTGGCGTTGGCGGCGGCGGACAGCAGGCGGGCCAGCGCGTGGTGCGCCGCGTACCAGTGGGCGCCCTGCCGGCCCTGGGAGAAGGGCCCCAGGAAGGCCAGGCGCACCACCTTGCGGCGGCGGTTGATGGTGACGCGCAGCGCCGTGGCGGCCGGCACGCTGTCCATCGACAGGGCCTCCCGGGCCAGACGCACCAGCGCCAACCCGGAGAAGGTGTCGAGTCGAACGAGATAGCCGCCGTGTGCGTCCAGAGTGAAGCCCCCGAGGATGGGCGCCGCCTATAACCGACCCCTCCACCCCCTGGCAACTTCGCCACCACGATTACCCGGCCGCTTCCAGCGGCTCAAAGTATTCCGGGGAAACGCAGGGCATACGGGCAGTGTCGCCTTGCCAAGGGGTCCCAGGCCCTTACGTTGAAGCCATGAGACTCGACAAATACACGGTGAAGGCACAGGAGGCGATCCAGGAAGGTCAGTCCCTGGCTCGCCGGGCCGACAATCCCCACTACGAGCCGGAGCACCTGGCGACGGCGCTGCTGGGGCAGAAGGACGGCATCGTCGACCCTCTCCTGCGCAAGATTGGCGTGGACGTGAAGCTGTTCGCGGGCCGGCTGGGCGAGGCCCTGCAGAAGCTCCCGCGCATCCAGGGCGGCGAGAGCGCCATGCTCAGCCAGCGCCTGATGAAGACCTTCGACAAGGCGGAGGATGAGGCCAAGGCGCTGAAGGACGACTTCACGTCCTCCGAGCACCTGCTCCTCGCGCTGACCCAGGACAAGGGCGCCGTCGGCGAGGCCATGAAGTCCTCCGGCGTGACGCGCGAGCGCGTGCAGGCAGGCTTGAAGGAGGTCCGGGGCTCCTCGCGCGTGACGAGCGCCGACGCGGAGTCCACCTACCAGGCGCTGGAGAAGTACGGCCGCGACCTCACGGAGGCGGCACGCTCCGGCAAGCTGGACCCCGTCATCGGCCGCGACGAGGAGATCCGCCGCTGCATCCAGGTCTTGAGCCGCCGCACCAAGAACAACCCGGTGCTCATCGGTGAGCCGGGCGTGGGCAAGACGGCCATCGCGGAAGGCCTGGCCCGCCGCATCGTGGACGGCGACGTGCCGGAAGGGCTGAAGAACAAGCGCCTCATCACCCTGGACCTGGGCGCCATGGTGGCCGGCGCGAAGTACCGCGGCGAGTTCGAGGAGCGCCTCAAGGCGGTCCTCAAGGAGGTCTCGGACGCGGCGGGGGAGATCATCCTCTTCATCGACGAGATGCACACGCTCGTGGGCGCCGGGAAGGCCGAGGGCGCCATGGACGCGGGCAACATGCTCAAGCCGGCGCTCGCGCGCGGCGAGCTGCACTGCATTGGCGCGACGACGCTGGATGAGTACCGCAAGCACATTGAGAAGGACGCCGCCCTGGAGCGCCGCTTCCAGCCGGTGTTCGTGGGCGAGCCCTCGGTGCACGACACCATCAGCATCCTGCGTGGCCTGAAGGAGCGCTACGAGGTGCACCACGGCGTGCGCATCCAGGACTCCGCGCTCGTCGCGGCGGCCACGCTCAGCCACCGCTACATCGCGGACCGCTTCCTGCCGGACAAGGCCATCGACCTGGTCGACGAGGCCTCCAGCCGCCTGCGCATCGAGATCGACTCCATGCCCACGGAGATCGACGACATCCGCCGCAAGGTGACGCAGCTCGAAATCGAGCGCGAGGGCCTGCGCAAGGAGACCGATCCGCACTCGCGCGAGCGCCTGGCCACCATCGAGAAGGAGCTGGCGAACCTCAACGAGAAGTTCAACTCGCTCAAGGCCCACTGGGACGAGGAGAAGAAGGCCATCGCGGCGCTGCGCTCGCTCAAGGAGAAGCAGGAGAAGGCGCGCAACGACCAGGCCGCGGCGGAACGTCAGGGCGACCTCAACCGCGCCGCGGAGCTGAAGTTCGGCGTCATCCCGGGCCTGGAGAAGGAGGTCACGGCGCAGAACGAGAAGCTGGCGGAGCTGCAGAAGCACCAGAAGTTCCTCAAGGAGGAGGTGGACTCCGAGGACATCGCCTCCGTGGTGGCCAAGTGGACGGGCATCCCGGTCTCCAAGCTGATGGAGGGCGAGATGCAGAAGCTGGTCAAGATGGAGGACCGGCTCGCCGAGCGCGTGATTGGCCAGCGCAGCGCGATTGAGGCCGTGTCCAACGCCGTGCGCCGCGCGCGCAGCGGGCTGCAGGACCCCAACCGGCCCATCGGCTCGTTCATCTTCCTGGGCCCCACGGGCGTGGGCAAGACGGAGACGGCCAAGGCGCTGGCGGAGTTCCTCTTCGACGACGACACGGCCATGGTCCGCATCGACATGTCCGAGTACATGGAGAAGCACGCCGTGTCCCGGCTCGTGGGCGCGCCCCCGGGCTACGTGGGCTACGAGGAGGGCGGACAGCTGACGGAGGCCGTGCGCCGCAGGCCGTACACGGTGGTGCTCTTCGACGAAATCGAGAAGGCCCACCACGACGTGTTCAACATCCTGCTCCAGATTCTCGACGAGGGCCGGGTGACGGACAGCCAGGGCCGCACGGTGGACTTCCGCAACACGGTGCTCATCCTCACGTCGAACATCGGCTCGCAGGCCATCCAGGAGGGCATGGCGGGCACGGACACGCTCAACGAGAAGACGCGCAGCGAGGTGATGGACGCGCTGCGCGGCCACTTCCGGCCGGAGTTCCTCAACCGCGTGGACGAAATCGTCGTCTTCGAGCCGCTGCGCAAGAAGGACATCTACCGCATCGTGGACATCCAGCTGGGCCGGCTGCAGAAGCTGCTCCAGGCCAAGCGCCTCACGCTGGACCTCACGGACAGCGCGCGGGAGCTGCTGGCCGAGCGCGGCTACGACCCGACGTACGGTGCCCGGCCGCTCAAGCGCGCGGTGCAGAAGTACCTGCTGGATCCGATGGCGCTCAAGGTGCTCAACGGCGAGTTCGCGCCGGGCGAGCACATCCAGGCGGACGCGGGCCCGGACGGGCTCACCTTCGCCAAGGTGCTGGTGGACAACGCGAAGGGCGTGAAGAAGACGGCGTAAGCCCGCTTCACGCACCGGTGATTCACACGGCGGGCCGCCTTCCCTCACCGGGAGGCGGCCCGGGGTGTTTCTCAGGTGCGGCGGTGCTTGTCGTAGAGCGTGTCGCGCCACGCGAGCAGGTCCGGGAAGCGCGCGGCCAGGCCCGGATGGGTCCACACCTCGCGCGTGCCGGGGCCCATGGGCAGGTGCCGGTCCGCGGGCGGCCCCAGGGGCGCGAGCATCGCCGCGGTGGTGATGTCCGCGTAGGTGAAGCCCTCCTCCAGCAGGTAGGGCCGGCCGCCCAGCGCCGCGCGCAGCTTGTCGTAGGACGGGGCGACGGCGGCCTCGATGGCCTCTGGAGAGGTGTCCGCCACCTGGTGCTTCTTCACCACGAAGCGCATGCCCAGGCGCGCGGAGGGCGCGAACACCGGGCGCAGCCAGCCGGGGATGAACTTCGGCAGCATCTCCGCCTGGGCGCGGGCGTTGTCCAGCATGCGCGGCATGGCGTAGGCGCGCGCCAGGTCCAGCACGTGTTCGCTGATGTCGTTCCACGCGGTGATGGCGTCCAGCCGCGCGGCCGGGAAGAGCGGACTGCCCTGCCCCACGGCTTCCGCGTGCTTCGCGATGGCGAACGAGCCGTGCGTGGCCGGCTGGGGCGGATCCACGAGCAGCGGCACGGAGGGCTTCACCCCGGGCGCCACCTGCTTGCGCAGCCAACGCTCCTGGATGAGGGGGACGTAGTCCTGGTAGCGGTAGGCGACGCGGTGGTGGTCCAACGCCCACCGGGCCTTCTCCGTCCAGCCCGATGAGGTCAGTCCGACGAGGGTTCTCATGGGGCCGGGACTTCAGCGCGCCTTGAGGAACGCGTCCAGCTCGGAAAGCTTGAGCAGCCGGGGCTCGGCGGTGGGGAGCACGGCGTCGCGGGCGGCGGTGGCCAGCGCAGGGCGCGCTCCGGCTCGCGGTGGGCACGGCGCAGCGCCCGGGCCAGGACGTAGCGGATGTTGGCCTTCTCCAGGGGCGGGCCCGCCGTCTTCTCCCAGGCCTCCAGGGAGCGCTCCGCCCACTGACGGGCCTCCTCCAGCTCACCCCGCTCCAGCGCCAGCTCCGCCAGCATCTCCTCCACCTCCATGGGGAGCCGGGCCTCTTCGCCCGCGAGCTTGTGGTGCAGGGCCACCAGCTCGCGTGCCACGTCCCGCGCCTCGTTGAGCTGCTTCGCATGGGTGAGGGCGACGGCCAGGACGCGCAGCGACTCGCCCAGCTCGGTCTCTGCCTCCAGCTCCCGCACGATGGCCACGCCGCGCTTCGCCGCCGCGACGGCGCGCTCGGTCTGCCCGAGTTGCAGATAGGCCGCCGACTGGCACCGCGCCGGCGCCGCGAAGATGGGGTCCTTGCGGCCGTCGGCACGGCCCGCGGCCGCCTCCTCTTCCATCTGCTGGAGCAGCACCAGGGCTTCCGCCACCCGGCTCTGGTTCATGAGGATCTGCGACAGGTTGGTGCCCGTGCGGATGCGGAAGACGGAGCCCTTGGGGAACAGCTGATTGTAGATGGCCCGGGCCTCATGCATGTGACGCTCGGCCTCCTCGTAGCGCCCCATGCGGTAGGCGGCCGCGCTCAGGTTCCCCCGCAGGCCGGCGACGTAGCGCAGGGGCTGGTGGTCGGGGCCATGGATGCGCTCGTAGCGGCGCAGGCTTTCCAGGAAGGCCTCACGCCCCTCCTCGTAGCGCTGCAGCTCCACCAGGGTTCCCCCCATGTTGTTGATCGCGATGGCGACCTTCGGGTGGTCCGGTCCGTAGGCGGCCTCCAGGATGTCCCGGGCGCGGTGGATGGTCGCGAGCGCCTCCTCCTTGCGCCCCATGGACCGCTGGGTGGAGGCCAGCATGAGCAGCCCGCGGGCGAGCCTCGGCGAGTCCCGGCCGTGCAGCCTCTCCTGGAGCGCCAGCCCCTGCTGGATGACGGGCAGCGCGTCCGACGAGCGCGACTGCTGCTCCAGCGAGTTGCCCTCGTACACGAGCAGCTGGGACTCCAGCTCCGGGTTGCCTCCGGACCGCGCCAGGAGCGCCCGGGCCTCGTCGGCGTGGGCCTTCGCTTGCTCCGGGCGCTGGGTCACCTCGCCGTCGACGAAGACCTGGTGGACGGCGGCCTCCGCGGCGCGCAGGTCGTCGTGCCCGGACAGGGACGCGAGCATCGCGCGGCGCAGTGCGGGTTCCGCGGCCTCGTCGCGCAGGAAGGCGCGGGCCTCGCCTTCGATGAGCAGGGCTTCGCCCAGCAGCGGCTTGTAGCCCAGCGCCTCCGCCTCCTTGACGATGGGAGCGACGCGGTCCACGGCGTCCTGCCACCTGTCCGCGCCCAGGCGGGCCCGCGCGTCGTCCAGCTTCGCGTACGCGGCCTTCACGCGCGCGGCGACCTCGGGGCGCTCTGGCGGGGGCACGGGCCGGGACAGCGCCTCCACGTCCGCGCAGCGCGACAGCGGGCTCAAGGCCAGCGCGGCTTCGGGTGCGGTGGCGACGCCCGCGCGGTCCGCGGAGAGGAGCACCTCCGTGAGCGTTGTCAGCTCGCGGCGGCGGCGCTCCAGGCACTGGGTGCGCAGGTCCAGCACCGCGGCGGACTGCGTGCCGTGTTCGTGCGTGGCGAGGCACGCGTCGCGGCGGCTGTCGCTCCACCCGGCGACGAAGGCATCCAGGGTGCGGGCGGTGGTCTCGTGGGCGGCGACGGCGTCCGGGGCGCCCGTGGCCTGGAAGGCCTTGAGCAAGGCCGCCTTGCGGTCCGCGTCCCAGATGCCATGGAAGCGCGTGGGGTCGTCCGCGCAGGGTGAAGGGCCCCGGGCCACCACCACCGCGGCAGCGATGGCGAGCAGGCCCACGCCCATGCCCGCGGCCGCCATCTTCGCGCCGGTGCGGGGGAAGGCCGCGCGCTCCAGCGCGTCGAGCAGCACCGTCATGGAGGGATGACGGGCGCCCGGATCCACCGACAGGCCGCGCACGATGAGCGCGGGCACGGCGCGCGGAACGTTGCTCCGGTTCGCCAGGCCTCCCGTTTCAGAGGAGGAGGGCTTGTGGCCGTGCAGCCCTTCGTAGAGCGACACGCAGAAGGCGTACTGATCCGACCGCGCATCGGCGGGCGAGCCCGCGAACACCTCCGGAGCAATGTACCCCGGCGTGCCCGCGACGCTGGTGACCAGCGGGGCTGCCTTCGGCGACAGGGCCTCGCCCGGCGCCAGCGCGGTGGAGTCCCCATCCCCGGTGGACTCCAGGCGGGCCAGGCCGAAGTCCGTCACGCGGGCCCGGCCCTCCTTGTCCACGAGCACGTTGTCCGGCTTGAAGTCCCGGTGCACCACGCCCGCCGCGTGCGCCGCCGCGAGCCCCCGGCCCGCCTGGACGTACAGCCGCACCACGTCGCGCCAGGACCTGCCGGCCGCCTTGAGGTACTGGCGCACCGTGCCGCCGTCCACCAGCTCCATGGCGATGAAGACGACGTCGCCGAACGTCCCCACGTCGTGCACGGCGACGACGTGCGGGTGGCGCGTGCGCGCGGCGGCCTGGGCCTCGCGCAAGAGCCGCTCCGTCATGCCCTGCGAGCCCCCCGTGGCGGGCGGCGCGCGCAGCAGCTTCAGCCCAATGCGGCGATCCAGGCTGGGGTCATACGCCGCATGGACGACGCCCATGCCTCCCGCGCCCAGCCGCTCCAGCACCACGTAGCGGCCCAGGAGCGTCCCCTGCGCCACCTGGGGGATGCGCGGCTTGACGGAGCGGGTCAGCGGATCCGACTGCATCACCGCGGTGCGCGCGGCGTGCACGTCCGGCGCGGGCACGGCGCGCACGCGCAGGAACTCCGCCAGGGACTCGCGGCAGGACGCGCAGGTGTCCAGGTGGGACTCGGCGCGCTCGCGTAGGGACTGGGACGGAATGCCGTCCGCGAGGTCGAGCAGCTCGACCTCGTCGAGGTGGGGGGTCGAATCAGGCATCAGTGGGACTCACCCTTCCTTCAGCAGGGACGCGAGGCTGAGCTCCAGGCTGCCGTCGAGCACGCGCAGCAGACTGTCGAGCTGGGAGGTGTTGAGCGCGAGCCGCCGCGCCAGGGCCAGACGGGTGTGCTCCAGGAGCGCTTCGCGCGCCTTCGCCATCCACCGCGACACCGTGGAGGCATGCACCTGGTGCAGCGCGCCCAGCGACTCCACGCCCAGCCCCTGCACCAGCCCCATGCGCAGCAGGTTGCGATCCCGGGGCGGGAGCTTCGCCAGGGCCTCCGTGAAGGCGGCCCGGAAGGCGGGACGGTAGCGGTGGCGGATGTGCTCCAGCTCCGGATCCGCCGCGCCCAGGTCCGCGGCGATGAGCGCGTCATCCAGCGGCGTGCTGCGCTCCGGCCTGCGCTTGAGCGACAGCGCGATGCCCAGCGCCACCGCCTCCGACCACCGGCGCAGCGGCCCCCGGCCCGCGTACTCCGTGAGGCGCGGCGCGCGGCCACCCTCCTCCACCAGGAGCCGCAGGCGCGTGAGCTGGAGCACCTCGTCCACGAACGCGTCCGAGTCCTCCACGCGGCGCACCGCGCGCCCCGCGGGCACCAGGACGGCGGACTCCAGCGCATCCATCGCCGCCCGCTGTCCCTCCACCGCGGCCAGCGCCAGGTACAGGTCCTCGGCCTGCAGCGAGGACACGGCCTGCGCGGGAGGTTCACCCGAAGGCGTGTGCAGGGCCAGGTGCGCCACGAAGGCGCCGGGCTCAAGCCGCACCCCGGGCCACGCCGCCTCACAGCGCTCCAGGATGGAGGTCAGCACGGGTAGGAGCCCCGCCTCCTGCTCGGAGGACAGGGGGCGCGCGGCCCCTCGGAACGCCGCGACCAGCTCGGATGGAATGTTCGCCATGGCACCGGCCGGCCCCCCAAGGACTGGTTAAGCCGGAATGCTAGCGAAGGGGGCGAGGCAGGCGGAAGCCCCCGGAAGCACGGGCACGCCCGGCCCCCTGCCAGGAAACCCGCCAGGTTCCGCGCATCGCGGAAAGAGGTCGTGCATCCGACCGGCGCTTGCGGTCGTGGACCAACTTCCCGGAAGAGGACGGCATGAAGATCGGAATCATTGGCGCGGGTTTCATTGGCGGAACCCTGGCGAAGCGGTGGACGCAGCTGGGCCATGAGGTGTTCATCGCGAACTCACGCGGACCGGACAGCCTGCGCGACGTGGCGAAGGAGACGGGCGCGAAGGCCGTCACCGTCCAGGAGGCCGCGAAGGCGGGCGAGGTCGTCGTCGTGACCATCCCGCAGAAGGCGGTCCCGGACCTGCCCAAGGGCCTCTTCGCGGACGTGCCGAAGGACGTCGTCGTCATCGACACGGGCAACTACTACCCCGTGCGCGACGGCAGCATCCCGGAGCTGGAGAAGGGCACGGTGGAGAGCGAGTGGGTCTCGAAGCTCATCGGCCGCCCCGTCATCAAGGCCTTCAACAACATCTACTCCCAGAGCCTCGCGGAGAAGGGCAAGCCCAAGGGCACGCCCGGACGCGTGGCGCTGCCCATCGCGGGGGATCCGCCCGAGCACCGCGCGAAGGTGCTCAAGCTCGTGGAGGAGCTGGGCTTCGACGCCATCGACGCGGGCAGCCTCGCGGACTCCTGGCGCCAGCAGCCCGGCACGCCGGTCTACACGCACGACTTCGACGCCGCGGGCGTGAAGAAGGCCCTCGCCGAGGCCGAGCGCGGCCGCCTGCCCGAGTACCGCAAGAAGGCCGACGACTCGCTGAAGGCCTTCTTCGCGTCCCAGAAGTAGGCCCCTCTTGTAGTCATGGGGCTTCGGACGGAAGGTGTGCGCCGCATGGCCGCCCTCTCCGAAGCCCCACTGCTCGTCACCGCGGAGCTGGAGCCGGAGGCGTTCGCGCGCCTGGACAGCCTGCGGCGGCGCTACTTCCCGCCCGAGCGCAACCTCATCCCGGCGCACGTCTCCCTCTTCCATCACCTGCCCGCGTCGCAGCAGGACGCCGTGGAGGCCGCGCTGGAGGTCGTCACGGAGCGCCCTGCCCCCGGCTTGCGCTTCACGAAGCTGCGGGGCCTGGGACGCGGCATGGCGGTGGACGTGGACGCGCCGGGCCTCTCGCCCGTGCACCGCGAGCTGTCGCGCGCGTTCTCGGAATGGCTCACGCCGCAGGACCGGCAGCCCTTCCGTCCCCACGTCACGCTGATGAACAAGGCCACCGTGGACGAAGCGAAGGCAGCGCTCGCGGAGCTGGGCTCGGGCTGGTCCGCGTTCGACTCGCATACTCCCGCGCTGCTGCTCTGGCGCTACCTCGGCGGCCCGTGGGAGTCCGTGCGCCGCTTCCCGTTCACGGGCCGCGCTGGATGAGCTCCTCCACCGCCTCGCGCACGTCCCGCAGGTAGGACGGGTCCTTCACCGCGATGAAGATGGTGTCGTCGCCCGCCACCGTGCCCGCCAGGCCCTCCACCTCCTCGCGGTCCAGCGCCAGCCCGAAAATCTGCGCGTAGCCGGGCGCCGTCTTCAGCACCAGCATGTTGGGCGGCGCTTCGATGATCGTCACACGCGGCGCGAGCGGCACCGGCGCCACCGGCGGCTCGGCGCGCTGATAGCGCCCGTTCACCTTCTGCACGCTCAGCTTCTTCAGCCGCCGCGACAGCGTGGACTGGCTGGGCGTGTGCCCGGCCTCTTCCAGCAACGACTGCAGGACGAACTGATCCGGCACGTCCTGCTGGGAGATGAGCTGAAGGATGGCGTCGTCCAGGTTCATTCACGTTCACCATGCATGCGGCTGAATACGCACGCAAGGCGCATGAAAAATCCCAGTGAATGTTCTTGCGCGCTGCGCCGTTCTGCATAATATCCGCGCCTCCTCAGCGAATATGCATGAATTCAAGTGCATATTCAGCAGTCCCCATCCATCCGGCGCGGCCGGGGGAGCACGAAGCCCATGAAGCATGTCACCCGCATCCAGGACCTGGGCCCGGAAGGCGTCGAGGCGGTCCTCTCGCAGGCGGCCGCGTGGAAGCAGAAGGACCCGGGGGCCATCTTCCCGGGGAAGCTCTTGGGCATGGTGTTCTTCAACCCGTCGCTGCGCACGCGCACGTCCTTCGAGGCCGTGATGCTGCGCGCGGGCGGGCACGCCATCGTGCTCGACGTGGGCTCCGGCGTGTGGAAGCTGGAGGACCGCCCCGGCGCGGTGATGAACGCGGACCGTGCGGAGCACATCAAGGAGGCCTCGCCCGTCCTGTCGCGCTTCGTGGACATGCTCGGCATCCGCACCTTCTCCCAGGGTGGCGGTGACGAGGAGGACGAGGCCGACCCCGTCATCAACGCCTTCCGCAAGTGGGCCACCGTTCCGGTGGTGAGCATGGAGTCCGCGCGCGAGCACCCCTGCCAGGGCCTGGCGGACGCGCTGACGCTGCGCGAGACGTTCGGCACCACGAAGAAGCTGCCGGTGACGCTCACCTGGGCGCCGCACATCAAGCCGCTGCCCAAGGCGGTGCCCAACTCGTTCCTGCTGTCCGCGGCGGCCGCGGGCTGCGAGGTGCGCGTGGCGCATCCGCCGGGCTTCGACCTGCACCCGGCCGTGCGCGCGGAGGCGGAGGCGTACGCCAGGGCCACCGGCGGCAGCATCACGTACACGCACGACCAGGACGAGGCGCTGGTGGGCAGCCGCGCCGTGTACGCGAAGTCCTGGGGCCCCACCGCGCAGACGGCGAGCACGCCCACGGACGTGGCGGCGCTGCTCGCGTCGTACTCGGGCTGGATGCCCACGCGCCGGCACATGGCGAAGGCCGCGAAGGACGCGGCGTTCCTGCACTGCCTGCCCGTGCGCCGCAACGTGGAGGTCGCTGACGAGGTGCTGGACCACTCGAGCAGCCGCGTCGTGGACGAGGCGGGCAACCGCTACCACGTGCAGCGCGCCCTCCTGGCCTGGATGCGCGGCGGCGGCTTCTGACCGCCCGCCGCCCTACCCTTCTTCGTCCCCTTTCGACTTTCTAGAGGTCCACCGTGCCCCTGTCTCCCGATCCGTACGCCGCCCTTCGCAACGCGGCGAAGTACGTGAAGCAGTTCCGCAGCAAGACCTTCGTGGTGAAGCTCGGCGGCGCCGTGCTGACGGACCCGCGCACGCGCAAGACCGCGTGCGAGCAGATCGCCCTCCTGTGGGCCTTCTCCATCCGCCCCGTGGTGGTGCACGGCGGCGGCCCGGAGCTGGACGCGCTCTGTGACGCCCTGCACCTGCCCATTGAAAAGGTGGCCGGCCGCCGCATCACCTCCGCGCCCGTGCTGGACGCGGCGAAGATGGTGCTGGCGGGCAAGCTGCACACGGATCTGCTCGCGGACCTCCAGGCCGCGGGCGTGCCCGCGGTGGGCCTGTCCGGCGTGGACGCGGGCCTGATCAAAGCGCGCAAGCGTCCGCCCGTGCTGGTGACGGAGCCCGGCGAGACTCAAGGGCGGATGGTGGACTACGGCCTCGTGGGCGACATCGAGTCCGTGGACACGCGCGTCGTGGAGCACCTGCGAAGCGCGGACTACGTGCCCGTCATCGCCCCGCTGTCGGGCGGCCAGGACGGCGCCGTCTACAACACCAACGCGGACACGGTGGCGGCGGCCCTGGCGGCGGCGCTGCATGCGGAGAAGCTCTTCTTCATGGTGGAGGTGCCGGGGCTCCTCAAGGACGTCTCCGACCCGTCGTCGCTGATCTCCCTGGCCACGCTGTCGGACCTGGCCTCGCTGGAGGCCGAGGGCCGGCTCACGGGCGGCATGCGTCCCAAGGCACACGCCATGCGCCACGCGCTGGTGGGCGGCGTGGGCAGCGTGCACCTGGTGAGCGGCAAGCAGTCCGATGCCCTGCTGGAGGAGGTCTTCACCAACGAGGGCAGCGGCACCATGGTCGTGCGCGAGCACGCGGTGAAGCACGGCGAGGCCAAGGGTTGAACCCCGCCGAGCTGCTCACCGCGCTGGTCGCCACGCCCAGCGTCTCCGGCGACGAGGCCCGCATCGCGGACCTCGTCGCGGGCCATGCGGAGTCCTGGGGTGCCCGCGTGCACCGCCAGGGCCACAACGTGTGGTTCAGCGTGGGCAGCGGGCCGAAGCGCCTGCTCGTGAACTCGCACCTGGACACGGTGAAGCCGTGCGCCGGGTGGACCACGGAGCCGCACGAGGCCGTGTGGAAGGACGACACGCTCTACGGCCTGGGCGCCAACGACGCCAAGGGCTGCGTCACCGCCATGCTCCTCACCGCGAAGGCGCTCCTCGATGAAGGCGCGCCTTCCGGTGTCGAGTACGTCTTCGCGCTCACCGCCGAGGAGGAGACGGGCGGCAAGGGGCTGGGGCCGCTGCTCTCCACGCTGGGGCCGCTGGACGCCGCCATCGTGGGAGAGCCCACGTCGCTCAAGCCCTGCACGGCGCAGCGGGGCATGTTGCTGCTGCGCTGCGTGGCGCACGGCAAGAGCGGCCACGTGGCGCACGCGCACGTAGGAGGGCTGGACAACGCCATCCTCAAGGCGGCCCGGGACATCCAGGCCGTGTCCGCGCTGCGCTTCCCCGCGCACCCGTTGTTGGGTGAGGCGCGGGCACAGGTGACGCAGGTGTCCGGAGGCCTGGCGCGCAACCAGGTGCCGGACCGGTGCGAGTTCTTCGTGGACCTGCGCACCACGCCGGGCATGGACCACGCGAAGGTGGCGGAGGACATCGGCAAGGCGCTGGAGAGCGAGGTGGTGGTGCACTCCGCGCGCTACCTGCCCAAGGGCACGGACGCGTCACACCCGCTGGTGCGCGCGGCGGTGGTGGCGTCGGGCCAGGACACGGTGGGCTCCAGCACCACGTCCGACTGGGCGTTCCTGGGCGACCTCCCGGCGGTGAAGGTGGGCCCGGGCGACACGCTGCGGAGCCACCAGGCGAACGAGTACCTCACGCGGGCGGAGCTGGAAGCGGGGCTCGCGTTCTATCGACGACTGCTGCACGGCTATGCCGGGGAGGTGTCGCGTGGCTGAGACATTGTGGGGCAAGGGCCAGCCGCTGGACGCGGCCATCCACGCCTTCACCGTGGGCGACGACCCGGTGGTGGACCTGTCGCTCGTCCCGCACGACGCGCTGGGCAGCGCCGCGCACGCGCGCATGCTCGCGCACGTGGGGCTGCTCGCTCCGGAGGCCGCCGCGTCGCTCGTGAGCGCCCTGCACGCGCTGCACGACGAGGCGAGAGCGGGCCGCTTCACCATCCGCCCGGAGCAGGAGGACGGCCACACCGCGCTGGAGGCCGCGCTCGTGGAGCGCACCGGCGAGGCGGGCAAGCGCATCCACCTGGCGCGCTCGCGAAACGACCAGGTGCTGCTGGCCCTGCGCCTCTTCATGCGCGAGGAACTGCTCGCGCTGGGCGCGCGCACGGCGGAGCTGGCGGGAACGTTCCTCGACTTCGCTGAAGCGAATGCGGACCTGCCCCTGCCCGGCTACACGCACCTGCGCCGCGCGATGCCGTCCACGTTCGGCCTGTGGGGCATGGCCTTCGCCGAAGGACTGCTGGAGGAGCTGGAGGCGCTGAAGGGCGTGTGGGGGCGGCTCGACCGCTGCCCGCTGGGCGCGGCCGCGGGCTTTGGTGTTCCGCTGCCCATCGACCGTGAATATGTCGCGCGGCTCCTCGGTTTTAGTCGGGTTCAACGCAGCCCCATCGACGCGCAGGACAGTCGGGGGCGGCATGAAGCGGCGCTGCTCACCTGGGCGTGCTCGGTGGCGGGCACTCTGGAGAAGTGGCTTTGGGACGTGCAGCTCTACAGCATGGACGAGTTCGGCTTCCTGGCCCTGCCGGATGCCTTCACGACCGGCTCGTCCATCATGCCGCAGAAGAAGAACCCGGACGTGGTGGAGCTGGCCCGGGGCCGCTGCCGCGAGCTGCGCGGCCTGGCGCACCAGGTGGAGGCGGTGGCCGGCGGGCTTCCCTCCAGCTACCACCGTGACTTCCAGCTGCTGAAGCGCCCCACCCTCCAGGCCCTCACCAGCGCGAAGGCGCTCTTGGAGGTCCTGGCGCGGCTGGTGCCCGCGCTGAAGGTGAACGCCCAGAAGGCGCGCGCGGCGTGCGACGACACGCTCTACGCCGCGCACCACGCCTACGCGCTCGTGGCCCAGGGGCAGCCCTTCCGCGACGCGTACCGCGAGGTGGGCCGTCAGCTCAACGAAGGCACCTTCCAGCCGGACCGCGGCGCGCTGACGGCCACCCACCTGGGTGGCGCCGGCAACCTGGGCCTCGCCACCGCGCGCGAGGAACTGGCGGACGCGCGCGACTGGCTCACGCGCACCCATGCACAGCAGGCACAGGCCGCTTCGCGCGTCTGGGCCCCCTGAACCCTTCCTCACCCCTTTCGCAGCAACAGGAGTCCGAAGATGAGCAAGAAGTCCGTGGTGCTGGCGTTCTCCGGTGGCCTCGATACCGCCTTCTGCACGGTGTACCTGCGCGAGCAGGGCTGGGACGTCACCACCGTCACCGTGGACACGGGCGGCTTCCCGCCCGAGCAGCTGGAGCGCATCCAGGCCCTGTCCCAGAAGCTGGGCGCGGTGGCGCACCACACGGTGGACGCGCGCGACACCCTGTTCCAGGGCTACCTGCGCTTCCTCATCGCCGGCAACGTGCTGCGCGGCCAGCTCTACCCCCTGAGCGTCTCCGCCGAGCGCGCCTGCCAGGCCGTGGAGGCGGTGCGCATGGCGGAGAAGCTGGGCGTGCAGGCCGTGGCCCACGGCAGCACCGGCGCCGGCAATGATCAGGTCCGCTTCGACGTGGCCTTCCGCACGCTCGCGCCGCAGCTGCAGCTCATCACCCCCATCCGTGACCTGGCGCTCTCCCGTCAGCAGGAGATCTCCTTCCTCGCGGAGCGCGGCTTCCACCTGCCGGCGAAGACGGGCACGTACTCCGTCAACGAGGGCATGTGGGGCACGTCCGTGGGCGGCCGCGAGACGCTGGACTCGTGGAGCACGCTGCCGGAGGCGGCCTTCCCCGGTGGAGAGATCCCCACCGACCTGAAGCCTCGGCCGCTCGTCATCTCCTTCGACAAGGGCGTGCCGGTGGCGCTCGACGGCAAGGCGATGTCCGCGGTGGACGTGGTGGAGAAGCTCAACGCCCTGGGGCGTCCGTACGGCATTGGCCGGGGCGTGCACCTGGGCGACACCATCCTGGGCATCAAGGGCCGCGTGGGCTTCGAGGCCCCGGCGGCGCACCTGCTCATCGCGTCGCACCGCGAGCTGGAGAAGCTGGTGCTGTCGGGCAAGCAGCTCTTCTGGAAGGAGACGGTGGGCAACCTGTACGGGTCGCTGCTCCACGAGGGGCACTTCTTCGACCCGCTGGTGAAGGACCTGGAGGCGTTCCTCGCCTCCTCGCAGGACCGCGTGACGGGCGAGGTGAAGCTGGTGCTCACCCCGCGCGCCCACGTCGTGGAAGGCGTGCGTTCGCCGCACTCGCTGATGGACGCGAAGGTGGCGACGTACGGAGAGGCCAACGTGTTGTGGACGGGGACGGAAGCGGCGGGGTTCGCCAAGCTCTACGGCGTCGCGCAGATGCTCTCGCAGAAAGCGAAGTGACGACATGAAGATCCACGTCGACAAGGTCGGAAGTGTCACCCGCAACCTCCAGGTGGGGCGCACCGTGCACCTCACGGACGAGGTGAAGTGCGAAGAGGGCGCCGTCATCGCGGTGCGCATCCACGGGGAGAAGAGCGTCTACAACCAGCTGGAGGACGTGAACGGCCGGCTCGTCACGCTCCACGCGGGCGACATCGTCGTGGGCGCGCTGGGCCACCGCAACGCGCTGCACGGGTACGAGGGCATCGTCCCTGCGTCCGTTTCCGTAGGCGACAAGCTCCACATCCTCAACATGGGCGGCGTCATCGGGAAGTGCACCTCGCACAACCCGGGCGTGGGCGCGCCCTTCGAGGCGGAGGTGCTGGGCCAGGTCCTCACCTTCCCGGAGTTCCAGTCGCGCGCGGGCCAGCACGCGCACATCTCCACCGGCGCGCTCAAGGGCACGTCGAAGGCGGTGACGTGCCCCGTGGTCTACGTCGTGGGCACCTGCATGAACGCGGGCAAGACGTACGCGGCCAGCGTGGTGGTGCGGAAGCTGGCGCAGGCGGGCTACCGCGTGGGCGGCGCGAAGCTCACGGGCGTGTCGCTGATGCGCGACACCCTGTCCATGCAGGACAGCGGCGCGGACGTGGTGATGGACTTCACGGACGCGGGCATCGTGTGCACCGGCGCGCGCACGGCGTCCAAGGTGGCGCGCATCGTCTTCTCGGAGATGGCGGCCCAGGACGTGGACGTCATCGTCGCGGAGACGGGTGACGGCATCATGGGCGAGTACGGCGTGCAGGCCATCCTGGCGGACCCGGAGCTCAAGTCGCTGGGCGGCGCGTTCATCCTGTGCGCGAACGACCCGGTGGGCGCGGCCGGCGGCGTGCGGCACCTGCGCGAGGTGTACGGCATCGAGATGGACATGGTGGCAGGGCCCGCCACGGACAACGCGGTGGGCGTGCGCTTCGTGGAGCAGGTGGTGGGGCTGCCCGCTCGCAACGCGCGCGCGGATCCGAACGCCCTGGGGAATCTCATCGTGGAGAAGCTCGCGCCCAAGCTGGGGGCGGGGAGGAAGTCATGACGTCGCCTGCGCACATCTACATCCTGGGGGCCTCCGGTTTCGGCGGAGGCGAGCTGTTGCGGCTGCTCGCGGGCCATCCCGGCAACGCCGGCATCCGCGTGGTGTCCCGGCACCACGCGGGTTCGCCCATCCACAAGGTGCACCCGCACCTGCGCGGCCTGGTGGACGGCCGCTTCGAGGCGGAGCCGGACTGGCGCTGGCTGGCGGACTCGCCGCGCCCGGTGGTGTTCAGCGCGCTGGGGCACGGCGACCTGGCGTCGCAGTTCGCCGGGATGGAGAAGCAGTGGGCGGACGCCGGCCTCACGGACCGGCTGCTGCTCGTGGACCTGTCGTCCGACTTCCGCCTGGACCACCCGGGCCGGTACGCGGGCGCCTACGGCCGGCCGCACCCGTCCCCGGACCTGCTGGGCACGTTCACCTACGGCCTCACGGAGTGGAAGCGCGAGCAGGTGAAGACGGCGAAGCGCATCGCCAACCCGGGCTGCTTCGCGACGGCGGTGCAGCTGGCGCTGCTGCCCATCGCGGCCACGAAGGGGCTGGGGCTCCTGGCGGTGTCGGGCGTGACGGGCTCGTCCGGCTCCGGCTCGCTGCCGGGCGAGGGGACGCACCACCCGACGCGCGCGCACGACTTCCGCGCGTACAAGCCGCTGGAGCACCAGCACGAGGCGGAGGTGGAGGTGATGCTGGTGGCGCACGGCTCGCAGCGGCACCGGCTGGCCTTCGTGCCGCACTCGGCGCCCATGGTGCGCGGCATCTTCGCCACGGTGCAGTTCGAGTGGCCGGAGCACGGCGGCGCGGTGGTGACGCAGTCGCTGACGGAGACGTACCGCCGCTACTACGAGGGCTCGAAGTTCGTGCGCATCGTGGAGGGCACGCCGCGCGTGGCGGCCGTGACGGGCAGCAACTTCTGCGACATCTCCGTGGCGACGAAGGGCCGCTCCGTGGCGGTGATGGCGGCGCTGGACAACCTGGTGAAGGGCATGGCCGGCCAGGCCGTGCAGAACTTCAACGTGGCCTTGGGCTTCCCCGAGGACACCGGCCTGCGCCAGGCGGCCTGCTACCCGTAGTCCGTTGAACCCGAGGCGGCTTCGGCGCGAAGCCGGGGCCGCCTCAAGCCGCGGGCGTCTTCATGTCGCCCGAAGGCGGAGTGCCCTCCCCGTCCCGGTTCGCCTCACCCGACGGCGCGGGCGCATCGGTGGAGGCCGGTGCCGGAGCTTCAGTGCCAGCGCCACCCTCGCGCTGCTCCAGGCGTGCACCGGCGGCTTCGGCGGCCTTGAGGAACTCGTCGTACTCCGACTTGCGCGCCTCGGCCTTGGCCTGGGCCGCGGTGGAGCCCCGTTCCGCGGCGGCACGGCCCGCGCGGATGGCCCGGGCGGTCAGGAGGATGCCGCCCATGAAGGCCAGGATGCGCAGCGCCGACGCGACACCCCAGTCCGAGGTGAGGCCGTCCATGCCGTCGCGCACGAAGTTGAGGGCGACGACGAACAGGCCCCCGGACACCGCCGCTCCCACGGCCGAGGTCCACGTGCGCAGCGCGATGACGCGGGCGGCGAGGTAGCTGAGCACCGGCAGCACGCCGAGCACCCACAGGTTCTCCAGCACCACCGCCACCGGGATGCGCACGAAGTCGGACGGCAGCGCGTTCACCCGCGCGTGCAGGCGCAGCACCAGCGACACGCTGAGCATGGCCCCCAGCACCAGCGACAGGAAGCCCAGTCCCACGATGAACTGGAAGCGGCGGACGCGGACGCGCAGGGGTTCGAGGGCACTGGGTTTGGAGCTCACGGCCCGAAAGCCTATCGCACTCTCACCCTTCGTCCTCTTCCCCGACAGCCGTGTCGCCCGCCGGGCGAGGAGGCGGGCCGTCCCCGTAGAAGACCTCCTCCATCACCAGCCCCTGCGGAGGCGCGGTGGCCCCGGCCTGCTTGCGGTCGCGCGAAGCCAGCACCTGGGCCACCCAGGCCTCGGGGCGGCGGCCCTTGCCCACCTCCACCAGCGTCCCCACCAGGTTGCGCACCATGTGCTTGAGGAACGCGGTGCCCTCCACCACGAAGGCCACGGTGTCGCCGGAGGCTCCCTCCACGCGCACCTGCCGGAGTTCGCGCACCGCGTGCTTCGCCTGGCAGTCCGCGGCGCGGAACGCGGAGAAGTCGTGCCGGCCGATGAGGGCCTGGGACGCACGGCGCATGGCCTCCACGTCCAGCGGGGCGAACAGCTCCCAGTGCGTCGTGCGCAAGAGCGGTGAGCGCGTGCGCCGGTTGCTGACCCGGTAGCGGTAGCGCTTGCCGCGAGACCAGCGGCGCGGATCGAACTCCGCCGCCACCTCCTCCGCGGCCACCACCGCGATGTCCGGCGGGAGGATGCTGTTGAGCCCCATGGTGTACGCCTTCATGGGCAGCACGCGGGCCGTGTCGAAGCAGGCCACCTGCCCCGTCGCATGGACGCCCGCGTCGGTGCGGCCAGCGGAGGCCACGAACACGCGCGGCTCGCCCAGCAGCTTCTGGAGCGCGTCCTGGAGCGTGGACTGGATGGACGGGCCATTGGGCTGCACCTGCCAGCCCACGTACCGGGTGCCTTCGTATTCGAGCGTCAGCTTCAGCCGGGGCATGGGCAACGCGAGCCAAGGCACGCCATCAGCGCGACTTCAGCCATCCCTCCAGCACGTCCGCCGCCAGCTTCGCCAGGGACACGTTCGCCTTGCGGGCCTGGGCCTCCAGCTTCTCGTACATCGCGGAGTCCAGGGTCAGCGCGAGCAGACGCGGCTCGGTGGCGGGGAGGTCGTCCATGCGCATGGCCTCCGTGGGCGGGCCGTCCACGTAGGCCGCCACCGCGGACACCTCCAGCGCCATCTCCGACGTGGGCGCGGAGGACTGGCGCGTGGACAGGCGCTTCAATTCCTGCGGGCGCTCGTCCTCGAAGAGCTGCTTGACGAAGTTGGCCAGGTGCAGCGCCGAGGGCGTGAAGTCGTAGGACTCCAGGAAGGCGTCCAGGTCGCGCTGCATCTCCAGCGCCGTGTGGTAGCGGCGCTCGCGGTCGCGGGCGAGCGCGCGCATCAGGATGGCCTCCACGCGCTCCGGCAGGTCCTCGCGGAAGTACGACGGCGCGTAGATCTTCGCCTCGGTGATGCTGCGCATGACGGCGACGTCGGACTCACCGGTGAAGAGCTTGAAGCCGGTGAGCCACTCGTAGAGGACGGTGCCCAGCGAGAAGATGTCGCTGCGACAGTCCAGCGGCCGGCCCAGACACTGCTCCGGGGAGAGGTAGCTGAGCTTGCCCTTGATCTCACCCGAGCGCGTCTCCTCCACCTGGTTGGCGGCCTTGGCGATGCCGAAGTCCAGCACCTTCACCGAGCCATCGAACGCGACGACGATGTTCTCCGGCGTGACGTCGCGGTGGACGATGTTGAGCGGGTTGCCGTAGCGGTCCTTCTTCGTGTGCGCGTAGTGCAGGCCCGCGCAGACGCAGGAGGCAATCTTGAGCGCGTACACCATGGGGAAGGGAATCCCCAGGGCCTCGGCTTTGGGCACGACCCGGCGCATGTCGCGGCCGGACACGTACTCCATGGCGATGAAGTAGCTGTCGACGATCTTCCCCAGGTCGTGGATCTGCACGATGTTGGGGTGATTGAGCTGGGCAGCCAGGCGCGCCTCGTTGAGGAACATCTTCACGAAGGCGGCGTGCTTGGACAGATGCGGCCGGATGCGCTTGATGACGATGGGCGTCTCATCGCCGCTGGCATCCAGCTGGTGCGCGAGGAAGATCTCCGCCATGCCCCCCACGGCGATCCGATCGATGAGCCGGTAGTTGCCGAAACGGAACGCATCGCGCGGGGGCGAGGAGGCGGCGGGAGCCATGGAGGCAATCTAGCCGCGCCCCACCCGGAGGCGCTAACGAAGTTGGACGACGAGCACCTTGAGTGCCGGTTCCTCACCAGCGAGCGCCGGAAAGTCGACTCCCGAGGGACCAAGCGACCCGACCGTCTTCCCGGTCCTGCCCGCCCGCGTCACGCCCTCCAGCACCATGGTCTCGAACCGGCGCGAGGGCAGTCCCGCCAGGTTGCAGCAGGCAACCAGACGGCCCTTGGGGGCCACGACCTTCGCGGCGGCCTCGGCCAGCCGGGCGTAGTCGCGAGCGGCGGAGAAGCGGGTCGTCTTGGTGGTGGAGAACGAAGGAGGGTCGGCGACCACGACGTCGAAGGACTCCCCCTTCTTCGCGAGCCGCCCGAGCCAATCGAAGACATCGCCAGCCACGTAGTCATAGCGATCCACGGATTGCCCGTTGAGGCGCGCGTTTTCCTCGCCCCATTCGAGCACGCGGCGGCTGGCGTCCATGTTGAGCACGCGCTTCGCGCCCCCGGCAGTCGCGAAGACGCCAAATGCACAGGTGTAGGCGAAGAGGTTGAGGACGGTGAGCCCAGAGGCCTGGGACTGGAGCCACGCGCGGGTGTCGCGCATGTCCAGGTAGAGGCCGACGGAGAGCCCCTGCCCGGGACGGATGTGGAAGGACAGGCCGTTCTCCCGAGCAACGAAGTCTTCCACGGGCTCACCGCGAGCCGCGGTCTCCGGAGCCAGCGCGTCCTTCGCCACGTTGGCGAGCACGCGGGCCTCACGGGGACGGCGCTTCAGGTAGACGCTGCGAGGAGTCCACGCGGAGACAGCGGCGTCGAGCAGCGTGGTTTCTTCGGAGTCAGTGAGGTCGCGGTAGAGGCTGACCACGACGACGTCACCGAAGATGTCCGCCGTCACGTCGGGAACGCCATCCGCGGCGCCGTTGAGGAGGCGGAAGGCGGAGGTGGCGGAGTCCGAGAGCAGCGGACCCCGGCGGGCGCGGGAAGCGCGAAGCAGGTCCACGAGGCGGGGAGGCAGGGCACTCACGCGCCCCTTCTACCCTACGAACCCAGTCGTGCGCGGGACCAGACGCGAGCAAGCGCGGAGGCGGCGTCTCGAGCCAGGTCCACGAAGTCGCTGCCCAGGAGCTGCCCTTCGCGGACACAGACGCGGCCATCGACGATGGTCCAGGCCACGCGGGCGGCGGTGAGCTGGCCCAGAAGGAACGGCGAGTAGCCGGTCTCCGGGTCGGCGGCGGGGATGGCGTCGTAGACGACGAGGTCCGCGATGCTGCCCTCCTCCACGCCGCCCGAAGGCTTGCCGAACAGGCGGGTGCACAGCTCCGCCGGGCCACTGACGAACAAGTGCGCCAGCGAGTCATCCAGGTCCGGCATGCGCCCGGAGCGAGCCAGGGACAGCATGCTGACAAGCGCCCCAGCCAGCTCCTCCTGGAGGGTGCCATGGCCACCAGTGCCCAGGCCCACGAGGTGGAGACTGGACAGCGCACCGTCCGCGGACTCAGCGGCCCGGTCCATCGACCGGGTAGCGCGAGGAGTCAGGGCGATGAAGGTGCCGGAAGCGGCGAGCCGTTCGGACTCGGAGCGCTCCACGGCGCGAGGGTAGCCAGCGATGGCGTGGGGGCCCAGGAGGCCCAGAGCGTCCAGGCGAGGAACGACCCGGCGGCCATGCGTGGCGTAGGTGGTGGAGAGGTCGTCCTCGTTCTCCGCGATGTGGAAGACGACGAACGCATTCAGCTCCTCGCGATGCCGCGCGATGCGGGTCAGGAGCGGATCTTCACAGGTGTACGACGCATGGAAGCCCAGAGCGCCACGGACGCGAGGGTGCTCCCGGTAGCGGCGGACGAAGTCGGCGTTGGCATCCGCCTGGGCATCAGCGACGGCGGCCCCATCCAGGCTGTGCGTGGAGTGGGACGTGACGAGGCGAAGACCCAGCGAGTTCGCGGCACGGGCCTGGGCCTCCAGGCCACCGGCGACGTCGGTGGGACACGACAGGTGGTCCACGACGAGGGACACGCCATCCAGCAGCGCCCGGGCGGCGGCGAAGCGGGTGAGGATCTCCACGTCCTCGGCGGTGAGGAGGTTCGCCACGCCGCGCATACGCTCCAGGCGCGAGCGGGGCTGGCGCAGGAGGAAGTCGCCATTGGGGGGCAGGAGCTGCCCGTTGACCATGTGAGAGTGACAGTCGACGAGGCCGGGAGCGACGAGCCGGCCGCGACAGGCCACCTCCCAGTCACCGGGGAGCACGGGCACCTCGGCGTCCGGAGCGACGCGGCGGATGATGCCCTCTTCGACCACGACGGCCATGCCATGGCGGACGCGACCATCCGCCCGGAACACGGCACAGTTCTTCAGAAGCAGTCGGCCTTCCATGGACCTTCCCGTTTTAGCACGGGGTGGGTGGCGGATGAACCCCGTCCCTATTGAGAGTCCCCAAGGGGCGGATCCATGCAGGGCGCGGGCTTCTCCTCACGTCCCCGAAAGCGCATCTAGGGCAGTTCTCTTTGCGCAGCCGCGCAAGTTCCTCGCGCTCGGCCGTCGTCAGCGCTCCCGGCTTGCCCTGGCCCCGGTCCGCCCGGGCCCGTTCCACCCAGGTGCGTAGGGCCGTCGCGGTGAGGTCCAGGTCCCTCGCCATCTGGCCCACCATCTTGTCTTCTTCCAGCACCAACCGGACAACCCTCCACCTTGAACTCGGCAGTGAAGCGACGGCGCTTCCTTCTCTGCTTCGTCTCCGTGGACATCCTTGGCCCCCTTCATCACATCTCAGATGTCCACGGAACTGGGACAGGCACAGACCTCTCGCTACGGCTCGACGCCAAGTGCCTTCAGACAGGCTGCGGCTCGAGGATGCCCTGCGTCCGCGGCCAGCCTGTAATACCGCGCCGCGCGGGCTTTGGACCTGGGCACTCCGTCACCTTCCGCATAAATCTGCCCCAGGCTGAAAAAGCCGCTAACGTGACCTTGCTTCGCGGCTTCCTGGTACCAGCGAATCGCGCCCAGAACGTCCCGAGCGCCTTCGACGCCATTGAGACTCATCCAGCCCAAAACACATTGAGCTTCGGCGTCCCCCGCAGCCGCGCCCTTTTTGTATAGCTGAATCGCCTTTCTCAAATTCCGCGTGACGCCGCGCCCGCGCTCGTAAGCATTCGCAAGATTATAAAGCGCAGCAATGTCTCCGTTGCGCGCCAACTGTCGATAGAGCGCGACGGCTTCCTTCCATTTTTTCCTGCTCCGGCTGAAGTAAAGCAGGTCGGCAAGATTTCCCTTGGCCGGTGGGAAGCCAAGAGCCACCGCGCGTCGGTACCAGCGCTCGGCGAGTCGTTTGTTAATAATTCCTCCCCGACCCTTGCCGTAAAACACCCCCAGGTTGAAGACAGCAACATCGTCGCCCAGTCGAGCGGCCTTCCTCATCCACTTGAGAGCCTGTTTCACGTCCTTGCGGACTCCATCTCCATACACGAGATGGAGCCCCGCATTTGTCATGGCCTCTACTCTTCCAGCGCGTGCTGCCACCAAATAGGCATGAAACAGACCTTCACGCGAGGCCTCGGCATCCTGCTCAAGATTCCAAGCCTGATCCATCGCCGCAACCTTGAGCGGCTCGACGGAACTCTTCTTCTGGCGGCTTACTTGTCTTTTTTTCCGTTCCACCAATCGTCGAATCCAGGAGGCTTGGGTTTGATGATTTTCTTCCCCGTCTGCGGATGCCTGAACTGCACCTTGGTGGGATCTCCCGGTACAGGTCTCATGTGCTTGAACTCGTCAGCGGAACCCCTGGGATTGCCAGCCCAGTTTCGCTCTTCTCCCGCCATTGGGCAAGCGTTCGGAGGTGCTGGCGGATTCATCACCGGATCGTCCACTGAACTGCCCGGCCAGGAGATGGTGCATGCTCCCGGATGCGTCGCACAATAGGCAATGATGCCCACCGCGACCGTTCCCACCGCAGCGCCAATGATCGCGCCGACGGGTCCACCCACGACGGCGCTGGACGATTCGATCGGACACCTTGCGAGCAGCGAAGAAGCAACCATAACCAACCAGAAGGAACAACCACCCACAGAGCGCAACCTCCGCGAGCATGTCCGCCAAAGGCGGATCCCCAGGGAAAGGATGCGAATCCGCCGACGAGATTCCGGCAAGGCCCAAGCCAGTCAGGACAACCGCGACGCCCACCGACGGCACGAAGCCACACACCAATCCAACGATTCCCAACCGTGGGAGCCAGCGGAGAGACACGCTCATTCTTGGGTTTGGCGCTCGAAGCGCCACCTCTCAGGCAAGAGGCGCAGGAGAGACACCATGACCAGCGGCCCCAGGTACGCTCCCACGAAGATCCAGACAATCTGAACGAATCGCATGACCGTCCTACGGAATGGGCATCCCCTGCTTGAGCAGTGACCAAGCAGCGGGTGCAATGGGCTCGCCTACGAGTTCATACGTCTCATGCTTCTGCTGCGCGGGAACAACGCCCAGTTCCCTGAAGAATCGCTCATTCCCCCAGACGGCGCCAAATCCCTCATGGCTGCAGGCGAACAGCTTCAGCCTGGGGCCCTCGAACAACTGGAGGTCATCCCACCCGTCAAAATCCTTCCAGATGTTCTCGTCGTTCAACGGCAGGCGCACGCTCCAGCAAGGCGTCAAGGCGTTGCTGTTTGTCCAACTGCAGGCACCACGCCCCCGCTACCTCGAGGACTTCTCTTCTCACGGAAGCCATGACCGTCATCCGAGCAGCGGATTCACGAACAGACCTGATTCCGATTGTTCCCGGCTGCCATCCGCGAACTCCACATCGACAGTTCTCCGTCCGCATTCGCCCGTCCCTGACAGACGACACGGCCGTGAAGTGGGACGCTCTCAAAAGAACACGGTTCGCCAGGGAACCGTGGTGCATTCCCAATGAAGCCCTCTTGAATCCTCCGGGCTCGCATCCGGCTGGGCACGACACCAAACCAACCCAGCCCCCCGTCCGTTCAGCAGCCGAACCGGGACGGGTGCCCTCCAGCAGCGCACCCGTCCCTGTTGGCAACCTGTCACACGTCAAATCCCTGGAGCCCAGACTCACAAGGGGGCGCAGGCGTCCTGGCCCTTGAAATTCTTCACCTTCGCCCGACATGACAGCTTCTGCTGGACATCCGCTTTCACACACCGGACCAAGATCGCTTGCATGATGCGGTGGGTTTCAGCTCGCACCACCTCAAGCTCGCCAGGCGTAAAGCGTCCGTCGCTCGGAACAAGGCTCTGAGCAAAGACGTCCAGCCTTGCTTTGCCATTTTCATCACGGAGAACCACGGTGAGTTCCTCACGACGATTTTCGGTCGAGCCGTTGCTCAAGCTCCAACGTCCACTCCCAGCCGAACTCTGGCGTCCGCCCGATGAATCAGCCAGTGCGGCCTCGACACACTCCGAATAGATCGGAGCATCTACCTCGACAGTCCTGAAGAATCCTTCTGACTCATCACAGCTCGCCAGAAGCAACACCAAGGGCATCAACCGAAGTTGCCACTTCATGGCCAGTGCCAACCTGGGGGCGGGGCGAACGGAACAGACGGGTTCGACATGGGCCCCCACTCCCTTTCTGCGTTCAAAGAGCCACCGCCAAGCCCAGACTGCGGCGACTGCGCCCAATCCCAGGGACAGCAACCAGAACACCGCGATTCCGGGCAGAGATGCCTCCTGCCCCAATGGAATCTCCAGCACGTCCCGCGAACGCAACCACCTTTCAGGCCAGAGGCGCAGAAGAGACACCATGACCAGCGGCCCCAGGTACGCTCCCACGAAGATCCAGACAATCTGAACGAATCGCATGACCGTCCTACAGAGTGGGCTTTCCCTGCATGAGCAGTGACCAGGCAGCGGGTGCCATGGGTTCGCCGACCAGTTCATACGTCTCATGCTTTTGCCGCGCGGGGGCAATCCCCAGGTCCCGGAAGAATCGCTCATTTCCCCAGACGGCGCCAAATCCCTCATGGCTGCAGACGAACAGCTTCAGCCGGGGGCCCTCGAATAACTGGAGATCGTCCCACCCGTCGAAATCCCTCCAGACGTTCTCGTCGTTCAACGGCAGGCGCACACCGCCATTTGTCCGGCATCTCACCCACAAATTGCCGGAGCCCCCCGTCGTCGTCCCAGGCCACGACGAGACCCACCGCGACTCCACCGCAGCCACCCGGATCCGCTCGAAGTCACGCTGAAGGCGCTTCAACTCCGGAGTGGGCACGACGACATCCGCACCGTCGACCCGCATCCTCCCGCGCCGGATGAGCGCGAAGTGCGTCGATGATCGCCACGCACGCTCCAACACGGCGTCAAGCTGCTGCGTCCTGTCCAACTGCAGGCAGAACTCCCCAGCCACTTCCAGGACTTCTCTTCTCACGGAAGCCATGACCTTGCTCCTCTGCGTGCAGCGGAGGCCCTTGTGTCCCCGGAGGACCGTTGAGGGCTGTCACATCTCCGAGGCACGGATGCAGTGTCCGGGAAGCGCCGCGGCTCGGCCATCCGCTGTCCGCACGCAGCTCCACCCCTCGGGACAAGAACCATCCCGCGCCGGGTCACAGACAAGCTCACAGGTAAACCCCGCGTCAAGGTGAGCGAAATTCGTGCGGCCGGCACATACGAGGCCATTCCCACAGCTTCCCTCAGGGAGACACTCCGTTCCAATCCGCTCAAGCACGGTCGCAGGGACTTCTCTGGAGCCAGCATCTCGCTTGCAGCCCATGTGCACGCCAGGCAGGACGAACAGCAGCGCCGAAACAACGAGCCTCATGGTCCCTCCGTACCTCCCGCAGATGGCAGGAAGTCGTCGTGGTCGGCCCTGTCGATGATGCGCTCAGGGGTCCGTAGGTAGAGCAGCTCCTTATCGACACCCCAGAAGGTCTTTAGTTCCACCACGACCGCGGAGACACGTTCCGCCTCGAAAGTGACGAAGACCCGCGGATACTGCCGAACCTTGGGAACCGGCTTCGCGTAGTCCCAGGAGAGTCTTCCCGAGGCACTCACCTTCCGAGCCAGGGGCGGGCCCAGACGTTGAATCACCTCTGCTTCGGACATCCCCGGGGACACGGAGCGGACCTTCTCCGCGCTGAGTCCTGGCGCCAGATGGCTGCCTGACCAGGGAAAGCCGAAGAGGGCGTAGAACAACACCGCGCCCGTCGACACCAGCCCCAGGAAGAGCCGGTCCCACCAGGCCTGAGGCCTCCCCAGCAAGGCATGGAAAGGAACGGGCGCCTCTGGCATGTCCTTCCGACCCATTTCTCGGTGCGCAGGCCATGCTCACCGCTGCTTCATGTGCGGGTGACACTCTACGAAATCAACTGTCCCTACCCGCAGACATTGTTTGGAAAGTGGCTTCCTACTCCGCTGCACGTCAATCCTCGCGGACAATCCCGGCCACCGTCAGCAGCGCTTCCACAGCGGATTTCACACGTCCGCATGAGGCCATGAGGCGGCGCGCGACCTGTGTGCCACTCGAAGCACACCTGCCCCGCTGAACATCGACCGTCGGACATGCAGTCCCGATGAAGTCCCTTCAACTCTTGCCCGGCTTCAACTTCAGACTGAGAACGACAAGAAACAACCGCGACCAGCGCACAGACTCCAAGAAGCACTTTCATCCTTCGCTCCTCGCTCCAGTCCCCAAGGCGCAGTGGCGGCAATCAGTCCCTCTGAAAATTGACTCCACCGTCCGCGCTCACGGTGACGACGCCTCGCAATCCGAGCAGCGGGTTCACGAACTCACCGGTTTCCAACTGGACCTTGCCGCCATCCGTGAACTCAAGGTCGACGGCCAGGTCGCCGTCCGCATTCGCCCGTCCCTGACAGACGACACGGCCATGGACCGGGACCCTCTCAAACGTACATGCCTCGCCAGGAATCCGAGCCGTCAAGACACGGAGCTCCCTCCCGGCTTCATTCACGAGGACAAGTCGCGTTCTTCCGCTCACATAGGAGGCAAGCGCAATAAACACCACGAAGACCAGCAGGCATCCCGCGAGAGTCCACACCACGCTCCTGTTGATGACCCACCTCCCGCTCGCAAGCCGTTACTTCACGTAGGGGGCAACGCCGCTGATCCAACTCAACGCGAAAGAGGCAATCCCCAGCACCTGGATGCAGCTCCACAGCCGCACGTCGAGGTCGTCGTAGGTCAAAGCCCGTGAGACACGAATCAGCCAGGCACGCCGCCCCAGTTCGAACACCGTGCAGGCCAGCCACGCAGCCCAGAGAATCCAGTACAGCGGTCCACCGATGAGTGGGCGGCCCCAGGTCACAAAAGCGTGGACAGAAATAATCCCGAGCGTGACCGCCGTCAGGATCAGCCACTCCTTGTATGAATCTGGAGCCAATGAAGCGACCGGTCGTCCCCGCGGCATTCGTTCCACCTCCGTCAGCGTGAATCACCCCTGGGCCTGCCCCCACTCCGCCTCCCGCCTGGCAGGCAGGGTGGCTCGGGTTCTGGGGGCCTGGGGACCCGGTATACTCCCAATCCCATGACACCGCTGAGCCCCGGAGTCGCCACCGCCACGGAGCAGGACACGCCGGCCGCTCCCGGCTCCCTGCGCTTTCGCCAGCTGTGGCTGTTCTCTCCCCGGGCCGACCTCGCCATCCTGGGCCTCCCCCTGGCCCTGACGCTGGTCGCCGCCGTCGCCAGCACCTTCCTCGCCCCGGCGGCCGCGGACAACGCCCACCGGCTCCTGGGCTGGACCGCCCAGAACCTCCTGGGCAATGCCACGCACGTCATCCTCACGTTCCTGCTCTTCGGAGTGCACCGCGACGTGCTCACTGCCGCGCCCCACCAGCCGCGCACCATCTTCGCCGGTGCGCTGGCCATGCTCGGCGTGGGCGCGGCGCTGTTCTTCACCTTCTACGCCGACCGCTCCATCCACACCTTCGCCGTCGCCGTCATCTTCAACGTCTTCGGCATGCACCACACCCTGTCGCAACACCGGGGCCTGTGGTCCCTGCACGGCCTGCGCGGTGGACAGGCCGGACTCGCGCCGCCCTCCGCCCTGGAGCGCAAGCTCCAGCAGCTCTACGTCCCGCTGCTCCTCAGCGTCCTCCTGGTCCGAATCTTCTTCGTCGCCGAGTCCGCCGCTCCGGGCGCGGGCGCCTACCTCGACGTGGGCCAGGGCGCCGTCCTCCCGTGGCAGACGCTGCCGCTGCTCATCGCCATCTGGCTGGGCTACTTCCTCCTGCTGTTCCGCAGCGTGCTCCGCTCCGGCACCGCCAGCGGCCCCAAGGTGCTCTACCTCCTGGGCATGGCCACCGCGACCGGACTGGCGCTCGTGGCCCCATCCTGGGGCTACGTCATGCTCCCGGGCATGCACGGCCTCGAGTACTACGTCCTCAGCGCCCGCATGCTGAAGCCTCGCGAGGGTGACTCACCCCGCCTGAGCCGGAAGCTCATCTGGCCGGCCATGGTCGTCTCCATGCTTCCGCTGTTCGCGTTGGGCGTGGTGCATGGCTTCCTGCTGGATGGCCCCATGCGCGGCTCGCTGGGCATTGGCGGCGGCGCTCAAACACATCCCCTGCTGCGCGCGTTCACCTCGCTGGGCTTCGCGTGCGTGCTCGCCCACTACTTCGCGGACGCCTTCATCTTCCGCTTCCGCATCCCGTCCATCCGGCAGGTGATGCTGCGCCGCCTGGGCTTCTCCGCCCCGCAGGCCCGGTAGTCCCCACCCCGCAAAAGCAAAATGGCAGGCCCTTCCAGATGGAGGGACCTGCCATTCGCGCACCGCCGAGCGTGGCTCAGTAGGTGTTGTTCTGACCGAAGTTCTTCATCGTCTTCTTCTTCAGCGCGTCGGTCGCCGTCTGGCCGTCGTTCGCGACGTTGTCGTTACCGGCCAGCGCCGCGGCGGAGGCGCCGAACAGCTTGCGGATGTTGTCGCCGAACAGCGTGATCACGCCGATGGCGGCGATCGCGATGAGGGCCACGATGATGATGTACTCGGTCATGCCCTGACCACGGTTCTTGCGGAACTGCTTCTTCGGGGCCTTCGCGATCGCGTTCATGGGGAACTCCGGGGGTCGTTGCAGCGGTGGAGAGACACACCCTGCGGGAAGTCAGGGTCGATACGGACAGTACAACGGGCGGGCAAGCACCTCCATCCGTCATCGGGAGGATGGGGGCCCGGATC
Source organism: Corallococcus interemptor (assembly GCF_003668875.1). GTDB lineage: Bacteria > Myxococcota > Myxococcia > Myxococcales > Myxococcaceae > Corallococcus > Corallococcus interemptor. The sequence goes on along the minus strand of NZ_RAWM01000060.1, from coordinate 16,591 downwards.
AAGCAATTCCGCGGACCTGGCACCTCTCAACGGCCTGATCCGCTCCGTTTTCACGGCGCGCCGGGCGCCACCGTGGGGGGATTCGCCGGGCGCGTGCAGGCCGCCGGCGGCAGCGCTTCACAGTAGGCCTTGTATGCCTTCTGCAGCTTCGTGTCCTGGGGATGGCGCGCTACCACGTCCCGGGCCACCGCCAGCGCCTCCTCGCCGTTCACCGGCGTCCACACCGTGCGCGCCGCCCAGGTCCGGGCCGTCACCAGCTTGAGGTACTCCGTCACCAGCTCCGGGGAACGGCCGCCCTTGGCCACCTCTGGCTCCAGGAGGGACGCCGCCAGCGTCAGGTCTCCCTGCGCCAGCACCGCCCGGCCCAGCGCGAGCGCCGCCGCCGGGTCCTCCGGCGCCAGCGAATGCCACAGCGCCGCGACGCCCCGCACCACCGGGTTCTTCTCCGAGTGGTAGCGCTCCACGTTGCGGTACAGCTTCGCGACCTGCTCGGCGGTGGGCGGGTTCTCACGCACGTACTGGTGCAACAGCAGCCCCGGCCCCAGCTCCGGTGAGCGGCGCTCGTCCTTCACCCGCACGTCCAGGTTCGCCAGGAAGAAGGCCACCGGTGACGCGTACTCCAGCAGGTTGTGGTCGTCCGTGTTGATGGGGCCCTCGCCCGCGAAGGCCTTCTGGCCCTCCTCCGTATGCACCTGCTTGGACAACAGGCCGAACAGGTCGTGGATCTCCACGCGCGCCAGGTCCTCCTTCACCTCCGGCCGGGCCATGCGCGCCGCCACCGCCGCCGCGTCGAAGGACAGCGGCTTGCGGCTGGCCACCATCACCAGGTCCTCCGGCCCCAGCCACGTCGTGGCGTGCGGGAAGGTGTCGTGCAGCGTGCGCATCACCAGCTTCACCAGCTCCGTGTTGCTCTCGTACGTGTGGATCCACTGCACCAGCACCCCGTCGTCCGTCAGGTGCTTGTCCACCAGCTGGAAGAAGTCGCGCGTGAAGAGGCCGGACACGCCCGTCACCCAGGGGTTGGACGGCACGCTGACGATGAGGTCGTACTTGATCGGCGCCAGCGCCATGAACGTCTTCGCGTCGTCGATGTGCACGTGCGTGCGCGGATCATCCACCGCGTTGCGGTTGTCCGCCTTGAACAGGCGCGCCGCTTCGATGACCGCCGGGGAGATCTCCACCATGTCCAGGCGCTCCACCGGATGCGCCAGCACGCTGCCCGCGGTGATGGCCGCGCCCGAGCCGACGAGCAGCACGTTCTTCGGCTCGCGCGGGTGCATCAGCACGCCCAGGTGGCCCGCCATCACCTGCGTCTCGATGTCGCCACCGTTCGTGGCGTCCGTCTTGCCGTTGATCTTCATGAAGCGGAGGCTCTCGCTCGACAGGTCCCCCACCATCACCGTGGCGAAGGTGTCGTCCGCGTAGAAGCGCGGCACGATGGCCCGCTCCGTGTCCTCCACCAGCTTCGCGTAGCTCTCCGGCGGCTTCTCATACGCGCGCATCGCCGCGATGCCCGACAGCCGCTGCGGCCAGCCCTGCATGCTGCCCAGCACCACCACCGCCAGCAGCGCCGCCCCGCCCACCGGCGCGAACGTCCTCCACGCCGGCACCGCGCTCGCGCCCTCCCCTTCCTTCGGCGCGGCCAGCGCATGGAACGCGAGCCCCGCGGCCACCAGGTTCGCCACCGCGCCCGCGATGAAGTTGCCCTGCATGCCCCAGAACGGCATCAGCACCAGCCCGCCCAGCACGGAGCCGGACAGCGTGCCCGCCGTGTTCCACAGGTACACGCCGCCCAATTCGCGCCCGACCTCGGACACCTTGGCCGTGGCCACGCGCGCCGCCGCCGGGAACGCCACACCCATGATGAACGTGGGGATCAGCAGCACCGCGCAGCAGAACGCGAAGGTGACGCCCTGGAAGATGGGCCACGTCTCCACCGCGCGCGTGAGCATCCACTCCGACCAGCGGAACAGGTGCGGCAGCCGCACGTACAAAGGCAGCGCCACGCAGAGGCTCAACACCAGCCCCACCTGCGTCCACCCATACAGCTTCAGCGAATCCCCACCCTCCTTGCGCGTCATCAGCCAGAAGCTGCCCAGGCCGATGCCCAGGATGAACGCCGTCAGGATGAGCGTGAAGGCATACGTGGAAGCGCCCAGCACGATGGCCAGCAGGCGGATCCACGTCACCTGATACAGCATGGACGTGAAGCCGGAGAGCATCACGCCGATGAGCGCCGCCCGCACCGCGCGCCGGGGATAGGCCACGTCCTCCGCCGACGGAGCCGCCCCCACCACCACCGCCGGTGGGTGCTGACGGGCCAGCGCCAACGCCGCCAGTGCGAGGAACACGTTCAGGCCGGCGGCGATCTGAGCGGACGCGGACAGGCCCACCAGCGGCACCAGCCGCGTGCCCGCGACATACACACCCACCGCCGCGCCCAGGCTGTTGATGGCATACAGCCGCGCCAGCTCCTTGCGCACGCTGGCCAGGCTGGCCGCGAAGTGCCGCACCAGCGCCGGCAGGGTGCCGCCCATGAGCAGCGTGGGCACCACCAGTGACAGCGAGGACACGAGCAGGCGCGGCGCCACCCGCAGGCCCTCCGGCACGTGCGGCGCCAGGGCCAGCCACAGGTGCTCCAGCGCTCCCAGGACGTAGGGAAACGCCAGCGCGTACAGACCGACGCCCAATTCGAGCACGCCGTAGAGCGCCAGCGGGCTCTTCACCCGGTCCGCTGTCCGCCCGAAGACAAACGCACCCAGCGCCAGTCCCCCCATGAACGTGGCCAGCACGACGGCGTGCGCCTGACCGCTGTTGCCCAGCACGTTCCCCAGGTATTTGGACCACACCAGTTCGTAGACGAGCGCCGTGGCCCCGGACAGGAACAGAAGGGCGGCCACAAGGTTCTTCGGAGGACGTGGAGTGCGGGTCATAGGGACGCGCTCGACGTTACCCGGTATGTTTCAGGTCCACCAATGAACGCCCAACTCCTGCAAGTCGCTCAGCTCGCCTGGTCCCCCCACCTCCGGGTGACACGTGCCGAGGGGGACTGCGCCCAGGTGCTGCGCCGCGACGCCAAGGCGCTCGTGGGCATGTCCCTGCACACCGCGCTCGGGGTTCCCCAGGAGCGCGCCCGCGAACTGGATGCGCGAGCGCGCGAGGACCGCCGCGCCGTGGAGTTCGTCACCGTCTCCTCCGGCGGCGTCAACGCGAATCCGCCCCCCACCCACCTGCGCCTCGTGCTGGGCATGGACGGCGAAGAGGCCTCCGCGGGCGTGCTCGACCTGGGCGCCGTGCTGGAGGGCGCCCCGCCGGTGCAGATCTCCAAGCTGTCCTCGTCGCTCAGCCATGAGATCCGCAACCCGCTGTCCTCCGTGAAGATGGCGGTGCAGACGCTGGCCCGGAACACCGGCCTGTCGGACCGGGACAAGCGGCGGCTCACCATCGCCAACCGCGAGATCCGGACCATGGAGCGCATGCTGTGGCTGCTCTCCGAGTACGGCCGCGAGAGCGCCGCGAACCTGGATGCCCACGCCCTGCGCTCGGTCGTCCAGGAGGCGACCGCCATGGTGGCCCCGGAGCTGGCCGAGCGCCGCATCGAGGTGGACGTGAATGAAGAGGCGGACCTGCCCCGCGTGAGGGTGGATCCCAACCGGTTGAGGCCCGTGCTCGCACAAGTCCTGCTCAACGTGGCCATGGGCCTGCCCGAAGAGGGCCGCGTCCAGGTGACGCTGCGCAAGGACGACCCCAGCCACGTCAGCCTCATCCTGGATGATCCGGCCGCGGCCCTGCCTCCCGAGGAGCGGGGCACGCTGTTCGACCCCTTCGGCTCGCGGCTGGCGCGAGGCGCGGGGCTGTCCCTGGCTGCCTTGCGGCGGGTGATGACGGGCGTGGGGGGCGACGTGGCGGCCCAGGGGAGCGCGGAACCGGGGATGGTGTTCACGCTGACCTTCGCCGCCTGAGGACCCCATGGAGACCCTCCTCATCGTCGACGATGACGTGTCGCTGCTCGAAACCCTCACGATGCACTTCGAGGAGATCGAGCAGGACGACGGGCAGCCGCGCTACCAGGTCGTCACCGCGACCAGCGCCGCCGCGGGCCTGAAGGCCGCCCAGGAGAACATGCCCAGCGTGGTCATCCTGGACATGATGCTCCCGGACCGTACGGGCCTGGAGATCATCGAGGAGATGAAGACGCTGTGCGGCGACGCACGCATCATCCTCGTGACCGCGTACCACGACATGGAGACGACCATCCGGGCCATGAAGGCCGGTGCGTTCGACTACATCCACAAGCCCTTCCCGGACCCGGCCGCCCTGGACCTGGTGGTGGAGCGCGCGCTGGAGTACCGCCAGCTGTCGCGCCGCGCGGACGAGGTCCACCGCGAGAACGCCGTCGTCCGCCTGGGCGACATCGTGGGCACCAGCCCGTCCATGCAGCAGCTGGTGAAGGAGATTGGCAAGGTCGCGGGCAGCACCGCGACGGTGCTGATCAACGGCGAGAGCGGCACCGGCAAGGAGCTCATCGCCCGCGTCATCCACAACTACTCCTACGACGAGCCCCGGCCCTTCATCGGCATCAACTGCTCCGCCATCGTGGACACGCTGCTGGAGAGCGAACTGTTCGGCCACGAGAAGGGCGCCTTCACCGGCGCCGTGGCCGGCAAGCCCGGCAAGTTCGAGCTGGCCGAGGACGGCACCGTGTTCCTGGATGAGATTGGCGACATGTCGCTGATGCTCCAGGCGAAGCTGCTGCGCGTGCTCCAGGAGCGCGAGTTCGAGCGCGTGGGCGGCGTCAAGCGCGTGAAGCTGCGCGCCCGCGTCATCGCCGCCACCCACCGCAACCTCGCGGACGAGGTGGACCAGGGCCGCTTCCGCGAGGACCTCTACCAGCGCCTCAAGGTCATCACGCTCGTCATCCCACCCCTGCGCGAGCGGCGCGAGGACATCCCCCCGCTGGTGAAGCACCTGCTGGAGCGCATCAACGAGAAGGTGCACAAGCGCGTCACCCGCGTGCCCCACGAGGTGATGGAGCGCCTCACGCGCCTGCCCTGGCGCGGCAACGTGCGCGAGTTGGAGAACGTCCTCACCCGCGCCGTGGTGCTGGCCCCCGGTGACGTCCTCCGGGGTGACGACCTGCCCGCCCTGGAGGCCACCCCTTCAGGGCCTTTGGATGCCGCCCAGCGCGCCGCTGGCGCCGCCAGCAGCATGTTCGCCGCCCCCGCCGTGGACGACGTCAGCCTCATCCCCACGCTGGAAGAGGCCGAGCGGCAGCTCATTGCCCGCGCCATGGCCGTCACCAAGGGCCACAAGGGCCGCACGTGTCAGATCCTGGGCATCAGCCGTCCGACCCTTGAACGAAAGCTTCAAAAGTTCGGTCTTGCACAGGGTCATGGTCCACAGGTGCACCCTTATCCGGTGAAGGATGCTTCCTGACAGTGTCCCAGCCCGGACAAACCGGTGCGCCTCTTTAACGTTTCGTTCAAACTGATCAGACTGTTTGAACGTTCTGTTTCAGGTTTCGGACACAGTTGGGGGGGGCGGACCGGGCTGTAGCGCTAAGTACCCGGCATTCCTCGAACTGTTCCCCTGGGAATACTTCGAGTGTCTCTGGCACGCCTCTTGGAAAGGGCAAGGTCCGTCCGCAGCAGCAGCAGCGACCAACCTTCCCCATCCCTTTCCGTCTTTCCAGGAGACTCCCATGCACGGCTTCAACCGCCCCCTCGGCCCCATCGGTTCCAACGTCGTGGCGCCCCTGCAGGCGACGTCGTCCGGCATGATGGTGACGGCGAACAAGCTGGTCCCCGGCCAGGAAGCGATCGACTTCAAGGGCTACTTCAAGGTCGAGTCCTTCCCGCACAACTCCACCATCTACCGCCCCGGCGACACGTCGGACCGCGTGTACCTGCTGAAGTCCGGCCGCGTGCGCCTGATGCGCATTGGCAAGAACAGCACCCGCTCGGTGGTGTCCATCCTCCGCCCGGGCGACCTGTTCGGCGAGCTGTTCCGCCCGGAAGGCACGCCCATCGAGGAGATGGCCGTGGCGGCGGGCGAGGCCGAGGTGTGGAGCATCGAGGGCCGTGACTTCCGCGCCCAGCTGGAGGCCCGTCCGGCCCTGGCGGTGGACGTGGTGCGCGCCTACGCGGACCGCGTGCGCTCGCTGCGCAAGCGCGTCCTGGGCCTGACCTTCAAGGAGGTCCCGGCCCGGCTGGCGGACACCCTGCTCACGCTGGTGGAGGCGCACGGTGAGCGCTGCCCCCACGGCGGTGAGACGGACCTGCGCGGGATTACGCAGCAGGACCTGGCGGACCTGGTGGGCGCCTCGCGCTCCTTCGTGTCCACCCTCATCAACGAGATGAAGCGCGAGGGCGTGCTCGGCAACGTCGGCCGCATCCTCTGCGTGCGCGACCAGAAGGCCCTGCGCAAGCTGGCCTCCAAGGAGAAGTAATCCCTCGCGTCCCTGCTCCACGCAGGGACCGTGACGTCCAACGGGCTCGACCGCATCCGCGGCCGGGCCCGTGGTGTTTTCAGAAGACGAAGCCGGCGCCGAACTCGGGTGCGAAGCCGAGGGGCATCCCCAGCGGCGCCACCTCGGAGTCCAGGTTGAGGTAGCGCACCCCGCCGCGCAGCATGAACCCGCCGAGGTGCAGCGCCAGCCCCGCGCGCGCGTCCAGCTGCTGGTAGGGGCCGGGTGTCACCTGCAGGCGCCCCTCCACGTCCAGGGGGCCCAGCAGGCACGCCTCCACGGACACGCCCGCGCTGGGGGCCACGTAGAGGCGCCCGGGCGCATCCAGGGTGGAGACGCCGGCCTCCATGCGCAGGCGCAGCTCCTCCCGGACGATGGGGGAGTACGTCAGGTGCAGCTCCCCCAGGGTGCGCGCCTCGCGGTACGCCGAGGTGTCCCACCTCCCCGTCAGGCGCGCCAGCCGCAGGTCCACGCCAAAGCGCCGGGTGTCGAAGCCGAGGTCGAAGTCCACGCCCATGCCGCCCTGGATGGGTGACACCAGCATGCCCAGGCGCAGGGAGAACGGCACCGCGTGCCGGAGCGAGTTGCGCTCGGGCTGCGCGTCCGGAGCGTCGATGTCGTGGCCCTGGTGGGTGCCCATGCTACCGATGGCCTCCCCCATCCCCCGGAACATCAGCTCGAAGAGCGCGCCCAGGATGACCCCAACGGCGTCGTCGGACGCGCTCGAGTTGAACTCGAAGGTGTCGTCCGTGGAGGACACGGTCGTCGTCCTGGATGAGCGGTTCTTGTTTTCGTCGTCCTGCTTCGAAGTGTCGTCCTCGGCGCCAATGGCGGACGCCTTGTGGACGGGCTTCGACGTTTCGTGGGAGTCCGAGCGCTTGCCGAAGCGCGCCTCGGCGGGAGGCGCGGCGAAGAGGCTCGCGACGAGCCCTCCGCCCAGCACGACCTTGGGTAACGGCATGGGGTGAAGCCCCCTCGGTGAGACACGGCCGGCCCGACCGTCCCTCACGAGGGGTATTCAAATCCCGGAGGCCCGCCGGGAGTCAACTCCGCGGGCCCCGGACATCCCGCTCGTTGCGTGCTTGCCCTGGGATGGAGGGGCGCACAGCATGCGCGGCCATCGTGCCCGTCCCGACCGAGTCCCAGAGCCCGCATCGCACGTACACCGACCGCCGCGCCGCCGCCCAGGCGGACCTGACGCAGCTGGACCGCGTCAGCGCCCGGTACGCCAACCTGCGCACCGTGGCCTTCGTGGCGGCGCTGGTGGTGGCCGCACTGACGCTGATGGGGCGGCTGCCCAAGCCCTGGTGGTGGGCGGCGGCCGGGGCGCTCGCCGTCTATGGCCTGCTGGCGGTGCTCCACCACCAGGTGTTCTTGAAGGAGCAGCGCGCGCGCCTCTTCGTGCTGCTCAACGAGCGCGGCCTGGCGCGGCTTGAGGGCGGCTGGCATTCCTTCACGGACAAAGGGGAGCGGTTCCTCTCCCCCAACCACCTCTACGCCACGGACCTGGATGTCTTTGGCCAGGGCAGCCTCTTCCAGCTCATCAACGAGACGGCGACGCGCGCGGGCGAGGAGCGGCTGGCGGCGTGGCTGTCCTCCCCCGCCACCGCGGAGACCGTGGTCACCCGGCAGGGCGCCGCGCGGGAGCTCTCCCCGCGCGTGGACTTCCGCCAGGACCTCTGCGTGGACGCCCGCGTGGTGGCGAAGGACAAGGCGGACCCCGCCCTCTTCATCGAGTGGGCGGAGGCCGGCCCCTCCCTGGATGCCATCCGCTGGTCACGCCCCCTGGCCGTCCTGCTGCCCCTGGTGACGCTCACCCTCTTCATCCTGGGCACCGTGGGCGTGATTCCGGACAGCCTCGTCTGGCTGGGGCTGCTCGCGCAGCTGGGCGTCGCCGTGGCCACGCGCCGCACGCTGCGGCAGATGGACGAAGGCGTGGAGCGCGGCGAGCGCGGCTTCGCGCGCTACGCATCCCTCTTCGAGCGCGTGGAGAAGCAGACCTTCGAGCACCCGCGCCTCAAGCAGCTCCAGGCCGGACTGACGGCGCAGGGCGGCCCTCCAGTGTCCGCGCGGTTCCAGCGCTTCAGCCGGCTGTACTCGCTCATCGAGTTCAAGCGGCACCAGTTCCACCCCCTGGTGCACTGGCTCACGCTCTGGGACATCCACGCCCTCTTCGCGCTGGAGAACTGGCGCGCCGCGCACGGCCGCGACGTGCGCCAGTGGTTCGAGGGCCTGGCGGAGCTGGAGGCCCTGTGCTGCCTGGGAGGCCTGGCCCATGACCGCCCTGCCTTCACCTGGCCGCAGCTGGAGGCGCAGGGCCCGAGCGTGATGGCCACCGCGCTGGGGCATCCGCTGCTGGACGCGCCCGTGCCCAACGACGTGTCCCTGCCCGGCCCGCGCCACGCGCTGCTGATTACGGGCTCCAACATGAGCGGCAAGACGACGCTGATGCGCGCGCTGGGCGCGAACGTGGTGCTGGCGCTGGCGGGCGCGCCGGTGTGCGCGGCGTCGTTCCGGCTGTCCCCGGTGCAGGTGCTCACCAGCATGCGCGTGAAGGACTCGCTGGAGCGCGGCGTGTCCTACTTCCACGCGGAGGTGCTGCGGCTGAAGATGGTGCTGGACGCGGCGGCGGCCGCGAAGGGCCAGGCCCTCTTCCTCCTGGACGAAATCCTGCTGGGCACCAACACCCGCGAGCGCCAGATTGCCTCACGGGAAGTGCTGCGGCTCCTGCTCGCCTCCGGCGCCTGTGGCGCGGTGACGACGCATGATTTGTCGCTGGCGGTGCTCGCGGACGAGCCGGGCTCGCACGTGGTGAACGTCCACTTCCGCGACCACCTGGAGGACGGGAAGATGGTGTTCGACTACAAGCTCCGGCAGGGGGTGGTGGACACCACCAACGCGCTGCGGGTGCTGCGCCTGGCGGGCGTCCCGGTGAACGACCCGGACGCCCCGGCCTCCTGACAATCCCCTTCGCGCCCCCTTCAGCCAACAGGGGGCGCGATAAGGGAAGCGGACTACTTCGCCAGCTCCACCAGCGCCGCGGCACCCATGCCGCCGCCGATGCACATGCTCACCACGCCGTAGCGGCCGTCCCGGCGCTTCAGCTCGCGCAGGATGGTGGCCACCATGCGCGCACCGGACACGCCCAGCGGGTGGCCCAGGGCGATGGCGCCGCCGTTCGGGTTCACCTTGTCCTGGGGGATGCCCAGCTCGCGGATGCAGTGCAGGGCCTGCGCCGCGAAGGCCTCGTTGAGCTCGAAGACGCTGATGTCCTCAATCTTCAGCTTGTTGCGCTCCAGCAGCTTGCGGATGGCGGGCACCGGGCCCACGCCCATGATTTCGGGCGGCACGCCGGCGACCACGTAGTCCACGAAGTAGCCCAGCGGCTTGACGTTGAGCTCCTTCGCCTTCTCCTCGCTCATCACCACCGCGGCCGCCGCGCCGTCCGTCAGCGGCGACGCGTTGCCCGCCGTCACCACGCCCTTGGCGTTGAAGGCCGGACGCAGCTTGGCCAGGCCCTCCACCGTCGTCTCCGGGCGCAGGATGGTGTCCACCGTGACGGTCACCTGCTTCTGGTTGCCGTCCTCGTCGAACATCGTGGTGGTGACGGGGAAGATCTCCTCCTTGAACTTCCCCTGCTCGCGGGCGGTGGCCGCGCGGCGCTGGGACTCGGCGGCGAACTTGTCCGCGTCCTCACGGGTGACGCTGTAGCGCGAGGCGATGTTCTCCGCCGTCGCGCCCATGGAGGTGTAGACCTCCGGCAGCTTCTGCATGATCTCCGGGTTGGCGGAGACCTTGTTGCCGCCCATGGGCACCATGGTCATGGACTCGGTGCCACCGGCCACGGCCACCTGGAGCATGCCGGACTTGATGCCCTGCGCCGCCTGCGCCACGGACTGCACGCCGGAAGAACAGAAGCGGTTGATGGTCAGGCCCGGAACGGTGTCCGGCAGGCCGGCGAGCAGGCTCGCGTTGCGGGCCACGTTCATGCCCTGCTCCGCCTCCGGCATGGCACAGCCCATGATGACGTCCTCCACGTCCGCCGGCTTCAAGCCGGGGACCTGGGCGACGGCCTCCTTGATGGCAAGGGCCGCGAGCGTATCCGGCCGCGTGTCCTTGAACTCTCCCTTGTGGGCGCGGGTGAAGGGGGTGCGCACCGCGCTGGCAATCACGACTCGACCGGACATTTTAGATGTCTCCCTGCCCGGACAGCGTCCGGGCGTGCTTCGGAATTCGCGTCTGGAAAACCATTGGGTAAACGCCTCGCGCTAGTTGCGCAGCGGCTTGCCCTTCTCGAGCATGAACATCATGCGGTCCTGGGTCTTCTCCTCGCCGATGAGGCTCAGGAACGCTTCCATCTCCAGCTCCAGCAGCTTCTCCTCGGTCACCAGCACGGACGGGCTGGTGTCACCACCGGAGAGCACGCGCGCCAGCTTCTGGGCGATCTTCCGGTCGTGGGCGCTGATCTGATTGTTGAGCTGCATGTCGTACAGCATCATGTCGATGGTGGCCGCGCCGTTGGGGCCCGGCAGCCGGAAGCGCGTGGGACGCGGCGGGCGGAAGCCGCCGTTCGCCAGGCCCAGCACGCGCGACTTCGCGTCCGACAGGAGGAAGTCGCGGTTGCCCGTGATGCCGTCCTGCTGGGACAGGAAGCCCATCTCGCGGGCCTCCTCGGCGCTCGTCGCCACCTTCGCCATGCCGATGGCGAGGAACACCTTCTTGAGGAAGGGCAGCGCGTCGAAGTCCTTGTCCGCCGCGTACGTGCCGAACACGTTGCGCAGCAGCATCATGGTGCCGCCGCCGCCCGGGATGAGGCCCACGCCCACTTCCACGAGGCCCATGTACAGCTCCGCGCTGGCCTGCACCGCGTTGCCACCCATGGTGACCTCCGCGCCGCCGCCCAGCGTGAGGTTGAAGGGCGCCGTCACGACGGGCACGGGGCTGTAGCGCATGCGCTGGTTGGCCGCCTGGAACGCGGACGCCATCTTGCGGATGGAGTCGAAGTCCTCGCTCTTGGCCGCCATCAGCATGGCCATGATGTTCGCGCCGGCGGAGAAGTTGGACCCGTCGTTGCCGATGACGAGACCCTTGAAGTTCTTCTCCGTCTCATCCAGCGCGGTGTTCATCATCGCGATGATCTCATCGTCGATGGAGTTCATCTTGGAGTGGAACTCCAGGAGCGTGACGCCGTCTCCCATGTCCCACAGCGACGCGCTGTCGTTGCCGGTGATCTTCTTGTTGCCGCGCTTCAGGTACTCCACGCGGGACGTGCGGGCGTTCTCCACCACGGGCTTCACGGACTTGGACGGGATGTCCCAGTAGGTGTCGCGGCCGTCCTGCACTCCGTAGAAGGACGTGCGGCCCTTGGCCAGCATCTCCTCCACCCAGGCGGCGGGCTTGAGGCCCAGCGCCTTCATGCGCTCCACGCCCTTCTGGACACCGTAGGCGTCCCAGACCTCGAAGGGCCCCAGGTCCCAGCCGAAGCCCCAGCGCACGCCGCGGTCCACGTTGACCAGGTCGTCGGCGATCTCCGGGATGCGGCGGCTGGAGTACGCCAGCACGTCCAGGGTGACGCGCTCGGCGAACTTGCCGGCCTTGTCGTCCGCGTTCATCACGGACGCCACGCGCTCCTTGACGTTCTCAATCTCCTTCGCGGCGCCCAGCGAGTCGAAGCGCACCTTGGCCTGCGGCCGGTACTCCAGCGTCTTCAGGTCCAGCGCGAGGATGTCCTTGCCGCCGGAGGAGCGGTCCTTCTTGTAGAAGCCGCCTCCGCTCTTGTCGCCCAGCATCTTCTTCTCCACCATCTTCTGGAGGAAGTCCGGGGCGGCGAAGACGTCGCGCTCTTCGTCGTGCGTCAGCGTGTCGTAACAGTTCTTCGCCACGTGGGTGAACGTGTCCAGGCCCACGATGTCCGCGGTGCGGAACACGGCGGACTTGGGACGGCCCATGGCCGGGCCAAAGATCTTGTCCACCTCTTCGATGGTCATCTCCGTCTTCTGCATCTCGGAGATGGTCCGCATCATCCCGTACACGCCGATGCGGTTCGCGATGAAGTTGGTGGTGTCCTTGCCGTAGACGATGCCCTTGCCCAGGACCTCTTCACCGAACTTGTGGATGGTCTTCACGACCTCCGGGTTCGTCTCCTGGCCCGCCACCAGCTCCAGGAGCTTCATGTAACGAACGGGGTTGAAGAAGTGGGTGACGAGGAAGTTCTTCTTGAACTCCGCACCGCGGCCTTCGGTCATGCCCACGATGGAGAGGCCGGAGGTATTGGAGGAGATGATGGCGTCCTTGCGGGCGTGCTTCTCCACCTTGGCGAACAGGGCCTGCTTGACGGCCAGGTCCTCCTTCACCACCTCGATGATCCAATCGCACTCCCCCAGGCGCGCAAGGTCGTCCTCCAGGTTGCCCACTTCGATGGCCGCGAGCACCTGCTCGGACACGATGGGGCTGGGCTTCGCCTTGCGCAGGTTGGCGATGGCGCCCTGCGCGAACTTGTTGCGGAACGCCTTGGAAGCGGTGTCCTCGCCCGGAGCAGCCTGGGGAGGAACGATGTCCAGCAGCAGGGCGCGCACGCCGGAGTTGGCCAGATGCGCGGCGATGCCGCTGCCCATCACGCCAGCGCCAAGCACCGCCACTTTTCGGATCCGGGTCGTCATCGGAAATCAGCTCCCTTTAAGGAAGTAGGCGACTGCACAAATGTAGGCGATTGACCCGGAAGTCAACCGGCATTGCCGTCGGGTGTCCTCGCCAGGAGGTCGGCTCCCCGACTACAAGTCGTCCCCCCATGGCTCGCCTCGACCCGCACTCGTACAACGACAGCACGCAGCCCGAGACCGAAACGCTGGAGTGGAAGGCCCGCGTCGATTTCCGGACGCGGCGCCTGCACGCGGAGGCCACGCTGACCCTCAAGGAGGCGTCAGCTGGTCCCCTCGACCTGGACACCCGCGACCTGGACATCCGCGGCGTGGTGGATGCCCAGGGTCGCCCCTTGCCCTACATCCTCTCCCCTCCTGAACCCATCCTGGGCAGCCGGCTGCGCATTGAACTGCCCTCGGGGGTGAAGCAGCTCACCGTGCGCTACCGCACGTCGCCGGAGGCGAGCGCGCTGCAGTGGCTGACGCCCTCGCAGACGGCGGGCGGGCAGCAGCCGTTCCTGTTCAGCCAGTGCCAGGCCATCCACGCGCGCAGCGTGGTGCCGCTGCAGGACACGCCGCGCATCCGCATCCGCTACCGCGCGTCCCTGCGCGTGCCCAAGCAGCTGAAGTCCGTGATGGCGGCGTCATTCGTCGCGCGCGAAGAGCACGGCGTGGAGGCGGAGGAGCACTACGAGATGCCGCAGCCGGTGCCTCCGTACCTGCTGGCGTTCGCGGTGGGCAGCCTCACGTCGAAGGAGCTGGGGCCGCGCTCGCGCGTGTGGGCGGAGCCGGAGGCGCTGGAGGACGCGGCGGACGAGTTCGCGGGCGTGGACGACATGCTCAGGGCCGCGGAGTCGCTCTTCGGGCCGTACGACTGGGAGCGCTTCGACCTGCTGCTGATGCCGCCGTCGTTCCCCTACGGCGGCATGGAGAACCCGCGCCTGACGTTCCTCACGCCCACGCTCATCGCGGGGGACAAGAGCCTGGTGAACGTGGTGGCGCACGAGCTGGCGCACTCGTGGACGGGCAACCTGGTGACGAACGCGTCCGCGGAGCACTTCTGGCTCAACGAGGGCTTCACCGTCTTCGCGGAGCGCCGCATCCTGGAGGCGCTGGCGGGGCCGGAGGTCGCGGCGCTGCACGCGGCCCTGGGGCGCCGTTCGCTGGATGAGGCGATGCACCACTTCCGCGCGCACCCGCAGCTCACCGCGCTGCGCACGCACCTGTCCGGCGTGGACCCGGACGAGGCCTTCTCCCAGATTCCCTACGAGAAGGGCTACCTGCTGCTGCGCGCGCTGGAGGACGCGGTGGGCCGCCCCACCTTCGACGGGTTCCTGCGCCGCTACCTGGAGAAGTACCGCTTCCAGGCGCTCACCACGGAGGAGTTCGTCCGCTTCACGGAGGCCGAGCTGCCCGGGGCGCTGGCGAAGGTGGACGCGGACGCGTACCTCAACCGGCCCGGCGTGCCGCAGAGCGCGCCCCGCCCCACCTCCGCGCGGCTGGAGGCGCTGGAGAAGCTGCGCGGGAAGGTGCCTTCGCAGGCGGACACGAAGGACTGGACGCCCACCGAGTGGCAGCTCTTCCTGGAATCCATGCCGGCGGACACGTCCCAGGAGGTCTTCCGCGAGCTGGACGCGAAGTACGGGCTGACGGGCAGCCGCAACTCGGAGGTGCTGGTGGCGTGGCTGGTGGCGGCGCTGCGCGCGGGCTTCGATGCGCCGCTCGGCCGGGCCGAGGAGTTCCTCGGCGAGGTGGGGCGCATGAAGTACCTCAAGCCGCTCTACAGCGTGCTCGCCTCGTCGCGCGACCACCGCAAGGTGGCGCGCGCGGCGTTCGAGAAGAACGGGGCGAGGTACCACCCCATCGCGCGGCAGGGCGTGGAGCTCATCCTCGCCCGCGCGTGAGGGGGCTTTGACTACTTGAGGGCCGCGTCCAGGCGCTTCTTGGACAGGGTCAGGTACTCCGGGTTCATGTCGATGCCCACGTAGCGGTGGCCGTGCTTCAGGGCGGCCACGCCGGTGGTGCCGCTGCCGTTGAAGGGATCCAGGATGAGCGAGTTCTCCGGGCAGCTCGCCTCCAGGATGCGCTCCAGCAGCGCGACCGGCTTCTGGGTGGGGTGGCTGCCAAAGGCCTTCTCCTCGCCGCGCGGGGCCGTCTGCGTCCACATGCGGCCGGAGCCGTCGGCGGTGAGCTCCTCTTCGCCGTTGCGCGGCAGGTTCCACACGTCGCGCATCTGCTTGCCGCCGTTCTCCGCCTTCATGCGCTGGTAGTTGAAGACGTGCTTCAGCTTGCCGCCGGACGACGGCGAGGCCCAGATGAGCAGCTCCGTGGAGTGCGTGAAGTAGCGGCACGCCAGGTTGGGGCTCGCGTTGGGCTTGTACCAGGTGACGGTGTTGAGCAGCTTGTAGCCCAGCTTCTGCATGGCGAAGCCGGCGTTGAAGATGACGTGCTGGGTGCCGCTCACCCACAGCGTGCCGGTGGGGCGCAGCAGGCGCTGGCAGGCCGCGAGCCACTTCGTGGTGAAGGCGTGGTCCTCCTCCACCCCGCGGGAGACGTCCCACTGGCCCTTGGCCACGGAAACGCGCTTGCCGTTCTTGCAGGTGGTGCCGCCGTTGGACAGGAAGTACGGCGGATCCGCGAAGATGAGGTCGAAGGACTGCTCGGGCAGCTGGGCCATCAGCTCCAGGCTGTCGCCCTGCAGCAGCGTGTAGGCCTCCCCGCGCTTCGCGAAGACGCTGTCGTTCTGGGAGCGTCGGACAACCTTCAGGGCAGGGGCAGCAGCTTCCGCGAACATCACGCCTCCGTCTTTGGGACAGACGTCTTTCTGGGACGCGGCGGACTGTGCGGTCAGTTGGCTGCTACGTCGAATTTCTGGCCTGTAATTGGCTGTAGCACCGAAAACGCGCGCGAAAATTTGACGCGCGTCCGAGGCCAGAAACACCGCGAGCAGGGCGGGAGCGCCTCTGTCTTTCGAGGCCCTCCACGACCCTGCTCGTGGGGTGCTGCGGATGCTGTGGAGCCGGAAGGACTAGGCCTTCTCCGGCTCGGCGGCCTTGGCGCCCTTCTTGGCGGCCGGCGCGTTGTTCGCGTACTTCTTCTTGAAGCGGTCGATGCGGCCCGCCGTGTCCAGCAGCTTGTACTTGCCGGTGAAGAACGGGTGGCAGTTCGAGCAGACTTCAACGCTGAACGAGCCGCGGGTGGACTTGGTCTCGACGACGTTGCCGCACGCGCAGGTGATGCGGGAGGGCGGGTAGACCGGGTGCATGTCGGGCTTCATGGCTTCTCTCCAGTGCGCCTTGCCCCCGCCCAGGATGGGAGGGAGGTCCAGCGTTGTAGTGGGCCGGGGCTTATAGCCATCCCCCCAGCCTTTCTCAAGGATGCGCGTCCGGGCCGGGGGTTTCTCCCCGGGGACGCCTCCCCCCAGGCCGGTGGGTGGCCTGGCGGTGGGCCAGCCAGGGGAGCGGGGGCTAGGCGGTCGGGCTGGGGG
>NZ_RAWM01000005.1 GCF_003668875.1 Corallococcus interemptor | reverse complement strand
GTGGGGAGGGGAGGGAAGGGGGAGGCAAAAGAGGTCGTTGACTGAAGGAAGCGGCTCGGATAGATCCGCCCACGCTTCGCCGGGCCCGAGGGCAGTTCCTGGCGCAGCACCGGATATCGGGGAGTGGCTCAGCCTGGTAGAGCACTTGGTTCGGGACCAAGGGGTCGCAGGTTCAAATCCTGTCTCCCCGACCAAACGACGAAGCGGGCTGGAGGCTCTAGAGTCTCCAGCCCGTTTTCGTTTTCGGAGTTCTGGCTTCGTCCCCGCTGTCCTTCGGATGGCCGCCTCGCTGCCAACTGCATGGCCGGCGGACTGCAACCAGGGACCGTAGACGCCCCATCGGGGAAACTTGCGCTCGGACCTATTTGGCGAGAGCTGCCGAGCGGCTGGTTGACTGACGGGAGGCAGGATGCGCCATGAGACGGTGGCTGAAGCGAAGGAAATGGTGATGGACCCGGTTTTCGTCGCCAGGCTCAACGGGAGCACCGACCTCCTGCTTCTTGCTGAGCTTGGCTTGGACGAGGGCAGCAACGTGACGTTCGACAACGCGGGAAGGCAAGCGACGGTTCCCCGGGCAAGGTTCGACGCCGAGTCCGAGCGAGAGATGGATCTCGACTCTACCGAGCTTTCCGACGCGCAGCGTACGGCGTACGTGGCGTACTGGGCTCGCCGAGAGCTCGCCGCGGGCGTTGAAAATGAAGTCAACCAGCTTCTTGTGCACGCGAAGCGGCATCCATTCCGACACGGGATGGAGAGACGCGGTGGCGGCTCCCTGCAGAAGGGAGCCTATGCGCTGGAGTCACTCACGGAAATGCTCCGCACCTGGCTCATGCGTGACATCCACGAGGGCGTTGTCGGAGAGATTGGGAACTATGCTGGTCAGTCCTGGCTAAGCTCGTCTGTGCCCGACAAGGACACGGGAGCGCCGGTTCCCTTCGAGGTCCATGCGGACTCGCGTGCCTTGGGGGTGGCCCTCTTCCTCTCATTCGTGAGCCGCTGTGGGGGCACCAGCCAGGTCCGCGCAAGGCGGAGCAGGGGGCAGACCATGCTCGTGTCTCGTGATGGCGAGCGGGAGTTCTACAGTGGTCGCTACTTCTATTTTTCGCAGTCCACCTGATGCGGCTCTCTGAGGCCGCCCCGACCGCGGGAGACCGCGCACTCGCCGAGGGTGAAGAACCGCGACGCGCTGTACGCGTGCTCTTGCTAAGGGCCGCTTGGGCCGGGGCATTGAGGCGTACTGTTCAGGATGCCCGCAGGCCTGCAACGTACGGGCGCCAGTGGGCGGCGCCGCAGGGCGAGACCTTCGCACTAGGGGCACGCTTGGCGTCCTACGGCACAGCTGCGATGAGGAACGTCAGCTCGTTACAGGAGGGGGCGCTCGCGGCGTAAGGCCGTAAGACAGGAAGGGGCCCCGTCGTTGTCTCTAGCCCCTGGAGCAGTTGCCGCTGCCCCTAGCGCTGCCGGTCCGAATGGCTTCTACGCCTTAAGGCCTTACCTTAAGGCCTTACAGTGAAGAACAAGCTCCGGGAGAACAGCGGCTTGGGGGATCGTAGGCCGTAAGATGTGCGGTGCAAGTCCGGCTTCCCTTTGTGAACACTTCTTGCGAGCCTTCGGCGTCCGTCGTGGCAGCCCATTTCTTCCCCTTCCGCCGACGCACCTCAAGCCATGGCCCCGAAGAAGCGCAGCGCAGCAGCGGAAGCTCTGGACTCACAGACTGACGTCGAGGCCTCGGACGCGCAGGGCGGTGAAGAGGAAGTCGTCCTCGAGGGAACGCTGGTGTGCGCCCTCACCGGCGAACACCGCACGGCCACCCCGCAGGAGGAGGTACTGCAGTCCCTCGTAGAGCAGCTGCACCGCGAGTACGACGTGGCGCTTGAGGACATGCGCCGTGACGTGCGCGTCTCGTGCGTCTCGGTCGAAGAGGGTGGGCGCCAGCGCACCCGCTCGCGCACCGTTTCCATTACCGTGTACGAGAGCGGTAAGCCCAAGGACGTCGAGAACATCATCCGCGCAGTGATTGTGGCCAAGCAGGGCACCAAGCCCACCGCGCAGGCCATCGAACTGCTGGACGACGTCCTCAGTAACCTGTCGGAGCGGCGGGATGAGGTTTACGGCCTGTGGACCAACGGGCAGGACCTCGCGTTCCGCCGCCGGACGTTCAACCGTCGCACCGGCGAGCCCCAGTGCGAGGATCTCACCGACTTCCCCGCACCGGACGAGAGCTTGGAGGACCTTGAGGAGGCCGACCGCCGCCCGCTCCGCATTGCGTCAGGCGACTCGCTGCTGCGCACCTTCAAGCGCTGCCACGACTACCTCTACGGCAACCAGAGCATGCGCGGCGACCGCGCGTTCTGGCAGTTGCTGTACCTCATCTTCGCCAAGATTCTCGACGAGCGATCGAGCTCCCGGGAGTTCTTCGTGGGCGCCACGGAGCGAAACAGCGACGAGGGCTGCAAGCGCGTCGCCAAGCGCTTGCACAAGCTCTTCGAGCGCGTAAAAGAGGAGTACGCCGACGTCTTCGACGGCAACGAGCGCATCGAACTCAACGACCGAGCGCTCGCGTACGTGGCCGGCGAACTCTCCCGCTACAGCCTGCTGAGCACCGACGCGGACGCGAAGGGCATGGCCTACGAGGCCATCACCTCCACCACGCTCAAGCGCGAGCGGGGCCAGTTCTTCACCCCGCGCAACGTCATTCGGATGATGGTGGAGATGGCGGACCCGGGACCCGACACGAAGGTGCTCGACCCAGCGTGCGGCAGCGGCGGCTTCCTCGTCGTGGCGCTCGCCCACGTGCGTCGGCAGTTGCTCGCGAAGATGGGCTGCCCTCAGCCCGAGCAACCCCTGCCGAGCGAACTCAAGCGCGTCGACCCGGAGATGCGCCGCTACGCCGCCAAGTTCCTGTGGGGCCTCGACGTCGACCCGGAACTCCGCAAGGCCGCGCGGATGAACATGGTGATGAACAACGACGGCCACGGAAACATCTACAGCTTCAACAGCCTCGAGTTCGGCGTCCCGTCACTCATGAATGATGAAATGCGACGCTTCGAGAAGGCTTCTGGGGGGCACAGGGCGTTTGACTTCGTCTTCACCAACCCTCCTTTCGGCGCAAAGATTCCCATCGAGAACCCGGAAATCCTGAGTGCTTTTGATCTTGGTCATGCTTGGACTCGGGCTGGCGACAATGGGTGGATGAAAGGAAATCGTCACAAGAAGGTCGCGCCGGAAATTCTTTTCATTGAGGCGTGCTGGCGTTTCCTTAAGCCCGGAACTGGTGTGATGGCGCTCGTGCTGCCTAACGGTATTCTAGGCAATCCGGGTGAGCAGATGGAGTTTGTTCGTTGGTGGATGCTGCGAAAGATGGAGTTGATCGCTAGCGTCGACCTGCCAGGGGAGGCATTCCTTCCGCAGGTGTCAGTCCAAGCGAGTTGCGTCTTTCTGCGTCGACGCGCTGATAGTGAGTTGGCATTTGTCAGTAGCGAGGGCCTGAAACAACGCCCTGTGTTCATGGCTATCGCAGAGGCATGTGGGCACGGCCGTCGGGGAGAACCGCGGTACTTGCGTGCCCCCGACGGAACCGAGCTGCTGGAGATGGAGTCAGTAACTGAGCGCCGAGAGCGCAATGGAAAGGCGGAGTCACACCAGCGAGTGAGGCAGGTTCGCCGGATTGCTGATGATCTCCCGTGGATCGCCCGTGAGTTTCAGCAGCTTAGGACCCGCAGTCCTGCGTAGGGCGCAATGCGAAACGTCTTCACTGTTCATCAGGTTCGTCACTCGGCCCTTCGTGCGCTAAACTATAGCCCCCAAGTCGAGCGCCTCCGTCAGTCACGTGCTGGTGGCTCAGTCCCCCTGAGATCGCTGCTTGCGGAGATGGGACCGGCATACGGAACTGTCTTTACGCGTGCTGACTGTGAGCGGCAATTCGGTGTTGAACTGCTGTCTCAGGGAGACATGTTTGCGGCGGAGCCACAAGGTCGCGTCATTCGTCGCGACTCAATGGCAAAACCAGAGTTGCACGAAGTGAAGCGCTGGCAGGTGTTGATTGCTGGCGCAGGTACACTTGGTGAGAATGAACTCTATGGCCGGTCTCTGATTGCCGATGGACGCTTGGCAGGTCGATATGTCGGGCCCGACGCCATGTCCCTCTCGTTCTTGGAGCCAGGTTCGGATTTCTCACTCTTTACTTACGCTTACTTGGCGAGCTCAACAGGCGTGGCAGCAGTTCGGTCAACTAGCTATGGGACGAAGATCCTGCGAATCCGAGAGGACCTGTTCGGATCGCTACCGGTACCAAGAGCTGAACAGTCTGCCGTAAAAAGAGTTGCAGCGTTGGTCCGCCGTTGTGTTGAATTGCGAGAGAGGTACGCAGAGCAGCTCCAATTGGCTAGGGCCGCGTTCGAGGAACTCCCCGAGGTATGCGAGGCGCACGCTATCTGTAGCGCTCGTAAGGCGAGGGCTACCATTTGGAATGGCCCGATGCGAACGCTGTCCGCGTGGAATACCGCCTCATTAGGTGATGCGCTTACGCGGCTGCGACGCGCCTGGCACGGTCGGTTGCACGATGCGCTTGAGCCAGGAGGCGTTTTTAACGGGCCTCGGTTCTCACGCGTCGACTGCGAAGAGCCACATGGAATTCAGTTTATGTCGCAGCGGGATGTGTTCCTGATGCGCGCGGTGCCTAGGCGTATCGCTAGGCCTCCAATTTCTGATCGCCTCTTGTTTGTTCCTAAGCAGGCGTTGCTGGCAGGTAGCCACGGACAGTTGAACGAGGGAAGCCTTTTCGGTCGCGTTGAGCTCGCCTCGTTTGGCGCATGTGACGGCGGGGTTACTCAAGACATTCTTCGGCTTCTGTTTAGACCTGAGGTACGTTCTGTAGCGTATGCTTTCCTCTCAGGGAGAGTCGGTTTGAGACTTCTTCAGAGCACCGCTGTTGGAACGAGCATTCCGTCGATGCACTTGGCGCTGCTGAGTGACCTTCCGTTTCCAGACCTGTCGACTCGCCTTGCTACGAGGATTGCTACGCATATCGGGGCTTGCGAAGCGGCTCGAATCGAAGCGGGTGTGGCCGAAAAGGAAGCAATCCGCATTGTCGAGGATGAGGTTCTGCCAGCATGGCTCGCCTGATCCACACGCCAACTGGTGGAGGGCTCGTCGGAGATTTTGAGCGAAGGGTGCTGGATGCGCTCCTGAAGGAGCTTCCGGACGCTTTTGTGGTCGCCCCTAACTTCCAACTCAAGCAGAAGGCGCATGACGCGCTCGAGTATGACTTCGTGGTGGTCGCCCCCCACGCGGTGTACGTGGCGGAAGCCAAGGAGTGGTACGGACGTATCACCGGCGATGACTCCGAGTGGCTCCTCAACCAGAAGCCCAAGAAGTGCCCTCTCTGGCTGGTGAACACCAAGTGCAAGGTGCTCAAGACGGAGCTCGGGCCGGTCGGCAACCAGGTACACGTGGCCCCACTGCTCGTGGTGCCGGATGGGACGCAGAACCTGCTGGGAGGCTCCTGGGCGCCCCACGTGCGCTCGCTGTCGGGCGCCGTGGCTTTCCTGCAGGACCGGGCGCGCCTCCCCCGGTCGGGTGACATCCGCAGCTACCACGAGGCCATCGTCAGTGCGATGCAGGGTAAGTGGGGCGCGCGCCAGCGCGGCCTGCGCCGCAGCGTGGGCAGCTACGAAATCCTGGAGACCGTCTTCCGCGACGAGCGGACGGCTGAGTATCTCGCGCGCCGCACGCTCATCGAAGGCGACGCCACCCGCTATCGCATCCGCACCTGGCGCCTCGACCAAGGGCAGCCCGCAGACGCCGTCGCGCGGCAAAAGGCCCTCATCCAGCGGCCAACGGAGGCGGTCGCCCGCATCGGCCCGCACCTGAACCTGCTGCGCATCCTCCAGTTCGACTTCCTCGAAGAGGACAACGAGTTCTTCGAGGTGACGGAGTGGTCGGAGTTCGGCACCCTTCACGGCTACCTGGAGAACCAGGAGCGGGACCAGCTCACGCTGCGCGAGCGGTTGGAAATCGCCGAGGGCGTCGCGGCGGCGCTGGAGGCCGTGCACGCGCACCAGGTCGTCCACCGCAACGTGTGCCCGGAGACCATCCTCCTCGGCTTTGACCGCAAGCCGCGCCTCATCGACTTCGACCGCGCCTACCTTAAGGGACGGCAGACGGTGTTCGCGGCCACCGTGGGGCAGCGGCGCAACCCGGCCTACGTGCCGCCTGAGCTGGACGACACCACAGACTACGACTTCGACACCGCGTCGGACATGTACTCGTTCGGCGTGCTGCTTCACCGACTTCTCACGGACCGAGTCCCGTTCGCCAACGCGAACGAAGCGCGGGCGGCGCAGGGGCGCACGTCCGCGTCCTTTCCGCCAGTGCGCGGGGACGTGGACGCGCGCCTGCGCGAGCTGATGCAGGGCCTGCTGCGCGTGGACGACTTCAAGGCCCGCCCCTCGGCTACTGAGGCGCTCGCCGTGCTGCGCGACGCGCTAGGACTCACGACGGGTGGGAAGTCCGCCGCTACGCCCTCGCAACCGCCCCCCGTTCAGCCCTTCGACAAGGGAAGCGTGCTCGACGGCGTCTGGCGCATCGACGAGAAGCTAGGGTCGGGCGCCTTCTCCAAGGTGTTCAAGGTGTTCAACCTGGACCACCAGCGCACGTACGCGATGAAGGTTCTCACCCATCAGGAGAACGCGGACCTCGCGCTGGACGAGTTCCGCAATATCAAGGGCGTGCTGCCCGAGCACTCGAACCTCGCCCGCATCGAGTGGATGGCGCGCCTCGCGCCCCCGAACGACGTGCCGTACGTCCTGTACGAGTACATCGACGGGGAGACGCTCGAGGCCTACTGCGACGGGCGCAAGCGCCTAGCTTGGTCGGACATCCAGCGCATCGGGACGGAGTTGCTCGACGGCCTTGAGGCGATGCACGGGCGGCAGGTGCTGCACCGGGACATCAAGCCCGCCAACATCCTCCTGCAGCTGCCGACCCACCGGGTCAAACTCATCGACTTCAACATCTCCGCGTCCATCGGCTCGGCCAAGGGCGCGGCCGGCACACCGCGCTACTGGGCGCCGGACCGAGGGCAGCCGGAGTGGCGCCCGGACGCGGACCTCTTCTCGCTGGGCGTGGTGTTGTACGAATTGGTGACGCACCGCCACCCCTTCCCGCACGACCGGCCCGAGACGGGAGCCCCGGCCGACCCGCGGAGCGTGGCCCCCGAGCTGCCCCTTTCCGAGGAGCTGGCACGCTTCCTCGTCCGGGCGGTGCAGCCCAAGGCACAGAATCGCTTCGCCACCGCGGCGCAGATGAGGGAGGCCCTCGCGCGTATTTCGGCGATGTACGCGCCGGCTGGCCCGCCCTCCGTCGTCCCGGGCCGCTTCCCCGGCCTGAAGGTCAGCCCCGAGGAGGTCGCCGTCCCCAACCGCAACCCCTACGTGCGCCGGCTGCTGACGCTCTACAGCCAGGCGCGCCGCACCAATGCGGGCACGCGCGGGTTGGACGAGATCGCACGACTTACCTACGTGACGACGAAGCTAGACACGGAGCTCGCCCCCGCCATTGTCAGCGGTGGCTTTCGCCTGGTGGTGGTGACTGGCAACGCGGGCGACGGCAAGACGGCCTTCCTCCAGCGGGTGGAGCAGCTCTTCGCCGAAGCGGGCGCCCGCCCAGAATCGCTCCTGTCGGGCAACGGGAGCCGCTGGAGCCACCACGGCGTAGAGTATGAGACCAACTACGACGGCTCCCAGGACGAGGGCATCCGCTCCAACGACGATGTGCTGGCGCACTTTTTCGCGCCCTTTGCCGGTGCCACCCTTTCAGGGCTCTCGGGAACGCATGCCCGTCTCATTGCCATCAACGAGGGGCGCCTGCTGGACTTCCTCGCGCACGGGGCCGAAGCCCCGCGTTTCGCGGGGTTGCGCCGTTTCGTGCACGCGGCGCTGGAGGGGGCCGCCTCCTCAGCGCGCGCGCTCCTGGTGAACCTCAACCTGCGCGCCGTGGCCGCAGGCGGAGAGCAGTCGCTCGTTGAGAGACAGCTTCAAACGATGCTGCGCCCAGAACTGTGGGCGCCGTGCGAAGGCTGCGCGCACCGCGAACGCTGCCCTATCAGGCACAACGTGGACACGCTGCGGGACGCGGCCTCGGGAGTGACCACGCGCGCGCGGGTCCGGCGGCTCTTCGAAGTGGTGCACCTGCGCCGCCGCTCGCACGTCACCATGCGCGACCTGCGCTCGGCGCTCTCGTGGATGTTGCTGCGCGACCACGACTGCGAGGACGTGGAGCGTATGCTGGGACGCCAGGACGCGCGGCTCCCCGAGGCGCTGGCTTGGCTGTACTACCCGAACGCCTTCGCCGAGCCTGAGGCGGCCACGGCTTCTTCGGTCGCGCCCTCGGGTGGGGAGCGCGCGGTGGACCGTCTCGTTCGCCAACTGCGCGAGGTGGACGTGGGCCGGGTGGAGTCCCCGCTCCTGGACCGGCGCCTCGACCGCGACCCAAGCTCTGCGGTTCCTTGGATGACGTACGAGGCGCGCTCGGCACATGGCGGAGATGTGATGGCTTCACTCGGTCAGCATGCGCCGGCTGTCGGTGACGACGTGGCCCTGCCGACGCTTCTCGCGGCGCGCCGCAGACTGCTCGCTATGCGGCGACGGTGGGCCTACTTCGAGCGCCGCGACGAGGGGTGGGCCCGGATGCTGCCCTACCGCTCCGCGGGCTTGCTTGAGGAGCTCCTGGCAGGTTCGGACGACGGGCGGCAGGAGGACTTGCGCGGCGAACTCCGCGACCGGGTGGTGGACGCCATCAGCTTGGCCGAGGGCGTGCGCAGCGCGGACCTGCGCCGGCGCTTCCTCGCCCTCAAGGTGACGCGGGTGAAGGATGCAGCGCTGCGCAGCTACCGCCTCTTCCCGCGAGAGTCCTTCCGGGTGGAAGTGACGCGTCTGCCCAGCCTGGGCCGCTACCTCGAGTACGCGCCCGACGCCGTGGAGTTGGTGGCGGGCAGCGGGAGGGACGGGGCGCGGCTGCGCATCTCGCTCGATCTCTTCGAGATGCTCGAGCTCATCCGGGACGGGTACCGACCGACGAGCGCCGACCTCCAGGGCCTCTTCGTGAACCTGCTCATCTTCCGCAACGAGCTTCTGACGACGACGTTCGACCGCGTGCTGGTCACCGAGAACGACGCGACGTTCTACGAGATTGCCGCCCAAGGGCGGTCGGATGGCATCCGACTCTCTCTGGCGCGACACACCGAGGAGGGCGTGTGAAGCTGCGTCCCGAGGATCAGGAGTTCCGCAACCCCAAGGTCTTTTACCCGGACCCTAAGGCCATCGACTTGGACCGTGTCCTAACCATCCTCTTCCTGCTCCTGCGGTGCGAGGGGGAGCGGGTGGGGACGCGCGGTCGGCCTCGCGCGGAGTTCGAGAAGGTGGCAGCGCACCTGGAGAGTCTGGCGAAGATGGAGGGCGTCTCCGGCCTCGACTCCCCCGAGCACCGCCGCATAGCGCAGCGCTGGCTGGAGACGGACATCTTCGACCTCGTCAACCGGGGGCGTCCCACGGAGGCTATCGCTTCGCTGCGCCCGCTCCACATCGAGGCGCACAAGATTCGCGTGGCCAAGCACTGCCGCGACTACAACCATGCGGACGCGCTCTACGCGATGCTTGAGTACGGGGAGCGCCAGGCGCTGCTGGACCTGCGGCGCTACCTGGAGCGCGGCCGCGACCCGAGCACGCGCAAGTACGACGGGACGACGCCGCTCGACCTGGAGACGCTCACCGTCCTCAAGTTGGTGGAGGATCTGCCCGACACCCACCGCACGGGCGAGAAGGAAATTAAACACCCACCCATCTGCCGGGGCCAGGCTCGGGTGCTGTGCGACGACGTGCAGCGGCTGCTCGCCTACCAGGACGTGGTGCCGCGCCCGGTGATGATTGACTACCTGAAGACCCTCTTCGGGCTGCACCTGGGGCTATTCACCATGAGGGTCGGCCGCCAGCTGTCCGGCTGGATTCGCGACCGGAAGGCCCACCCGACGTGCCGCGAGTGCCCCGTCTCGGGCGCCCACGAGGACCCGTTTGCCTCGTGCCCGTATCGCTTCACCATGACAGTGGACATGGGTGGCGACTACCGCACCCGCATGGCGCAAATGGCGCAAGAGGACGCGGCGGCCGAATACGACCGCCTGGTGGACCTGGTGCGGGCGCTCTTCACCTTCAACCAACTCCTGCGCTACGCGAAGTCGGAGCGGCTCAAGGACGACCCACTGGAGGTGCCCTCGCTCCTCAGCGACCCGCCCGACGGCTTCGAGGCGGACTTCAAGGCCACCCTCAAGCGGCTCCTCGCGGACAACGGGGATGACGAGGAGCTCACCCCCGAGGTGCGTGCCATCCTGGATGCGGGCCTTCCCGCCTTTGACACCTTCATCGAGGTGGTGACGCACGTCCGGCAGAAACACCACCTGGTGTACCTGGTGCAGATGATGGACAAGCTGTTCCAGAAGAACGGCGTCTTCGGCGTCCTGGCGCAGGGCCGCTCCGCGAGCAACCCACGCCGTTGGCACCTAGGGGGGCGGATGCTCGAGGTGATGGTGCAACTCGCCGTCCTCCGAGGGGAGGACGCGGAGGGCGGCAAGCGCTTCCGCACCGAGCCTGTCCTCATCGACGACTTCCTTGTGTGGATGGAGCGCCGCTACGGCTTTGTCATCGCTCCGGGCACGACGCCCACGGCCCGGCGCCCCGTCACGCTTGATGAGCACCGCGCCTTCCGTGACAACGTGCGCGCACTCAAGGACCGGCTACGGGAAATCGGCTTCTACGACGACCTGAGCGACGCCTACAACGCGCAGACAGTGCGTCCGCGCTACACGCTCCTGGCGGAGGAGGCGCGGTGACGGTGTTGCAACGTGCGGAGGCGTCGGACCTGTACGCGCTCCTCGCAGAGGAGACGCATCCCCGACTCTTGGAAGCCCTCCGGGTGGCCGGGCCGGGGCAGCGCTTGCGGGTGACGTCGCTGCCCGAGCCGGTGATGGAGCGCGTGTGCGCGGCGCTCCAGACCGGCCCCTGGGTGGCTCGCCTTCTCGTGGCCGGTGCCTCGGATGTGGAGTGGAAGGTCACGGCGACGAAGCTCATTGAGCTGCGCAACGCGCTCGACAAGCCGCTGTTGACGTTCATCCCGCCGGGGCTTCGTACTGCAGCGGAAGACTCGCTGGACATCGCCACCTTCACCGAGCTGCCGCTCACTTCGCTCGCAGCGGATTTGATGGGCGTCCTGCTCGCGCGTCTGCCGGCGGCGCTGCGGCAGGCGGTGGAGGAGGAGCTGGTCTACCTCCGCATGGAGGGGGCCGTCCGCAACGCGGACGAGGTGGTGGAGTACCTCCTCACGGTGCTCAAGAACGAGGCGACGCCCGAGGCGGCCGGCGGCGCCCTTCATGTCTTCGGGCTGGTGCCCGACTTTCAGCTGTTCACCCGCGGCAGTCCGCGCTTTTGGCTCAGCCGGAACCGCAAGGCTTGCGAGCGGCTCGCCGACACCAAGCAGCCGCTGCAGAGCCGACTGCGCGCGCTGGGACTGCTGCCCGGAAGCCTGCAGGGGCCGCTCTTTGCCTTCCTCCGCGAGCGCCAAGGTGTAGACGCGCGCGTTTGGACGCGCGAGGTGGCGTGCGACGCCAAGCACCGCAGCCTGGCGTTTGAGAACTGGGCGTTCGCCGACGGCGGCGAGGCCGAGGAGTTGCGGTTGCTCGTCGAGCCACTCACCCTGCCACTGCAGACGCAGGACGTGGTCAGCGGGGCCGCCCAACTCCCCCTCCTCAACCTAGGCGGCAGGGACCCGCTGAAGGTGTCGTTTCGTTCCCTGCCCGGTCCGGGGCAGGTTCCCAGCTGGAAGACGTTCCGCATCCAGTTGCTGCGAGTCGGGGAGGGAGGGGGAGCTGTCGCCTGGGAGAGCAACAGCTTCCCCAAGCCGCAGGGGCGCACGTCCGTGATGCGCAGGAGCATCAAGGTCGCGGACCTCCAGGCACTCGAGGAGGGCACGTACTACCTCAAGGTGGACGCCTACGACGCCGAGGGGGCGCTCCTCACTCGCCCACGGCGGGTGGACCCCGGCGACGAGTCCAGCCGCGCGGAGAACGAGTCGGAGCGCTTGCTGGTGGTGCGCGAGGGGACACCCATTGAGGACCCCGACGTGCGGGCCGTCTTCATGGGCTCGCTTCTGGAGGCGTGGACCGAAGCGGCAGCGAGGGTGCTGGGAAGTAGGTCGCGCAAGGGTGAGGCGCTTCCAAAGCGGGGCGAGGTGCGCGGGGCATGGGATGTGCCCGTGGGGGCGCCGGTTCGCGGCAGCGCCCACTTCGAGCTCAAGAGCGAGGGGTTCGCCGGTTTCTCCGTTGTGGTCCCTGCGTTGCTGCGCCGGGCCGAGCTGGACCTGCTGACACACCCCGAGCGTCTCGCCGTGTACGCCTTGTCCTTCCGCGAAGCACGTACGCTGGCCGACGTGCAGTTGGAGTCGCGCGAGGCGCTGACACTGGGGCAGGGCACGGAGGTGGAGGAGTTCCTGGCTGCGCGGCGCGGGGCCTTCAACGCCATCCGGATGCACCATTTCGACCCGGCGGGGACGCCTCCCGAGAAGGAGGCGGTGCTCGCAGGCGTGCTTGAGTCCGTGGACCTCGCGCGCCACGCTGCGCCCATTGAGCGCTACGCCAAGGCCTACCTAGCGCTCGCCCGCGCGGCGAACAACGACGGGCACGACGGGCGCGGTCAGCCCGTGCGGGTGCGGGCGCTGGCGCTGCTGGACACCATCGAGCTGCGGTGGCGGCCGAGCACGGGAGACCCGGGCCGGGCGCTGCTCGTGGCGCCGACACACCCTCTGCGCATGTTGTGGCACCTGCGGCACACGCAGGCGTGCGAGGCGGCGGTCTCTGCGTGGGAGGCGGGCACGATGCAGGTACGCTCCTGGCGCGAGCACCTTGAGCAGTTGCAAGGAGGGCTCCTGCCGCTCAACCTGCCCGCAGTGCTTTTCGACAGGCGCGGCCGGGGCTACGTCGAGCACGCGCCGCTCACGTCCTTCTGGTCTTTGTACCTGCCGGACCGGGCCGAGGGCGACGTTCCAGTCGACGCGGTGGCCATGCGAGACCGGGTGCTCGCGGCGCTCGCCGTGCGCGCCCGTGAAGTGGGCGTAGTGACGGTCGAGCCCGCGGAGGTGGCAAGCCGCCTCTTCGAGTACCTCGCCCAGCACCCCTACCTCGAGCAGCTCCACCTCAACGTCTTCAACCCGGGGGATGGGCGCCTGGTGGCGAACGTCCTTCGGGAATTAGAGCGGCTGCGCGCGGCGCTGCGCCCCACGCCACTCGCGCTGCGCTACTCGGTGCACCTGTTCGCCGCAGCGGAGCATGTGGAGGCTGGGGTGGACGGCCTCGAGAGTCTCTTGGACCCCGAGCGCCAAGTGGGGGAGGACGACGAGTTCGCGCTCGAAACGAGCAACCACCTTCGCCCCAAGTTGGTGTTTTCGCGCCACGCCACGGCGGAGTTTCTCCAGTCTCCGGAGCGATTCCCTGGCCACGTCGCTCTCCTGCTGGAGCAGTTCCCGGTGCAGTGCCGCGTCGGCCGCGTGGACGCGTTGCGGCGTGGGTCCTTCGTGGGCGGGCTCGTCCAGGAGCCGGAGATGCGCCTGGAGTCCCAGGGCCCCCAGTTCGGCTGGGTGAAGGGACTCAACTCCGCGCTTCCTTCGAACGCCTCGGAGCAGGAGGGCCTGCTTACGTTGGCCGTACACGCAGCCCAGGCGCTCCAGGCCAGCCACGCCCTGGGCCGACCCGTCGCCGAGGACGTCGCGCCCCTGGTGGCGCTGCAGTTGGACGCGGGTAGCCAGGCACTCCTCAAACAGGTGCACGAGGCGTGTGACTGGGTGCTCACGGTCGACCGGAACCTTGGGCTGGACTACTTCGACAGCCCCACGTCTGCGCGGGACACCGGCTTCCTGCTCGACTTCGCGCCGGAGTACCTGCAGGAGGACCGGCAGCGGCTGCTACTGACGACGCGAAGCACCGAGGAGTTGGAGACGGTGCTGCGCCCCTCGCTGGAACGGCACGGGCTGGCACTGCGCGCCGGGGAGGACGTGGTCCTCCTAGAAACACTGCGCTCGCTGTCCGGGCGCTTGGCACTCAAGCTGGAGCAGGGGCGGACCCAGGCCTCCGAGGTGGTCGGACTCCTGCTCGCGCGCTGGCTCCTTGACCGTGTAGGGCTCCTCGCCCACCGGCTGCTCATCCCGATGGACGCCCACCGCTCTTGGTTCGCTGCGGACGGTGAGGGAGGGTCGCAGCGTAGGGCGGATTTGCTATTGGTGAGCCTCCCGGAGGCAGGCGTCGTTCGCATGGACGTCGTTGAGGTAAAGCTGCGCGAGCAGCTGTCGCCGGCCGCGCGAAGCGAGCTCTACGCCGACATGCGCGCGCAGACGGAGAACACTGAGCAGCGCCTGCGCCTGCTTTTTGCGCAGGACCTCTTCGCGCAGCCCCGCGCCGACACCGCCCTCCGCGCCAAGGAGCTGGGCAGCACGCTCGCCTTCTACGTGCGGCGTGCGTGCCGCTACGGGCTGGTGTCGGACTCCGAAGCCCGGGCGATGCTCGGGCGAGTCGAGCGCTTGGGCGAGGGCTACCGCCTGGAGCTCCGCTCGCTGGGCGTCGTCTTCGAGCGGCAGGCGAGCGGCCTGCACGTCGACGAGGAGGAGCCCGGCTTCGTCGTCCATCGCCTCGGTGAGGACAAGGCGCGGCAGTTGCTCGCGGACGCGCTTGGACGCTTTAGCGAGCGCGAGAGTCGCTCGAGCTGGGGGGACACGTCGAGCCGGCGCAGCCTTCTGCCGGCGCCTGCCTCGGAGCGGATGGAGGAGGCACTGGCCTTCACCGACGAGGAGGCTGCTGCCGTGCAGCGCGCGCTAGCGGTCCCGGTGTACCCGGAGGCGGGCGTGCCCGAAGTGCCCCAAGCCCGGGAGCCCGAGCCGCGCTACCCTCAGGCGGCGCCGTCCGTCCCAGAGCCGCAGGTCGAGGCACCCGCTTCGCTGACCAAGCCAGCGGCCA
This sequence comes from Corallococcus interemptor, assembly GCF_003668875.1. Taxonomy (GTDB): domain Bacteria; phylum Myxococcota; class Myxococcia; order Myxococcales; family Myxococcaceae; genus Corallococcus; species Corallococcus interemptor. The sequence goes on along the minus strand of NZ_RAWM01000005.1, from coordinate 131,518 downwards.
TTTCCTGCCCAGCGGACGTCCTGCTCGGCGCAAGCGACTGGACGAGCCAGACGGGCGTCCTGGGCAAGGCGAGCGGGATGAAGGTGGCGCTGGACCTCAATGGCTGCAACACCATCAGCCTCTTCGGCGTCCAGGGGTTCGGCAAGTCGTACACCCTGGGCGTCATCGCCGAGATGGCGACGGCCCGGGTGCCGGGCATCAACACGCTGCCGGCCCCGCTGGCGACGGTCATCTTCCACTACCACAAGAGTGACGCCTACGCGCCCGAATACGCGAGCGCCGTGGACGGCAACGCCAAGCCCGACGAGGTGGAGCGCCTGCTGCGCGAATACGGCGCCTCGCCCCAAGGACTCCGGGACGTGGTGCTTCTGTCCCCTGAAGCGAAGGTCGAGCAGCGCCGCCGCGAGTACCCGGGGCTCACCGTAGAGCCCATCAAGTTCAGCTCCGCGGAGCTGGGAGCGGAGAGCTGGAAGTTCCTGCTCGGGGCGTACGGCAACGACTCGCTCTACCTCAGGCAGTTGGTGGCCATCATGCGGCGCCACCGGTCAAGCCTGACTGTGAAGACGCTCCGCCAGGAACTTGAGGACGCGGACCTGCCCAAGGCCACGCGGCGCCTCGTCGAGGACCGCCTCAACTTGGCCGAGCCCTACATCGACGACGCGCGCCGGCTCGGGGCCCTTCTGCGCCCCGGACGGACGGTGGTGGTCGACTTGCGCGACGAGTGGATTGAAAAGGACGAGGCGCTCGGTCTCTTCGTGGTGATGCTGCGCATCTTCGCGCAGGCCAAGCATGAGGGCCGCGACTTCAACAAGCTCGTCGTGTTCGACGAGGCGCACAAGTACATCACCGAGTCGGAGCTCATCGGCCAGGTGGTGGAGACCATCCGCGAGATGCGCCACCAGGCGACAAGCGTCCTCATCGCGAGCCAGGACCCGCTCTCCGTCCCACGCGCGGTCATCGAACTGACGTCGGTGCTGGTGCTGCACCGCATGTCCTCGCCGCAGTGGCTCAAGCACCTCAAGGGCGCTATCGTGGCGCTGGAGGGCATCGCGGACGCACAGGTCACGTCGCTCAAACCCGGCGAGGCGCTCGTTTGGGCGCAGCGCAGCACCGACCCGCGGTTCGTGCAACGCCCCCAGAAGGTGACCATCCGCCCGCGAGTCACGCGGCACGGGGGCGGCACGAAGACGGCCGTGCAGGGCGACTCCGTCCGGTAGCCTGCGGGGGGCGCCGGGCCGTGGCCTCTACGGGCCTCGCCATGCTTGGTGGGCACTACGGAGGCCGTCAGTGCTCGCAGAGCGGCCACCTTGCGAAGGCCGCCTTCCACTCGGCCGGCCCGTAGGGGGCGCCTCGGAAGTGGTCCTTGCCCGGCACGCGCGAGTCTTGACCGACGATGAGTCCGTCGAGCTGAATCCTCAGACCATTCACGTCACACGGCTGGGTGCGGAGCGCGGCGCGGATGATCTCCGGGGCATGGACGAGATTTCGCCACGGCGTCGGGCGCTCACCGAGCACCCGCGCGTAGGCCTCGATATACGAGATGCACTCCCTATGCTCGAGTAGGTGTGAGAAGAGCTGTTCAGGCGTCATGGACGTCCATTCTGCATACGAAAAGGGCGTCTGTGCTTGCGTGGGTTGGCGCGAGCCGCGGGGCCGAATGTGACCCATGACCGCCAGCATCATCAGCCGGGACTTCGGCTCCTTCGCGCCGAAGAAGTCAGGCGGGCTCTTCTCGGAGGCTTCGGGTTTCGGGACCGGCGCGGACGCACAGGCGAGCAGCGGGCCCAGCAGGCACAACCAGAGCAGGCGCTTCGGAATCTCAGACATGGGAGGTTCTGGGGTAGGGGGGGATGACGGCTGTCCCCGCTTCGCGCCACGGCCGGCTTGATTGCACTCCGAGGCACCAGGCGCATGAAGACCGTTGTGACCCGGGCCCGTGTCTTTATCCCGCGCTGCCCCTTCGAGCCTCAGGCCTCGAAGAGCTCGGTGTTCGGCGTCGCGTCCAGGTAGGGCTCCAGGTCCTCGGCGATGTCATCCGGCAGCAGCCGCAGCGCCTCCTCGCGGAAGGCGGAGAAGTCGCCGCTGGAGATCGCGGCCCCCAGCGACGACTCCGGGAGGGCGTACTGGTCGACCTGCTCGAACGCCGACAGCGCGTCGCCGTTCTCCTGGATGAACTCGAACGCCGCGTCCCCGCTCAGGCCAAACGCGGCGAGCGTCTCGACGAGGAATCGGGCGTTGCCCATCGGCTGGTAGCTCCCGAGGTCGTCGGAGAAGGCGAACAGCGGCGGCTCCGTCTGGGTGAGCAGCTCGCGGACCTGTAGTGGCTCCAGGCCCAGCGCCTGCAGCCGCTTCCCGTAGCCGCTGCTCGTGCCCCCCAGGAGCAACTGCACCTCCGCTTCCGAGAGGCCGAACGTGTCCTGGAGGATGTCGGTCGCCTCGTCCACGGAGAAGTCCTCAAGGCCGGGGCCAGCTTCGCAGGCCGCGAGGGCAATACCAGGTGCTCCAGAATGGCGCGTCTCCCACCGGGGGCCGTCAGGTGTGCCAGCACCCTCCTGCGGCCTCCACACCGAGAGCAGGCGAAGACATCCAGCGCGAACGTCCGGCGCAGCAGTCCCGCCCAATCCCATCGCGGCGTGCGCTCCTTCGCCGACTCCACTGTCGCAGCCAGGGCCGGGCTCTCCTCCGCCAGCCCCGGCTCCGCCCCCGCTTGAGGGAACGTGGAGTGGGTGGGCTTCCTCACGTCGGCGGGCCGGCTCGAAATCACGCAGGGCACGACGACCTACGGCGTGGACAAGACAGCGGCCGGAAGCTCGGCCCGCGCGGCGCTCCCGTCCTGCGCGACCTCCTGTGCCCTGGCGAGCCGATGTGACTGAAGCGCTGAGCACCACCCTGTCAGCGCCCGACAGGTTGGGGAAAGGCGCGCAGGAACTGCGCGTCCTTCCAATCCCAAACGCGCGAGGGATTCCTGTCCACGTTCACCGGGAAGGAGTTCCCGTTGTGGACGTCAGGTGTAGCGCGCGGACCCCAAGCTGTGGTGGACACTCTCCGTTACGCCACGGCGCAGGAGCCTGGAAATTGCCCCTGCCCGCTCGGAGCGCTCGCGCGAGCGCCCATGGCATGTGACTTGCCAAGGGGCCGCGGATGCCCCACCGAAAGCTCCCTCCCCCAGGGCTGGCCACCGCGCGAGACGCGTGCGCGCTGCTGTGGCTCCTCCCGCTCCTTTTCTGGCTGGGCTGCTCCGGCAATATCGGGCCCGCAGGACCCACTCCGAATGGCGGGGATGCCGGCTGCGTCGAGCCCCCGCCCGCGGATGGCTCCGACGCGGGCGTGCCGGCCGACGTGCTCGTCCCCAGCCGCCTGCTGCGGCGCAGCGCGCTGGCGCTGAGAGGCGAGCCTCCGACGGATGAAGAGTACGCCGCGCTGGAGGCCGCCGGGACCGAGGCAGCGCAGCGCGCCTACGTCTCCGCCTTCGTGGACCGGACGCTCCAGGAGCCCACCTTCTACCGGACCCTGTTCGAGACGGCGCGCGACTGGTTCAACATCCCGCCCGTGGGGCCGACGGCGGATCCGCCGGAGTATGGCCTGCAGCAGCAGCGCTCCATCGTCCGGTGCCCCGAGGGCACGCCGAAGGCTGGAGCGTGGAAGTACTTCCGCGACGACAAGGATGCCTGTCACGGCCTGAAGCCGGATGGCACGCCCGCGGAGGAGCGCACCCTCGAGTCGTGGTGGGCCCCGGGCGCCACGACGAGGCTGGTGGGCTTCGCGGCGAGCGTGTCGCCCACGGGGCAGACCTACGACGCGAGCGGCTTCCCGGTGACGGTGAACTGCGCCACCGCGGGCCCCGTCGCGAACTGTGGCTGCGGGCCCGCCGCCGCGCGCTGCCACGCGGACACGGGGAGCTATCCGGGCTGGGAGGACTACGGGCTTCACAGTCCACAAGGGCAGCGGCGACTCGTCGCCGAGGAACCCGCCCGACTGTTCGCGCACCTCGGTTGGCACGACCGGCCGATGACGGACCTCATCCTCGGCAACTACTCCGTGGGCCCCACGCGCCTGCAGGCTGCCTACGTCATGCAGGGCCTCGCCGGCGAGTTGACGTACCTGCTCGAGGACGACTCCTGGTGGAGACCGTCGCGCTTCGCCAGCGCACCGGTCGACCCCGACCACCGCCAGGGCGACCCGACGGCCTGGCGCGAGTACTCCGTGCCGGCCCGCAACCCCTTCTTCCTGGAGGAGCGAGACTACCGGTACGACCCGCGCACGCAGTCCACGGCCATGAAGGGCATCCCCGCCGCGGGCATGCTCACCAGCCTCGGCTTCCTCAGCGCCTATCCCCGCGAGCGCGTGCGCGGCGCGCGGGCGCTGGAGATGCTGGCCTGCGAGGAGCTCTCCCCGCCGCAGGGGCAGGAGTTCAACGAGTACAAGCGGGACCCGGGCACGGAGGGGACCTGCCAGCACTGCCACCGCCGGTTGGACCCCGCGGCCATCCACTTCAAGCGCTTCGCGAAGGTGGGGCACGGCTTCGAGGGCCATGGCGCGACCTACCCGATGCCGGGTGTGGGCAAGGTGTGGCACTGGCCCGCGCGGTGGCGCACCGGCGAGTACCCCTATCACTCGGACCCGTTCAGCCACTGGAACCGCTGGTACATGCCGGACACGCTGCTGACACCCGTCACGCAGGCCCAGGCCGACGCGAATCCGGAGGCCGTCTTCATCGACTTCCTCCCGGCGGAGCAGACCCTGCTGGGCCAGACGAGTGACGGGACGGTGGGGCCGCTGGGTTTCGCCAAGCTCATCGTCGCCTCGGGCTCGTTCGACCGGTGTGTCGTGCGTCACCTGCACGCGCAGGTGATGGGGCGGGACATCGACCCGGCGAAGGAGGCGGGCTACCTGGAGGACCAGGTGGCGCGCTTCATCTCCGGAGGCCGCAAGGCCCGCCCGTACATCAAGGCACTCACGCAGTCGGACCTCTTCCAGAGGGGGCGCTGACATGAACCGCTACGCATGGCTCCTCGTACTCCCCTGGATGGCCGCCTGTAGCTCGGAGGTGACGCCGTCCACCCCCCGCTCCCAGACACAGTCGGCGTGCGGCACGCCGGCGACCTCGGAGACCCTGCGCGTCATGGAGGGCCTCAAACCGCACTGCGAGGGCTGCCATGCGCAGGGCGCGCGCGGCTACTTCGCCTCCGTGGAGGCCTTCCAGGGCCTGCTCGTCGCGGATGCGCGGCTGGTGAAGGCCGGCGACCCCGACGGAAGCGAGCTGCTGCGGCTGCTGGAGGGCCGGGGAAGCGGCGCCTTCAAGCAGATGCCCATCGGCCAGAAGTCCTACGCGCAGCTCGTCTCGGAGGGCACCGCGAAGCTCCCCGTGGAGGCGGTGCGAACCTGGATTCAAGGGCTCGGCACGCAGCAGCGCGATGCCCGGCCGGACCGCGACGCCCCGCGCATCACCCGCATGAGCGCGGACCAGATGCAGCGCGCGCTCTACCAGCAGCTCGGGCTGGGGTACGACGACTTCTTCGTCAACGCGAAGGAGTTCGGCTTCGACATGGCGGAGTCCCGGGGCGAGGAGTACCTCCCGCTCCAGTCGCCGGACGCCATCCCCGCTCCCCGGCAGTACATCAGCGGCGAGCGCTACCATGGGCTGGGGGGAGGCTCGGTGATGAACCAGGTCTCCGCGGACCGGACTCCTTCGCCCACGCTGGCCCTGACGCTGACGCAGGTCTCCCAGCGCTGGTGCCGCAGGGCCCTGGCCCGGCAGGACAACACGGCGCTGTTCCCGAATGGCGCGGCGCGCACGGCGGACCCGGCCGACGTCAAGGCCACGCTGAAGCGCTGGTCGCTCCACTTCCTGGGAGAGCGCTTCACCGACGCGCAGGTGGACGAGCTGTACACGGACGTCTTCGTGCCGCTCGCGACGCCGACTGACACCGAGCCCGCCTACGTGGGGGTCTGCTCGTACTTCATCCGCCACCCGCACTGGATCTTCTACTGAGGCCCGCCATGAAGCTCTCTCGTCGCAATCTCTTTCAAGCGGCCTTCGGGGCCGCGCACGTCGGGCTGATGGCGCGGTATGGCCTGCCGTCGGCGATGGCGCAGTCGGCGTCGGGCCGGCCCACGAAGATGCTGGCCATCTGGCTGGTGGGCGGACTCCATTGGGAGTCCTTCTTCGCGCCGATGACCCGCGCGGGCATCCAGAAGTTCATCCCTCCCGCGCAGGGAGGCAACTACGCCTACGGGTACAACCCCGAGCAGGTGGAGCACCTGGACCGCTCTCCGGTGGACCTGATGTCCCCCGGGCCCGCGCGCAAGCTGCGCGTGCCCGTCTACTGGAACTGGTCCAATCCCGCGGACAGGAACGGGAACAACCCCGTCGTCGGCAACGCCCAGGTCTACCGCCCGGAGGGGTACGTGTGGGCCAACCCGGCCTACAAGCTCTATGAGAAGGCGGTGCTGCTGGTGGGCGCGGACCAGGGGACGGCGGCGCACGCGAGCGGCCTCATCGCGAGCATGTCCGGTGTCGCCGGCTCCACCTTCCGGGCTCCGTCGGTGCAGGCCGTCGTGGCCAACGCGATGGCATCACGCTTCCCGGACCGGCCCCTGCCCAATGTCGCCCTGGGAGGGCCGCTGCCGATGGCGCTCGGGCTGCCCGCGCTGGCGAACCCGACGCTGCTCTCCTCCAGCGCGAGCGTGGAGCCCACGCTCTCCGACCGGCGAGACGGCACGTGGCACGGCCTGCGCGCGCGCAAGGACGAGCCGGCCCTCGCCTTCGATGGCACGCCCATGTCCGGCACGGTGCCCGCGACGGCGGTGGACTCGGCCCTGCTCAAGGCGGTGCGCCGCGAGCGAGGCACCTCCAGCGCCGGAACGGACGGGTACCTGGAGCAGCTCTACGACACGTACAAGGGCGCCAGTCGCACGATTCGCCGGGACATGCTGTCGGTGCTGGAGAAGACGCCCGCCTGGGAGAAGCTCAAGGCCGACCCCGCGTATCCCGAGGACTGGATGGCCTGCACCGGCTATGCGGATGCCTGCGGCACGATGCCGTCGATGGGGGACTATGCGTTCGCGCTCCAGTTGCTGAAGTCCGACCTGGTGTCGACCGTCAACCTGCGGGCAACGAGCATCGAGGGCTTCACCTTCGACTCCCACTTCGTCAACGGCCAGATCGTGCATGCCCAGTACCTGCGCATCGCCCTGGAGATGGTGGGGCGCATGTGCCTGGAGATGAGCCTGACGCCGAGCCGCTCGGACCCGTCGCGTTCGCTGCTGGATGAGACGCTCGTGTACGTCTACAGCGACTTCGGGCGGACGTTCCCCAAGGTGGGCAGCGACCACCACCCCGCGACGTGTGCCCTCCTGGTGGGAGGCGGCATCCAGGGGAACCAGATGATCGGCGGCTACGACGAGAGGATGGACGGCTCGCCCATGGGCATTCCGGTGAGGCTCGTCGAGGAGTCCGGGGACATCGCGACGCGGACGCCGACCTCGCAGGACGTCGCGGCGACGGTGCTCCGCGCCTATGGGCTCGTGCCCGGAAAGGACTTCTTCATCCCGGGCGGCTACGGCGTCTTCGACGGCGTCGTGAGGAGCTGAGTCAGTACCGCGGTGCCCCCCAACAGGACTGGACACAGATGCCCCCTCCCTCGCTCGTTCGAAGCCTTGTCCTCGGTGTGTTGATTCTGGGCTCAGCCGGCTGTTCCGGCGGTTCCACTTCGTCGAATGACGGCGGAGTTGTCGCGGAAGCGGATGCGGGAACCGACGCAGGTGCCAGCGCCTGCGCTCCGAGGCGCGCGCTGCCCGCCGCGCCCACGCAGCTCGTCGCGGCGAGCGTCTCCGCCTTCGAAGTCTCCCTGACGTGGGCGCCGTCGACGACCGACTCGGTCAAGCGCTACCGCGTGTTGCTGGGGGCGGGGCAGGTCGGACAGGTCGAGCGGCCGGCCTTCGCCCACCGCCCGGTCGTCCCGGGCGAGACGTACACGTACACCGTCACGGCGCTCACCGACGAAGGGGGAGAGAGTCCTCCGTCCAATCCGGTGACGGTGACGATTCCGGACCCACTCCCCGATGCGCTCTCCGGGTTGGCGCCGGGGCACTGGTACGCGTTCCCGAATTCGAACCTGCGGGCCGCGGCCCTCTCCCCCGCGATGCATCCGTGGCTCGGCTGGGGCGAGGGCATCAGCGGAATCATGAACGACTGGTCGAGTGGTGCCCTCGACACCCAACGCGACCGGCTCTACATCACCGGCGGCGGGCACAACGGTTACTACGGCAACGAAATCTACGGCTTCGATCTGCGGACGGGCGCGTGGGCCCGCCTGACCGACCCGGATCCGGTGAGCCCCGGAGCGGAGTGTCCCGACCGGGCGCTGGGCGTCAATTGCGCCATCCACACCTACGATGGGCTCGAGTACCTGCCTCCGCCCTTCGACCGGTTCCTCGCGATCGGTTGGGATGGCTGGCCTCAGACAGCGCTCAACCTCGACACCCGGCGCTGGGAGAATCACCCCGAGCTGCCACAGCTCGGGACGCGCACCGGCGCCAATTCCGCCTACGACCCCAACACCCGCGTCCTCTGGTACCACTCCGGCGCGGAGGCGGTGTCGGTCTGGGATCCCGCCACCGGCAGGTGGACCATCCGCGGTGAGGCGGACCAACTCGGCTATTACAAGAACGCGGTCGTCGATCCCCGGCGCAAGCTGTACGTCGAGGTCGGTCAGGGCTCCACCGACACCTGGACCATCGACGCGCTGGGGAAGTTCGTTCCGAAGCGCACGCGGCTGGCGACCACGGGCGCGCGGGAGATTGAAGCGGTGGGAAATCCCGGCGTCGACTACGACCCGGTGACCGATCAGCTCGTGGCCTGGAACGGGGGCGGGGACATCTACACGCTGAACCTCGACACCCGCGTCTGGACGAAGCGTGCGGCGCTGGGCACGGTGGTGCCCGGACCGGCCAACATGAACGGGACGTTCGGGCGGTTCCGCTACGTGCCGAGCCTGAATGTCTTCGTGGTGGTCAATACCGTCGACACCCATGTCTTCGTCTACCGGCTCGATCCGAGACCTGCTCGCCTGTTGCGGCGCATCGACGTGACGGCGCCTGACGCGAAGGTCGAGGCGAACTCGACCGGCAAGCTGGGGGTGACGGCGGTGTTCCAGGACGGAACCTCGGTCGTCCCCACCTCGGGAATCACGTTCAGCTCGCTCGACCCGGAGGTTGCGACCCTGGATGAGGACGGCACCTTCCGGGCAATCAACCCGGGCCGGGCCCGGCTGCAGGCCAGCTACACCGACCCCCTCACCCGGCGCGGGCTGGTGGGCGCCCGGGTCATCGAAGTGGTGCCGATGACGGGCGACGTCGTGCTCGATGCGTTGACGATTCAGCCATCGTCGGCGCTCACGGTGGCTCGCGGCGGGACGGCGGGCCTCACGGCCGTCGGCTCCTACCACCGCGGCGCCGACCTCTTCACCCGCGACGTCACCTGCGAGGCCACCTGGAGCTCCGACGGCGCGTCGATCGCCACGGTGGCCGACGGCACGGTCAGGGGCGTGTCGGAGGGAACGACGACGCTCCACGCGAAGGTCGGGGCGGTGGATGCCCAGGCGGCCCTCGAGGTCATCCCGCGAGCGACCCAGGAGCTGATCGCGCTGAACTTCCAGCCTCCTGGACCGCCGATGGTGACGGGCTGGGCGGTGGCCGACGACTCCGCCTTCGACGCGACCCGCGGTTGGGGCTGGCAGGACGCGGTCGGTCTCCAGACTCGAGGCGACCGCAAGGGCACCCAGGATGCGCGCCTGGCCAGCTTCGTGCTGACGATGCAGACCGGAGCAAGGTTCCGGCTCCAGGTTCCCGATGGCCGGTACCACGTGGCGGCGTCCGTGGGAGACAACAACTTCGGAGCGGGTCTCGCGAGCGTGGAGCTCGCGGGCTCGGGCATCGTCTACGGCGTCGGCACGGGTAACACATCGGGGGCCAGCATCGTCGAAGCCTCTGGCGGCAAGGGCCTCGTCTTCGACGTCGTGGGGCCCATCAACTGGCTCGCGGTGATGCGGGTCAACGGCATGGACTTCAACGAGGTGCTCGCCGCGGCGAAGACCTGGTAGCTGCGCGTCCTTCCAATCCCAGACGCGCGAGGGATTCCTGTCCACGTTCACCGGGAAGGAGTTCCAGTTGTGCACGAGGTAGGGCAGGACGTCGGTGAAGAAGCGCGGCCCGATGGAGTGCCCGGCCCACCAGATGAAGAAGGAGGAGATGACCGCCCAGTGCAGGACGAAGATGAGGGCGAAGACGACCTCGTAGCGCTCCAGGCTGCGGCGGCGCCACCGCTGGACGAAGCCCACCACGCCCAGCACGAGGAACGCGTCACCTGCAAGGCCGAGCCGAAGAACTGGATGACAGAGACGGCCCCGGCTTGCCCATGACGGATGCCCTGCCTCCGCGCTCGCCGACGTTGTAGGGCTGGGGGCCATGCCCATCGACTCGGTGACCATGGACGCGGGTGAGCCCGTGGTGGTGGCCGCCGAGCGGCTCCCGAAGAAATCGAGGGGGCCGCACAACCAGCGTTTCGAGGGGCCTACGTATGAAGGGCGGACCGGGGTTCCCGCCGCGCGCAACGACGTGTCGACGCGGGCTGGGTCCGGTGGCCGCCGTTCCCCAACTCGCCCCCTCTTCGCTGGCGCGGCCGCGCGAAGCGCCTGTCCTCAGGCGTTCCTCAACGAAAGTACATTCACCATGCAGATGCAGAAATGGCTCGTGTCGACGGTGCTCGGACTCACCCTCGTGGGAGGCGCCGGCTGCGGCCCCCAGGAGCAGCCCGCCCCCGAGACGACCCAGCCCCAGCAGCCCGCGCCCCAGCAGGAGGACGAGGGCCGCGCCGTCTCCGCCATGGCCGCGACGGCCATCACCTGGGAGGACTTCACCCGGGCCCACACCACCACCTCCCTCACGTGCATCAGCGCCAGATACGCGCATTCGTGTGCCTTCTGCGCGAACAACAACGACTACCAGCTGGAGTACTCGAACAGCTCGTGCACCGGCCCGAACGACACCTTCAACTCGTGCATCACCTGTGACAAGGCGTGGCTCACCGACATCCAGCCCATCTACCTGCCGGACGGTGACCTCATCAACGTCATCGTCGAGCACAACGCCGCGTCGCCGGATGTGGTGGAGTTCCGGCTGGAGTCCGGCTCGGCCGTGACGTGGTGGAAGCAGGTGGGCCTCGTCGGCGGCGGCGACCACTGGAAGGTGTGGAACGAGAACGGCAACTCCTGGTGCAACTGGCCTTCTGCTTCGACGGCCAACTGCAACACCAACTCGCAGTGGACGAGCATCGTGACCGACCCTGGCTCGTACTTCGTCTTCAGCAAGGCGAAGGGAATCTTCGCGGTCCACACCGAGATGTACAGGCTCTACAACCTCGCGGACCGGCTCAGCGGCGGCGACCGCGTGACGTTCCGCTGGACCAAGGACTGACGTCCCGTCGCGGCGGGGCCGCGCACCGGCCCCGCTCGCTTGAGAGGCGGGAGCGATTGTCGAGTATGGTCGGCAACACGTGGCGCCGCGAGATGTCAATGCTCGGGGTGCGGGGGAGGGAGACGAGGGGCACGGATTTCTTCTTGTGTTTCGCGGAGTGACGAGCGCAGGCGGGCCGTCACCGGATTGGTAGGGATTCCGTCAGGCAGGGCGCCTAAGTTGCGCGCTTGACCCCGTCACGCAACTTGGAGGTTTCCATGCGTCGCATTCACATGCTGGCTGGTGCTGTTCCCCTCTTCGCGGCCACGTCCACGCTCGCGCAGGCGCAGTTCATCACTCCGTCGGAGGGCACCCGCTCGGTGTCCGCCACCGTCATCGCGAAGGACGCCGGCATCACCAACGTCAACGCGTCCGACTCGCGCCGGACGAATGGCTTCGAGGACTTCAACGAGAGCCTGGAGCTGAAGGCCAGCGAGCAGCCGCAGTACGACGACACGCACAGCCACGCGGACTCGAATGGCTCGGGCACGGAGACGTCGAGCATCACCGGCTCCCGCATCAGCGCCGAGGTCCGGGCCACCGCGAATGGCTGGACGCAGGCCACCGGGCGCGGCTACGCCACGGGCAACGCGGACTTCTACCTGACGTTCCAGCTCAACCGCTTCGCGCGCTACGCGGTGTCCGGCGATGCGACGGCGGACACGACAGCGGGGGTGTACGGCGGCTCCACGTCGCTCGTGTACATCGCGAGCCTCACCACCGGCGAGCCGGTGCTGTCCATCGACATCGGCAACACGGACTCGGACTCGGTGCGCCGCAAGGGCTGGCTGTTCCCCGGGCCCTTCACGCTGCAGGGGGACGTGTCCGCGCTGGTGGACGCGCGCGAGGGCACCGCGGGTACGGCGACGTCGTGGTGGAAGATGGACATCCAGTTCTTCTGCCCGGCCGACTACGACACCAACGGCACCGTGAATCAGGCGGACCGCGACGCGTTCCTCAACGCGTGGAACGCGGGCAGTCTGGACGCGGACGCGGACGGCAACGGCGTGGTGAACAGCACGGACCGCACCACGTTCCTGCTGGCGTACGGCTCGGGCTGCTGAAGCAGTCGCTTGAAGCACCGGTGCGGGAGGACGACATCCCGCACCGGTGTCCCAGCACGTCCAGTAGACGCACTGGCGGACGACTCCCTCGTGGGCGGAGCTCGCCTCGGCTGGCGCTCAGCCGCAGGTGCCGCAGTCGTCCTTGCAGCTCAGGGAGTCGTTCTTCTCCCCGCAGACCTCGGTGGGCTGGCAGATGCCATCACCGCACTTGTAGAGGTTGCGCTTGTCCATCCGCGTGGTGAGGGGCCGGTAGGTGAGGCCGTTCCAGGTGCAGGACTCGTAGAACGTCTTCGACGCGTCCATGCCGCAGTGGCGCTCGCAGCGGCCGACGCAGGCGAGCGGTGCGCAGCGGCGGCGGTTGACCTCCTCCAAGTCGGGCGGGTCGTCCGTGCAGGCCTCCGCATCGGACTCGTCGTCGAGCAGGCGCGGGACGAACTCTCGCGGGGCCTGAGCCGGTCCTTGTCACGCCCCACGAAGGCGCCCTCGCCTCCTCCTCCGTGACGGGAATGGCCAGGCCATCCGCCCGGCGCCCCAGCACGGAGATGGGCACCCGCATCCCGTACTTGTTCACATGCGCCGTCAGGCACGCGGACACCACCTGCTCCTCCAGGCCAGGTGTGCGACGGGTGCGTGGTGGCGTCCGCGTAGGTTCGCTGCTGGCCTTCCGGGACGGCGCAGTGGACGACGTACCGCATCACCATGTCCGGCCAGCACCGGATCCTTGCGGAACCAGGACGCGAAGGCGCTGCTGGACAGGCCGTTGAAGGACAGCCCGTTGGTCGAGGAGGGCCGCTGACGGGGGGCCGCCGAATAGCTGTGATCCCTTCGACTCTTGTCATTCCAGCTGACGGAGTCCCTGAATCGGTTTCGAAAAAGGCTCACGGGAGCCTTGACCTGGTAGCGGCCCTCGCAGGTGAACTGAATCCAGTCTTCATCCATGAGGTCGGAAATCTCATCCTGCTTGAGCCGGAAATAAGGCTTGTCCCCTAGATCCTTCATTGCCATCTCCCTGTCTTGACTTGGTTCTCGCCCTGGTTCAGGTGAGGCACCGGGTCGGGGTCGCAAACCACATGACCGCGCTTTCGGCAGGCATGTTTCTCAAAGCTGTCGGCGCCATCAAACAGTCGGGCCCATCGCGCTGGTATAGGAACTCTTGTCGGTGGAGCCTTTTCCTCGCCCATGGGAATGGGCCACCCGGTCTGATCACTTCGGTTGACTGGAGTCTGGCTTGAGGAGACGTGGCGGCTGAAGCCCTGAGGGGCCGCCGCGCTCACCACTTCAGCAGGTAGCGGCCCACCTGGCCGTTCTCGGAGACCTGCACCGGCGCGACAGTGCCCTGCTCCCGGGTGAGCTCGAAGACGAACTGGAACACGCCCTCCCACGCGACGAAGACGAGGCGCGGGGCGGATTCCACCAGTCGCACCACCAGTTCCCCGGAGCGGGGAGAGAGCTCGGTGTAGCGGTACTCAGTGCCGTGCTCGTACATGCCACCAATGGCGCCGAAACGGCTGAAGAGGGTGGACGGAGAGGCGCCCATCAGGCCCAGCAGCGTCTCGGCGAACTGGCGCACCATGGGCCCATAGCCGTCCCGGGTCACCTCCAGGCTGAACCGGCGGACGGCGTCCTCGCCGCCGTCCATCGCCACCGCCGCGTAGATGTCGTCCAGCACCGAGCGATGCACCCACGATGTGCGCAGGATGAGCTTGTCGAAATAGACGGCCGTCGCGGGGCTCACCCGCTGGCGCATGGTGGCGCGCACGCCCTTCTTGTCGAAGTGCTTCAGGAAGTTGAGGATCGAGGTTCCGCTCACCTCGTGCCGGGCGGCAGGAGCCTTGTCCTGGGAGGACTGGGATGGGGCGCTGCTCGGGTTCATGTGTGCTCCCCCCGCGGCGGTGCCCACGCCGTCCATCGATTGGCGTTCCAGGCATTGCGCCGTGAATGCGAAATCATCTGATTTCACTGAACACAAGAAGAAGGCACGCGCAGTGAAACAGGCTCCCTTCTCGAGTCTCATGGCCCCCCATGTCTTCGCTGCCATTGTCCGGCCCATCTCCGGAAAACAACCGAGCAGCCTTCGCGGGGCCCCAGCGCGTCGCGCCAGGCAATCTTGAGATGCAGGTAACCGTTCGCATCGACCCAGGCGTTGCAGCCATCCCAGGAGTTGGGCCCCGGGCCGCCCTGACCACGGCGCACCTCCCAGTGATGGCCAGAGGTGGGCTGGGACCGGGTGAATTGCGATCGTGGGGCCTCTCTGGGAAGTTCCCGGGCTCTCTTGGAGCGTGAACATGAAATGCCCCACTTTCGCAGCGGTGGTCGCCCTCTGGGGTGCACTCGGTCTGGGTGGCCTTGCGCGGGCCTCCGAGCAGGGCACCGCGTCCCGTGCCGATGACTTCGTGGGTTGCCCGGACGCGAAGTCGGACGCGGCGCTCGCGGGTTCCCTGTGCGCTCGCTTCGGCGCGCCGTTGGACTACGCGGCCCCCAACGGGGAGCAGGTCGAGCTTTTCGTCCGCAAGTTCCCGGCGGTGGGGCGTTCGGCCGGGCAGGTCTGGCTGGTGGCGGGTGGCCCCGGCGAGTCAGGGGCTTCGTTCTACCCGCTGCTGAAGACCCTTCGGTCTTCCTTCCCGGGATACGACCTGATGATCCCGGATCATCGCGGGACGGGGTTCTCGAGCCGGCTCTGCCAGAAGGAGGAGTCCGCCGACAGTGCGGGCGGCGCCGCGCTCGAAGGCGCCGAGTGGGCGACCTGCTTCGAGGCGCTGGAGGCCCATTCCAAGCGCACTCGCGCCTTCACCATCACGCACTCCGCCCGCGATCTGCGCGCGCTGATGGAGCGATATTCCACCGGCCGGAAGACGTGGCTCTATGGGGTCTCCTACGGCACGCAGCTGGTATTGCGCATGATGACGGTCGCCCCGCCGAAGCGGCTCGATGGGATCGTGCTGGATTCCCTCGTTCCTCCGGAAACGACCGAGCAGTGGGACCTCAGTCATCGCTCGGCCGTCGTCGACGAGGTGGGCCGCGGGGTGCTCGCGCGTTGCGATGCGGATCCGGGCTGCCGTGCGCGTCTTGGGAATTCGGCGGTCGCCGCCATGCAGAGTCTTGTCGATGATCCCAGGTTGTCGGAAGCGGTCCCTGGTGGGCGTCCGAAACTCTTCTTCGGGGCACTGCTGGACAGCCCGGCACTGCGGGCGCGGATTCCCCTCATCCTCGCGGGCATCCGGGGCGGAGACCTCGCGCCGTTGCGGAAGGTCGAGCAGGACCTGGAGGCATTGGGTGCCCCGTTCGACCACTTCCCGCAGGCATCGATCTCCATTCCGCTCGTCGCGGTGATCAGCGCCTCCGAGAACAACGCCCGGCCAGGCCTTACCCAGGCCCAGGTGGATGCCGAAGCCGCAGGGCTCCTGTTCGTCAGCAGCCTGCCGGGGCAGCTCGTCGGTCGAACGTCACTGGCCTATCCGCGTGACGAGTGGTTTGGCCGCTCTCCCGCCACGCTTCCGCCGGTGCTGGTGCTCCAGGGCGACATGGACCCCAAGACGCCTCTTGCTGGCGCCCAGGCCCATCTCCGCCTCCTGCCCGAAGCCGCGGGCGTCAACCTGGTCACCGTCAAAGGTGGGCCGCACTTCCTGCTCTACACGGCGCCAGCTTGCTTCAAGGCCACGGTGAGCACCTTCGTCCAGAAGCGACGTGCGCCTCGCGCGGCCTGTTCGCTTTGACCGGATGCAAGCCGGACGCGTGAACCGCTCCGGCTGGGTGACGACGCCTTCGGGCTCCACTGCGCCCAGGAGTTGCCGCACGATGTCTTTGACCTGGTGGACCTGGCGACGGGCCACGCGTCCACCCTCGAGGAGTCAGGCCCGGTCGTGCGGCGCGTTCACGTCTGGACCGGAGCCGACCCACTCCCGCGTCACTTCAACGGGTTCGCGATGGCGGCGCTGCTCGTGCGAGGCCGCCGGTACCTGCGGCAGGAGTGGGCTCCGCTGGAGGAGTCCTGCGTCCTTGAGCAGCACCCACCGCACCCGATGCGGAAAGGACAGCGTCCACTGCCATCACATGCGCCCGCTTCGTGTTGCAGGAGGGGCGGCGTGTCGCGGCCTACGTATGGACCGGCCGAGGGAAGCTCTGTCCTTGTTGGGTCGGCTGCCGCGCAAACTCCTGGAGCCACCTTCCCCGCGTGATGAGGGTGCCCTGGTCGCCTTCGGCCAGGAGGCCATACTGACTGTCGAAGGTCTCGAACTCGTCGCGGCTGCCGTCCTGGAACTCGAACGTCACGAAGTAGCTCTGGGTGTAGGAGTATCTCTGGGCGTAGGGGTAGCTCCTCCGGGCGTATTCATTGATCGCCTGCCGTTTGGCGACGACGCGCCCCTGCCGCGTGAGCTCGGGCTCGAGACGGTCGCGGATGATGCGGGCCGCAAGGGCGATGCACGCAAGGACCATGCAGACGAAGAAGAGTTTAATGAGCATTTCCATGGATTCTCCTCCGCAAGGCCTGTCCCTCGGGTCCGCGACCTTGGCCGCAACTAGAAGGTGAGGCCGGTCTTCTCGTTCTTGCAGTTGAGGTCCTCGAAGACGCGGGAGCTGGAGCAGGGATGGGCGGTTGAATGCCTGATGCGCCTTCAGGGCGCACTCGGCTCCGCCAGCCGATGGCTCCATCCGCCCCCCGCCTGGCCAGAAGCGTCTCCTCCTTGGCGCGCGTTTCCATGGAGGAAACCCAGGATGTGAACGCGAGCGGCGATGGGCGCACCTGGCCCCCGGCCGCCGCGCTGACAGGGAGGGGAAAACACATGGAGCCATTGAAGAGAGTCCCTTGCCCACGCGCGCTTGCCAGCCCGCTGACGGCGTTGGTGCTCGCCCTGGCGTCGGTGGTGCTGATGGCGCCGGTTCCGCCGGAGGATCCCGCCAGGGACTACTCGGAGCGCATGTTCATCGGCCAGTTCAACATGGCGGGTGGAAGCGATGAGTACGGAGGCCATGGCAGCGAGGCGCCCGAAGCCCTGGTACGAAGCATCAAGGGCCGCAGTCCCGCACTGGCATTTGTCACCATCAACGAGGGCTGCAAGGACTGGTTGGACTACCTCGACGAGCAATTGCCTGACTACAACGTGAAGTTCGACCCTGTCTTCAAGAACGACGACAAGGGCAACCCGCAGCCGCAGCCATGTAGACACGACTCCCAGTTCGGCAATGCCATCATCTACCGCAAAGACTTCTCCGACTTCCAGACGAAGTCATATGAGTTGCAGGACGCCGTGGGGCACGCGCAACGCAAGATGCTGTGTCTGGGGTCGGATTCGAAACGTCTGGTGGTCTGTACGGTCCATCTCGTCAGCGGTGAGGACCACAGGGAACAGCGAGAGCAGGAGGCGGAGCGGGTGCGCCGCTGGCTGGCCAAGGACTACGCGGCCTACACCGTGATACTCGGTGGCGACCTGAATGACGAGCCTGGGTCCGAGGCGCTGAGCAGCTTCTATCTCTCTGACTACGGACAGGACGCGCATGGGGCGCTAAAGGAAGTCGACAGCCCCTGCGGGGATGACATCAATGAGCGCGATTCCTGCCGCGACGGCGAGCACACTCACGGCGAGCTGCCGGGGGGCTTGCTCGGTGGCATCAATGAGAAGTTCGACTATCTCTTCGTGAGCCCCAAGGTCACTGTTCACGACGCCGATGCCACCAAGTCTCTCTACTCCGACCACGACCCGCTCTGGGCGGATGTAGAGGTGACCTACCCCCATGGGGAGCAACCAGGAATAAGCATCTCGGTCACTTGGATGAAAGCGTCGGGCTGGTCACGATCTCCATCGGAGGCAATGACCTCGATTGGGCGAACACGATCGTGCAATGCGTGCGTGCCCAGTTTTATGGGCCGGACAACAGGCCAAGAATGCCGTTCCCTGGGCTTGGCGAGACGTGCAACAATATCATCAAAAAGGTGGTGGATCCGAAACTGGGCGGAGTCTTGAGCGACCTGCAGGCCATCCTCCAGGAGATCAAGATGAAGTCCTCGAACGCCCAGGTCATTGTGGTCGGCTACCCGGTGATCATGGAGCCGACCGACAGGGCGAAGGATTGTGTTCAATCCGCGGGGCAGTTCGTCCCGACCGGCATGAGAGGCGATGTCCGCGACGCCACCGCACGAATCAACAAGGAACTCCGCGCGGTGGCTGAACGGGAGGGAGCCCGCTTCGTCGAACCGGCGCCGAATTTCGAGGGTCACCAGATCTGCGGAGAAGGTAGCGAATGGTTCAACGGGTTGCACGGCGATGAGGCGCCCTTCCATCCCAACAAGGCCGGGCAGAGAGGCTACGCAAGCGCGATCCTCCCCCACCTGAATGCTCCCCTGGATGACGATTGAGGCTGGATGAGCACGGAGCGGACCGAGGGCCCATTGGCCCGCCTGCTTTCTACTGTCGCCCTCGCGATGCCAGCCGGGCGGCAGGCCGCAGGGGCGTGGGCTTCCAGGTCACCGTGGGGGCTTGGGCTCAATACCAGGCGCGCAAGCGCCCTGTCCTCCTCCGTGAACGCGGCGGATTACTCGAGTTGGAGACCGCAGTCGCTGCAGGCGCCCGCCACCAGCGGGGCGACCGTTCCGCAGGCCGGGCAGGGAGGCTCTCCCTCTTCTTCGGTGGCTTCTGACGGGACGGCGGTCACGAGGCGGGGAGTCGCCCCCTCTGGCATCAGCCCCTCGCGGCGCACCATCTCCAGCCATCCCTGCTGGAGCAGGGCGGCCACCCGGGGCCCATCATCGGGCCGCACCAGCACCTGGAACTTCGGAGAGCAGCCGACCTTGCCGCACGCCTCACGGTGGACGAGCGCGGGGACGTCCGCGTCCAGGAAGCCCTCCACCATCCTCCGGGCGTCCGCGAGTGACAGCTCCGCGCACGGCACCAACTCCGCGTCGGCCAGGACTCTCTGCACTTCGTCTGGGGTCATGAAGGCCGGGATTGGACCCCGGATGTGCCCCCTCCGTCCACCGCGTCACGAACCGCAGCCGCGCGCATCCTTCCGCACGAAGACGCGGACCGGCAGAACCAGAGGAGGCGCTTGTCCGGCGCATCCGCCATGAAGAAGAAGGTTCGCGTTGCAGGAGGGGCACACCCCTCGCCCCTTGCACGAGAAGGCGATGAGCACTCCGCCTTCCAGGTACCTGGCGAAGTCCCGCTCCACGTACCGGGGCAGGCCGCGTCCCACCTCACCTGCCTCCGCCAGCGGCGGGGCGAGGCGGACCCCCGGCTGGTGCGCGTCTTCCACGTGTTCGCTGGCAAGGTGTTCGTGGCCCCCAAGGCCCAGCAGCGGCGGCTGGGGATGTTCGCCTGGCGTGCTCGGACTCAGGATACGGCCTCACGTCGGCCCGGCTGCTGGAGGGGCGGTGTGTCGCGGACTACGTAGGGAGCGGCCGGGGGAGGCCCGGTCCTCGTTGGGGCCGCTGCCGCGCAAACCCCTTGAGCCTCCTTCCCTGCGTCGTGAGGGTGCCCTGGTCGCCTTCGGCCAGGAGGCCATACTGCCTGTCGAAGGTCTCGAACTCGTCGCGGCTGCCGTCCTGGAACTCGAACGTCACGAAGTAGGCCTGGCCGTAGCTCGCGATCGCCCCGTAGCTCGTGAACGCCTGCCGTTTGGCGACAACGCGCCCCGGCCGCTTGAGGACGGGCTCGAGACGACGGCCGCGGAAGAAGTGGAACACGAGGGCCGCAAGGGCGATGCACACAAGGGCCATGCAGGCGAAGAAGAAGAGGATGATGAGCAATTCCATGGATTCTCCTCCGCGAGGCCTGTCCCTCGGACCCGCTACGCTGGCAGCAACTAGAAGGTGAGGCCGCTCTTCTCGTTCTTGCAGTCGAGGTCCTCTGCAGTGCTGCGCGTTGCGCGCTCCAGCCGACAGCCAGGCAGGGATGGGCGGTTGAACGACTGACGCGCCTTCAGGGCGCACGCGGCTCCACCAGCCGATGGCTCCATCCGCCCCCCGCCTGGCCAGAAGCGTCTCCTCCTTGGCGCGGGTTTCCATGGAGGAAACCCAGGATGTGAACGCGAGCGGCGATGGGCGCACCTGGCCCCCGGCCGCCGCTCTGACAGGGAGGGAAAAACACATGGAGCCATCGAAGAGAGTCCCTTGCCCACGCGCGCTTGCCAGTCCGCTGACGGCGTTGGTGCTCGCCTTGGCGGCGGTGGTGCTGATGGCGCCGGTTGAGCCCGCCCAGGACTACTCGGAGCGCATCCTCATCGGCCAGTTCAACATGGCGGGTGGAAGCGATGAGTACGGTAAAAGCGAGGAGGAGCATGGCCCAGGCCTCAAGGCGCCCGAAGCCCTGGTGCGAAGCATCAAGGACCGCAGCCCCAAGCTGGCATTTGTCACCATCAACGAGGGCTGCAAGGACTGGTTGGACTACCTCGACGAGCAATTGCCTGACTACAACGTCAAGTTCGATCCTGTCTTCAAGCGCGACGACAAGGGCAACCTCCAGCCGGCTCTGTGTAAACACAACTCTCGGTTTGGCAATGCCATCATCTACCGGAAAGACTTCTCCGACCTCCAGATGGAGTCATTTGACTTGCAGAGCGGCCCGGGCCGCGAGCAACGCGGGATGCTGTGTCTGAATTCGGATTCGAGGCGTCTGGTTGTCTGTGCGGCCCATCTCGTCAACGGTGATGACCACAGGGGACAGCGACAGCAGGAAGCGGAGCGGGCGAGCAGTCTGCTGGCCCAGAACTACGCGGGCTACACCGTGATTCTCGGCGGCGACCTGAATGACGTGCCTGGGTCCGAGGCGCTGAGCAGCTTCTATCTCTCTGACTACGGACTGGGCGCGCACGGGTCGCTCAAGGAAGTCGACAGCCCCTGTGGGAATGACATCAACGAGCGCAATTCCGGGGCAGGGGGGTGCCGCGACGGCGAGCACACTCATGGCGAGCTTCCGAAGGGCTGGTTGGGCGGCGTCATGGAGAAGTTCGACTATCTCTTCGTGAGCCCCGAGGTCACCGTTAACGACGCCGATGCCACCAAGTCGCTCTACTCCGACCACGACCCTCTCTGGGCGGATGTCACGGTGACCTACCCTCATGGGGAGCATCGCATCTCACCTCCGGCACAGCCCCCTCCGGCGGAAGAGCCCACCCCCGCACAGCCGACAGCCCCCACCGCGCCACGAGCGCCTTCCGGAAAGCCGAGGCCGATTTGAACGACCCGGTCGAGAAGCATGGGGCGGTGAAACGGGTGCTGGAGCAGGGCAAGTCCACCCCCAGGTGGCCCGTGACCTGGCCTTGACGGAGTCGGCGCCCCCGAAAGGACCCTGGAGTTCGAGCCCCCAGCAGCCAAACTGCAGCAGGTGTTGCGTTGACCAATTGAGTGCGCCGCGGCGACTGCGCCTGGGCGAAGAGGCCCGAGTCCGAGCACAAGAAGGGAGCCGATGGCTCCAGCCGCCGGATGGGCCTCGAGGCGAGGAGGACCTCCTCGCTCGCCGTCCCCTGCCTGGCCAGAAGCGTCTCCCCCTTGGCGGGCGTTTCCATGGAGGGAACGCAGGATGTGAACGCGAGCGGCGATGGGCGCACCTGGCCCCAATGCCGATCAGATAGGTGGTCCTTGCGAGGACCTACCGCCATGGTTGAGGGTGTGGCGATCTCATTCTTGGAGATCGCCACATGGGGCTTTCCCAGGCCATCCAGGGGGCTGCGATGGTGGCCCCCGAGCAGTTCGACCGGTTTCGGCAGCACATTGACCCGGTATGGGTGGAGGAAGCCGTGGTGGCCACCGGCTTCGCCTCGATACGCCGTCGGCGCCTGCCGGCAGACCAGGTCATCTGGTTGGTGGTGGGCATGGCGCTGATGCGCAATGAGTCCATCCAGCGCGTCGCGTCCATGCTGAATGTGGCGTTGCCGACGGGGGCGGGCTCGACGGACGTGGCGCCGAGCGCTTTGACCCAGGCACGCCAGCGCCTGGGCGACGAGCCGATGGAGTACCTCTTCAATACGACGGCCTCGGTGTGGGCCCACCGCAGCGCCCGGGCGCGCCCCTGGCACAAGCTGGCCGTCTATGCCCTGGATGGCACGACGGTGCGGGTGCCGGACTCGCCCGACAACTGGAGTCAGTTCGGTGGCAGTCCGGGTAACGGCACTCGCGCCGGTAGCGCCTACCCAACGGTGCGGGCGGTGGCGCTGAGGCGGCACGCTCCCACCTGGTGGCGGCGGTGCGCTTTGGGGCCTACGCCACGGGAGAGGTGACACTGGCGGCGGAGCTATGGAGTCAGCTGCCAGAGAATTCAGTCGTCATCGTCGACCACAACTTCACCGCGGTCCGCGACCTGATGGAGATTTCCTCGGGGGCCAAGAACCGGCACTGGCTGGTGCGGGCCAAGGCTCATATGAAACCCGTCCGGGTCGAGAAGCTCGGTCAGAACGATGACCTGGTGGAACTGCCGGTCACCCGCTCCATGCGCGCTTCGAGCGCCAAGCCCCTGCCCGAAGCCGTCCGCATGAGGGCCATCCGCTACCAGCGACCGGGCTTCCGTGCCGCAGTGCTGCTGACGTCGCTGCTGGACCCGAAGAAGTACCCGGCCCAAAAGATTGTCCAGCTGTACCACGAGCGATGGGAAATCGAGCTGGGGTACGACGAAATCAAGACGCACCTCTTGGACCGGCAGGAAGCCATCCGCAGTCGCACGCCCCAAGGTGTCCGGCAGGAGGTCTGGGGCATCCTGCTGGCCTACAACCTGGTACGCGTGGAGATGGAACGGGCCGCGAACGAAGCCGGCGTGGAGCCGACGCGCATCAGCTTCGTCAATGCGCTGGCGCTCATCCGAAACGCATGGCTGGTCTGGTCGACCCCGCCGCTGGCACCCGGGCGGATTCCAGAGCACCTGCTCGATTTGCGCAGGCACCTGGGGTTGCTGCTGTTACCGGAACGAAGGAGCGAGAGGCGCTTCCCTCGAGTCGTAAAAATCAAGATGAGTAACTACGACAAGAAGTGGGTGAAGCGCCCCCAGCCTAACTGACCGGCATTGGTGCTAGAATGGGACAAGCACAAGAAGACGCAATGCATTGGCAAAGGAGCGCGGAATGGGTTCCCGGATCTTCTTGGAGCGGAACCGTGCGGGCCCGGCTCCGGCGACGAATGGGAAGCGTCCCCAATCCTCGTGTGCTGGATGTCGGGACGGTCATGAGGCGCTGCGCCGCGTCCTTGGGGATGAACAGTCTCCCTCAAGCGAAGCCGAGCAGGTCCCACGGGGGCTGCCGGCGGCTTCCTTCGACTTCGCGAAAATTCCGCTCTACTCCGCCAAGGAACGAGAGCTTCTGCCCAAGGCCTGGTCGGCATCAGCGGGCGGCGGTGGGCTCGAAGGAGAGGCGCGTCGGTTCGTCACCCAGCGCTTTGGCTCCGTGTCCGCCGCGCCGCGGGCGGCAGCGGGCCACGCACAGCTTGAAGCCGAGGCGGAGCGGCTCGCCTTTGGCGGAATGACCGGCCAGCAGGCACGGGTGCTCGCCCGGCCTGCCGCGCCGGCGGGTGTGGCCGAGCGGACGCTCATGGCCCATGCCCTTCGCGAGCCGGGCAGCCCCTTCCCGGCACCGGTGCGAGCCTCATTCGCCCACCGCTTCGGGCAGCCCCTTGAGGACGTGCGACTCCACGTCGGCGAGGGAGCGGACACGGTAGCCCGTGCCCTGGGCGCACGTGCCTTCAGCTTCGGTGCGCACGTCGGCTTCTCGCACGGCGCGTGGGCGCCGGAAAGCGCTGAGGGACGGTCACTGCTGGCACACGAGCTGACGCACGTGCTCCAGCAGCGCGGCGGCCCTCCGGCGCTCCTGCGGCAGGAACAGCCCCGCGGCATCACGTTCTACTTCTCTGTTTGCGTCGGCCAGGAACTGGACTCTGACACGCTGCTCCTGGAGTTCATCCGGCAGTACACGCGCTTGCAGACGCTCGACGAGGCGCGGGCCGCCCGGGAAGCCGCGGACTGGCGCTGGGCGGGAACGCCCCAGTCCGCGAGCGCAGAGGACGTCCGGCGGGGCTACGTGCTCATCCATGTCCGGGACCGCTCACTCTCAGCGACCTCGCCCGAGGAGCAAGCCGAAATCCAGGAGGAGGTGAGCGGCCTGGACCCGGCGGAGCGCGATGCCCTCCATGCTGAAGTCGACCGGCGATTCTGGGAGCGCACCCAATACCGTCCGGGAGAGCGCCTCGGAACGAGCCAGGATGACCGGCGCATGGCCGAGTACTGGCGCCACCTCCGCGCGAACCTCGTCCGGACGCGCCGGGCCCTCCTGTCCCTCCCAGCGCACGTCCGGGCCATCCTTTTCGACCCCCGGAGCACCCGGCACCTGTCGCCTGCGGACTACGACAGAGCGCTGCGCGTGGGCCAGCGGCTGGCATCGCTCTCCGCGGCCGAGCTCGCCGACTGGCAGTCGCGCATTGGCGGCGTGACGGACGACTGGGCCACATTCGAGTCTTCGCTCGGCAACTACCTCGCCGAAGAGGCGGAGCGGAGGCAGGAATCCCTGGAGCGCGGTCGTCTCTCCACCCGCCTCTACGGCCTCGATGAGGTCTACTCCCTCTACCGGAACATGCAGGCCACCGAGAGCCTCGCGGGCTTGCCGGCCAGCGACGAGTTCGGCGTGAGCGACCCGGACGTCGTGAACGCGCGCCTCGAGGCACCGCGCATGCGCGAGACGCTGGAGGCATCCCTCCACGCCCATGGCTTCGCGAGCATCGCGGAGTTCGAGCAGGCGATAGGGGCGTGGCGCGGCGCCTTCGAGCGCGAGACGGTCCGGGTGGCGGACGTGCTGCTTGACCGGTTCGACCACCTGCTCTTCGTCGCCGAGCAGCGCTACTCAGACCCCGCGGAGGCCGCCGCCCTGGCGCGGGCCGTGGCGGCCACCGGGGCCCCGGCGCACTACGCCGAGGCGGACGTGCAGGGCGAGCGGGCCACCTGGCGGCCCCGGCATGCGATGGACGAGGGAGGGGGCTTCAACGACGAGGTGGCTCTGGAGGCTGCCTTCGCGTCGGTGGAGGCGGAGCGCGCCGGCACCGAGGCCCTGCGGCCGCTTGCCAGTGACCACCCCCTCCTCGGCCTCCCGGACTTTCCGCTGGAGCGGCTGGGCCGCGCCGCGCCGGATGACGTCCAGCGGCTCGTGCTCGCCTACGTTTCCGAGCACCGCGCATCGGTGGTGTCCACGCGAGCGGAACTCCATGCCGGCCCCAGCCTCATCTACAAGCTCGATGAGCTGCTGGCGGCCTCATACGAGGCGCAGGGAATCACGCCGGGTACCATCTACGACCGGATCATCCGGGACCACGTCTCGGATGAGGGCATTGAGGCCCTTGTCGAGGGGCTCCTCCTCGGTGTCGTCACGCTGGCACTGACCGTGCTGAGCTTCGGCACTGGCACCCTTGCGGCCGCTGCGGGCGTCACCGCGTTCGGGTTGAGCGCCTGGCAGGCGATGGACGCCTGGCGGGAGTACCTGCGCATGGAGCGAGCCTCCGACGCGCAGCTTCTCTCCGAGGACCCGTCGATTGCCTGGCTCGTGCTGGCCGTGGTTGGAGCGGCGGCGGACTTCGGCTCGGCCCTGGCCGCGGTGCGCGCCCTGCGCCCCGCCGCGGAGGCGTTCAACACCACGGGCGAGTTGGCCGCGTTCCGCCGGGCCGTGAACGAGATCCCGTCACTGGATGCTCGGATTGCCAGCGCGGCGAACAGGGCGGTCAATGCCGAGGATGCGCTGCGCCAGCAGTGGCAGGCCCTGCTGGGAGTCGCGACGCGCGCGAATGACATCATCGGCGCTGTCACGGAGGCGGGTGGCCGGCTCATGGTGATGGCCTGGCATCTGGCCCGCCGGGGTTACTGGCGCTTCGACCAGTTCCTGGCCGAATTGCGCCGGGCGGAGTTTCTCCTGGACATTGAGCGACTGGCGCCCGAGGAACTCACCGCCCTCAAGCGGCTTCACGACGAAGGTCTGCGACGGGCCCGAGATGGCTTCCTCCCCGCGTCGGGCCTCTCGCAGGAACTGCGCGCGGCGCTCAGCCCCGACTCCATCGACGATGCCGCCGCCTACGGCCGGTTCCTCGGCCTGGAAGACGACGAGGTCCTCGATGTGCTGGAGGCCCAGGCGGTCGTCGCCAGAACCCAGGCCGACGCACTGTCGCCCAGGGCCCTCCAGTCCGCGATGCAAGAGCGGGCCGCTGTTCCGAGCGCCGCGGAGGCGCTGGTCCCGGACGTCAGGGCACTGCCAGAGTCGCGCGCGAGGACGGTGGGCGCCATCGAGCAGTCCTACGAGATTGGCGTGAGTGAGGGGCGGGCCCTGCTGGAAGGGCGAGGCTGGCGGCAGTGGGAGCATTGGATCAACCCCTTCGAGTTCAACGGGCGCTATGGCCAGGGGCTGGATGACGTCTTCGTCGACGATGCGGGCCGGCTGTGGATAGTGGAGTACAAGGGTGGAACGGCGGAGCTGTCGCCTGGTCAGATGAGCACTCGGTGGGTGAGGCGGCAGATTGACCGACTCTTCGATGCGGGCCATGAAGCCACGGCGGCCCGCCTGCGGGAGGCGCTGGACGACGGCACCTTGAGCGGCGCCGTCGTGTCCACGCCACATGGCCAACCCGCCAGGCTCATCCAGGAGTTTACCTACCCATGAGCCTGACCGACGCGGAGCGAGCCGTCCTGGAGCGAAGACGGACGGGCCCCGAGGGCCTGTCCCGGGCGGCGGCTGCGATGCTGCTCGATCGCGCCCCTGACGAAGCTCGCCGCCAGTTGATTGCCGAGGAAGAGGTGTTCAGCCGGGACCTTGCCCGAGCGCTCCCGCCAGATCCGCAGCGCTTCGGTTTTTCCCCCTGCGACTTCGCCATGCTGGCGTCCGTGCGGGTCCTGTGCCGGACACGGGAGGCCCGAGAGCTGGCCCCGCTGAGGATGGCCTTCGAGCCGCCGTTCTCTACCACCCACTACACCGGCTGCGGCCCCGTCGAGCGCGAGCCCGCGCTGATGCTGCTCGCCTTCCTCGCGGAGGACGAGCCGCGGGCGGCCCGGCACCTGGTGCGCATCCGCCACAAGGCACTCCCCCTGCTGGACAGCTTCCTGACGCAGACGCTCAGCCTGATGATCCGGGGCCGGGGGCAGGAGGTTCCTGCGCTATTCAAGCAACTCGAGCCCCAGTACGTGGCCGCGATGGCCCAGGGCCTGTGGCGCACCGACCCAGAAGCCTTCCTGCATGTGCGCCTGCTCGCTGCCCTGCAGGTGGGGCAGGAGCGTGGGTTGATTGACCTCGCTTCCCTTCCAGACGCCATTCCCTACGTGCCGCTGGGGTTGCTCACAGGGCGCTCCTGACGCTGTACCAGCTGCCACCCCGCAGTTCCGCAACCGCAGCCCATTCGAGGCCTGAATCAGGGGAAGGTCGGGAGCGACGAGGGAAAGGCGTGAGCGCGTGGAAAGCCGTGCTCGAAGAGTTCCTGAAGGAGTCGGCAGCGCTCGGGTTCGACGGAGGCGTCGCAGGTGGAGGCTTCCCGCCGGAGCTCTTCGATTGGGACGAGCGAGGAGTCCACCGGGCGCAGCGCCTGGGAGGAGTAGGCCCACGCGTTCCCCACGCGATACGCGGGCTTCTCGTCCGCGTGACAGAACGCGCAGCCGGTGAGGTCGGGCTGGAACATGACCTTCGTGTACGGAGCCTCGGGGGGCACCTCGGCTTCGATGGGGAAGGCCAGTTCTCCCTTGATGGAGCGGCCGGAGGCGTCCAGTTGGCTGAACTCGACGATCTCCGCTCCCGGGCCGTCGGGGACGACGGAGAGGATGAGGGAGCCCGAGAACAGGAAGATGCGAGGGCTGCGCCGGCCATGCGCGGGCTGCGCGCTGAATTCGCTCTCCGTGGCACTCATCCGCAGGGGACGGTCCAGACTCTCCACGAGGCAGGCCACGGAAGTGGGGCGGGGCAGGGAGTTGATGAGCGCCACCGCCTCCTCGATGGTTCCGGGGGCGCCCGTGCATCCGCTTCCGGTTTAGCCGCCGCTCCCGAGGGAAGCCTCGCGCTTACGCCGTTCCCGCTCGCGGCGCTGCTGGCGTGAACGCGCCGTCACCTCGGCGATGAGCAGGATGCGCTCCTCCAACTGCTCCAGCGTCACGCCTCGGCACATCATCGCATGCGACAGCAGCAGCGGGGCGCAGCGGGTCAGCGCCAGCACCAGCGCGAGCTGCCCTGTCGCCTGCTGCTGCTCCGGTTCGCCTGCCTTCTGTTGCAACGACAACTCCAGCAGCCGCGAGAGGGCGAGGGCAATCACCTTGGCGTAAACCAACGAGAGGACGGCTCCAGGCCGGGTGGCGCGCAGCGCCGTCAATCCCACGCCGGATGTGAGGGCTTTGAAAAGCAGCTCCACCCGCCAGCGCAGACGGTAGGCCTCGGCCACCTCGAGCGCTGTCAGCACGTGCCGGCCCACCGTCGTCAGGTACCAGCGCCGCTCCCCCCTCCGGGCCCTGCACGGCCACCACGCGCGCCTGGGCCATGCGTCCGTGCTTCTCCAGCTGTACGTCCACGTCGATGACACCGCCCTCCTCCTGGAGGACGCCCTGCAGCAGCGCGTCTGTCAGGCGCATGCCACGGGCCCGGACGCGCTCGCCCTTGCCCTCGTGCACTCGCAGCACCTTCGGGTCGTGCTGGGCCTTCAGGCGCACCAGGAAGTGGGCCCCGGCCTCAATCGCATCGAGGAAGCGGCCCGTGTCCGTGTACCCCAGGTCCAGGAAGGTGAGCGTGCCGGGCTCCAGCGCCCCGTCGGGCAGGGCGCGCGTATCCTGGGTGCGTTGGGGCGTCACCCCCTCGGCCACCGGCAACTCGTCCTTCAGCGACACCAGCGCATGCCACTTGAAGGCGGCCGGCCTCGCCTCGCTGGTGGACGGCGCCCAGTCGGCCGCCAGTCGCCGCAGCAACTGGCACGTGGAGTCGGCCACCCGCACGTCCGTGAACTCGTCCAGCAGCGCCCCCAGTTCGTTGAATGGCTTGTCCTCGCCGGCCACCTCCCGCACGGCCTGGACGGCCCGAGAGGCCACCTCCCGCATCAACTGTCCGAAGGCGTCGTTGAAGCGCTCGTAGAAGGCGCTGGGCGCCAGCTTCTGCCCGGTGAGCGCGATGTAATTGACGAAGGCCGTCGTCTGCGTGCCGGGCACGGGCGTCACCGCGGCCACGGTGGACTCCACCAGCGCCACCAGGTCCACCTTGCGTTGGCGCTGCAAGGCTCCCAGCCGACGCGCGGCCTCCAGGATGTCTTCGGCCGACACCAGCGCGCGCAGTCCCTCTGCCACCTTCGTCCTCGGAGCGCTCTTCTTCATGCCAACAGAGTGTTCCTGGCCACCCCATTTCTCAGGACCTGCCTGCTCAGCTGCCTTTATGTCCTTGATGCTGCTCTGCTTTTCTCCATCACGCTAAACGGACGCGGATGCGTCAACGGTGAGGACCACAGGGAACAGCGAGAGCGGGAGGCGAAGCGGGTGAGCAGCCTGCTGGCCCAGAACTACGCGGGTGAGCCTGCCCCCTGAAGCAGAACCGGCGGGTGGCGACGCGCTACGAGAAGCGCGCCGCCAACTGCCTGGCGATGCTCCACATCGCCTCCATCCGCCTCTGGCTCTAGTTTGCGGACACGTCCTGTCTCACGAACGTGGAATTCCAGAGCATGAAGCTGCCCAGCAGCCCGGCGGCGAAGCTGACGAGCACCCCAAGCCACCAGACCGTTTCGTAGGTGTTGCTGGCGCCCCGGGACGAGAACGTCACGGAGAACGCCTGGGTGGTGGAGTCCTGCGCTTCCACGAATCTGCTCGGGGCGACGACCTTCGGGTAGCGCACCTGGAGGCTCACCTGGAACCTGCCCGTCTTGCCCACCAGTGCGGGATTCCCCGGCAGCGTGATGTTGACCCACGGCGACACCTCGCGGGAGACGCTGCCGCGGGATTGGATGGAATCTCCCCAATGGGCGCTGGGCACCTGGACATCGCAGGGCTCGTGCACTCCCAGTTCCTCCGCGTTCACCCAGGTGCACGTGGCCGTGCCGCCCCAGTAGCCCGCGGCGCTGTCGATGGTCCACGGCAAGGTGTAGCTGAACCGCTCGCCCGGACCCACGAGGGTGGGCTTGGCCGAGGGGTTGAACTCCCAGTGGCATAGGATGTGGAGCAGCTCCGGCGCGGCGGCGCCCAGGACGCTGAGCAGCAACAGCCCCACTGCCAGCCGGCGCCTGGGCGAGGCCTTCTCGGCCACCGGGACGAAGCTCCCCGGCGCGATGGCGCCGGCCTTGTCGAGCATCAGCTCGCCAGCATCCACCTGCTTCCGGGAGTCCTTCAGGTTGGCCTCCAGGTCGCGGTTGGGGTTGCGCAGGAGCACCAGCAGGTTTGCCGCCAGGGCGACTGCCGCGCACCCCGCGAGGAGGTTGGACAGCTGACCGTCGGGCAGGAGCGCGAAGCGGACGAAGACGTAGCCCAGGGCCACTGGGCCGCACAGCATCAGAAGCATCGTCCAGGTGTGAACGGCTCTGCGCCGCGAGTTCACCATCTCTGGCTGGAAGAGGCCGCAATGAGGGCAGGGCCGGAGATCCACTTCCTCCTTGGATGCGAGCTCGAGCTGTGCGTGCAGCGCCCGGCTCGCGGCCTCGGGCGAGGCGCCCTTGCCCATCAACTTCCGGGTGAGGAGGTAGCGGTAGATGCCGCCGCATCCGTGGCAGAGGTGCTGCTTCCAGCAGTTCAGCTCGCTGGTGGCTTTGTAGGTCGTGGCCAAGATGTCCCCCTGGAGAGCCGGTGTCCTGAAGAAGGGTGCAGAGAATCCGCGGGCCGTGCGAGCCAGCCCCGGGCCTCGCGCTCCTGAGCTGAGTCATCAAGTAAAATACAGGACGGATGGGAGCCCTGTTGAGGGCGGCGCTGTGGCTCGTTGCCGTTCCCCGAGGCGCTGCGGGCCTTCGCGGTGCCGAGGCTTCGATGGATTGAGCGCCGTCGCAGGCCGGTGTGCCGCACGGCTACAGATTGGAGATGCTGTCGAGCGCGTTCGAGAAGAGGCTGCGCTGGCCCAGCAACTCAAGGACGAGGAGGAACCGGCGCTCGTCCTCCCCCTCCTTGCGCAACTCGTATTCGACGCGGGGCGTGATTCTCAGAAGGCCCCGGTAGTCGACCTTGTCCTTGCCCTCGCCAAGCACCTCCGCGAGCTGGAGGTAGAAGGGGACGTCCAGGCCCAGCGTGATTTGATTTCCGCCCGTCGTGACCCTGGGGCCGGCCGCGAACCGCCATTGGGCCTTGGCGGGGTCGATGAAGCCGACGAGCAGGTTGAGCGTTGCCTGCCGTTGAAAGGCGGGCGCTCCCACAAGGCCATTCTTGCAAGCCGTGGTGGGGAAGGACTGGCCAGGTGTGTCGCCACCGACAGGCACGTTGGGCACGCACCACTCCACACTGACCTCCGACTCCTCCCGGGACGCGCTCAGCGCCGCGAGGGCCTCGATGCTCACGTTGCGCCCCACGATGGTCGTGTAACCCGCTGCGAGCGCCCACACGTCGAAGGTGCGCTTGGCTTCCGTGAGCAGCCCGTCCTCTCGTGGGCTGAGGAACTTGTAGCGCTCCTGCCCCCACAGGCCCGCGATGGAAAACAACGGGACGGGGAACAGCTTCACGTCACGGCGCACACTCTTGCCCTCGAGGCTGGCCGCTTCCAGGCGCACGTACAACGCCGCCCCTTCCGCGCACATGTGCTCGGGTGACACCGCGGTGGGATCCGGAGGCGGCGCCTTGAACCTGTCGCAGTTCTTGGTCTCCGGGCTGGCCGTGCAGACCTGGAGGCAGCGGTCCACCGCGGAGACCTTCCAGGCACGCTCGAGTTCGGGAGGGGCCAGGTTTGAAGTCCCGGAGTCAAACTCGCCGAGGTCATGCAGGACGACGCTCCCTCCGACCCGGAACGGCAGTGTCGTGGACACCCCGTCGTCATCCGCTGTCAGCAGATTGGCGAGGCCCTCTGTCGCCTGGACCTGCCCTGAAGGCAGGAATGACATCATGTAGCGCTCGTTGAGGTTCAGCGCTACGTCCACCGATGCGCGGAACGTCGCCTTCCCCGAGGTATCCCCCGTCAGTTGCACCGAGGGAACCACAGGCGCGAACCCTGGCGAGTTGCTGCCTGTTGATTCCTGTGCGAGCGAGCGTCCTGCGAGGCAAAGCACAACAACGACAGCGAGCCGAGGCAGCCAGACCATGGTGTCCCTCAAACCGTGAATGACAGCACCTTGCCTGAGAATCCGAAGGCGGTATCGAACTCGTCATTGCCCAACCACTTCGTGGTTCCAATCTCCCGCACTCCAACCCGGAACTTCCCGGTGCCCTTCTCGACGTGGAAGCGGTACTGGTAGGTGCCCGGCGTCGTGACGAAGCGGGATGGCCAGCCCAGCCGCGCTTTGATGTCGCTGACGTCCAGTTCGCTCTTGCTGGGGTCGGCGGTATTCACTTCGTAGATCTCGCCGATAGCGGTGAGCGTCTTGCTTGTCGTCTCATGAACCACGAGTTCGACGCGGCGCTTCTCTCCTGTGGGCATCGCGGACCTCCCTCAAAGGGACATCAATCTATAGGGATTGGGGGAAAGCGAGGAGAGCAGGAGGGAACGGCTGGACTGGCTCGGTTCCCCAACGGATCTGCTCTTCTATCAGCGATAGGCATTGCACGCCCGGTACCGCCACCGATTCCAGGAGAGGACATGGGCGAGGGCGGTGTCCACCAGGGTTGGGCGACTCCAGCGCCCGGCCCCAGGCAGCCGAGGCCTGAATCAGGGGAAGGTCGGGAGCGACGAGGGAAAGGCGTGAGCGCGTGGAAAGCCGTGCTCGAAGAGTTCCTGGAGGAGCCGGCAGCGCTCGGGTTCGACGGAGGCGTCGCAGGTGGAGGCTTCCCGCCGGAGCTCTTCGATCGGGACGAGCGAGGAGTCCACCGGGCGCAGCGCCTGGGAGGAGTAGGCCCACGCGTTCCCCACGCGATACGCGGGCTTCTCGTCCGCGTGACAGAACGCGCAGCCGGTGAGGTCGGGCTGGAACATGACCTTCGTGTACGGAGCCTCGGGGGGCACCTCGGCTTCGATGGGGAAGGCCAGCTCTCCCTTGATGGAGCGGCCGGAGGCGTCCAGTTGGCTGAACTCGACGATCTCCGCTCCCGGGCCGTCGGGGACGACGGAGAGGATGAGGGAGCCCGAGAACAGGAAGATGCGAGGGCTGCGCCGGCCATGCGCGGGCTGCGCGCTGAATTCGCTCTCCGTGGCACTCATCCGCAGGGGACGGTCCAGACTCTCCACGAGGCAGGCCACGGAAGTGGGGCGGGGCAGGGAGTTGATGAGCGCCACCGCCTCCTCGATGGTTCCGGGGGCGCCCGTGGCACCGCCGGAGGGAACGCAGGTGCGGGGAGCCTCATCCGGGGGATTCGACGCGCCGCACCCCGCCGCCAGCACCGCCATCGCCACCTGCGCGAACGCCCTCTGTCGCCACCTGCGCCTCACGTGTGACCTCCAGGGAGCATCATGCGCCCGTGGCCACCCGAGCGCGAGCGTTCCATGGTCTCGCGGACCCTGCACGTCTTGCCCGCAGCCACCCAGGAACCCCGACACGATGCTCCCCTTGCAGCGCTGGTTGTCCCAAGAGGAAGCCGCCGCCTACCTGCGCCCGTGCACGGCCTTACGGTGGCTGGCAACCACGGAGCTATCCCAGCGGCAACAGCTGGAGGAGCTCCGTGCGCACTGGCTCCCCCGGCTGACCGGCGCCGAGGTGCGTCCGGAGGCCCTGCGCATCATCCGCAAGGCCCTCAACTCGAAGAAGCTCGTCGTGGAGCGTGACGCCCTCCTCCGGTTGCTGGACGGAAGCGCATGACGCGCCTGCTGTCGGACGGCACGACGCACCGGCTCTCTCAACTTGAGCAGGTCCGCCATGCCTGCGTCGAAAACACGGGCTGGAGGCCTTCACGGTCTCCAGCCCGTTTCGCTTCAGGTCACGGGGTGTAGAGCTCCGTGGAGGCGAGCCCCAGGCCCGAGCTGTTGGTGCCGCCCACCGCCAGCACCTTGCCCGACGGCAGGACGCTGAGCGTGAACTGGTTGCGCACCGCGAGCATGCTGGCCGTGGCGCTCCAGGTGCCGGTGGCCGGGTCGTACAGGCTCGCGCTGGACAGGTACTGCGTCGTGGTGGTGCCGCCAATCTTGTTCAGGCCCCCCGCCGCCAGGACGGCGCCCGAAGGCAGGACGACGGCGGCGTGGCGGTAGCGCGCGCCGACCATCGTGCCCGCGGACGTCAGGGTGCCCGCGCTGAACGACTCAGCCGCGGAGACCGAGTAGTGGCTGGTGACCCTGCCGTCGCCGGCAATGCCTCCCACGATCAGCGCATCACCAGAAGGCAGCAGGAGCGACACGTGCTCGCTGCGCCCCGTGGCGAGGTAGCCCGCCGAGGACCAGGTGCCGGTGGCCGGGTCGTACAGCTCCGCGCTGTCCAGCCGGTACAGGGAGGTGAAGATCATGTAGAGGCCGCCGCTGACGAGCACCTGCCCGTTGCCGAGCAGCACGGCGGAGTGATCCATGCGGCCCGTGGCGAGGCTGCCCGTGGTGGACCAGGTGCCGGTGGCCGGGTCATACAGCTCGCAGCTGGTCAGGTAGACGCCGCCGGTGCCCCGGCCGCCCGTGACGAGGACCTGTCCCGAGGACAGCAGGGTCGCGGTGAAGTTGGTGCGCAGCGTGGAGAGGCTGCCGGTGGCGGTCCACGTCCCCGTCGCCGGGTCGTACACCTCCGCGGTGGTGGTGCTGCCGAAGGTGCCGCCAATGACGAGCACCTTGCCCGACGACAGCAGGACGGAGACGTGGGCCGAGCGGGCCGTCGTCATGCTCCCCGTGGAGGCCCAGGTGTTGGTGGTCGGGTTGTAGAGCGCCGCGCTGGAAAACGGACCGGCCGAGCCCGACTCGCCACCGGCCACCAGCACCTTGCCCGACGGCAGGACGGTGGCGGTGTGGTTGTAGCGGGCCGTGGACATCGACGCGGCGGAGCTCCAGCTGGCGAGTGCCTGGCGCTCGGTGCCCACCTCGACCGCGGAGGAGGCCCCCGCCGGCGTCTGGTCGTCGGACGGGCCGGGACCGCAAGCCGTGCTGGTGAGCAGGAACACGATGGATGAGAAGGCGGATGCGAAGGAACGCGTCATGGATTGTCCCCCTTGGACGAAGCCCTGCCAGGGCAGGAATGTCCTTGTCATGTCAGGGCGTGATGGCCAGCTCACGCGAAGGTGGAAGCCCTTCCATCCTTCTCGGGCTGGCGATGCGCATCCTTGTCACCGGCAATGGGAGACTTCAAGCGGACACCCATACAGGGTGGCACCCCGCACTCATGGGTAAAGCACCACCCCTGCACGCCTTGGTTCGCCATTCCTGGGAAGTGACATGCGCACCGTCCATGGTGAAGCGGGCTGGAACGCAGCGGATTGAGCGACAATGGCGGACATGGCGGTCCGCCTTGCGTTCATCGTGTGTCTCCTCGCCGCCGTGCCCGCCGCCGCCAACGTCGCTGCCTCCTCGCGGACGCCAGCGGCCTTGACCCTGTCATCAGGGACCGCGCGCACGCGCACGGAGGTGCTCAGCGAGCAGCTGGACTTCGACTGCGCGGAGGAGGCGCAAGAGGCGGTCTGCTGCTTCGAGGCGCGCTACCGGCTGCGCAACGGCACCTCCGAGGCGGAGGTCATCGATGCCGCCTTCCTGGGAGTCCGCACGCAGGAGGTCCGCGTGCGATTCGATGAAGCACCTCTTCCGGTGACAGATGCGCAGGCGGCCGCGCCAGGCCCCATGACAGAGTCTGGAGGGCTCGCGGACTCCGGAGCGGAGCGCTTCGGCTTCACCCTCACGTTTCCGCCCGGGCGGGAAGGGGAGCTGGTGGTGCGCGGCCAGATGCAGCTCGAGCAGCGCTTCCTGCCCACGGGCTATGTGTGGCCCGCGGTCCAGTCGCGCCACGCGCTTCTTTCCCCCAATCGTTCGCGGGCCACGCATTGGGACATCGACTACTTGTTGGGACCCATCCGGACCTGGGCGGGCAACCCCACGCTCCACATCACGGTGCGGGTCCCCTCCTCATGGGAGGTGGGCAGCAGCCCGAACACCTCGGCGCGCTCGCTGCCGGTGGCCACGGGCTGGCAACTCCGGCACGAGGGCGGACAGGTGGTGGCGGAGCGGAGCCTCACGGCGGAGAGCGCTCCCGAATGGCTCAACGTCACGCTGACGAAGCCCAAGCCGTGGTGGATTCCGGGCGGTGTGCAGCTGGGCCTGGGCGCGCGGCTCGGTGACGGCTCCCGCTTCATGGCGCGGCTCGGCTACCAGCTCGCCGCGCCCGAGTCCTTCCTGCATTCGGTCTCGGTGGAGACGGATTTTCGAGAGCAATTCGTCATCACGCCGCTCACGCAGTACGCGACGCCGCAGGTCGCCATCATTCCGAGCTTCGGGCTTGGCGTGGGTGTGCCGGTGCAGGTGCTCCCTGACGTCAGGCCGGGACTGCGGCTCCTCGCGGACCTGCACTTCGGTCCGGTGGGAGCCGCGCTCAGCTGGGACCACCATCCTGCGCTGCGGGAAGGCACCGACTCCTTCTCGCGGCTCATCCTCTTGCTCCAGGTAGGGCTGTAGACCACGGGGCGGAGCGCTGGCGGGCTACTTCTTCCGGCCCTTGCCCTTGCCGCCCTTGTGGTGGTCGTCGTGATGATCGTGGTGGTGATCATCATGGTGATCGTGCTCGCGGTACGACGCGGGCACGGCCGCCCGCTTCTTCGGGTGCTTCCACCGCTTGTAGCGGCCGGGAGGCACCTTGACGACGGTGACGGGGACGCGGCGCTCCTCCACGTACTCCCAGCCGCCGTGGTAGTCGCGCGCCCGGAACCAGCGCCCATCGCGGCGCACCCAGTACACGTTGTCCACGACGTAGAGGTCCTCGTCGTAGTCCTCCACCACCTGCACGCCGGGCTCCACGACGACGAGCGCAGGCGGGGCCTTGAAGACGATGTCCGGCAGCTTCACGTCGATGTCCACGCGCACCTGCCCGAAGGCCATCGAAGGAAGAAGAATCAACGCTGCAAGCAGTCGGGTCATCCGGCGAGAGTAGAGGCGCGCGTGCTCGCCAGACAACCTCCATTTGTCTCAGGATTCACACGAGGCGTCTTGTCAGCCGGCCGGGCTCGCACTGTGTGTCATTGCGTTCAACCGCTGCGCTTGCGGCGCCGTGACATGATGCGACTCAATCCCACCTCGGTGATGCCGAGGTAGGCGGCCACGTCGCGCTGGGGAATCCGCCCCTTCAGGTGGGGATGCTCGTCCCAGAAGTTCACCAGGCGCTCCTCCGCGGACAGCTCCAGGAACTCCTGCTCGCGGCGCTCCTTGAGGAGGAAGTGCTGTTCCGCCACCCGGCGTGCCAGCCGCTCCCAGCACACGTGGCCCTGCTCCAGCGTCTGGAAGTCCCGCGCGTGGAACACCAGCACCCGGCTTGGCTCCAGCGCTTCAATCGCGGTCATCGACGGCCGCCGCTGCAGCATCTCCGCGTAGGCGCCAATCAGCTCTCCCTCGGCGCGGAAGGCCTTGATGGACTCGCCGCCGCGAGGCGACACGCGCACGCCCCGGAAGACGCCCTGAAGCACCACGGCGAACCGGTCCGCCGCGTCTCCGGGACGCAGGAAGAGCTCCCGCTTCGCGAGCGATTGCTCCTTCGCCACGGCCTCGGCCTTCGCCCATTCCTCGGGAGGAAGCGGGGCCAGCGTGGCGAGGCGCTCGAAGAGCTTGGGGAATCTCATGTCTCCAAGGGTGCTGGCTTGACCTGGGTTAAGGCGCGGGCCGCTGGGGGAAACATATACCGGCGGCATGTCCATCAACGTCTATGCCGTGGCGACGCCCTTCGTCATTGCCCTGGCCCTGGCCGAGTTCGCCTGGTGCGTGGCGCGCAAGAACGGCTACTACAGCTTCCAGGACTCCATCGCGAGCATGGGCACTGCGGTGATGAACCAGTGCGTCAACGTGGCGGTGGCGCTGCTGGTGCTGCCGCTCTTCACGCAGCTGGGCCAGTTCGCGCCGTGGCGGCTGGACGCATCGTCGCCGCTGTCGCTGGTGGCGCTCTTCCTGGGGGTGGACTTCCTCTTCTACTGGTTCCACCGCTTCGGGCACCGCACCAACATCGGCTGGGCGGCGCATTCACCGCACCACTCCACCGAGGAGCTCAACTACGCGGTGGCCTTGCGCGCGAGCGTGACACAGCGGCTCTTCTCGTTCCTCTTCTACTGGCCGCTGGTGCTGATGGGCTTTCCGCCGGAGGCCGTGCTGGCGATGGTGGCCTTCCACCTGGTGCTCCAGTTCATTCCCCATACGCGGGTCATCCCCAAGCTCCCGCGCTGGGTGGAGTCGTGGCTGAACACGCCGTCGCACCACCGCGTGCACCACGCGCGCAATGACGCATACATCGACAAGAACTACGCGGGCTTCCTCATCATCTGGGACCGGATGTTCGGCACCTACGCGGAGGAGACCGAGCCGTGCTCCTATGGCCTGACGACCCCGGCGAACACGTGGGATCCGACGGCCATCAACTTCCAGTTCTGGAGCCGGCTGGTCTCGGACGCGGTCTCCACGAAGAGCCACTGGGACCGGCTGCGGCTCTGGGTGATGCCCACGGGCTGGCGGCCCGCGGACCTGCCGCCTCGCGCGCTGGGCTATTGGAAGCAGGAGGGCGCGGAGGTGAAGTACCACTCGCGGGAGCTGCCGGGCGTCCGGGGGTACCTCGTCTTCCAGCTGTTCGCGTCGATGCCCTTCATGCTCCTGGTGAGCCACCATGCCTCGCCGCTCTCCGGCTGGCAGAAGGTCGTGTTGAGCCTGCTGCTCTGGGCAATGGCCACCGCCTGGAGCGGGATGCTGGAGTCGAAGGCGTGGAGCGAGCCCCTGGAGCTCACCCGGGTGCTCGCGATGGGAGTCGCCGTGACGCTCTGGCTGGTCCAGGCCCGAGCGCCCCAGGCCTGGAGCGCGCTCACGGCGGCGTGGTGGATGGTCTCGCTGGTGTGGCTGCGTGTGGCACGGGGGGCCACGGGCATCAGGCCTGGACTCCGGTCCTGGTTGTCGCGGTAGGGCACGCCATCCACCTTCCGAGTCCCCCTGCTGAATGCTCGGAGAGGTCGATGACCACTCAACAGAACCTGCGACGGTTGGGCCTGTTTTGTGTCCTGCTGGCTGTCAGCGCCATTCCCTCCCGGGCTGTCGCAGCTGAAGACACGTGGGAGGCCCGCTGCCGTCGCAAGCCCACCATCGTCCTCGTCCACGGCGCGTTCGCTGACGCATCCGGCTGGGCGGACGTGATGAAGCGGCTGCAGAAGCAGGGCTATACGGCCCATGCGTTCGCCAATCCCTTGCGGAGCATGTCGGGGGATGCGGAGTACCTGCGGTACTTCCTGGGGACCCTCAGTGGTCCCATCATCCTGGTCGGCCACTCCTACGGCGGAGCCGTCATCACCAACGCGGCCACCGGGAACCCGAACGTGAAAGCGCTCGTGTACATCGCCGCGTACGCACTCGATGAGGACGAGAGCATCTCGGAGGCCAACACCCTTGGCGGCGGCGACTCCAAGCTTGGCGAGCACCTCATCTTGCGCCCCTTCCCTGGAAGTGTGCCCTTGAACGCCGACGCATACATCGACCCCGCATTCTTCCGTCAGCTCTTCGCGGCCGACCTCCGTGAGAAGGACGCGGCGGTGCTGGCCGCCAGTCAGCGCCCGGCCGCCAGCTTCGTCTTTGATGAGCCTTCCGGCCCGCCAGCGTGGAAGTCCATTCCGTCCTGGTACCTGGTCGCCAGCGACGACAACACCATTCCTCCTGGGGCCGAGCGCTTCATGGCCCGGCGCGCTCGCGCCCGGACCTACGAGATCCGCAGCTCACACGTGGCGATGATGAGCCACCCTGAAACCGTCACCGAGCTGATCTTCAAGGCAGCCGGCTGCCGTTGACGGCAGGCGCCGTGCGCTGATTCGCCGCATCCTCGCGGCGCATGGGCTGCGCCTTCCCATACGTCAGCGACCGCCACACCCACTCCGTGGGGCCGAAGCGGAACCTCGCCAGCCACAGGTGGCTCCACACCACCTGGACGCTGAAGACAGACAGGCAGTAGGCCACGCCGGCCGCGGGGCCCAGCTTCGTGATGAAGCCCAGTCCGAACCCGTAGAAGAACAGCACGCTGATGATGGACTGGGACAGGTAGTTCGTCAGCGCCATGCGCCCCACCGGCGCGAGCAGCCCCAGCCCCCGCTGCCAGGGGGCCCGCTGGAAGAGCAGGGCGATGCCGGACACGTACACGGCCGCGAAGCCCAGCTCGCCCACCTGACGCAGCGGCGCCATGGCGAAGGACACCCATGCCGGCAGCGACTCTGGAGTGAAGACCTGCTTCACCAGGAGCTGCTGCAGCACCAGCCCGCTGCCGCTGCCAATCACCCCGGCCACGAGCCCCCATCCGAGGAGCCGG
Organism: Corallococcus interemptor; assembly: GCF_003668875.1. Lineage (GTDB taxonomy): Bacteria > Myxococcota > Myxococcia > Myxococcales > Myxococcaceae > Corallococcus > Corallococcus interemptor. Next base: position 90,505 of record NZ_RAWM01000005.1, on the reverse strand, counting down.
CGGAACAGCCGCAGGTGCTGGGGCACGTCGTGGAAGATGCGGCGCTTGCCCGCCAGCAGGCCCAGCAGGAACCGGCCGAACGTGGAGAGCAGGATGGTCAGCAGCAGCGGTGAGTAGTCGCGGAAGAAGAAGTGGAACGTCGCCTTCGTCGTGTCCAGCCAGCTGCCATGGGCGTAGGCCGCCAGCGTCCGCGCCTTGATGTCCGAGGATCGCTCGTTGGCCGCCTTGACGATGGCCGCGCCGGCCTCCGGCGTGTCCGCCATCAGCTGCGGGAGCTTGAGCATGACCACGCCGATGACGGACCCGACCAGGGCGAACAGCAGGGCGCTGACAAGCAGCGTCCGGTCCGAGCGCCCCCGGAACAGCAGCAGGCCGAAGCCCAGCACCGCGTACGTGCTCAGGATGTCGCCGTACCAGATGAGGAACAGGTGGGAGAGCCCCATCACCAGCATCACCCCCAGCCGCCGGACGTAGAGCGGCGTGATGGAGGCCCCCCGCGCCTCGGCGCGGCCCATCTGCACCGCGAAGCCGAGGCCGAAGAGGAACGAGAAGAGGGTGATGAACTTCCCGGCCACCAGCAGCGCGAACCCCTGCCAAGCGACAGTGTCGGCGAGCGACGCGGTGTTCAGTGCTGAAAGGACCTGCTCGCGCGGCAGGAAGGCCCTGCCGCTGAACCAGCCCATCACGTTGGAGATGAACACGCCGCACAGCGCGAAGCCACGCAGCGCGTCGAGCAACACCAGCCGCTCGCTGGAATCCACGGGGCGGGCTTCGGCGCTGGAGGGCGAAGCCTCGGAAGGGGCTGGGGTCATGCTTGGGAAAGAGTGGTCAACGCATGCCTGCTTACCTCTACTCCAGACACAGGTAAGAATGGAAGGTGGAGGAGATTGGCAGATGCGGTGTCATTTCTTGCTGTTCGCCCTGTTGCTGTCCGCGTGCGCTTCCCAGGGGCCCGCGTCACGTCCGGTCTTCTTCACGCCTCCGGCGGGAGTGGCTTCCGGCGATTACGGCACCGCGAATCCATTCCTGCTCATGGACTCCGCGCCGGACGGGAAGTGGCTCCTCGCCTGCCAGGCGCGAGAGGACACCAACGGCGATGGTCGCATCGCGACCGTCTTCGGCTTCCACGGCAACATCGTGGGGGACGTGCTTCGTCCGTATCTCTTCCTGGAGCCCGGCGCGGGCATCCGCATCGACGAGGTGCTCGCCGTGGCTCCCTCGGGGCGCTTTCTTGTCGTGGTGCGTGACACGGCGCTCTGGCTCCTCGACGTGGAGACCCGGAAGGAGACGGTGCTGGCCTCGGGCGTCACGCCTGACACGACGAGCCCCCATCCCCCCATCCGTGCCAGCTTCTCTCGTGATGGCCTGCGGCTGCTCTACCTGCGTCCCGACGGAGCCGTCGTGCGCGACCTGTTTCTGGGAACCGAGCGCGTCCTCGACGCCGGGCGAGGACGTGTCGGGCAGGCCTCGCTGGATCCCTCCGGTCAGTGGGCGGTGTTCGACGTGGTGGAAGACACGAACGCGGATGGCAAGGAGACCTGGCCCCACGAGGACACCACGCTCGCATCCGCGACCTGCCGGCCGCCGGTCCTCTCCAGCTCACACTTCGGCTGGGAGGGCGACACCCCCGTGCGCCGCTACCGCCGGGTCTCGGGAGGTCCGCTTCTGCAGGGCGAGGATGTCCTGCAACCCCTGGGGGAAGGAATGCTGCGTCGCGCTCCGGACCGCTCCATCTTCCTCGAACATGCGGATGGAAGGCGGGAGACCTGGGTCCCTTCGAGCTGCAATGCAACCCTGGTGTTCGCGGACGCGGCACGCGAGCAGGTCGTGGTGGTCTGCGAGAGCCAGCCGGACCTCGGCCCGTTGGAAGTGCACGGCGCCCGGATTCATCAACCCCTGGGTTGGCGGATGGCTCTCCCGCTTTCGGAAAGATCCATCCACCTGGCCGGACGGGACGGAAGGCTGTTGTCGTTGTGGGTTGCTTCCGAGCATGAGCCGTCCGATTCAGTGCCCATCGTCATCGATTTGGAGCAGCGCATTGCTCGAGCCGTGCCCTTGGGTCAGGTCGTGGCTTTGCTGGGGGGACATGCGTTGCTGGAGGAGAGCGTCAAACCCGCGGAGCCCTGCGGCCGGTGCGGAAGTCGGCTGTGGCTCTGGAAGGTGGGGACAGGTTTGCCCCCGAGCGTCCTGGGCGAATCGACGCACTCAGGCCTGTTCTGGGCGGGCGACACGGTGCTCGTCATGGGGATGGTGGTCAACCTGCGAACGGGCAGGGTGCTGGGGAGCGTCACGGACGAGCCTCTGGCGCTCGATACCCAGGGGCGTGTTCTGCACCAGCGACTCGCCCCCATGGAGGAACCGGGCCTGGCCCCCGCCGGCCCTGTCCGGTGGCTTGCTCACGAACCCCAGCGCACCCGGTAGGAACAGGCGTGGCCGTCGAAGTCGAAGGGCTCCACGCGGAGGTTCTTCGCGCCAGCCCGGGTCAGCCCCGCTTCGATGATGCCCAGGTGGTAGCCCGGGTTGCCGTTGCACTCGCTGACCTTGATGGTGTGGTCCGCGCGGCCGTGGGTGATGAGCTCGGTCTTCAGGTAGTTGTTCACCGTGGCGAAGCTCTCCTGCATGCGGGAGAGGACCCGGTCGGGCCCGAAGATGGGCCACAGCGACACGAGCGCCTTGCCCAGCAGCGTGTGCTCCAGGCCGGCGATGACGCCCATCCCCAGCCGCCGGTAGCCTTCGTGCGCGTCCACGTTCGGGTAGAGGTAGCGCGCGGTGATGCTCAGGGCCTCCGCGAAGACGTGGCGGGGCGTGTGGTGCGGAATCTTCTCATCCAGGTCCAGACCAATGGCCCGCAGCTGGCCCTTGAGCTCCGGCGTGAGACGCGGGCCCAGGGAGCGCAGGAAGAGCCCCTCGATGGCGTGGCGGTAGACAATCTCTTCACTCACCCCGGCACCCATACCTGCATTGACCCTGTAATGCACTCGCGCGCGGGGTGAATCCGAGACAGCGAGGCCCCCAGGTCAGACAGCCAGACCTGGGGTGCCTCCGTGTATCAGCGTTATTCAGGGACTCAATGCACCTTGGGAGCAATCGTATCCAGCGGCGGCAGCGGCGGGATGCCGCCGGTCGCGCCCATGGAGACGGAGTCCGTGCGGGACAGGTCCTCCTCCTGCGACGCTTCGCTGCCCTCCAGCTTCTGGCTCACCTGGTCTCCCAGCTGGGACAGGCCTTCCTGCGCGCGGCGCTTGGCCGGCTCCAGGAGCTGGCGCTCCTTGTCCGTCACCGGCAGCAGGCTCGCGGCCATCATGCCCAGGGCCACCGCGCCCAGCGCGAGCGCCAGGGGCTGCTCCTCGAGGGCCCGGTCGTACCACTGCGAGGTGCGTCCCCGGAGGGCCTGGGGCGACGGCACGCGCTCGCGCAGGTGCGAGGCCTGGCTGCGCACGGCGTCCGCCGCGTCATGGACCCGGCCGCGCACGTTGTCCGCGGCGCTGCTCACGCGGTCCTTCACGTTCTCCGTGGTGTTCCCCACGCTCTCCTTCGCCATGTGCAGCGCTTCGCTCGCGCGGTCCTTGAGGTGCGCGCCCTCGTGCTCACCCGAATCCGCGCTGTATTCCTCGCGCGTGTTGTATCCGGTGACGGGGATGACCCGGCCCGCGTCATAGGTGCCGTAGTACTCGCGCTCGGCCGTGTACAGCGGGATGCGCTCGCGGCCTGGCGGGACCCGCTCATGGTCCCGGACGCGGTACTCGCGCTCCTCGATGCGCGAGCGGAAGGCCCGCTTCATCAACATGGAGCCCACGCCGGCACCCACGAGCGCGCCCAGCAGTCCCAGCCCCCGTGGCGTGTGGGTGGCCTCATCCGTCCATTCGTACGTCTTGCGCATCGCCTTCTCCTTGGCCTGTGATTTCCAGTCGAGCACCTTCTCGCGAGCCTGCTGTTTCAGCTCCTCGCGCTTCTCCGCGGCGAGCTGCTTCGCGTGCTCCGTCACCTCTTCCTTCTTCTCCAGCGCGAACTCCTTCGCGCGCGCCTTCAGCAGCTCGGGATTCGCACGGCGGCCGAGCTCGTCCGCCAGCACGCTCATGCGTGCCCGTGCATCTGCGATTTCGCGGAGCGCATCGTCGTGCTCGCCCATTGGCTGTCCTCCTTGAGGGTCTGGATGGTCTTGCGCGGTGCATGCACCGCCTTGAGTCGTTTGGCGCCCACGGCGGCGATTCCCGCCCCCGCGGCGATGAGCAGCACGGTCACCAGCAGCGCGCTGGCCCACAGCGGCATCACTTCCGCGAGCGCGATGACCAGGAAGGCCACCAGGGCCATGGCGCCCAGGAGGAGCACCACGCCGCCCGCGGCGAGCATGCCGCCACCCGCCGCTGCCTTCTTCGCCTCGGCGCGCATCTCCGTGCGCGCCAGGCTGAACTCCGCCCGCAGCAGGTGCCGGCCCTGCTCCAGGAACTCCGACACGATGGTGCCAAGAGACTGCTCGCCCAGCGAGTCCGTGTCACGGAAGCCGTCCGACGGGCGGCGGGACCGCACTTCGTCCTCGTCCAGCCCCATGTATTGACCGCGTGCGCGTGAGGATGAGGGATCCATGTCCGTCCCCCTCACGCCTTCAGGAATCGAGCGGCGACGAAGCCGAGCAGCGCGCACCCCGCCAGCGCCACGCCCGGGCGCTCGCGCATCCGCGTCTGCGCCTGGCGCAGCAGCTCTTCCGTCGAGTTGTTTTCGAGCGTGTCAGAGGCCTTGCGCACGAAGCCCACGGCGCTGCCGATGAGCTGCTGCGGAAGCTGCGTGTCCCCCTGGCCGGAGATGGACTCCAGCTGCTTCGCGAAGCCGTTGAGGCTCTCCACCAGGACACCCTTGCGGGAGTCCACCTGGGAGAACGCGCGCTGACGGGTGATGCCGCCAAGGCGCTTCACCTGCTCCTTGCCCTCCTGCTTCAGCCCCAAGCGCTCACTGCCCGCTGCCGACGAGGACTGGCTGTCACTGTAGAAGCCGGGATTCCTCAGGCCCTCTTGCTCGATGATGCTGCCCATGTCGCAACCTCCCTGGCGTGATGTGTTCATGTGTGTCGTTGAACGACTGCTCATCAAGCTATGCAATCAGCCGGAGGCTGCCGTGGAGGGCGTGTGCGCTGGTCGTGGAGCAGGCGGAATGGCATGCCCCGCGCCTGGGAATAGCTCGCCAGGTGAGACGGGGTGTGTCCCACGGCTCTATCGCTGTGTCGTGATGGGCCCGGGGGTGTGGACCCACGTCCGATGCCGCGAGGCGCGCGGCCCACTAACGGGCACGCCGCCTGCCCGCTCGGCAAAATCGACCAACCCCAGAGGTCACAACCTGAACGGATTTTCAAGGGAGCAAACGCGAAACGGTTCGGCTAGAGCGCGGCGCATTCCCTGACCCGGCTGCCTCCCGCCAGCCCGTGGGTGCCACGATGCATGCCTCCGCTCCTGAAGTGACGTCCTCCCCACCGCCTCGCGCCAGCCGCCTCAAGCGGTGGATCATCGGCGTGGTGCTGCTGCTCGCGGTCTTCGCGGGGCTCGCCGCCGTCAAGGCAGGGCAGATCGTCTCGATGATCAAGGCGGGTGAGACCTTCGTGCCTCCTCCCGAGTCGGTCACGTCCGCCCAGGCGGAGTCCTTCGGCTGGCAGGGGACGCGCAGCGCCGTGGGCACCGTGCTGGCGCTGCGGGGGGTGACCCTGAGCGCGGAGCTGCCGGGCGTCGTCAACGACATCCGCTTCGAGAACGGCGCCTCGGTGAAGAAGGGCCAGGTGCTCGTCCAGCTCGACACGTCCAGCGAGCAGGCGCAGCTGGCCGGCGCCGAGGCCGACGCGGAGCTCGCGCGGCTGACCCGCGAGCGCGCCGAGAAGCTCAACGCCCAGGGCGCCAACACCCAGTCGGACCTGGACGCCGTCCGCGCGCGGGCGCTCCAGTCCTCCGCCACGGTGGCCCACCTGAAGTCGCTCATCGCCAAGAAGACCATCCGCGCGCCCTTCGATGGCCGCATCGGCATCCGCCAGGTGGAGCTGGGGCAGCTCGTGTCGCCGGGCATCCCCATCGCGTCCCTGCAGTCCTCCTCCCCGGCGCTGGTGGAGTTCCAGCTGCCCCAGCAGTCGCTGGCCCAGGTGAAGCAGGGCCAGAAGGTGCGGCTGCGCGTGGACGTCTTCCCGGGCGAGTCCTGGGAGGGGGAGCTGACCACCATCAACCCGGAGGTGGAGCTGTCCTCGCGCAACGTGCGCATGCGCGCCACCGTGCCCAACGCGGACGGCCGGCTCCTGCCGGGCATGTTCGCCAGCGTGGAGGTGCTCTCCGACGCCAGCGAGCAGGTGGTGGCCATCCCCGCCACCGCCGTGCTCTTCGCGCCCTACGGTGACTCGGTGTTCACGCTCTCCGAGGGCAAGGACGCCGCGGGCAAGGCGGCCCTGCTGGCGCGGCAGCAGTTCGTGCGGCTGGGAGAGCGGCGGGGGGACTACGTCGCGGTGACGTCCGGCCTGAAGCCCGGGCAGACCGTGGTCAGCAGCGGCGTCTTCAAGCTGAAGAACGGCGCGGCCGTGGTCGTGAACAACGCGCTGGCGCCTCCCGTCGAGGCCGCGCCCCAGCCGGTGAACCCGTAAGGGACGCAAGAAGGCGAACCCATGAACTTCACCGACCTGTTCATCCGGCGCCCGGTCGTGGCGCTGGTCGTCAACCTCATCATCATCATCGCCGGCCTGCAGGCCCTGCGCTCCCTCAACGTGCGGCAGTACCCGCGCAGTGAGAACGCGGACATCACCGTCACCACGGTCTACGTCGGCGCCAACGCGGAGCTCGTCCGGGGCTTCATCACCACGCCGCTGGAGCGCGTCATCTCCGCGGCGGACGGCATCGAATACGTCGAGTCCACCAGCTCGCAGAACGTCTCCATCATCCGCGCCCGGCTCAAGCTCAACTACGACGCCAACCGCGCCCTGAGCGAAATCAGCGCCAAGGTGGACCAGGTGCGCGGCGACCTTCCGCCCGAATCCCAGGTCCCCATCCTGAGCATCGAGTCCGCGGACAGCCAGTTCGCGGTCGCGTACCTCAACTTCACCTCCGAGTTCCTGGAGCAGAACGAGCTGTCCGACTACCTGGTGCGCGTGGTGCAGCCCCGGCTGTCCTCGGTGGAGGGCGTGCAGCGCGCGGACATCCTCGGGGCGCGCACGTTCGCCATGCGGGTGTGGATGAAGCCGGACCAGATGGCCGCGCTCAACGTCAGCCCCATCCAGGTCCGCCAGGCGCTCGCCACCAACAACACGCTCGCCGCCGTGGGCCAGACGAAGGGCTCGCTCGTGCAGGTGAACCTCACGGCGAACACGGGCCTGCGCTCCGTGGAGGAGTTCAAGCAGCTCATCGTCCGCAAGGACGGCGGCGCGGTGGTGCGGCTGTCGGACGTCGCGGACGTGGTGCTGGGCGCCGAGGACTACGACACCGACGTGACGCTCAACGGGAAGACGGCCGTGTTCGTCGGCATCTGGGCGCTGCCCAACGCCAACTCGCTGGACGTCATGCAGGGCATCCGCGTGGAGATGGAGTCGCTCAAGAAGGACCTGCCCGAGCAGATAAAAGGCGGCGTCGCCTTCGACGGCACGGACTACATCCAGAACGCCATCGACGAGGTGGTGAGCACGCTGATTGAGACGCTCATCATCGTGGTCCTCGTCATCTTCCTGTTCCTGGGCTCGGTGCGCTCCATCCTGGTGCCGGTGGTGGCCATCCCGGTGTCGCTCATTGGCACGGTGTTCCTGATGCAGGTGTTCGGCTTCACGGTGAACCTGCTCACCCTGCTCGCGGTGGTGCTGTCCGTGGGCCTGGTGGTGGATGACGCCATCGTCGTGGTGGAGAACGTGGAGCGCCACCTGCGTGAAGGGCTGCGCCCGGTGGACGCCGCCCTCAAGAGCGCGCGCGAGCTGGTGGGCCCCATCATCGCGATGACCCTCACGCTGGCCGCGGTGTACGCGCCCATCGCCTTCCAGGGCGGCCTCACGGGCTCGCTGTTCCGCGAGTTCGCGCTCACGCTGGCCGGAGCGGTGGCCCTGTCCGGCGTGGTGGCGCTGACGCTCTCTCCGATGATGTCCTCCGTGCTCCTGAAGGCGGGGCACGAGGACAAGGGGCTCGCGGGCGTCATCAACCGCGCCTTCGAGCGCCTGCGGGCCGCGTATGCGCGCTCCCTGGACAGCTCGCTGCTGGTGCGCGGGCCCGTCTACGCGGCGTGGATCTTCCTGAGCGTGCTCGCGCTGATGATGTTCAGCCAGTCGCCCCGGGAGCTGGCGCCGGTGGAGGACCAGGACTTCGTCATCGGCATCGTCAGCACTCCGGCCAACTCCACGTTGGATCAGCTGAAGCCGTCCATCACCAAGACGAGCGAGACGCTGATGTCGATGCCGGAGTCCAGCTTCAACTTCCAGATCGTCCAGCCGAGCAACGGCTTCTGGGGGCTGGTGCTCAAGCCGTTCAAGGAGCGCACGCGGACCACGGCGCAGGTGCTGGCGGAGGCGCAGGAGCGGGTGAACGCCATCCCGGCGGTCCAGACGTTCACGCTCCAGCCCCCCGCGCTGCCGGGTGGTGGCAACTTCCCGGTGGAGTTCGTCATCGCCTCCACGGCGGAGGCGGACGAGCTGCTGGGCTTCGCGCAGCAGCTCCAGGAGAAGGCGGCGCAGAGCGGCCTGTTCGCCTTCCCGCCCATCATCGACGTGAAGCTGGACCAGCCCCAGTCGGAGCTCGAGGTCGACCGCGAGAAGGTCGCGCAGCTGGGCTTGAACCTGGGGACCGTGGGCCAGGACCTGGGGTCCGCCGTGGGCGGCAACTTCGTCAACCGGTTCAACATCGCGGGCCGCAGCTACAAGGTCATCCCGCAGGTGCTGCGGACCTCGCGCCTCAACCCGGAGCAGCTCAAGGACATCCACGTCACGGGCCCCGACGGCAAGCTCGTGGCCCTGTCGTCCATCGCGACGCTGAAGGACAAGGTGGCGCCCCGGTCGCTCAACCGCTTCCAGCAGCTCAACGCCGTCAAGCTCAGCGGCGTGGCCATCCGCCCGCTGGATGAGGCGCTGACCTACCTGGAGACGGAGGCCTCGCGCATCCTGCCCGCGGGCTACCGCGTCGACTACACGGGTGAGTCCCGGCAGCTGCGCACGGAGGGCGACTCGTTCGCTCCGGCGTTCGGGCTGGCGGTGGTGTTGATCTTCCTGGTGCTCGCGGCGCAGTTCAACAGCTTCCGGGATCCGCTCATCATCCTCGCGGGGTCGGTGCCGCTGGCGCTGTTTGGCGCGCTGGTGACGACGTTCCTGCGGATGCCGAACCCGACGATGCCGTACTTCACGGACAGCTTCACCACCACGCTCAACATCTACTCGCAGGTGGGCCTGGTGACGCTGGTGGGGCTCATCGCGAAGAACGGCATCCTCATCGTGGACTTCGCCAACCGCCTCCAGGAGGAGGGGAAGACGAAGCTGGAAGCGGTGAAGGAGGCGGCGTCCGAACGGCTCCGTCCCATCCTGATGACGACGGTGGCGACGGTGGCGGGCCACTTCCCGCTGGTCCTGGTGTCGGGACCGGGCGCGGCGGCGCGCAACAGCATCGGGCTGGTGCTGGTGACGGGCATGGCGCTGGGCACGCTCTTCACCCTCTACTTCGTGCCGGCCATCTACCTGCTCATCGCGAAGACGCGCACCGTGGCCGCCCCCGAGGCCGCGGAGGTCCAGGCAACGCAAGACGCCGCCGCGTAGCAGGAAGGCGAGGGCCGCTTGGGAGCACCTGCCCCAGGCGGCCCGTCCGTCATCGCCGGCTATCCCAAGCCCGCTTCCGGCGTTCGCAACCGGATGGTGAGCGCGCGGCAGGCCGCGTCCGGTTCCGCGTCGGAGGGGGGGGCCCAGGCTCCGAGTGAGTGATAGAGCCCGCCCTCGCGCCGCTCCAGGTAGAGGATCATGTTGAGGGGCCAGCCGCTGCCCTGGAACAGGTGCCGGTCCATGGGCGTGGGCTCCTGGCTGACGCGCAGGCCTCGCTCGTGGGGCGGGCCGATGCGGTGCCAGTCCGGGTGCAGGTGGATGGAGCCGAGCACCTCCAGCCCCTGCGCCTCGGCCTCGGTGGTGATGCGCAGCAGCTCGCGGGGCTCACACCAGTAGCCTCGCCTCCCGTTGGCGTAGCAGGCGCCGAAGCGGGGGATGATGGTCGCGTTGAACTCCTGGAGCACGCTGTCATCCGTCTCGCGGATGTTGGTGGCGAAGCCCACGCGCTCCACCTGCATCGCGTCGTCCGTGAAGCGCCCCAGCAGCACGGCCCAGCTTCGCGGCGGCAGCTCCGGAGTGCACGCCTTGTACTCACGCACGGCGTCCGCGAGGAAGTCCGCCAGCGCCGCCGGGTCCATGAGCACGACGTTGGCGCTCATTCCCCGGACTCCTGCTTGGGCGTACGGCCCGCGGCCCGGTCCTCGCGCAGCTGGGTGATGAGGTGGCGGGCCATGCGCTCCTCGAAGGCCGCGGCGCTGTCCGGCGTCCACGGGTAGAAGCCCTGGCCCGTCTTCAATCCCAGCTCACCCCGGTCCACCTTCTGCGCGAGCACCGGAGGCACCGGGCGGCCTGAGCCGCGCAGGACGTTCGTGATGAAGTCCAACCCCACCAGGTCCAGCCGGTCGAAGACACCGGACGCGCCCAGGCGCCGCCCGATTCCTTCCGTGAGCACGCGGTCCACCATCTCCGGCGTGGCCACGCCCTCCGACACGATGCGCAGCGCTTCACCGATGAGCGCCTGCTGCAGACGCGGGCCCACCGAACCCGGCACGTCCTTCGCGAACACCACGGGCGACTTGCCCAGCTCTTCAAGGAAGCGACGCACCGTCTCCACCGCGTCCGGCGAGGTCTTCTCTCCCGGGATGACGTCCACCAGCGGCACCAGGTGCGCGGGCAGGTAGTAGTGCGCGGAGAGGACGCGCTCGGGATGCGCGCAGTCCCGGGCAATGGCGGTCACGCTCAGCGCGGTGGTGTTGGTGGCGAGCAGCGTGTCCGGCGAAGTGAGCCGGTCCAGTTCCTTGAAGAGCTGCTGCTTGAGCGCCAGGTCCTCGGGGATGGACTCGATGACCAGGTCCTGGCCCACCGCGGCCTCGGCGAGCACCGTGGTGCGCCGGATGCGCGCGAGCGCGGCGGTGCGCTGCTCCGCCGTCAGCAGCCCCGTCTCCACCAGCAGCGCCGCGTCACGCTCCAGCTTCACGCGCGCCGCCTCGCTGCTGTCCGCCTGCCTGTTGAAGAGCACCACCTGCCTGCCGGCGATGGCCCACTCGAGCGCGATGCCGCACCCCATGGCCCCACCACCGACCACCCCCAGCTTCGTCAGCCGCTTGTGTCCCATGCGGCGAGCGTGGCCGCCCGACACCCGGCTGGCAATCACTTGAACGCTGGCTGCAATTGTCCAGGGCGCATGCGTGTCGCGCCGTGCCGCCATGCGGCGCCAGTGCCCGTCGCGGCAGGACGTGGGGGGGGCGCCCGGGATGGACCCCGGGGAGTGCGCGCGCACGCGTGAATCCGGAGACACCCGGCCCGGCTTCCAAGCCAGCACGTCGCTTCCCGGCAGCCCGGGCCATCCGCCCCCAAGGGGGACCCGCGGCCCGGCCATGGACAGACGCCGCGCATCCTTCCGTTGCCGAAGCTGAACAGGCAAATCTGCCACGGCTTGGATTTCTTGAAAGTCACGTATTGGTGACGATTTGGGCCGGGAATGGATTCGCCATGCAACGACAAGGAGGCATGCCGTGACGCGCGACGTCCGCCGCTATGACGTGGTGTTGGTGGGAGGAGGCATCACCGGGCTGATGGTCAGCCACAAACTGTCGCGTCTGGGATTGCGGCTGTTGCTGCTGGAGAAGCAGCCAACGCTCGCCAGCGGCCCCTCGACGCGGAATGAGGGATGGCTGCACCGTGGCAGCTATCACGCCGGCTCCATCCGCGACCGGGAGAGCGCGGTCCAGGTGGCGCGGCGGTGCATCTACGGGCACGAGCAGATCCGCGCCTTCGCCCCCGAGGCGGTGGAGGACGCGGACCGGACACCGCTGGTCCTGGTGCGCGACGCGGACCGGGTCCAGGAGCTGGTGTCCCGCTGGGACGAGGCCGGCGTCTGGTACCGGCCCCGGACCCGGGCCGCGGCGTCCGCGAGCTTCCCGTCCGCGGACCTGTCCCGGGCGGCCGCCGTGTTCGAGGTCGCGGACGTCAGCCTCAACACCCGGATGCTGTACCGCAAGCTCCTCACGTCGGCGCAGCAGGGCGGCACCGAGGTCCTCACCGGGGCCCGCCTGGAGCGCATCAATGGATTGGAGGCGAGCGTCCGTACCGCCAGCGGCGAGACGCTCCAGGTCGAGGCCGGGCTGTTCGTGTACTCGGCGGGCTTCGGCGCCCGGGACCTCTTCCGTGACTTCTTCCAGCTGGAGCTCCCCATCCGCTACTGGAAGAGCCACCTGGTCGTCGTGCCGCGCCTGGGCGCCCACGGCCTGTTCTACGTGGACGCGCACGAAGCGGCGATGATGCACCACGGGGGCTACAGCATCGTCGGCCTGAACGAGGACGCGCTCCTCTGCACCGAGCCTGACTACAACGTCATCGCGGAGAAGGCGGACAACCTCCACCGCGCGCTGGAGCGGCTGGTGCCGGGGTGGAAGAACGGCGCGCCATTCACGGACGTGGCCTGCACGAAGGTGGACTTCGCGCCCGACGCCAGCGCCGCGCGCTCGCTCAACATCGCCATCCATGAGCCCGTCCCCGGGCACATCTGCATCCTGCCGGGAAAGATGACGGAGACGCCCTTCCTGACGGACGTGCTGACGGCGCGGCTCTACGAGCGCCTGGAGGACGGCCTCATCGCGAAGCGCCCCTGTGACGTCCTCCACGCCAACCTCACCCTTGCCCGTCGCGAGTCCTCCCATGCGGCCTGACCTGGACCTGCTCTCCGCCCTCAATGCCCCCCGCCGCGCGGCGGACCTGCTGACCATCGAGGAGGTCCTCGGGCTGGCCAGCCGGGGCAACGTCATCTTCGACCCGTTCTCCGTGCTCATCTCCCGGCATGCCCGCATCGGTGAGGGCAATGTCTTCCACCCCTGCGTCACCCTGACCTGCACGGCGTCCGCGGTGCTGTCGCTGGGCGACCGCAATGTCTTCCACACCGGCACCCTGATGGCCGCGGAGACCGGCCCCATCTCCATCGGCCATGGCAACCAGTTTGGCGAGGGCGGCTTCACCGCGAAGGCGAACAGCCCCCAGGCGCGCATCGTCATTGGCGACGGGGGGCGCTACCTGGGCGGGGCGTCTGTCTTTGGCCAGACGGAGCTGGGGTCGGGGACCCAGGTGCTGGGGGCCATCACCGTGGACAGGTGCACCCTGGCCGGAGGGACCGCGTTCAGCGGCCCGGACCCGGACCTGCGCGGTTCCGTCCTCAAGGGCTCCGGCACGGCCCGGGGGCTGGTGCTCGGCGTGGGGCAGGTCATCGCGGGCAGTGGCGCCTTCCGCCTGGAGGACGCGAAGCCCCAGTCCTTCTTCCATCCGAAGGTGGCGCCATGAGCGCCACGCATGAGGCCGGACTCGGGCTGGGGCTGCTGTCCATTGGCCGGACCTGGGGCTACCGCTCCGAACCTCCTCCGTCCGAGGCGGACGCGCGGCGCCTCCTGGAGGTGGCCTTCGAGTCGGGCATCCAGTGCTTCGACACGGCCCCCGCGTATGGAACCAGCGAGGAGCGCTTCGGGGTCTTCCTCGCGACGCTGGGGGCTCTCCGTGAAGGGCTGCTCGTGGCCACCAAGCTGGGCGAGCACTGGGACGCGCAGACCCAGGCCTCCTTCACCGACCATTCGCACGACGCGCTTCGCCGCAGCCTGGACCAGAGCCTGCGCCGGCTCGGGCGCATCGACCTGCTCCAGGTGCACAAGGCCACCGCCGCCAACGTGGGCGCGCCCGGCGTGGTCCGCACGCTCGAATACGCCCGCTCGCTGGGCATCCGCTGGCTGGGCGCGAGCATCAGCGACGTGGCGGCGGCGGAGGCCGCGTGCGCGGTGGGCCTCTATTCGCACCTGCAGTTTCCCTACAACACGCTGAACCGGACGCTGGAGCCGGTCTTCGCGCTGGCCTCGCGGCACGGGCTCCAGGTGCTCATCAACCGGCCCTTCGCCATGGGACAGGTGCTCCATGACACGGACCGCCCGCGCGAGACCGTCCTGCGGGAGGCGCTGGACCACGTTCTGCGCCAGCCCTTCCGCGGCTGGGTGCTGACGGGGACCAAGTCCACGGACCACCTGCGCCAGACGCTGGCGGCCTTCCGCTCACGGGGAGGCTGACATGTGGATTGCCTATGGTCTGGGCGCGGGGGTGATGCTCGGCCTCTATGACGTCTGGACGAAGAAGGCGATGACGGACAACGACGTCATCCCGGTCGTCATGTGGTCCTCGCTGTTCGGGGCGCTGGTCTGGGTGCCCGTCCTGTTCACCGGGGCGCTGCCCATCCATGTCGACCCGCTCGGGCTGTCGCTCCGGGAGCATGCGCTCCTGCTGCCCAAGGGCGTGGCGATGACGGCGTCGTGGATCCTCGCGTACCAAGCGGTCCGGGAGCTGCCCGTCTCCATCGCGGGCGCGGTCCGGGCGTCGGGGCCGCTGTGGACGCTCGCGGGCGGCTTCGTGATGTTCCGGGAGCTGCTGACGCCCATGCAGTTCCTGGGGCTGATGATCACCGTCTGCTCCTACTACGTGCTCTCCGTCATCGGCCGGAAGGAGGGCATCGTCGTCTTCCGGAGCACCCCGGTCCTGCTCATGCTGTCCGCCACGGTGCTGTCGGCGGTGACGACGGTCTACGACAAGTACCTCGTCATCCAGCTGCCCACGCTGGCCATCCAGGCGCACTCCGCCTTCCAGCGGTTCGTGCTGTCCGTCCTCCTCTTCGTGCCGTACATGCTGCGCAGGGGAGGCGGGGGGATGGGCCTGCGGTGGAGCTGGGCCGTTCCGCTGGTGGGCATCTCCTGGGTGCTGGCGGAGCTCATCTACTTCCACGCCATCGCGGATCCCCACGCCCTGGTGTCGCTGCTGTCCGTCCTGCGCCGGACCAGCCTCATCGTCGCCTTCCTCCTGTCCGCCTTCCTCTTCCGCGAGGCGAACCTTCCGCAGAAGACGCTGATGATCCTCGTCCTCGTCGTGGGGATGGCCATCCTCATCCTGGGGCGGTGACCTCTGCGTCGGGGGCGTCCTGGGGGCCGTCCCCCTTCCTGCCTCCCCAGACAGACGCCGTGTGCATGCCGATACTTCCGGCATGCCGCGGCCTGTCATGGGTCGCGCCCTCAACCGATTCAGCGCGAACCCCACGCGCGAGGAGGAGCACCCATGCTGGAGACCGGACGTGTTGGCGAGCCCCTTCGGCACCTCGAAAGCCGCCGCCTGCTCATCGAAGCCCGGAGGGCCGTGCCAGAGGCCTTTGATGCGCAGGGCCGGCTGCTCTCACCCGTCGCCGGCAGGTGGGTCGTGCCGCCCGCCTGGTTCAGCGCCGTGTCGCCCATCGACTGCAGCGTCATCGCGGAGCTGCCGCTCTTGGGCGCCTCCCAGGTCGCCGCGGGCGTCGAGCATGCCGCCGACGAGTTCGCGCCCTGGGCGGCCCGTCCGCTCCGGGACCGCGCCCGTGCGGTCGCCGAGGCGGTGGTGCTGATCCATGCGCACCGCGACCTGCTGATCCGCATCCTGGCGTGGGACATCGGCAAGACGCTGCCCACGGCCTCCAACGACGTGGACCGGTGTCTCGCGGGCATCGCGTGGTACCTGGAGCGGATGGACGGGATGCTCGAGGACCGCGAGCCGCTGGGCCTCATCTCCAACATCGCCTCCTGGAACTATCCCTTCTCCGTGTTGCTGCTCAACGTGCTCGTGCAGGCGCTCTCGGGCAACTCGGTCATCGCGAAGATTCCCACCCAGGGCGGCGGCGTCTCCCTCACGATTGCCTTCGCCTTGCTGCGCCGCGCGGGGCTTCCCGTCTCGCTCGTGGGCGGACGCGGCAGGGACCTCTCCGAGGCGCTCGTCGCGCATCCCCGCATCGCGGGCGTCGCCTTCATTGGCGGCCGCGCCAACGGCGGCGAGGTCCACCGCCGCCTGCGTGACACGGACAAGCGCTACGCGCTGGAGATGGAGGGCGTGAACGCCTACGCGATTACACACTTCTCGGACTGGGACCGGCTCGCCGGACAGATTCGCGCGGGCTTCGACTTCGGCAAGCAGCGCTGCACCGCGTACACGCGCTGGATCGTCGAGAAGTCGCTCGTCCCGAAGTTCGTCCGGACGTACGTCGACGCCGTCTCCACGCTGCGCGTCGGCCATCCGCTCCTGGGCGCGCACGTGGACTTCGGGCCGCTCATCTCTCCCAGCAAGGCCGAGGAGCTCCGGGCCCTCATCGCCGAGGCCCGGGAGCTGGGCACGGAGCTGCTGCATCAGGGGGAACTCGCGGAGGACGCCTTCACCGAGCGGCAGGAGCGGAGCGCGTACCTGCCGCCCGTGCTGCTCTTCGGCATCCCCCGGGACAGTGAACTCTACCTGCGCGAGCCCTTCGGCCCCGTGGACATCCTGGTGTCGGTGGACTCGGAGGAAGAGCTGTTGCGCGAGGCCAACGTCTCCAACGGCGCGCTCGTGGCCTCGGTGGCGACGGATGACCCGGAGCTGGCCCGGCGCATCGCCGCGCGGCTGCATGCCTTCAAGGTGGGCATCAACGCGCTGCGCTCGCGAGGCGACCGGGAGGAGTCCTTCGGAGGCAGGGGCGGCTCCTGGGCGGGCGCCTTCGTTGGAGGCACGCACCTGGTGCGCGCCTTCACGGACGGCCCCCACCCCGCGGAAGGCAACTGGCCCACCTGAGCCAGGCAGCGGGGCATACTCCCCGCATGCCTGACGCATACCGCTTCCTCGTGGATGGCCGCATCCCGGTCCTCAAGGTGCACGGTGAGCCCCGGCCCGGTCCGGCCGTCATCGTGCTCCATGGGCTGTTCTCGAACGCGGATGATCAGCGCGCGGAGCTGGAGGCGCTCGCGGCGTGGGGCCTGGCCGCTGTCGGCGTGGATGCCCCGCATCACGGCGCCCGGCGCGACGCGTGGCTCGACGGGATGCACTCGCTCGGCCCGTCGGACGCGCACGCGCGCTTCCTGTCCTTCATCCGCGAGGCCGTCCACGACGTCTCCCGGGTCATCGACCACGTGGTGGCCGAGGGCCACGGGCCCATCGGGCTCGCGGGTGTTTCCTTTGGCGCGTTCACCGCGCTGGCCGTGGCGGCCGAGGACTCCCGGGTCCAGGCGACGGTTTCCCTGCTGGGCTCACCGGACTGGGCGCCCCCGGATGGCCACGTCACGGACGAACTGCGCGAGCTGATGCGGCACGCGCCCGTCCACCGGCCCTGGGACTGCGCGCGCCATCCGCTGCTGCTGCTGAACGCGGGGAGGGACCGGCTCGTCCCCGCGCACCAGGCCCGGGACTTCGCGCACCGGCTCTGGAGGGACTTCCCCCAGCTGGGCTCGCACGTCACGCACTACGAGTATCCCGAGTCAGACCACACCATGCGCCCCGAGGACTGGCACGACGCCTGGGGCAGGGCGCTCTCCTTCCTGCGGCGCACCCTGGTTTCATCGTGAGTCCCTGGTTCGTGTTCTAGGGACTCCTGGCGCCAATGCTCCAGCAGGCGGCGGTGTAGCGGACGTCCGCCCCGTGCACGAAGGGCTCGAACGCGGCGCGGACCGTTTCGATGAGCCGGGCGCGGCTCGGGTCGTCCAGCTCCGGCAGGAACCGGCTGAGGACCCCGAACCGGGTCAGGTACGGGACCAGCTCCTTTTCGGGCAGGGTGCAGGTGACGTCGATGGGCTGGATGTCGATTCCGGTCCAGCCGCTCTCCGCCAGGATGCGGTGGACCCGGTTTGAATCCGCGAAGCCGAACTGTCCCGGCGCGTCCGGCCGGCGGGCGGGGAGGTTCGGAAGGAGCGGCGCCGCGGCGCGCTCGGCCGTCGTCATGAACGGGTTCTCCGAGGGGCCTCGCCACGCGATGAGGTGAAGCGTGGCGCTGTCCTTCGCGGAATGCCGCAGGTTCGCGAAGGCGCGGGCGGGGTCGTCGAAGAACATGACGCCGAAGCGCGAGATGATCCGGTCGAAGCTGGCGGGCTCGAAGGCATGCGACTGCGCGTTGGCGCGGACGAAGCTCGCTGGAGTGCCTTCCTCTTCGGCCCGGGCGCGGGCGACGGCGAGCATCGGCTCCGAGAGGTCAATGCCGGTGCAGCGGTCCTGCGGGCCCAGCCTCCGCGCGACGGCGAGCGTCGTGGCGCCCGTGCCGCAGCCCACGTCGAGCACCTGGCTCGCGGCGCTGGCGACGACCGCCTCCACGAGCAGGTCCTCGAGCGGCTTGAACATCGCATCGAGCACCGTCTGCGCTTCGGCCCAGGCGCGTCCCGCGGTGCCGTTCCACAGCGCCGTCTGTTCGTCCTGGGTCTGGCGGGTGACATCCATGTGCGTCTCCTCCTGCTTGCCTTCAAGAACGGATGGCAGCACTGTGCCACTTCAAGTCAACTTGAGGTCAAGGGGATGGACGCGCTGGACATCACGGAGGTGGCGCGGCGCTCCGGGGTCCCAGCCTCGGCGCTGCGCTTCTACGAGGAGAAGGGGCTGATTGCCTCCGTTGGCAGGCGGGGGCTTCGCCGCCTGTTCGACCCCGGCGTGCTGGAGCGGCTGGCATTGATTGCCCTCGGGCGGGCCGCGGGCTTCTCGCTCGATGAAATCGCGCGCGTGTTCGCGCCGGGAAGGCGGCCGCGCATCGACCGGAAGATGCTCACGGCCCAGGCGGAGAAGCTGGACAAGCGGATCCACGAGCTGAGCGCGATGCGCGACAGCCTGCGCCACGCCGCCGCCTGCCCCCACCCGAACCACCTGGACTGCCCCACCTTCCGCCGCCTGCTTCGGGGCGCGATGAAGGGCTCGCGGGCTCAGGTGTCGAAGCGGTAGCGGGTTTCGCTGGCGGAGGGCCGCTGCTCGAACTGCTGGCGGAACTGGTTCAGCGCCGCGTACGGCTGGACGGGCAGGACGTCCCGGAACTCCAGATGGGTCACGAGGCAGAAGAGCGTGACCTCCAGGTAGCTCACGTCCCGCTCGGGCGGGAGGGCCGCGAGCGCTGCGTTCGCGTTCTCCTCCAGCCACGCCATCATGTTGAGCAGGGATTCGCGCAGCTTGCGCGCATGGGTGGTGCCCTCACCGGCGCCGGCCATCTTCTCCATGACCAGCGTCACCTCCGTCGCCATGGCCTGCAGGGTGAGTTCCTGCATGTTGGCCAGCAGCGGCGTGTCCAGGTCCTCCGGCCACACCACGCGGAGCCGGGGGCTCGACTGCCGCCACATTTCACGGGAGGCATTGAGCGCGCCGAACCAGACACCCCGGGAGGTCTTCAGCACAGGGATCCGGAGCGCGGGATTGCCGCCGTAGTCCCCCGGGTCCGTCGACAGCAGGTCTCGCACCACCTGGAAGGAGGGGTCGACACGCAGCTCCGCCGCGAAGATGCGCGCGATGCGCGTGAAGTGCGAGCTCGAGCGACCGATGATGACAGGCTTTTCCAACACGGCCATGCGGGGCCTCCGGTCAACGTGGCGCGGCAGGCTACCGCGCCACGGACCGGCGACCCAGCCGGAATCAGGGGCTGGTCGTGGTGCTACCCCACGGCTCCCAGCTCCAGCCGGCCGACGGCGTGTCGCAGGCGGAGACGCTGCCGTCGCAGCGGCCGATGCGCAGCTCCAGCCGCTTGCCCTCCGGAAGGTCCTTGTCGCACTTGCCGGAGCCGTTCGCCCCGCCGGTGAAGACACACAGGCCCCGGCGGGAGTCGTCGCCCAGCCGCCAGTGGATGCCCACGCGCTTGCCGTCCGACCGGTCGTCCATCACGCAGAAGCTGTCGTACTGCTTGTTGAAGGCGCCCTGGCCCCACTGTCCGGAGCCGTCCTGGCCAAAGGTGACGAAGTCGAAGGAGTCGCAGTTCCCGCCGGCCACGTTGTACTCGAGCGTTGCGACCTCCGCCTGGACGGTGCCCAGCGGCTCACCGGCCTGCGTGTCCTCCGTACCTCCGCCACAAGCACTTCCAACGACGAACACAAGACCCAGACACACGCGCGAAAGACGGCTCATCATGGGGAGACCTCGATGGGGACAGCCAGGGCTGTCCACGGTGAGCGACGCCTTCTAGGAGACACATCCCCGGCACTCAACGCCTCACCAGGTATGGCGTTGAGGTGCGGACAGGCGACCAGACACCTGCGCTGTCCCCGGGTACTAATGCACTGCGTTGCCGCGCGATGCACGCCGCCGCTTTCTTTTGCATTTCCTGTAGAAAGTTCTGGTTCTGGCGCTTGAGGTAACTTTCCTGGATATTCACGGATAATTGAAGACGGGGGAGGACTCCCGCTGTTCCCAAGGAGATTCCAGTGAAGATTGTCGAGCGCGCGCTCAACGCTGTTCTTTCCAATACCCAGAGCCAGCCGACCGCGAAGTCGGCCCAGTCAGCGGAACTCGACTTCCTCAAGGGTTTGCAGCAGCTGACCGCCACGCAGGCGACGGCGGCGACCCCCACCACGGCTCCGGTGGAGACGGCCCGCACCAGCTACGTCACCGCCCAGGCAGCCCCGGTCGCCAGGGGACCGCTCCTGCCGGACAGCCGCCCCAGCCCGTCCGCCATCACCTCCCGGGTGGATGAGGCCTACCAGCAGATCGGCCGCGTCCCCACCACCAGCGAGCGCAAGGAGATGGTCAAGCTCGCGGAGGAGCTGGCGGGGAAGGGCAAGAACGGCACGGAGATCAAGTACGCCGTCATCGCGAAGCTCCGTGAGATCCAGGCCGGCACCGCCGTGAAGCCTGGCTCCGCGGAGCTGCGCAACGTGGCGGCGGAGACCTTCAAGACCGTCTTCGGCCGGGCCCCCGGTGATGCTGAACTCACCAGGTGGGCGGCGGAAGCCCAGAAGCTGGCGGATGACGGCATGGACGCCATCTCCATCAAGTACAACCTTCCCTCGAAGATGCGCGAGGTGCGCGACGGTCTGGACAAGACCGACACCGCCACCCTGCGCAACATGGCGAAGGACATCTTCAAGACCGTCTTCGGCCGCGAGCCCTCCTCCAGCGAGCTGGCGACCTGGACCGAGAAGGCCCAGAAGATGGTGGACGACGACAAGATGAGCGCCACCGGCGTCAAGACGACGCTGCCGTCCATGATGCGCGACGTGCGTGACGGCCTGGACAAGACGGACACCGCCACCCTGCGCAACCTGGCGAAGGACGTCTTCAAGACGACCTACGGCCGCGAGCCCACCTCCAGCGAGCTGGAGACCTGGACCCAGAAGGCCCGGAAGATGGTGGACGACGACAAGATGAACGCCACCGGCGTCAAGACGACGCTGCCGTCCATGATGCGCGACGTGCGCGACGGCCTGGACAAGACGGACACCGCCACCCTGCGCAACCTGGCGAAGGACGCCTTCAAGAACACCTACGGCCGCGAGCCCACCTCCGGCGAGCTGGAGACCTGGACCCAGAAGGCCCGCAAGATGGTGGACGACGACAAGATGAACGCCACGGGGGTGAAGACCCACCTGCCCTCCATGATGCGCGAGGCCCGTGACGGCCTGGACAAGACGGATGACGGCACCCTGCGCCGCCTGCTGAACGAGGCCTTCCGCGAGGTCCTGGGGCCCAACGGCCGGCCTCCCAGCGACGCGGAGGTCAACGCCTGGCTGAAGAAGGCCCACGACATGGTGAAGGACGACAAGGCGAACGCCACCACCATCAAGTACGCCTTCATCACCGGCCTGCGCATCGCCCTGGAAAACCAGTAGTTTCGCGGGGATGGCGCCAGGCCCCCCACCGGGTCTGGCGCCCTGCTTCCCACCCTGCTGGAATTCACCGTGTGGGCACAACTTCTGATCGCGCCTGCTGGATAATCCAGGTTCAGAAAGTCCGCGCCTTCCGAGGCGCCATCATCGAGGGGAAAACATGGCTGGCATCACCTCCACCGGCAACAGCGCGCGCGTCCTCCAGAGCACCACCAACGCCCCCGGCCTGAGCGAGGCGGAGCTGGCGAAGAACATCAAGCTCATCGAGTCGACCGCCAACGAGGCGCTGTCCCTCATCGATGCGCAGCTGAAGCAGGCCTCCGCGCAGCCGGCCACCTCGAAGACCGCGGACGGCAGCTCGTTCGTGAGCGGCCAGTCGTCCACGCCCGAGCAGGCGTCGACGAGCGGGGCCTTCCCCTCGGAGGCGCCGAAGTGGGAGGCGCAGATGCGCCCCGCGGACAAGCTCAAGGTGGACAGCAACGGCGTCATCACCACGCCGGGCGGCTACAAGATTGAGCAGCTGGGCACGCAGGAGTGGAAGATCTCCGGCCCGGACGGCAAGAGCACCCGCATCTGGGGCGACCCGCACGTCGACGAGAGCGACGGCGGCAAGTTCGACTTCAAGCGCGACACGACCTTCGTGCTGGGTGACGGCACGCAGATCCACGTGGGCTGCGTCCCGTACGGCAACGGCATGACGGTGACCGGCAAGCTGGACATCACCTGCGGCGACGACCACATCCAGGTCACGGACATCGACAAGGGCAAGGGCAAGGTCGGGCAGATCACGAAGGACGGCTGGGAGACCTCCGCGGACTTCACGACCAAGCACTTCTCGGACCGCCTGAACATGGGCGACTCCACGGCCTCCTGGTCCTACGGCGGCCGCGAGGTGACGGGCAACGACGGCACGGTGGACAAGTTCAAGACCGGCGACTTCATGACGCTGAGCGAGAAGGCCACCTCCAGCGCGGACGGCAAGTCGAGCTCCGCCACGTTCAACAAGGCGACCTTCGACGCGACGCGCGACAACGCGCTGAGCAAGGCCACCGAGGCCGTCACCAAGACCTTCAACGCGCTGGGCAACACCCAGGCGCTGGGCTTCAACCCGTTCACGGGCGCGGACGACCTGGGCAAGTACAACAAGGACGACCACCGCGAGGGCATCCAGAAGGCCTTCGACAGCGTGAAGAACATGTTCAGCGCGCTCGACGACGTCGGCCGCCTGAATGATATCGTCAAGCGCAACCTGTTCGTCTGACAGTAACCCGCTGGATTCGGGGGGCGCTTGCACCGGGCCCCCTGGCTTGAGGTGCCCGTGAGCAGCAAGGCCGTGAGCAACAAGGCCGAGTCCCCCAAGGACACGCCGAAGGATGCACCGCCGCTGACGGAGGAGCTCATCCGGGGAGAGGTCACGCTGGGCCAGTTCCTCGGGATGTCGAACGACCGGCTCTACAAGTACGCCGCCACGGGCCACCAGATGCTCCAGGCCGGCCGCACGAAGGTCGCGCTCCAGATTTTCGAAGGCCTGGTGGCCGCCTCGCCGCACGACACGGTGTTCCGCGCGCAGCTGGGCGCCGCGTACATGACCGTGGACCGCGTGGATGACGCCTTCGACGCGTACGACCAGGCGCTGCGCTTCAACAGCTCCAACGTGGACGCGCTGGTGGGCCGCGGTGAAATCCACCTGCGCCGCGGCAAGGTGCCGGAAGGCCTCAAGGACCTGAGCAAGGCCATCGAGTACGACCCCGGCCTGCGCCGCAAGTCCACGCAGCGGGCCCGTGGGACGCTGCTCGCGCTCAAGAAGCAGGCGGAGCAGGCGAAGGCGAAGCCCGCCGCGAAGAAGTAGCTCCCCGCTCAGGGCCGGGCGGGCGCCATCAGCGCCGCCGCGATGATCCGCGCGGCGATGTCCGGCTGGGCGCCCCCCATGTGGAGCGTGTTGACCGAATAGACGAGGCGCCGGCGCAGGTCCCGCGTGGCGCCCATCCCGTTGTTGTAGCCGTGCCGGTCTCCGCTCTTGCCCCAGAACGTGACGCCGCCCAGCTTGTACCGGTTGAGGCCCGCGCTGTAGGTGGCGCCGGGCAGGTCCGGGACGGTGAACATCTCCTCCAGCTGCTTGCGCGGCAGGAGCCGCCCCTGGAAGAGCGCGACGAGGAAGCGGTCCACATCCTCGGCGGTGGAGATCATGTTCCCGGCGGCCCAGGGCACGGACTGGCTGGCCTCGGTGACGTCCACCATGCAGCGCGCGCCGTACGCGAAGGCGCCGGCCGGGCACTGTCCGTCCTCGGGCGTGAGCTCCTCGTAGCCCCGGGCGTGGCGTCCGGGAATCGTCACGTCGTTGCCGGGCACGAAGGTGTCGCGCAGGTGCAGCGGCCGCAGGATGCGCTCGCGCACGGCGTCCCCGTAGGGCCGGCCCGTCACCTGTTCGATGAGCAGCCCCGCGACGATGTAGCCGATGTTGCCGTACTCCTGCTTCGTGCCGGGAGCGAAGCGAGGACCCGGAGGAAGTGACAGCGCGACGAGCTCTCGCGGGCTGAAGCGCCGGAAGCGGTTCTCGAAGAACCAGTCCGGGTCCTTCTGCGGCACCGGCACGCCAGGCAGCCCGTGGGTGTGATTGAGCAGCTGGCGCACGGTGATGGGCGCGTAGACGCCCGCGGGCAAGAGGCGCGGCAGGTAGTGCTGGACGGGCCGGTCCAGGTCCACGCGCCCCTCGGCGGCGAGCTGGAGCACGACGGTGGCCGTGAACGTCTTCGTCATGCTGCCAATCCGGAAGTGCGCGTCCGCGTGCACCGGAGCGCCGGTGCGGAGGTCCGCCACGCCGGACGTGCCCAGCCAGCGTCCGTCCGCGCCGCTCACCCGGACCAGCGCGCCGGTGACCTCCGCGTTGGGCAGCCCCGCGATGGCCTGTCTCAGGGCCTCGCGGTCGAGGGGCGGCAGCGCCGTCTCCACCGCCAGGTCCTGGGCCTCCAGCTCACCCAGCTCCAGCTCGCTGCCAAACGGGAGCTCCGGCCCGCAGGCGGGGGCCATGACGCTCGCGAGCAATGCCATACCCACCCGCAGTCCTCGGTGCAGGACAGCCATGTTCCATCTCCTGTGAGGGAAGGGCCGGTGCTTCTTCCAGCCGGCGGATGGAACACCGGTGATGCCCGGCGGTGTCACCGGGCAGCGGGCGTGTTCTTCAATCCGCCGCCACGTACAGCTCGCCGTTCTGCCCGATGGCGCCCGGGGACAGGGACCAGCCCGGGTGCTCCGGCATGAGGTAGAGCGTGCGCTTTCCCTCTGGCGTGCGCGCGGCCCCGATGAGCAGGAACCGGCGTGTGCGCTTCGCTCCGGCGACCGTCAGCACGTCGTGCTTCACGCTCCAGGTGCCCTGGTCGTCCTCGGAGCCGAACCGCATCGCGCCCACCTGGCCGGACGCACCCGCGTACTTGTATTGGAAGGCGTGGCCGGGGCTGAAGGTGTACTCGGCGCTGTAGGAGACCGCCGTCATGGTGGTGCTCCCGGTAAGGGTGTTGACCCACTGGGCGCTGGTGCTGCTGCCGTAGATGAAGTGGCCCACCACCTCCGGGTCGTCCACCAGCGGCAGCCCCACGGGGCTCCCGCGCACGCCCTTCAGCGCTTCCTCCACGCGGGCGTAGGACGTGTTCCAGGAGAACGAAGCCGACATGGCCTCGCCCAGGCCTCCGGGCGTCATGAAGCTCTGGATGAACACCAGCGGCTCCAGGCGGTCTTGCGCCTCCACCAGGTAGAGGCTCACGCGGAAGGTCCGGTCGTTGTTCTTCGCGCGCACCACCGCCGCGGTGAAGAAGGCGCGGGCCCCGTTGGCCATGAAGCGCCGCATCACCAGCGGGTTCGGCTTCACGTCGTTCCAGTCCGCGCCCACGCGCTCCTGCCACATCCGCGCGAGCTTGCCCTCGGCGTCGTCGAGCCCGGGCACGGCCGGCAGCCGGAGCGCCTCGACGCCCAGGGTGTCGCCCCGCTCGTCCCACTCCAGGATGAAGCGCCCGTCCGCCTGGGTCTTCCAGCCCTGGGGCGCGTCGAAGGCGAAGCCGCCGGGCTCACCGGGGTCGCCGCGTCCCCGGGGCACCGCGCCCGGAGCCCCCGGCGTGGCGCTGTCGTCTCCGGCGAAGAGCCCCAGGGCCATGAGCCCCAGGGCGCCGGTGCAGCAGAGCGCGCAGGCGCCTCCGGCCGCGAGGAGGATCCAGACGAAGGGACTCTTGGGACGGGCCATGCCGCTTCTACGCGCTCCGGGCCGGATCTTCCCTCCCATCCCCCTGAAACAGCACGGCGGCCCTCTCCGGGCTGGAGGGTGGCCTCGGGCCTTGATTCAGTCGTGGGTGCGAAGGCTTGCGCGCCGGAGCACCGCGGGCGTGAGCCCCGTCACCCGGCGGAACACCGTGGTGAAGTGACTCTGGGAGCTGAAGCCGACTTCGAGCGCGATGTCTCCGAGGGAGCGGGTCGTGTGGCTCAACAGCTCCCGCGCCCGCTCCACCCTCCGCTGCTGCACGTAGGCATGTGGGGTCATGCTCATGGACTGGCGGAAGGCGCGGGTGAAGTAGAACACGCTCAGGCCCGCGCGCCGGGCCAGCTCGCCCACGTTTATCTTCCGCGCGAGGTGCGCTTCGACGAAGAGCCGCACGCGGTGGAGCGCGGCGGCGGAGAGGCCCCCACGCCGGCGTGCCGCCCGGGTGCCTCCGGGCTCCTGGAGCAGCTTCGCCACGCGGGCGGCGTGGCGGTCCTGGGACTTGCGTGCCTCGCCCAGGAAGCGGGCAATGACCTTCAGCTCCGCGTCCGTCAGGGGTGACATCAGCTGGAGGCCATCCGCCTGGACGGGACCCCAGAGCGTCTCAATCCATTCGCGTGCGTGCGCGGTGAGCGCGAGCCTCCTGCTGCTTCCCGAGCCCTCGCGCTGGACGTAGCCCGCGAGCTCCAGCCGCTCCACGTCGGCGTCTTTCGCGACGGCGCTCAGGGGCGTGGGGCCTCCGAAGTGCAGCTGAGCCAGACACGTCAGCTCCGCGCGGCCGAGCGCGAGCACCTGCCCCACGGCGGAGTCGAACTCCACGGAGGCCTCCTGGAAGCGGACGATGTCGGTGCCAATCTGGGCGAGGAGGGCGTGCCGGGGGCTCATGGAGAACACCGCAGGATTGCGAAAAACAGCACAAGGGCGCGAAAGAAGTTCGCGGGCCCGGGACGCATGCTGGCGCCATGATGAACCTGAAGGAAACCCTGTTGTGGCTCTTCGTGCTCAACCTGGGCGTCTCGTTCGGCGCCGGGCTCTATGAACACCGCGTCTCATTCCCCCGGTGGCTGGACGTCACGGGCGCGCACTGGTCCGCGGAGGCCGCGCGGCAGGACGACGTGGGGCGGCGCTTCTGGGGATTCGTCAGCACCGGGCCGTTGACGCTGCTCACGCTGGCCAGCCTGTACTTCGCCACGCGGGCCACGGGGCCGCTGCGGACATGGTGGCTCGCGGCCGCGCTCATGGCGCTCGTGGATCGGCTGCTGACCTTTTCGTACTTCATCCCGACAATGATCCGGCTGATGCAATCACCCGACGTGCCCGCGACCGTGGAGACCGCGACACGGTGGGTCCGGATGAACCACTTTCGTCATGGTTTGGTCATGGGAGCGTGGCTCGCGGGTCTTCAAGCCCTGTCATGGGTCCGGGTGAAGGCTGGCGCTTGACCTGCGCGGCGTTGATATGGATTAGGATTCATCCGGGGGCGGATCCCATTGCAGGTCCGCCAAAGAGGGGATGATGGGAGTGCGGATGCGAAGCGCAAGGCGTTGGGCGGTGGTGCTGGCGGTGGGAAGTGGGGTGCTGGGGGGATGCGAGGATTCGGATCCGCCTGTGGATCCGCTCCCGGACTCCGGGAGCGTGGACTCGGGGACTCCGGATGCTGGTGGCGCGCAAGGCGATGACGGCGGCACGCAGGTGGAGGTGGATGCCGGCACCGACGCGGGCTCCCTGGGGGAGCCGCTGCCCTGTGAGAAGACGCAAGGCGTCTGTTCTGGAGCCCGGCGCGCCCTGGTGGATGGGGCCTACGAGCCGGTGTGCACCGCGCTCTCGTATGGCGCGGACTACGAGGCCTCGGAGACGCGCTGCGATGGTCTGGACAATGATTGCGACGGCGTGACGGATCCGCCGCCGTCCTGGTCACAGGTCGCGTCGCTGGGATGGCCTCCGCACGCAGGCCGGATCAGCAGCCTCCGGGTGACGGAGGGTGTCCTGGCGGTGGTCTTCGACCGGGAGGTGGTGGCCCGTGTCATCCAGATGGACACCGCGATGACGCCGCTGGGCACCACGGAGATTCCGGTGGAGGTCCAGGATGACGTCCTCGCGCTGGACACGGTGAGCACCCGGCTGCTGCGCACGTCCCAGGGGCCGGCGCTGTACTACTCATCCGCGGGACCCAATGGCGACCACACCCGGGGCCACCTCATCCTGCTGGATGAGCAGGGACACCGGGTGCCCCGCGAGGGCGAGCCCGAGGGGGGGGCGCTTCTCTTCGACCAGACCGTGGGCGACAGGGCCACCGCGGCGGCCGTGTCGGCGGATGGAACCCGGATCTTCTCGGCCTGGAGGAACAGCTCCTCGTTCGTCTCCGGGGGCCGTGAGGTGCGGGGCGCGCTCACGGAGCTGAACGGCCAGTCCGTGGTGGCTCCTCGGGTCCTGATGCAGGCAATCGCCAAGGACACGGTGCTCTACGGCGTGGACGTGATGGGGCTGCGTGACGGTGGCTTCGTGGTCCTGGCCCAGGAGATCAAGGACGGCGCGGTCGAGGGACTGCTGCGGCTCCAGCGCTTCGACGCCGGCCTGCAACCCGTGGGCGATGAGCGGACGTTCCCCTCCGAGGCGAATCCGGAGACCCGGCTCGTGGACCTGGGCGCGGCGGCGGGCGACGCCCTGGCGTCTCCAGCCATCGTGCTGCGTGGCATCCAGGCCGGTCAGCGCGTGCTGACGGTCCTGGGGAACCTCTTTGGCGAGGTGAGCAATCGCACCCTGGCCACGACGACCCCCATGGAAGCCTCCTGGGCCGGGACCGCGGTGACGTCTCGTGGCCTTGAGGCCGCGTGGCTCTCCGTCTCCAGGAACTCGCAAGAGAGCGATCCCCTCTTCTCGTGGCGCGGCCGGTTCTGGGCCCTGGGGAAGGAGGGCGTCCCGGCGGACCTGACCCCTGGACCCGAGTACCTGCCCCTGCACCGGTACGCGCAGTGGGTCCAGTTGCAGGAGCTTCCGGAGCGTTGGATGGGGGCGCTGGTGATGACGTCCACCAAGAGCCCCCTGTCCCACACGCTCCAGGCGGTCCGCTACTGCGCTCCCTGAATCAGGGCAGGGTGTACTGGAAGTCGTAGGAGTGCTTCCCGCCCGGCGCGATGTCGATGGTCATCGAACCGGCGAGCCCCGTCAGCTCGCCGGTTCCGGAGTCCGGCACCACGGAGATGACCAGGTGGGGCGCACCGCGCGTCATCACGCCGAAGTGCTGGAGCGCGAAGGTGCCGCTCCGCCCGTCCAGCGTGCCGCTGACGCGCTCCATGGCCACGTACCCCGCGGACCCCTCCACCGGCGTCCGCACCGCGAGCATCTGCCCCTGGCTCGTGGCGTCCAACGCACCGTGAAAGCGCTTGTCGAGCATCATCCGGCCCGGGGCCGCCTCCACCGCACCGGCCTCTGGCGCCATGGGGGTGAGCTTGACGTCGAAAGGACCACTCGCGCGCTTCGTCATGGGTGTCTGCTCCCTTGCCTGGTTCCCGGACCCATACGCCAGGAGCCCCGGCCTGGATTGCAAAAACGCGTCACTCCGGATCCAAGCCTGCCCGCCCGTGCTCCGTCCTGGAGGGATGGCAAGCCTCCGGGGCGTGATGCATCTTCCGGGGACAGCCACCCGGACAGGAGCCCCGCCGATGTTCCAGCCTCAGAAGGAGACCACCTCGAAGAAGCACCGCGGTGGCTTCATCCAAGAGACGAAGAACTTCCAGAAGATCCGCAAGCCCACCCAGGTGACGGGCAAGCGCATTGGCGGGGCGCTGCGGGCGGAGTTCGCCCGGCAGCAGAAGCGCCGCGACTCGCGCTGAAGCGCGTCACTTCGCCTTGGCGGGCGCGAAGTCGAAGGGCTTGTCCTGGGCGATGAGCAGCACGCACTCGGCGTCCGGCGAGCACTGGTTGCGGTGCACCACCTTGCCGGGCTGGTCCCACGTGCTGCCCGCCTCCACGGCGCCCGCCGCGACGGCGCCCTCGCTGGTGTTCGTCATGCGGCCCTTCACCAGCACGCCGTGGTAGCCGGCGGAGTGGGTGTGCGGCCCGGAGTCGAACCCGGCGGGGAACTTCATCAGCAGGGCGTACGGCCCCTTCTTCATGTCACCCCAGAGGACGTGCACGGACGGGCCTCCGGGCATCATCTCCGTCCAGCCGAGCTTGTCATAGGCGGTCTGCTGGAAGGCCGCGGCCTCCTTGCCCCTGGCGGCGGCGAAGGTGAACGCGGAGACGACGGCGACGGCGGCGACGAGCTTGGGCAGGGTCTTCACGGGAACGGCTCCTGGGGTTGGAAGGAAACGCCCGGGAGGATGGCGTCGAGCAGGGTCTGCGAAAATGCCCGTTTCCGCAGACCGCCTCTGCGAGAATGCAGACCATGCCCGAATGGAGTGACCTGCGGCACTTCCTGGCCATCGCGAGGGAGGGCAACCTCTCCGCGGCGGCGCGGCGGTTGAAGGTGGACCAGACCACGGTGGGCCGGCGCCTGGCCGTGCTGGAGAAGGAGCTGGGGGCGCGCCTCTTCGACCGGACACCCACGGGCCTGAAGCCCACGGCGGTGGCGCTGCGCATCCGGCCGGCCGCGGAGGCGGTGGAGACGGAGGCGCTGCGGGTGGAGCGGCTCGCCAGCGGCGAGGACCTGCGCCCCTCCGGCCCGGTGACGGTCACCGCGACGGACTCCTTCCTGGTCCACAACG
This sequence comes from Corallococcus interemptor, assembly GCF_003668875.1. Taxonomy (GTDB): domain Bacteria; phylum Myxococcota; class Myxococcia; order Myxococcales; family Myxococcaceae; genus Corallococcus; species Corallococcus interemptor. The sequence goes on along the minus strand of NZ_RAWM01000005.1, from coordinate 59,722 downwards.
TGCTGCCCCGGCTGGCCGCGTTCCAGGAGCGCCATCCGGAAATCGAGTTGCAGCTGCTCTCCGGTTACGAAGCCCTGTCGCTCGCGCGGCGCGAGGCCGACGTGGCCATCCGGCTCGTGCGCCCGCAGGAGGCGTCGCTGCGGGCCCGGAAGGTGGCTGCCATTGGTGTCGTGCCCTTCGCGTCCAAGGCGTACCTGGCCCGCCGGGGGCCGGTGCGCTTCGACACGGGGCTGCAGGGGCACGCGGTGGTGGGCTACGCGCAGGACTCGCGGCGCTGGCCGGAGTCGAAGTGGCTGGACGTGCACGCGGCGAGGGCCACCGTGGCGCTGCGGCTGACGTCCATCCTGGGGCTGCTCCAGGCCGCGCGCGAGGGCCTGGGCGTGGCGCTGCTGCCGGCGTTCTTCGGCCACCTGCACCCGGAGCTCGTCCCGCTGCGTGACGCGCTGCCGGAGCTGGAGCGGACCGTGTGGCTGGTGTTCCACGAGGACCTGGCCCACAACGCGCGGGTGCGCGCGGTGGTGGACTTCCTGGCGGAGACCATCAGGGCGCAGGCGGAGGCGCTCGCGAAGCCCCCCGCCCGGTCCCGGAAGAAACGCGCGCGGTGACCTGGGTCAGGGCGTGCCGAGCCGCTTGCCCCGGGCGAACTCCAGGCCCAGCAGGTTGCCCCGGTGGTGGATGGGATCCAGCGTGACCTTCTGGATGCGCCACCCCTCCGCGGCCGTCTTCACGACTTCGTGGGTGTAGCGCCCCACCAGGGTCCACTCCTGGGGGTAGCCGTCCATGTTGAAGAAATGGGACACCTCCGCGTAGGCGTGCACCGTGGCGTGCGTGGGGCTGGTGAACTCCGTGCGCACGGTGTTGGCCGTGGAGTGCTGCACGCGGGTGAAGCACTCCAGCGCCTTGTTGCCGAACTGCGCCAGCACGGCGCGCGGCGCGGTGGACGGCGGCACCCCCATGAAGCGGGAGTAGTCCGACGTCACCTCGGGGGCGAAGACCCGCTCCCACCGGGTCCAGTCGCCCGTGTCCTTGCCGTGGTCGATGGCCTGCCCGTACTCGGCCACCAGCTCCTGCACGGCAATCCAATCCAGCATGTACTCCAGGCTCTTCTCACGCACCCGTGTCTGCCTTTCGTCAAGGAGGAGGGCGCAGGCTTTCACCCTCCGCGGAGGCAGATCAAACTCGGGCTGCCCGGCTCACGGCTCCGAGACGATGACGGCGAAGCCCTTGGGCGTGCTGGAGGTATCCACCACGTGCGCGGAGGCCGTCGCCGTCCACACCACCTCCACCGTGCCGGGCGCGGCGCCGGGCTGCAGCTCGAGGTTCAGCTTCGGGGCCCACTCGCAGCGCGTTCCCAGCGTGCAGTCACGGCCGAGGTAGTTGTGGACCTGGAACGTCACCGGCTGCCCCGCCACCAGCACGCCGCTCGCTTCCGGACCGGTGAACTCCGAGTCGCCCTCGGACAGCGTGGCGCGGACCCAGGGTCTGGCGGCCTGCTCGGGGTTCGTGGGCGTCCACGTGGCCGACACCAGCACCGTCACCTCCGCCTCGACGAGCTTGTCGGGCGACTTCGTGGCCGTAGCCGCCACCACGAACGGCACCTTGGCCCTGGGCGCATCGGGGGTGAGCTGGACCGCCCGGCCCGTGTAGGGCTCGGAGGTCAGGTCCTCGGACGTGGCCTGCGACGTGGCGATGGCGCTGACGCCCGCGACCAGGAGGGCCAGCCGGGAGGCCCAGTGACGCAGGCGGAGGTTCGGAGCGGATTCGGGGTGGTGGGTCATGGTGCCCGGGCCTTCAGCAAGCCGGATGCCACGACTTCACAGAGGGAAACATTCCCGGGACGCACCGGCGGTCAACGCCAGTCATGACACGTGTGTCACATCCCGGGCTCAGCGGTAGTGGACGGCGATGCGCTTGCCTTCAACCAGGTGGATGCCGATGTCCATGCCATAGATGTCGCGCAGCACGTCGGGGCGCATCAGCTCATCCGGCGTCCCCTGGAAGGCGACCCTCCCGCCGCGCATGGCGATGACGTGGTCGGAGTAGCAGGAGGCGTAGTTGAGGTCGTGCAGCACCAGCACCACGCACCTGCCCAGCGTGTCCGCCGCGCGCCGCAGTTCCTTCATCATGGCCACGGCGTGCTTCATGTCCAGGCTGTTGAGGGGTTCGTCCAGGAGCACGTAGTGCGTGTCCTGGCACAGCACCATGGCCACGAAGGCGCGCTGGCGCTGGCCACCGGACAGCTCGTCCAGGAAGCGGTGGGCGATGGGCTCCAGGCCCAGGTGGTGGAGCGCGCCCTCCACGAAGGCGCGGTCCTCCACCGTGGGGCGGCCCTTCGAGTGCGGGTAGCGGCCGAACGTCACCAGGTCGCGCACGGTGAGCCGCGACGTGACGGCGTTGTCCTGCCGCAGGATGGCCAGCCTGCGCGCCAGCGCGTCGCCGGGTGTGCGGGCCACGTCCATGCCGTCCACCAGCACCGTGCCGGAGGACAGGGGCAGCAGCCGGCTCACCATGGACAGCAGGGTGGACTTGCCGGCGCCGTTGGGCCCGATGATGGACGTCACGCCGCGCTCCGGCAGCTTCAGCGTGACGTCGTCCACCACCAGGGTGTCGCCGTAGCGGCGGGACACGTTCCGGGCTTCGATCATCGCAGCGCGCCTCGCATCAGCAGGGAGATGAACATCAGGCCGCCCCAAAACTCGATGATGACGCGCAGGTTGGCGCCGAAGGAGAAGACGCGCTCCAGCACCAGCTGACCGCCCAGGAGGCCAATCACCGCGAGGCAGACCGCCGCGGGCAGCACGTGGACGTGCCGGTGCGAGCGCACCAGCCCATGCGCCAGGTTCGCCACCAGGAGCCCGAAGAAGGTGACCGGCCCCACCAGCGCCGTGGACACCGACACCAGCACGGCCACCACCGCCAACAGGCGCGACACCGTGCGCCGGTGGTCCACGCCCAGGTTGATGGCCACGTCGCGGCCCAGGTTCAGCACGTCGCAGGCGTGAAGCAGGCGCAAGCCCAGCACGGACGCGCCCGCGGTCATCACCGCGGAGACGAGGAGCAGGTCCGGGTCGGGGTTGTTGAAGCTGGCGAAGAAGCGGTCCTGCAGGAAGTCGAACTCGCCCGGCGCGATGAGGCGCTGGAGGAAGCTGGACAGGCTGCGGAACAGCACGCCCAGCACCACGCCCGTGAGCAGGAGCAGGTGGACGCTGCGCCGGCCGCCCTCGAAGAGCCAGCGGTGCAGCACGGCGGAGAAGCACACCATCACGGCGACCTCCACCGTGAAGAGCAGCCGGGTGTCCAGGCTGGCCATGGTGCGCGAGCCCAGGAAGAAGAGCAGGCCGGACTGCAGGAGCAGGTAGAGCGTGTCGAAGCCCATGATGGCGGGCGTCAGGACGCGGTTCTCCACCACGGTCTGGAACAGCACCGTGGAGACGGCGATGGCGTAGCCCACCAGCAGCACCGTGGCGGCCTTGCGCGCGCGGAAGGGCAGCACGAAGTCCCACCTGCCGCCCGCGTCCACGGTCATGAACACCCCCACGCAGAACGCGGCCAGGCCTCCCAACAGGAGCAGCCGGCGCTCATGGCCCTCCAGTCGCAGCGCGCTAGCCGACACGGTCGTTCCTCCGCAAGAGCAGGTGCAGGAAGACGAGGCTGCCCACCACGCCCGCCACGGTGCCCACCGGAATCTCATAGGGCTGGCGCACCACCCGCCCGACGATGTCGCACAGGAGCACGAAGCCCGCGCCCAGCACCGCCACCCACGGGATGGAGCGGCGCGCGTTGTCGCCCACCATGAGGCTGACGACGTTGGGCACCACCAGCCCGATGAAGGGAATCATCCCCACGGTGGCCACCACCACCGCGGTGACCATGGCGACGATGGCCAGCCCCAGCGCCACGATGCGCGGGTGGCTCAGGCCCAGGTTGGTGGTGAAGGCCTCGCCCATGCCGGCGACGGTGAAGCGGTCCGCGACGACGTAGGCGACGACCGTCAGCACGAACGCGCCCCAGAGCAGTTCGTACCGGCCGCGCAGCACGCTGGAGAAGTCGCCCGTGGTCCAGGCCATCAGCGACTGGAGCAGGGAGAAGCGGTAGGCGAAGAACGTCGTCGCCGCGTCGAAGATGGCCCCCAGCACCAGCCCCACCACGGGCACCACGAGCGCCGAGCGCAGGGGGATGCGCCGGAGGATGAGCAGGAACAGCGCGGTGCCCGCCATGGCGAAGCCCGCCGCCACCGCCGTCCGGGCGAGGATGGGGAGGCCGGGGGCGAGGAGGGTGACGGCCAGCAGGCCCAGGCTCGCGGACTCCGCCGTGCCCGCGGTGAAGGGCTCCACGAAGCGGTTGCGCGCGAGCATCTGCATGATGAGGCCCGCGACGGACAGGGACATGCCCGCCAGCACCAGGGCCAGCGTGCGCGGCACGCGGCTGATGACCAGCACCTGCACGGCGCGCTGGTGCTCCGACGGCGCGAGCAGCGCGTCCCACGACACGTGGCTCACGCCAATCAGGAGGCTCGTGCCCGCGAGCCCCAGCACCGCGAGGCCGGCCAGCACGAGCAGCGGCAGCGGGCCTCCCTTCGCGGGCCGGGCCACGGACTCGCTTCGCGCGAAGGCGGCCTCAGGGAGCGGGGGGCTGTCGGGGCTTCGCGTAGACATCGGAGAGCTGCTCCATCAGGCGCCGCAGGGACTGGATGCCGCCGCCGATGAGGTAGGTGTTCGCGGGCTCCAGGTACACGACCTGCCCCTGCTTCCAGGCCGCCGTCTGGTGCACCAGCTCGTTGTCCAGGAGCCGCTGCGCGCCGCCACCCTCGCCAATGGCCGCGTCCCGGTCGATGACGAACAGCCAGTCCGGGTGGGTCTCCAGGATGAACTCCGAGCCCACGGCCTCTCCGTGCAGTGACGCCTTGAGCGACGGGGCCGCGGGCGGGATGCCGAACGCGTCGTGCAGCACGCCGAAGCGCGAGCCCGGGCCATACGCGCTCATCCGTCCGCCGGACGTCAGCACGATGAGCCCCTTGCCCCGGCTGGCGGTGGTGCCCTTCAGCGTCGCGATGCCCTGGTGCAGCGCCTCCACCTGGGCGCGCGCTTGCTCCTCCTTGCCGAAGACGGTGGCCAGCCGCCAGGTGTTGGCCACCACGGTGTCCAGGAAGTGCGCGTCGTCCGTGACCTGGTCGATGGTGGGCACCATGGCGGACAGCTTCGAGTACCGGGCGCTGGAGCGGCCGCCGGTGATGACCAGGTCGGGCCGGGCGGCGTGGAGGGCTTCGTAGTCGGGCTCGAAGAGCGTCCCGAAGCGCGGGTACTTCTTCGCGTCCGCGTACTTCGCCAGCTGGCCGGGGAAGTAATCACCCGCCACGCCCTGCACGTCCACGCCCAGCGCGTCCAGCGTGTCCAGCGCCGCCAGGTCGAACACCACGACCTGCTTCGGGTGCTCCACCACCACGGTGCTGCCCTGCGCGTGCGGGATGCTCCGGCCCGCCGCCGCGCTGGCTTCAGGGACGGGCGCGGGGGCCGGGGCGCGCGAGGCCCGCCAGCCGAAGAGCGCGATGACCGCGACGCCGATGGGGATTGCAATGAAATTGATTTTCATTATCGAAGTCGGCGATATACCGGATGGTCGCCGGGCCGTCAAAACCCATCGGCCTTGCGTGGTCCGGGTCTTCCTTGGAAGCTTGAAATTCAAGACTTCCATGGAGAGGCCTCATGAAGCCCGTCCGAGCCGTGCTGCTGCTGTCGTTCCTCACCCTGGCCCTGTCGGGGACCGCCCGCGCGCAGGACAACTCGCGCACGCTGCTGATGCAGTGGCTGGCGGATCCGGACGTCTACAAGGAGCACGACGACCTGTTCTTCCTCACCGGCACGGGCAACGGGGTGGTGCTGCCGCTGTATGAGTCCAACGACCTGACGGCGTTCCGCTTCAAGCGTGACTACAACCCGTCCGCGGCGGACCCGGCCTACGACTACTGCTTCCTGTGGGCGCCGGACCTGAGCAAGGTGGGCAGCGTCTACCAGCTCCACTTCTCCGGCCACCGCGTGCCCAACGGCGCGGCGTGTCCTCCGGCTGGCCAGGAGGTGACGACGTTCGTGGCCACGGCGCCGGATTTGAACCTCAACTTCGGCGCGCCCCAGCCCATCAACGCGAACACGACGTGGCCGCGCACCACCACTGGCACGGCGTGCCTGCCGCAGGGGTGCAACCGGAACATCCGCATCGACTCGGCGACGTTCAACGACGGCGTGGACCGCTGGCTGTTCTATGTGTGGTTCCAGAACGGCAACAACATCTCGTCGTTCAAGCTGGCCGCGCCCGGCACCGTCTACAACCACGCGGGCCCGGCGGTGTTCGCGACGCCTTCCTACGAGGAGGGCATCAACGAGGCGCCGGAGCTCTTCAAGCGTGACGGGCGCTACTACATGGTGTTCAGCGGCGGTTGGTACAACAGCCAGTACGCCATGTATTACGTGATGGCGGACACCGTCCCGGAGCTCACGCGGGCGCGGGCGGTGCGGCGGCTGTCCCTGCCGTTGAAGAACTCCGCGGGCCGGCTGGTGCAGTCCCACGGCCACAACGTCATCGTCGAGCGGCGGGGGGAGTACTTCAACGTCTTCCACCAGGGGGCCTTCGACAGCGCGGGCAACCTCACGTCGCGCAGCACGTACAAGCAGCGCGTGGCGTTCAAGCCGGACGGGGCGATGACGTCACTCAACCAGGTGAGCGTGCGCTGGAACCGGCTGGCGGGGTACAGCTACTCATTGGACGTCGTGTTGAAGAATGGCTCGGTGGTGGGGCCGTGCACGTCCGTGACGCTGCTGGGGCAGGCCAACAAGACGGTGTTCGACGGCGTGTGCCGCAGCGCGGGGGACCGCGTGGTGACGAAGGGGGAGATCGCCGCGTTCCGCATCTTCTATTCCAACAACAACGTCTGGGGCCCGTTCGTGGAGAAGGCCTATGACGGCATCTCCGACGACGTGACGCTGGAGCTGCCCGGCGGCGTCACGCCCTTCGTGGACCTGGAGTGGAGCGAGGAGGAGACGACGGCACAGTACTCCATCGACGTGCAGCGGCGGGACACGGGCGCGTGGATTGGCCCGTGCATTGGCGTGGGCGCCGTGAACAAGAGCCTGGCCTGGACCTACCAGGGGCGCTGCGACACGCCGGGCATCAACGTGCCCCTCTCCAACATCCAGGCCTTCCGCATCTGCTCCGCGGTGAATGGCGACTGGGCCCATGCCCGCTGCGGCGCCGCCGCGTATGACGGGCGGGCCATGCACTCGCGCATCAACATCCCGTAGGCTGAACCCCATGTTCGACGCCATCACCTCCGACCCTCCGCTCCTGGTCCTCCTCCTTGTCGTGGTGGGGGGGCTGGCCTGGGCGTTCGGGCCGAAGGGGGGGCTGCTGGGGCTGTTGGGCGCCGGGCTGGATCGCGCGGAGTTGAAGAACGGAAGGGCCGGGGAGGCCACGGTGCTGGAGGTTCGGGACACCGCGATCCGCATCAACAAGCGTCCCGTCCTCCAGCTGCTGCTGGAGGTTCACATCCCCGGCCGTGCTCCCTATCAGGCGCGGGTGAGCAAGCGGCTGCCGCCTCATTCGAGCACGGCCACCTGGGGGCCAGGGCTTCGGGTCCAGGTGATGGTGGACCCGATGCAGCCCCAGCGCGTCGTCATCACCGGCTTCGCGATGACCGCTCCGCCAGCGCCTCCGGCCGACCCCGTCCGGGCGATGGAGGACCTGAAGCGCATGGCCGATGCCGGCCTCATCACCGAACACGAGTTCGAGGCGAAGAAGGCGGAGATACTCGGCCGCTTGTAGCGGCGGCCGTCAGCGCGGGGCGAAGCGCTTCGCGGAGCGCAGCTTCGCCTTCATGGCCTCCATGTCGCGGTTGCGCGGCGGGGACGTGGTCACCAGCGAGTCCACCAGCCGGCGCGCGGCCTCGGTGATGTCCTCGACGGCGCGGTTGAAGGCCTCCTCGTTCGCCTTCGACGGCGCGCTGGTGCCGCTCAGCTTCCGCACGAACTGCAGGGCCGCCGCCCGCACCTCCGCGTCCGACGCGGGAGGCTCGAAGTTGAACAGCGTCTTGATGCTCCGGCACATGGGCGGGTCCCTCTTCGTGAAGTACCCCGAGCGTACCGCGCCCCCGCCGCGCGCTGTTCCATTGCCGCGAGAACGTGACTTGGCTCCATGGGGCTGAAGTGGTTTTCTCCGGACTCCCCCCTTCTCTTGGAAAGGTTCCCCAAGATGCGCAAGCCCTTCGCCGTGGCCGTTTCCTTCTTCTCGTTCGCGATGCTCGCCTGTGGCGCAAGCCCGGCCCCGGAGCAGCAGACCCCCGCCCCCACGCAGCAGGAGCAGGGGCTCAACGCCGTGGGCCAGGGCTGTTTCGCGGACACCCAGTGCTCCTCGGGCCTGTGTTGGACGGAGGCGGACTCGTACCCCCTCTACAATCCGCAGTGGATCCGCGCGGACCAGTGCACCGAGGAGTGCGGCGGCCCGACCGACCACGCCTACTGCCAGCAGCTCGCGGCGGACTACAACGCGCCGTATCCCAACCAGGCCCGCTGCATCCCCGCGCGCGGCGTGTATGACAACTACCCGTACGACGACATCTTCTACGTCTGCGACCTCATCCCCGCCGGCCTGGGCAAGGTCCACTGGGCGAACTAGCCGCCTGTGACGCATGCCGTCCGGAGCACCGCGCTCCGGACGGCGTGGCGGCCCGTCACCGCATTTTGCTGTAAAGTCAGCATTCGCTGATTTCAGGGGGGACATCATGCGGCTCGATATTTTTTCGGAGATGCAGCACCCGAAGGAGCGGTGGAGCGGTCCGGACCACGAGCATCAGATCATCCAGGAGACGCTGGAGCAGGCGCGGCTGGCGGATGAGATGGGCTACGGCGTCTGGTGGCAGGTGGAGCATCACACCGCCGTGGAGTTCAGCTACAGCTCCGCGCCGGAGATCATGCTCACCGCCATCGCGCGGAGCACGAAGAACCTGCACGTGGGCCACTCGTCGGTGCTGGCGCCCACGCGCTTCAACCATCCCATCCGGGTGGCGGAGCGCGCGGCCTTCATCGACCACCTGAGCGGGGGCCGCTTCCAGCTGGGACTGGCGCGCAGCACCCTCCCGGAGTGGCGCACCTTCAACATCGAGCCCGACTCCACGCGCGGGCAGATGCAGCAGGCCTTCGAGCTGATTCCCAAGCTGTGGACGCAGGACAAGGTGTCCTGGGATGGGCCCGACCTCAAGCTCAAGGACGTCAGCGTCATCCCGAAGCCGTACCGCAAGCCGCACCCGCCGCTGTGGCAGGCGTGCTCCAGCCCCGCGTCGTTCGAACAGGCGGGGCGCAACGGCGTGGGCGCGCTGGGCGTGACGCTCTGGGCCTCTCCGGAGGAGGTGGCGGAGATGATCCACCTCTACCGTGAAGCGCTGCGCACGCGCTGCGAGCCGGTGGGCGAGTTCGTCAACGACCAGGTCGCCTTCTTCACCTTCGTGCACTGCGCGGACAGCGAGCGCGAGGCCATGGAGAACGGCGCCGCGAAGGCCGCCGCCTGGTACACCAGCGGGTCGTTCACCTTCTTCGAGGCGAAGGACGCCTTCGTGAAGACGGCCGCGGAGCTGGAGGTGCTGGCGAAGGACCCGGCGGGCGGAGGCCTGACGGGCCAGTACCTGCGCAAGAAGGACCCGAACGCGCCGCAGTCCCAGGCGCAGCGCCTGCTGGGCCGCATCATGGCCGGTGAGAACGTGCCGGATGAGCAGGTCTGGGAGGTGCTGAGCGCGCAGGACTCGCTCATCGTCGGGACCCAGGACCAGGTGCGCGCGGGGCTCAAGCGCTATCAGGCGCTGGGCATTGACGCGCTCATGTCGTTCCACCAGGTGGGCGCGCTGGCGCACGACAAGGTCCTCAAGAGCATCCGGCTCACGGGCGAACTCATTCCGGAGTTCAAGACACCGGCGGCGCCCTAGCGGGAACGAAGAGGGCAGGGGAGCGTGAGGAGCCAACACCCGCGCTCCGCGCCACTTCTCCCGCGCGGCGGGAGGGAGCAAGCTGAGCTTCGTGTCCCGCCGCAAACAGCTCTGGCTCCTGCTCGGAGTGTCCGGGCTCCTGCACGTGGCGCTCCTGGTGGCGCTGTCGCGGAGCCCGTCCGCTCGCGTGCCGCCTCCGGCGCCGCGGGCCGTCGAGCTGGAGATCGTCACCCGGGACGCACGCCCCACGCCCCCCGCGCCAGAAGAAGCGCCGCGCCCTCCGCGCAAGCCCTCCACGAGCACGCGGCGGAAGGACGCGCCGAAGAGGGACGAAGCGCCTGCCAGCGCCGAGGCCCCCGGGAAGCCGGCGCCGGAGCCCCTGGCGGAAGCACCCACGAAGAGCGAGTCACCTCCGGCCCGCGACGTCCCGCTCCAGCTGGAGCCTCCCGGGCTGCTGGGCGGTGGGCCCCTGACGGGGGAGCCTCCGTCGACGGGGCGGACGCTTCGCAACGTCCCCGGTTCGGAGCCGGACCCCAAGGCCCTGGCGGCCCGCGAGGCGGAGGAGGCGCGGCAGAAGGTGGATGGCTGGACCAAGGACGCGACCGCGTCCGCGCGGGCCTCGGGCGCCACGCCTCCCTACTTCGCGAAGCTGCGCCAGGGCTTCGCCGAGCGGCTGGTGGACCCGCCCCCTCCCAACAAGGACGTGGTCCTCGGCCGGCTGAAGCGTGAACAGCTGGAGGCCATCGAGCGGTTCGGCCGGACGGGCACGCCCTTCGCGCCCCAGGCGCGCGACGTCCGCGGTGAGACGTCCGACCGGCTGCGCGCGGCGGTGGAGGCCGGGCGCGCGGCGGACGTCTACATGATGGACGTCACGGCCCCCGTGCTCGCGCTCGTCGCCATCGTGGAGGTGCGGCAGGCGCGCGATGGCAGCCTCATCGACCTGCAGGTGCTGGAGGGCTCCGGGGATCCGAAGTTCGACCGCTGGGCGGTGTCCCAGCTGCGCGAGGCGCTGGCCAGCGCGGAGGCCCCCACCGGCGGCGGCGTGGGCATCCGCGAGGACGGGATGCGGACCCGCTGGCGGCTGGAGGAATACCTCGGCAACCCCCGCGTGCGGGTCCACCTCATCTCCATCTACTGATTCACTTCCCTCCCAGGCCAATGCCGCCGATGCGTTCACCCGTGGCGGCGTCCAGCGCGAGAAGGCTGCCCCAATCAGACACGTAGAGCCGGCCGTCCCGGGCCCAGAGGGTGGGCTGGACGGCGCTGGTCTGGGCCTCGGGCAGGGCCACGTCCCAGACGACGGCGCCGGTGCGCAGGTCGCGCCGGATGAGCTGCCGGCCGCCCTGGTCCAGCACGTAGATGACGTACACGGCGTCCTTCGTGAGCTCCCCCACCTCCGGCGAGAGGTCCCGCAGGAGGAGCGGATCCTTCTCCGACACGATGTCGTGCCACAGCGGCTTGCGGTTGCCCGGCTCGAACAGCGCCACCATGGGCACCGACGTCCCCGGGTACCGCATGCCCAGCGCCAGCGTGTAGCCGCCCGAGCGCAGGAGGTACCGGACGGTGAGGCCGCGGATGTCGGAGGGCGGGTCGCTGGAGCGCTCGCAGGTGGTGGGGTGCTCCAGCGGCCGGCTGACGTCGCACGACTTCATGCTCTCGGGCGGCGTGGCGCAGCCCTTCGGCGCCTGGGGCGCGGGCTCCGCCCTGGCCGTGCGCGTGTCGAAGAGCAGGTGCTGGTGGTCCTTCACCTCCACCCAGACGGACGTCGTGTCCCCGGGCGGGATGCACAGCCGGCGCGGTGAGTCCGTCAGGGGCGCGTGCCCCAGCCGCTTGCCGGTCGCCAGCTCCAGCAGGTTCAGCTTTCGCTGCTCGCTCATCACCAGCCGGCCGTTCTGGGCGATGACCTTCACGTAGCGCGAGGTGTCCGGCCCTTCCGCGGGCGCCGACTCCCAGAGCGTCTGGAACGTCCGGCCGTCGAACGCGGCGACGACCTGCCGGAAGCCGGTGCCTGCTTCGTGCTGGCTCACGTGGCCGATGAGGTCCTCCGTCCCATCGCCGTTGACGTCCGCGAACACGGGCGCGCCCTGCTCCACCCACTGGAAGGGCCCGCGCTTGGGACTGGGGGGCTCGGGCGGAGCTCCGGGGACGACCGGCGACGAGACGGGGCGGGGCCCGGGCACGTCCGGGCCTCCGGAGGCCCGGCTGAACACCGCGCCCATGACGCCCATCAGGACCATCACCGCGATGCCCGCGACCCTCATCACGACCTGCGGGTTCTTCTGGCCCGGCCGCGGGGCGCGCGGCCCGGGCTGGAGCGGCGGCGGGCCGTCCAGGTCGAAGGCGTGGCCGCAGTACCCGCAGTCGTAGTGCGTCTTCGCCACCTGGGGCGTGAAGGGCGCGTTGCAGTGGGGACAGCGCGAAGCTCTGGGGACGGGCCGGGCCATGACACCGGGTGTAGCACCCCACGCACGCGTGGTGGCTGAAACACGAAGGCCCCCTCCCTCCGCGAAGGGAGGAAGAGGGCCCTGCGCGCTGAAGACGGAATCAGGAGGCGACTACGGCACCGTGGCCTTCACGGCGACGCCCGAGTACGCGGAGTAGCCGCGCACGGAGACGTACCAGGTGCCGGCCGCGGGGGCGGTGATGGTGCAGGTCTCCGCGTTGCCGCTGAGGTACGGGCGGCAGTTGTACGCCGTCGTCGTGGGCTGCGAGCCCTGGCGCACGTAGAGGTCCGCGTCACCCGTGCCGCCGGACTGCTCCACCGTCAGGGTGGTGGCGCCCGCGGGGACGGTGATGGCGTAGTGCTTGAAGGTGCCGGAGGCGCCGGAGAGGTTGGTCTGGCTCAGCAGCGTCTGCGTCGGCTGCTGCACGGCGTTGACGGTGCTGTCGATCCAGCTGGCGAAGGACGACACGCGGCCGTACATGCCCGCGTACGCCGGATCCGCGCAGCCGTAGCCCCAGCTCACGATGCCCGCGAGCACGCGGGTGCTGCCCTTGAGGACGGTGAGGGGACCGCCGCTGTCACCCTGGCAGGAGTCCTTGCCCGAGGCCTTCGCGCCCAGCTGGTCCGCGGTGATGGTCTCCTGGCCCTGGTAGTCCGCCTGCGCGGCCGCGTTGCTGATGATGTTCACGTCCACCGTCTGGAGCGTGGTGGGCAGCGAGGACGAGCCGCTGGACAGCGTGCCCCAGCCCGTGACGCGCGCCACGGCGCCGACACCGCCCACGCCCGCCGCTTCATCCGCCGCAGTGACGATGGGGATGGCCTTCACGTTCGCGCCGCTCAGGTCCAGCGGCGAGGACAGCTTGAGGAGCGCCGCGTCCTTGCCGTAGTTGGCGTCCACGTAGCCCGGGTACACGACCACCTGGGACACGGTGCGGACCTGCCCGCCGGTGGTGGTGGTGCGGTTGGTGACGCCCGCGACGATGCGGCCCGGCTTGGAGATGGAGCCGCCCGAGTTCACGCAGTGCTGCGCGGTGAGGATCCAGTTCTCGTTGATGACGGAGCCGCCGCAGAAGTGGCTGCCGCCGCTGCTCTGCAGCGACACCTGCCAGGGGTTCGCGCCGATGGTGGTCGCGCTGCCACCGACGATCTCCTGGGTGGTGGCGGCGGGGGCCGGGGTCTCCGGCTGGGCCTGCTTCTCTTCCGTGGCCTGGGGACCGCAACCGACGACGAGCAGCGACACCGCGCTGGCGGCAGTCCAGCGACGCACCATCTGAGCCGAAATCATGTGAACCCCGGTTTTTGTGGGAAATGTGAGGCGCCGGGATTCTCGATTAAAGCGGAAGTGAATGTAAACACCTGTGACTGTCTACACCGCGATGAAGGTGAAGCCGGGGGGCACCTCCAGCCGGTAGCCGGGGTCCTCGAAGACCACGCGGCAGCCGGTGTCCTCCAGCATGTCTCGCACGTGGCTGACGTGGACGCGCAGCGCGTTGTCGTGCAGGCGCGGGTCGTAGTCCGCGTTCCACATGGCGCGCACGCAGTCCTCCTTCGACAGGACGTGTCCCGGCTGGCGGGCCAGGGCGTAGAGCAGCTTCCGGGGCAGGGCGCGCCGCTCCAGGGACACCGTCTTCCCTGGCGCGCGCAGCTCGTGCCCGCGGGCGTCCAGCACCACCGCTTCCGGCGCGGGGGCCTGCTTGGGCGCGGAGGCGAGGGGCCGGGTCAGCTCCGCCAGCAGCTCCGGGTCCAGCCCACCCTCGGACGCTTCGCGGGTGGCGTCCTCCAGGGACTGCAGGGACTCGCGGGCGCGGCCCGCGTGCCGGTGCAGCGTGGCGCGGGTCAGGTGCGCGAGCGTGCGCTCCAGCGCGAAGTCCCCGTCCTGGGGCAGCGGCTCCAGCGCGGTGAGCAGCGCGGTGGCGCGCGTCGCATCCGCGCTCCGGGCGGCGGCCAGGGCGGCCAGGACGCGCTGACGGGCGGCGATGCCGGGGCGTACCTCGCGCGGCTCCACCGTGACGGGCGCCGCGTCCGGGCCGGGCACGTCCAGCGTGCGCGCCACCCTCGCGGCCCGCATCAGCCCCACCACGCCGCGCGCGCGGACCTCCTCCTCCACCGCGTCCAGCTGGGCCCGGCCCTCCGCGCGCCGCCCCAGCTCCAGCAGCATCCGGCCCGTGCCCACGCGGCAGAGCAGCCGGACGAAGAGGTAGCCCGCCCGCTCCGCGCGGGCCTCCGTGTCCCGCAGCGCCTCCAGCGCCGCTCTCCGCTGTCCCCGCTCTCCACGCACCCACGCCGCGATGCAGTCCAGCTCCAGCGCGAGGCGGGGCGCGCCCAGCTGGCCCAGGCGCTCCCGGGCGCTGGCGAGCGCGGCGTCGGCTTCCGTGAAGCGGCCCAGCCGGCTGAGGATGCCCGCGGACATGGCCGCGACCAGGGGGCCGCGCGAGTCGAGCGGCGCGTCCTCCAGCAAGGACACACACTGGGCCAGGGGCTCCGCCAGCTCGCTGTCGCGGCCTTCAATCCACAGCATCAGCGCGCGGGCGTAGGCGCACCAGCCCAGCACGCGCCGGTCCCCGGTCGCGGCGGCGGCGTTGTCCAGCATGGCCAGGGACTCGTCGAGCCGCCCCTGGAAGAAGCGCAGCGCGGTCCAGGCCAGCAGCTGCTGGAGGAAGACCTCCGCGCTGCTGGGCACCGGCATGGCCTCCAGCGTGCGCTCGCAGGCCTCCGGCTCCAGCGCGAAGAGGGCCACCCGCACCAGCACCGCGCCCACGCCCTCGCGCAGGGACTCGTTCGACTCCGGCCGTGGAGAGCCGGCGGCGGCCTCCAGGGACGCGCGCAGGGCCAAAAGCTCCGGGTAGGCCCGGCGCAGGTCGAGCAGCCGCACCCGCGCGCGCGCGTGGGCCAGCCGCACCTGGGGCGTGCGCAGCGCGGCGGGCAGCGAGTCCAGGAGGTTCAGGAGCTCGTCCGCGGCGCCGTGCCGCACCAGGCTCTCCGCCTGCGCGACGATGAAGTCCGCGCGCGCCTCGTGCCGGCCCAGCGCCTGGAGGTGGCGGCACACCGCGCGCACCCGGACCACGGCGGGCAGGGGCTCGCGCTCCCAGACCTCCAGCAGCGCTTCGTGGGCGGCGCGCGCCTCGTCCGGTGACACCAGGGACACCATCGCCTCGCGCACCAGGTCGTGCACGCCGTACCGGCCCCGCGCGTCCGTCTCCACCAGCAGCTTCGCGCCCAGCTGGCGCAGCGCCTCCGCGGCCGCGCCCGCGGGCAGCAGCGGCTCCAGCGCGCTCGCGGTGAGCGGCAGGTGGCTCAGGGCCAGCACCGCGGCCAGCTGGCGTTCATCCGGAGGCAGCGCCGCGAGGGCCGCGCGCACCGGCTCGTCCCCGCCCGTGTCGCCCGCGTGGGCGCGGCGCAGCAGGAAGGGCAGCCCGCGTGAGCGGCCCCAGGCCTCGTCGAAGCCGTCGCGCTCGCCGTAGAGCGCGTCCAGCTCCCGCCACAGCTCCCGGGCGGCCTCCTCCGTCAGGCCCTCCAGCCGCAGCTCCACCCGGTCCGGGCTCGCCGCGTGCCGGGGCACGGATTCGCGGGACGTGGCCAGCAGCGTGCCCTGCCTCAGCCGGCCTCCCAGGTCCTCCACCAGCGCCGCGCGCTCGCGGGGCCCGAGCACGTGCAGGTCGTCCACCACGCACAGGGCGCGGCGTGCCTCCAGCTCACCCGCCAGCGCCTCCAGCCGCGACGCGTCCGACAGCGCCTGCGCCACCGGCGCGTCGCTCAAGAGGCGGCGCACGTCGTCCACCACCGTGTCCAGCGTGTCCCCGGGACGCACGCGCCGGTGCACGACGGGCCCCCGGTGCTTCGCGGCCACCGCGGCCACCAGCGCGGACTTGCCCGCGCCCGGCAGCCCGTAGACGACGCCCGTGCGCACGCGCCTCAGCAGGTCCCCCAGGCGCCGGACCTCCTGGGCGCGGCCTACGAAGACAACCGGCGGTCCCAGTCCCGGAGCGGATGGCGTGTGCATGGCGTGCGCCATTGTACGGTGATCCAGGTCTCCTCAGGTGTCATCCAGGCTGAGCGCGCGCAGGTGGCTCACGTCCCCCCACGTCACCAGACGCAAGGACCCCTCATGGAGGTCGAACTGGTTCCAACCCGCGTTGAGGACGGAGAAGGCGCGCGGCAGGGTGGCGGGGATGCCCAGGCAGTGGCGCAACAGCGCGCTGAGCAGCCCGCCGTGGGTGACCACCACCACGCGGGCGTCCGGGTGGCGCGCGCCCAGGTCCTCCAGGCATTGCAGCGCCAGCCGCAGGCGCTGCGTCGCGCTCTCGCCTTCGGGCACGACGTAGTCCGCATGGCCTTCCGCGTACGCGGCGAAGACGTCCGGGTGGCGCTGGCCGGCCTCCGCGCGCGTCAGCCCCTCCAGCACGCCCAGGCCGCGCTCCCGCAGGCGCGCGTCCCGCTGGACGTCGTGGCCCGTCCTCGCCGCGATGCGGGAGGCCGTCTGCACCGCGCGGTCCAGGTCGCTGCTGTAGAGGGCCTGGAAGGAATGGGTGGACAGCCGCGCCGCCAGCGCATCCGCCTGCCGCAGCCCCTCGCGGCTGAGCATGCTGTTGAGGTGCCCCTGCAGACGCCCCAGGGCGTTCCACTCCGTCTCCCCGTGCCGGAGCAGGATGAATTCGGTCGTCATGGCCCCAAGCGTGGCGGGCGGGCCCCGGGGGAGCAAGGTTCGCGGAGTGTCCGCCAGCGGGCGCCACCATCGCGCCCCGGACGGGGCCGCCCCTGACGCCCGGGCGCGTGTCGCATCCCTGATACATCCTCGCGGGCGCACCGTTGGCCTCGCGCCCGCCCCACGCGGTTCCCATACCGGATGGATGGGTTTCCACCCTTGGATGCAGGCCGCCTGCTCAACCGCCTACAGCCCCCCGGGAAGGCAGTCTTACAGCACTCCCGGACGGCTTTGGCGCCACTGGATGCGAGCACACCTTTCCGTGATTCCAAGCTAGGGCGTGTCTTCCTGTTTGCGCGGTTGGGAGGACGGCGGAGGTCCGCGGGACGCCGGCTTGGAGGGGGAGACATCAATGGGACACGGGCAGAATCTGGATGCGATGGGCCTGGACGCAACGCCGCGGGAGGCCCCGGAGGGTGCGCCGCGCAGGGCCCACCGGTTCGGCTGGCTGCGGATGCTCGGTGTGGACGCGGTCCTCATCGCCGGCTCGCTGCTGTTCGCCACGATGCTGCACTTCGGTGACGGGCTGTCCCCGGCGTGCCGGGAGGTCCTGCCCCGGGCCGTGGCGCTGCTGGTGGGGGTGCGCCTGGCGACGCTCGTCTGGCTGGGGCTGCACCGCTGGTCCTTCCACCGCTCCGGCATCCACGAGGCCGTCCGGCTGGAGCTGGCCAGCCTCGCGGGCACCATCGTGTTCGAGCTGGTGCGCTCCATCTTCTTCATGGAGTCGCTGCCGTGGCAGGTGGTGGCGCTGGAGTTCTTCGTCACCACCACGCTCCTGGGCTTCCACCGCTTCGCGCCGCGCATGGTCCGGCAGTGGTACCTGGACCGGCGGCGCGCGCGGGCGAAGGGCTCCCAGCGCACGCTCATCGTCGGGGCGGGCAGCGCCGGGGACCTGCTCCTGCGCGACCTGTTGCGCGACCGCGAGAGCCCGTGGCACGTCATCGGGCTGGTGGATGACGACCCCGGCAAGCAGGGGACGTACCTCAATGGCAAGCCGGTGCTGGGCGTCCTGGACGCGCTGCCGGAGCTGATGAAGAAGCACCGGGTGACGCAGGTGCTCATCGCCATCCCCCGGCTGTCCCCGGAGCGCACCCGGCACCTGTTGAGCCTGTGCCGGCACCAGAGCGTCAGCTTCAAGATCATCCCGGCCTCGTTCGCGTACCTGGACCAGAAGATCACCGCCGCCATGCTGCACGACCTGTCGCCGGAGCACCTGCTGCCCCGGGACGCCATCTCGTTCGACCACGACGAGGTGCACCGGCTGGTGACGGGCCGCCGCATCCTCGTCACCGGCGGCGCGGGCTCCATCGGCAGTGAAATCGTCCGGCAGGTGGCGGGGCACTCGCCCTCGTCGCTGGTGGTGGTGGACATCAACGAGAACGAGCTCTACCTGCTGGTGCGCCAGCTGCAGTCGCGCTACCCGCACCTGCCGGTGCACTCCGTGGTGGCGGACATCCGCGACCTGGACCGGATGCTGCGCATTGGCCAGGAGTTCTCCCCGCAGTACGTCTTCCACGCGGCCGCGCACAAGCACGTGCCGCTGATGGAGGACGCGCCGGAGGAGGCCATCAAGAACAACGTCTTCGGCACGCAGAACGTGGCGCGCATGGCGGACGCCTGCGGGGCCGAGCGCTTCATCCTCATCTCCACCGACAAGGCGGTGAAGCCCTCGTCGGTGATGGGCGCCTCCAAGCGGCTGGCGGAGATGGTCATCCGCGACATCGCCACCACGTCGCGCACCGTCTTCTGCGCCGTGCGCTTCGGCAACGTGCTGGGCTCCGCGGGCAGCGTGGTGCCCCTCTTCAAGCAGCAGATCCAGGCGGGCGGCCCCGTCACCGTCACGCACCCGGACTGCACCCGCTACTTCATGATCATCCCGGAGGCGGTGGGCCTGGTGGTGCTGGCAGGCCTGGGCGGCTACGGCGAGCTGTGCATCCTGGACATGGGCGAGCCGGTCCGCATCGCGGAGCTGGCCGCGAACATGATCACCATGACGGGCCTGGTGCCGGACAAGGACATCCCCATCGTCTACACGGGGCTGCGCCCGGGAGAGAAGCTGGAGGAGGTCCTCATGTCCGAGGAGGAGGAGCTCACCCAGCAGGTGCGCAACCGCATCAAGGTGGCCCGGAGCCCCGCGCCGCCCGCGGACTTCCAGCTCCAGCTCAAGCGCCTGGACCGCGCGGCCCGCGCCGGTGACACCCACGACGTGAAGCGCGCCCTCCAGGACCTGCTGCCCGCGTACACCCCGTCGAAGCCACAGGGGACGGTGGCGAAGGTGCTGCCCGCCTTCCCCGCGAAGCCTTCCTCGGCGGAGCAGAACGTCAGCGCCTGACCCCACGCGGCTCCGGCTGTCGCCGGCAAGCCCCGGTCTCCCTTGCCCCTGACGGGCGGGAGGCCGGGGCCTTCTTCATCCGTGGGGCTGCGCCCGATAGGCCGGGAAGAAGCCGCTGGGGGGGGGAGCGCGGCCCTGCGACAGCGCGGCGTACGCCGCCGCGTCGCAGATGATTTCGTGCGTGTGGACGCGCCCGCTGGCGTTGGAGAAGCCGCGCTTGAAGTCCTCCAGCCCGTCCCCCGGAAGGAGCCCGCCCCCCAGGTGCAGCGGGAGCCCCATGCGGGCGCTCAGGTCGATCATCTCCCCGAAGACGTTCTTCGCCGGGGAGCGCGCCAGGTGCGCATCCGCCGTGCCGCCCAGGTAGTAGTGCAGAAGGCCGTCGCTGCGGACGACCAGCGCCGCGGAGGCCACCGCCCCGTCCGGCGCGCGCGTCGTCGCGAGCCACGCCTCCGGTGAGGCGAACACCTCCTCGAAGTACGCGTCGGAGAAGAAGTACCGGTGGCACGCGCGGTCCCGGACCATGGTCTGCCGGTACACCTCCCGGAACCCCGCGCGCTCCTCCGGCGGCGCGTCCCGGCACGCGCGCACCGTGCTCACGAAGCCCAGCCGCGCGTTGCGCCGCATGTGACGGCGGTGCATCTCCCGCAGCGTGAGCGGGAGGCGCGGGTCCACGAAGAAGACCTCGTTGCGCGCCGTGCCCCCCGTGAAACAGCGCGGCCCCTGGACCCGCTCCCTCACGAAGATGCTGACAAGCTCCGTGCCCCTCCAATCCACCGCCGGAGCAGGAACCCCGTCCCAACCGTCCGTCACCCCGCCTGGAAACCCATACGGAGAGATGGCGTCGCGCCAGGACGTCCCCTCAATCGCGCGCACGATGAGTGGGATCCGCACCGTCCTGTCCGTATTGCTTTGTTGGATGACCAGCGTATGGGTCACGTGTTCCGCACGCAGATGGTGCTCGGAGCGGAAGTACTGCCCGGACAGCGCCGAGGCGCCCGCGTCGGGAACCAGCACGGCGCTCGCCTGCCCTGTCCTTGTCATTCATCCCCCACCCGGAGTCCGCCAGCTCAGCCGGACAGGCCCACGGGGCCTTGCACTGACCACTGACAGCCTGTTTCAGTGATTTTTTTGTCTAATCACAAAGGAATTACGCGGGCCCGCAAAGCCTTTTGGCGTCCTGTGAACGCACTCCGGCGTTCCCACAACAGGGTAACCCATCGGCTGTCTGGTTGGAGTTACCCCACAGGACCCCCCTGATGTTGGAATCCCGTCGTCGCAACTCTGGTCGCGCCCTGTCGTCCCTGTTGTCGCTTGCCCTGCTGGTGGGTGGTGCCTGCGGCCCCAACCCCGAGCAGGACGCGGTCAGCACGGCCAGTCCCAACGGAGATAACACCCCGGGCAGCACCGATGTCGCCAGCCCGGACGCGGAGACGCTCGCTCCCTCTTCCCCCGAGGAGAGCACGGCCGTCCCCGGCGAGCCCGAGTCGGAGGACGTTGCCTCCGCGCCCGTGGCCGAGGCGGACGCCCCTGCCGCCGCTGAAGCACCTGCCACCGCCACCGAGTCGGAGGGCCTTGGCACCACCGCCCAGGCCGCCACCAGCCTGCGCACGGTCGCGGCCTGGGAGACGCTGTTCCTGAACCGCTGGAACTCGGAGCACACCTCCAGCTTCCTGCCGAAGAGCCAGTCGCTGGACAGCTGGCAGTTCTACGACCTCGCGTACGGCATTGACGGCAACACCGCGATGTATCGCGCCACCGGCAAGACGCAGTACATGGACCGGGCGCTGCTGTATGTGAACAACATGGTCAACCACGCGAAGGTCTCCTCTTCGCTGCCCCGCAGCCAGTTCAAGGACAGCTACCTGGGCTGGGCGTCCGCCCGCTCGGACACGCTGGGCCAGGAAGTCCCGCTGTTCGAAAGCTACTGCTGGCGTTACGTGACGCGCATGCTGCGCACCATCCGTGAGACGCCCGCGCTCTACGGCAACAGCAACTACAAGGCGCAGTACGACAAGCTGCTGGCGTTCACCGAACGCAACATGTTCGAGAAGTGGATGAAGCGCGGCGCGAACAGCTACATCTACCGCGTCAATACGCACATGGCGTCGCACTGGGCGTACATCTCCATGGACCTGTCGAAGATGACGACGGACGCCACGAAGCGGGCGCAGTACATGACCGTCTTCAACAACATCAACCGTGACATGCCCAACAACACCTCGTCGCTGCGCGGCCAGCTGATGGCCAGCCCGGTGAACGCCAACGCGTACTTCTGGGCCGCCGAGTGGGGCTCCAAGAAGCGTCCGGGCCAGGACGTGGCGCACGGCAACGGCGTGATGGCCTACATCGTGGAAGCCCACGACGCGGGCATGGAGTGGACGGACGCGGACATGCGCAAGTTCGTCACCACCCTGAACAACGTCATCTGGCCGTCCGCCAAGAAGTACGGCAACTACGTGGACGGCACGGGCAGCGGCACGGGCTGGTTCAATGACGGCCTGGTGAAGCTGGGCCGCTACAACGCCGCCCTCCAGCAGCGTCTGGAGACCCACACCGTGGGTCAGAACACCCAGTACTACGGCAACGGCGCGCTCAACGCGAAGCTGCTGTCGCAGGGTTCGGCGCTCTAGCCCGGATTCCCCAATGTGAAACAAACACCCCCTCCTCCCGCCCGAGCGCGCGGGAGGAGGGAGTGTGCGAACGCTCCAGGTCATGCCGGGATCCAAGTGCCCGGCCTTGCCTGGAGCTTTCGCATGTCCTCCCGCATCTACCTGTCCTCGCCCCACATGGGCACGCTCGAGCGCGGCTATGTCGACGATGCGTTCGCGAGCAACTGGATTGCCCCCCTGGGCCCCCACGTCGACGCCTTCCAGGACGAGTTCGCCCGGTGCGTGGGCACGCGGCACGCGCTGGCGCTGAGCTCCGGGACGGCCGCGCTCCACCTGGCGCTCCAGCTGGTGGGGGTGGGGCCCGGCGACGACGTGCTGGTGAGCACGCTCACCTTCTCCGCGTCGGTCAATCCCATCCGCTACCTGGGCGCTTCGCCCGTCTTCATCGACAGCGAGCGCACGTCCTGGAACATGGACCCCGCGCTGCTGGAGGAGGAGCTGGCGGTACGGGCCCGCCAGGGCCGGCTGCCCCGCGCCGTGGTGGTGGTGCACCTGTACGGGCAGAGCGCGGACCTGGACCCCCTGCTGGCCGCCTGTGACCGCTACGGCGTGCCGGTGGTGGAGGACGCGGCGGAGGCCCTGGGCAGCACCTACAAGGGGCGGGTCCCCGGCACGCTGGGCCGCGTGGGCATCTACTCCTTCAATGGCAACAAGATCCTCACCACGTCCGGCGGCGGGATGCTGGTGTCCGCGGACGGCGACCTGGTGCAGCACGCGCTCAAGCTGGCCACGCAGGCGCGCGACGCGGCGCCGCACTACCAGCACTCGGAGATTGGCTACAACTACCGGATGAGCAACGTGCTGGCGGCCATTGGCCGGGGGCAGCTGCACGTGCTGGAGGACCGGGTGGCCGCGCGGCGCGCGAACTTCGACTTCTACGTGGAGGCCTTCCGGGACCTGCCGGGCATCCAATTCATGCCGGAGGCGCCGTGGGGCCGCCACACGCGCTGGCTGACGACCCTCACCATCGACCCGGAGGCGTTCGGCGCGGACCGGGAGGCGGTGCGGGTGGCGCTGGAGCGGGAGAACATCGAGGCGCGGCCGGTGTGGAAGCCCATGCACCTGCAGCCCGTCTTCGCGAGCTTCGACCGGCGGCGGGGCGGCGTGGCGGAGGACCTGTTCCGCCACGGCCTGTGCCTGCCGTCCGGCTCCAACCTCACGCGCCAGGAACTCGAACGGGTGGTGGAGGTGGTCCGAGCCGTTCCGCGGACGCAGCGGATGCGGACGGCGGGCTGACCGGGGCGTCCGCCGGCTGCCGGAGGGCCACGACGTTGGCCTCCAGCAGCGGGGTGCCCATGAACTTGTGCATGGTGGCCTCGCTGGCGAAGGAGATGCCCTGGCGCTGCAGCACGCGCACCACCGTGAGCAGCAGGATTTTCAGGTCCAGCGCCAGGCTCCAGTGCTCCACGTACCAGACGTCCAGCCGGAAGCGCTCCTCCCAGCTGAGCGCGTTGCGGCCGTTGATCTGCGCCCAGCCGGTGATGCCGGGCAGCACGTCGTGGCGCCTCGCCTGCTCCGGGCTGTAGCGAGGCAGGTACTCCATGAGCAGCGGGCGGGGCCCCACGAGGCTCATGTCCCCCCGGAGCACGTTCCACAGCTGGGGCAGCTCATCCAGGCTGGTGGAGCGCAACAGCCGGCCGGCCCAGGTGAGCCGCTGCTCGTCCGGCAGCTCCTGGCCGTCCGCGTCCGTGGCGTCCAGCATGGTGCGGAACTTGAGGACGGTGAACGGGTGGCCCTTCCTGCCGGGGCGCCGCTGCCGGAAGAACACGGGGCCGCCCATGGTCAACCGGACGAAGAGCCCCGTGGCGGCCAGCACCGGGGAAAGACATACCAGGCCTGCGCCCGCCGCCACCACGTCGATGCATCGCTTGAGGAACAGCCCTGGGCCTGTCTGTCTTTGCATGGGGTATGGCGCTCCTTGAAGCCGGAAAGCCTAGAAATCCATCCGGCCCGCCACCACCGCCCCCCGGACTCAGCCTGTTGTCGGTTCCCGGGCATCCACCTGGGCGTCTGGAACGGGTTGGAGCCCTTGCGCGGGCTCCGGCGCCGTCAGCCGCCGCCAGACGCGCAAGGTGAGCCACGCGCTGCATCCCAATTCAGACACCCACCCCAGACCCAGGGCCCAGGCGGCCCCCACCGGGCCCACGCGCGGCACCCATATGGCACTGCCCAGCGCCACCACGGCCACGGAGACGACCAGCAGCACCACCTGGCCCTTGAGCTCGCGCGCCGCGGTGAGCCCCACCGCGAGGCTCAGGCAGACGTACTCCAGCGCCGCGGCGGCCATCAGCCAGACGAACAACGTGAGGTTTCCGGCATAGGCGGCGCCATAGAAGAGCGTCAGCGCCCAGCGGCCCAGGAGCGCCGAGCCGGCGATGGCGCACAGGCCCACCCCCGCCGCCGCGCCCACGAAGCCCGCCAGCACCCTGCCGTAGCGCCGCGAGTCCCCCGCCGCGTGGTAGCGCCCCAGCCGGGGGCTCACGGCCTGTCCCAGGGAGTGCACCACCCGGCCGCCCAGCGCGGCGAAGTACGCGAGCGCGGCGTACATGCCCAGCTCCGCCGGGCCCGCGTGCGCCTCCAGGAGGTAGCGCGGGATGTTGGGCCGCAGCGCGCCCAGCAGCGCCGTGAGGCCCAGCACCCAGCACAACAGGAAGAGCGCCTTGAGCCGCGGGCCCTCCGTGCGCCACGGCGTGCGCCACAGGGTGCTCCAGGGGCGCACGCCGGGGAACTCGCGCTTCAGTGCGCGCGCGTCGAAGACGAAGAGGACGATGGCCCACGCGAAGGCCATGGCCGCCGCGCCGGCGATGGGGCTGTGCGTGAGCCACAGGGCCAGCGGCACCAGCACCACCGACAGCACGCTCTTGGCGATGGTGGACCGGGCGATGAGCCCCAGCCGCTCCACCTTCTGGAGCGCGCCGTAGAACACCTCGCTCACGGCTTCGAAGCCCTTGGCCAGCGCCACCAGCGCGATGACCCAGCCCGCGTGGAGCGAGTCCGCCATCCCCGCGGCGATGGCGCAGCAGAGCACCACGCCCGCGGCGACGTTGAGCACCATCAGGCCCAGGTAGTGCTGGAAGCCGAAGGCGCTCCTGGCGTCCGTGGCCTGGAGCGTGCGCAGCTGCATGCGCGCCATCAGCAGCACCGGGGCGGTGATGGCCAGGGCGAGCGCGAGCTCGCCCACCTCCTCCATGGTGGCCAGCCGCGCGAAGGCCACCAGGACGCCCCACTGCGCGAGGGCGTAGACGAGCCCGGCGGAGAGCGACCAGATGAAGTTGCCCCCCACCGAGCGCGCCGTCATGACCGGGCCGCCGCCGCGCGCTGCAACACCTCCGACAGGCGCTTCGCCGCGATGTCCGCGGAGTAGCGCTCCCGGCCCAGCTTGCCGGCCAGCGCGCCGGCCTCCGCCAGCCAGCGCGGGTCGCGCAGCCTCTTGGCCAGCATGGCCGCCGCGGCGGGGATGTCCTTGGGCGGCAGCCTCAGGCCGAAGGGCTCCCGGTCCAGCAGCTCCGCCTGCCAGCCGCCGTAGTTGAGCGCCAGCGGGCGGCCCGCGGCGAGCGCGTCGAAGAACTTGTTGGCGGAGTTGTCCTGCATGCCCGGCACGTCCGTGAACAGCGACGTGGCGATGGTGGCCGCGCTCAGCACCGCGGGCACCTGCGCCTTGGGCACGCTGGGCAGGAAGAAGAGGTTCACTCCCTTCACGCCCAGCCGCTCCGCCAGCGCGTGCAGCATGGCCTCCTCACGGCCCTGGCCCATGATGACGAAGCGGACCTCCGGGTCCAGCTTGCGCATCTCCGCGGCCACCCGCACCAGGTACTCCACGCCGTTCACCAGCCCCAGCGTGCCCGCGTACAGCACCATGGGACGGTCCTGGAGCCAGGGGTACTTCTGGCGGAACTCCTGGCCCGCGGAAGGAGGCACCTGGAAGCGCTCCGGGTCGCAGAGGTTGGGGATGATGGTGATCTTCTCCGGCGGCACGCCCGCCGCCTCCACGCCCGCCTTCATGCCCGGCGACAGCGCGACGATGTGCTCCGCGCCCGCGTAGGCGGCCTTCTCCAGCAGCTGCGCGGCCAGGATGGCGGAGCGGCTCTTGAGCGCGCCCACCGCGATGGGGATGGCGGGCCAGAGGTCCCGCACCTCGAAGACCATGGGCCGCTTGTTCCAGCGGGACGCGGCGATGCCCGGCACCGCGATGGTGAGCGGCGTGCTGGTGGCGAAGAAGACGTCCGCGGGCAGCTGGGCGGCGCGGCGCGTGGAGTTGACCGCGAAGTGGCTGAAGGCCCGGATGCGGTCCGGGTAGCTCATGGCGTTGTTGTAGGGCACCGGCAGCCAGTGCACCTGGATGCCGCTCTCGTTGGACTCGCGCCAGCCCTTGCTCGTGCCGGCGTCCACGCGCGTGTCGGAGGTCACCATGTGGACCTCATGGCCCATGGAGACCAGGCGCCGCGCGAGCTCATAGGAGCGCGTGCCCCCGTGCATGGTGGGGGTGTTGAAGTACTGGTGCAGGTAGACGATGCGCATGTCAGACGGCTCCTGTGAATGAGGGTTGGGGAAGGGCCTGGGGTAGGGGAGGCCCCTCGTGCGCGGGCCGGCGTCCGGGGGCCGCGGTCACGGAGGCCATCACCATCAAGAGGAAGAGGGCGCGCGCGTCGTAGAGGTCGCCGCTGGACTGGCTGCCCAGCAGCACCAGCACCGCCGCGCCCAGGGTGGCGCCGTCCATGCCCTGGCGCCTGAGGAGCGCCGAGCGCACGAAGGTGAGGATGACGCCCGCGAACAGGAGCAGCCCCACGGCGCCGCCCTCGCAGAAGATCTCCAGGAAGAGGTTGTGCGGGTAGACGCCCAGGCGCAGCGCGGGGAACGCCGCCAGCCCCGCCCCCGCCACCGGGTGGTCCTTTCCCAGCTGGATGGCCCTCGCGTAGAGGATGTCCCGCCCGGACAGGTACACCTTGCCTTCGTTGCTGCCGGCGCCGCCCGCGCCCGTCTCGTAGTTGAGGGTGAGGCGCAGGAAGCGCTCCTGCACGGAGTTCGTCAGCGCCTCTCCCAGGGGGGAGAACATGACCACCGCGGTGATGGCCACCGTCGCCAGCAAGGTCAGCAGCAGGAGCCTGCGCAGCGGCACGCGCCCCAACACGAGGAAGGCGGTGATGCCCGCGACGATGGCGGCCAACCCGCCGCGCGAGCCCGTCAGCAGCGTCAGCACCACGCCGCAGGCGGCCATCGGAATCCACAGCCACGCCTGGCCCCGCCAGTACCAGAAGTAGAGCGCGCCCAGGGTGAAGAGCCCCATGAGCCGCGCGAAGATGTTGGGCCCGCCGTTCATCACCGCGAGCCGCCCGCCGCCGCCGCCCGCCAGCAGCTGCTTGATGCCGGCGAGCGCGAGCAGCCCCGTGGCCAGGACGACGATGGCCCAGAACGCGTCCAGCATCCGGGGCGCGGGCTGGCGCAGGCAGGCCAGCGCGAAGCCCACGCACATCACCGCGACGAGCAGGACGTCGTAGACCTTGGTCAGCGAGAAGTCGAAGTCGGGCGACCAGGTGGCGCTGGCGGCCATGTAGCCCAGGAAGCCCAGCAGGGCCGCGATGAGCGGCGGGTCGAAGCTCGCCTCTGCGGGACGGGCCTCGCGCCGGGCGCGGTGGAAGAGCCCCACCGAGGCGAACACCCCTCCGCAGATGACGATCCAGAGCCGCAGCTCCAGGAACAGGTCCGTCTCCACCTCCGCGGCGGCCAGGCGGTGGACGCCCCAGCGGCCCGCGAGCACGTAGAGGGCCGCGATGAAGCCCAGTCCTGCGCAGCGTATCCAGCTCACGGCGTGGCTCCCCCGGTGACGGCCTTCAGCTCGCGGATGGATACTCGTATTGGTAGACGCCGCTCACCGCGCGGCCCGTCCGGGAGCGCGGCACGCCGTTGAGGACCAGCCCCTGTGCCGGGACGCCGCTCTGCTCCAGCTGGTGCAGCGCGGTGGCCACCTCGCGCAGGGACTGGGTCGCCGCGCGCACCACGGCAAGGCGCACGCCCGCGTGCCGGCTCACCAGCGCCGCGTCCGTCACCGCGAGGATGCTGGGCGTGTCGAAGAGGACGGCGTCGTACTCGGCCGTCACGCGCGCCACGAACGTGTCGAACGCCGCGCCGGCCAGGAGCTCCGCGGGGTCTGGCGGAAGCTCCCCCGCGCCCAGGAAGGACAGGCCGGGCGCGGCCTCCTGGAGCAGGGCCTGCTCCAGGGTCACCGTGCCCCGCAGCACCTCATGCAGGCCGGGCAGGCGCGCCTCGCGGAAGCACCGGTGCAGCCAGCCGCCGCGCAGGTTCGCGTCCACCAGCAGCACGCGCTGGCCCGTCTCCGCCAGCACCCACGCCAGGTTGAGGGCGGTGAAGGACGTCCCGGCGCCGGGGCTGGTGCCGGTGAGGACGACGGCGTGGCTGCCCGCGTCCTTCATGGCCCGCGTCAGCCGCGTGCGCAGGCCGCGCACGCTTTCGGTGGTGATGTCCCGGGGGAGGCTGCGCGCCAGGATGCGGGAGGGGCTGCGCGGGCCGGACGCGCGCCGGGGGCCCAGGGGGAGGCTGGCGAGCACCGGCACCTGGAGCGCGGATTCCAGGGCCGCGGGGTCGGTGACGCCCGGGCGCAGCGACTGCCGCGCGAAGGCCAGCGCGACGCCGAACGCCAGCCCCAGCACGATGCTGACCGCGAGCACGTCCGGCTTCGCGGGGCGCACGGGCAGCCGCGTCACCACGGGCGCGTCGATGAGGCGCGCGTTGGTGATGGTGCTCGACTTGAGCACCCGGTACTCCTGGGCCTTGTTGTGCAGCTGGAGGTACAGCTCGTTGGCCACCTTCACGTCGCGCGTGAGCTGGGCGGACACCCGCTCCGCGTCCGGGATGCCCTTGAGCCGGGTGTCCAGCGCGCCGCGCTCCGTGCGCAGGCGCGCCAGCTTGCGCTCCATGGCCACCAGCAGCGGGTGGTGTTCCGTGAAGCGCTGGCGCAGCTCACTGCGCTCCAGCGCGAGCGTGGAGATGTCCTTGTCCAGCTCCACGCTCCGGTTGAGGACGGCCTGCGCCTCCAGCCCCAGGTCCACGCCGCCCTTGCCGGCGCGGTAGTCGCGCAGCGCCGCCTCCGCCTGCTCCAGGCCCTTGCGCAGGCCGGGCAGCTGGCTGTCCAGGAACGACAGCGTGCGGCCCGCGTCCTCGCTGCGGCGCTCCACGTTGGAGCGCACGTACGCATCCGCGATGGCCTGGAGCGTGGCGGTGGCCGCCACCGGATCCGGCCCATCCAGCGTCAGGTTGAGCACGCCCGTGCCGGCGCCCTTCTCCCCCATGCGCAGCGCGCGCTGCAGCTCCTCCACCGTCGCCAGCTTCGAGCGGCGCATCAGCGTGAAGCGCGTCCCCGGCCGGGCGTGCAGCTCCGTGACGAACAGCTCCACCTCGTGCGCGGCGTCGCCTTCCGTCTGGGCGCTGGTGCCCGCCGCGCCGTGGAGCACCTCGCGGCCCTCGGGCCCCCACAGCGTGTACGCGCCGCCGGCTTGCGCCACGAGCGTGAGCGGGAGGTCCTCCCACGCGGTGGGCACGTTCAGCCGCTCCACCTGGATTCTCTCCCCGCCCCAGGCGTACGAGTCCCCGCCCCACCACGGCACCGCCGCCAGCTCCGGGCCTTCATGCGCGCGGGCATGGGCCGCGCCCACCAGCGGGAAGTAGCGCGGCTCCGCGCTCACGCCCAGCTGCAGCGCGTCCGCCACGCGCCCCAGCAGGGCCCGGGAGCCCAGGACCTCCATCTCCGTGGACGCCATGCTGGGCGCGTCTGGAATCAGCGCGTCCAGCTGGCCCAGGCTGTTGCCCTTCTGCTCAATCTGGAGGATGGCATTGGCCCGGTACACCGGCGCCGTGGTGAGCAGATACAGCCCACCTCCGACGAGCGCCAGGGCGACGCACGCCGCGATGGTGGCGCGGCGCTCCCCCAGGATGGCCAGATACCGGCCCAATCCCAGTTCATCTTCATGCATGCCGGGGCCTGGGCGCGGGGGTGTCATGCGTGGATGGGGGCTCGTCATGGGTTGTTGATGATGATGGTTCTGTCTCCGATATCCACTGCCTGCCAGAGCAGCTGAACTGTTGGCTGGATTTGCTGGATGATTCGGTTCCAGGACGTCAGGTCGTGCGCGGAGACAAAAACCACGTCGCGCGGTTGCAATTGGAATTGCGTGGCCAGTAGCAGCGCGTCCGGCGAGCTCGCGTCCAGTTTGAAGATGGAGGGCCGCTCGAAGCTGCCCCGGATGACATACACGCGGCCCGGGTTGGAGGTGAGCGGATCGAAGCCCTCGGTGTCGCCAATGGCTTCCGCCAGCGTCATCCGTCCCTTCACCATCACGCGCGAGGAGGGCCTGCGGACCTCGCCCAGCACGAAGACCTTGTTGCGGCTGCGGTCCATCACGTTGACGATGTCGCCGTCCTGCAAGAGCCAGTTCTGGCTCACGTCGCCCTGCTCGTAGAGGGCCTGCAGATCGAGCGTGAAGGTGTTGCCGC
This sequence comes from Corallococcus interemptor, assembly GCF_003668875.1. Classification (GTDB taxonomy): domain Bacteria; phylum Myxococcota; class Myxococcia; order Myxococcales; family Myxococcaceae; genus Corallococcus; species Corallococcus interemptor. The sequence continues at coordinate 29,110 of NZ_RAWM01000005.1, read as the reverse complement.
CCCGGCTCAGGGTGACGGTGCGCAGGTCCGCCTCCACGGAGAAGCCCTTCGCCTGGGCGATGGCGTCCTGCACGCGCATGGGCACGTCGGTGATGGGCAGGGTGCCGGGGGCCATGACCTCTCCGGTCACCTGGACCTTCTGTCCCCGGAAGCCCGCGACGCGCACGTCCAGCTGGGGCTTCTCGATGACGCTCGCCAGCCGCTGGGTGAGCAGCTCGCGGACCTCCCGCAGCGTCTTGCCCGCCACGGGGATGATGCCCACGTGCGGGTAGAACATGGTCCCGTCCGCCGCCACGGGGTGGCCGGTGGCCTCCGCGGGGCGGAACTCGCCGGCGGGGATGGTCAGCTCCGGGTGGTCCCAGACGATGACGCTCAGCACGTCGTGCGCCGCCACCCGGTAGTCATAGTCCATGGCCACCCGGGCCAGCGGATCCACCCGCGGCTCAGGCCGCGCCTGCCTGCGGGCCTCCTGCTGGTTCCGGAGGAGGGACGCGTCGATGTTGACGATTTCGTAGGCGCCGTCCACGCCGGCGTCTGCCTTTCCCGCGTAGCGCTCCCGGAAGCCATCCTCGTCCATGTGCATTCCCGGGCCCCAGGCGCATGCGCTCAGGCAAAACACCGCGGCCAAAATCAGGACGTGTTTCATGGACGGGCAATCTTCCGGAGGAGGCGTGCAAGCGTAAGTCCGAACAAGCCCAAATGTCTGGAAGGCGTTAGCCCCCGCTGGCGACGTGACACATGCATTGCCCCGGGGGGCTGGGCAGGCGTGAAGCGCTGGAATCAGGACACCCACGCGGCACCCCGGGGGCAATGCCGGACGCGCCTCCAATTCCCATACCCTCTGGTTGTTTCGGGGGCTGTCCGGGCCCGTCCGTTTCCGACCGGGGGGAACACCCATGCATCCAGACACGCAGTGGAGGGCCATCCTCGTGCCGGATGGAGGCCAGCGGGCCGTTTCGTCTGACTATTTCCGCTCCGAGCAGCACCTGTGCGCGGAAGGCGTGACGCACAGCCTCGTCGTGGAGGACGGAGCGGGGCGGGCCATGCGGGTGCCGCTCATCGTGCGGCCCATTGAAGGCACGCGCTACCGGGACGCGGTTTCTCCGTATGGGTTTCCCGGGGCGGAGCTGAACGGGCTCTCCGAGGTGCCGCCGGACGCCATCGACTGGCGGGGCACGGAGCTGGTCAGCATCTTCCTGCGCGACCGCATTGGCGGGCCGTACTGCTTCGCGGGAGGGCGGCTGCGCACGGAGGTCTGTCTCATCGACCCGAAGCTGCCGGTGAAGTTCCGCAGCGACCACGCCGCGGACATCCGCCGCAACGCCCGGCGTGGCTACGCGTCCACCGTGGTGCCGGTGAAGGACTCCACGCAGGAGCAGCGCGAGGCGCTCAAGTCCATCTACCGGCAGACCATGGTCCGCAACCAGGCCGGGAAGCGGTACTACTTCACCGACGCCTGGTTCGAGCAGGTCTTCACCTGTCCCTTCGCGTGGCTGGTGACGACGCGCGCGCAGGACGGGGTGGTGGCCTCCTCCGCGCTGGTGGTGCTGAGCGACGGGCTCCTGCACAACTTCATTGGCGGCACGGCGGACGCGTACCTGGTGCACTCGCCGGCGAAGAACGAGTTCCCGGTGATGGTGGAGCTGGCGGAGAAGCTGGAGGCGTCCGTCCACCTGGGCGGCGGCGTGCGGCCGGGGGATGGCATCGAGCGGTTCAAGCGCGGCTTCGCCAACGCGATGTCCTGCTTCTACACGCACGACCTGGTCTGCGACCCGGAGGTCTACGCGCAGCTGTCCCGGGGGCACGCGGACGCGGACTTCTTCCCCATCTACAGAGCCCCCCGTTCCTGAAGCTTTCGTGCCGTTGGTGGAGGCGTTCCCATGGTCCTGTCACTTCCCCAGCTCCGCGACGTCGCGGAGGCCCGCTTCACCTGTCTGACGGAGCGGGAGCTCGCCGAGCGCCGGCGAGAAGAGGGCGTTCGCGTCATCTCCCACCGGGGGCACTACTGGGAGCAGTCCGGCGCGCCCGGCTTCTTCCAGCCGGTGCACCTGCTGGCGCGGCTGACGCCGGAGGAGGCCACGCCGCCCACGCCGCTGGCCTGGGGCTACCGGGCCGCGCTGACGCCGGAGACGGCGAACGTCGCCACCGGCAAGGTGCCCGTGGTGCGGCTGAAGGACCTGGACACGTATGACATGAGCCGGCTGAACTCCAACCGGCGCAGCAAGCTGCGCAAGTGCCAGCGCACGGTGCGCATCGTCCAGCTCACCGGGCCGTCGCTGCTCCTGGAGCAGGGCTATCCGGTGGTGCGGGACGCGCTGACGCGCACGCAGCACAAGAAGATCCCCACGCTGGACGAGTACCTCAAGGGCCTGCGGCAGTACTTCGCGTCCGACCACTGGTGCGTGCTGGCGGGCCTGGTGGACGACAAGCTGGGCGGCTACCTGGATGGCTACATCGTGGACGGCGTCGCGTATGGCTTCAGCGCCTATTACGCGACGTGGGCGCTGCCGACGAACATCTCCACGGGCCTCATCTACGAGTTCGCGCAGGTCTGCCGGCGGCTGGGGGCCCGGACGCTGGTGGGCGGGCTGCACGCGCGCGAGGCGGCCCAGCTCGAACAGTTCAAGGACGAGCTGGGCTTCGTCGTGGATCCGGTGCCCATCCAGTGGGGCATGAACCCGCTGGCGCGCGCCTTCATCCGCTGGCGCCGTCCGCACGCGTACTACCGGCTGACGGGCCAGGCCTGACGGGGGACTACGGCGTCATCACGACCTTGATGCAGCCGTCTTCCTTGTCGCGGAACTTCTTGTAGAGGGCGGGCGCGTCCGACAGCTTCGCGCGGTGGGTGATGAGGCGCGTGGGGTCGATGGCGCCCGCCTGGATCTTCTCCAAGAGCGGCCGGGTGTAGCGGTGCGTGTGCGTCTGGCCCGTCTTCATGGTGAGGCCCTTGTTGACGAAGGCGCCCATGGGGACCTTGTCCAGGAAGCCCACGTAGACGCCGGGCACGGACACGGTGCCGCCCTTGCGGCAGCAGTAGATGGCCTGGCGCAGCGCGTGCGGCCGGTCCGTGGCCAGCTTCACGGCGGCCTTCGCCTTGTCGATGACGGCGTCCAGGCTGCCGGTGCCGTGGGCCTCCGCGCCCACGGCGTCGATGCAGCGGTCCGGACCAAGCCCGCCGGTCATCTCCTTGAGGGTCTCGTAGACGTCCTGCCTGGTGAAGTCGATGGTCTCCGCCTTGCCCCAGGACTTCGCGAGCGCCAGGCGCTCCGGCACGTGGTCGATGGCGATGACCCGGCCCGCGCCGAACATCCACGCGCTCTGGATGGCGAACTGGCCCACCGGGCCGCAGCCCCACACCGCCACGGTGTCGCCCTTCTCCATCTGGCAGTTCTCCGCCGCCATGTAGCCGGTGGGGAAGATGTCGGTGAGGAAGAGGACCTGGTCCTCGGTGAGGCCGTCCGGAATCTTGAGGGGGCCCACGTCCGCGTAGGGCACGCGCACGTACTCCGCCTGGCCGCCGGAGAAGCCGCCCAGCATGTGCGAGTAGCCGAAGAGGCCGGAGGGCGAATAGCCCATCATCTTCGCGGCCGCCTCCGCGTTGCGGTTGGAGCGGTCACAGAGGGAGAAGAGGGTCTTCTTGCAGAAGACGCACTCGCCGCACGCGATGTTGAAGGGGACGATGACCCGGTCACCCTTCTTGAGCCTGGTGACGCCGGAGCCAATCTCCATCACCTCGCCCATGAACTCGTGGCCCAGCACGTCGCCGCTCTTCATGGTCGGCATGTAGCCGTCCAACAGGTGCAGGTCGGAGCCGCAGATGGCCGTGCGGGTGACGCGGATGATGGCGTCGCGAGGGTCTTCAATCTTCGGGTCGGGGGCGGACTCGTAGCGGACGTCGCCGTGGCCATGCCAGCAGATGGCTTTCATCGGGTGCGGCTCCTTGGAGGAGGGAGAAAGGCGTTGGAGCAAAGCTGGGGACTTGCGGCGTCCATGGCCAACACTCCCGCCACGCCGCCGCCTGCCCGTCTGGCGCGCGGAAGGGCGGAATCGGCGTCCGGGGATGCAATGGGACCCCTGTCCGATGCGAAAAAGGGGAGGTGACCCCCACACCCGTCCTCGAGTTCGGCCGTTACCTGGGTACGCCCCTCCAGCGCGTGGAGGTGGCGGGGCTGGTGCTCACGGAGAGCACGTACGCGCCGGGCGTCCGGTTGCCTTCCCATGGGCACCGGCACGCGGGCTTCCGGCTCACGCTGGAAGGTGGCTTCACGGACGTGGTGGAGGGCCGCGCGCGGGAGTGCGCCGCCCGTTCGGTCGCCTTCCAGGCGCCCGGGCTGGAGCATGCGCAGCGCATCCGGAATGTGCGCACGCGCACCTTCAACATCGACTTCTCGGAAGCCTCCTGGCGTTCGCGGAGCGCGCTCGCGGCGGGGTTGGATCCTCGGGTGGACCTGACGTCGGTGCGGCTGGCCACGCTGGCGGCGCGCGTGTACCAGGAGTTCCGGCGCGCGGATGACGTGGCGGCGCTGGCCATCGAAGGGCTGACGCTGGAGCTGCTGGCGGAGGCGGTGCGCGCGTCGGCGCCAGCGCGGGGTTCGGGCCCTCCGGCGTGGCTGGGGCGCGTGCGCGAGCTGCTGGACGCGGTGCGGGGGCCTCCGCCCACGTTGGCGGACCTGGCTCGGGAGGCGGGGGTGAGCCCGCTGAGGTTGGGGCGGACCTTCCGCCAGGTGTACCGGTGCAGCCCGGCGGAGTACCTGCGGCGCTCCCGCCTGGAGCGCGCGAGCCGGGCGCTGCGCGAGACACAGCGGCCGCTGGGGGACATCGCGCTCGACGCGGGCTACTGCGACCAGAGCCACCTGACGCGCGAGTTCCGCCGCCGCCTGCACCTCACCCCCGCGGAGTACCGGCGGCTGGCGGGACGTGCATCCGGTTCCACGCGGTAGGTTTCGTCCAAGACGGCGGTGGGCGGGCGGTCCTATCTCCCGGGCATGACCCTGGAATCGCCTTCCTTCCGCCGCGCCGTGGCGCTCCTGTGCGTGGCGCTGATGGGGACCGCCTGCGCGGGTTCCCGGCCCGCTCCCGCTTCGGCTCCGGTGATGCACCACGTGGACTCCGGGCGCACGCAGTGGGTGTTGCGCCCGTCCGAGGCGTACGACGCGCTGTGCATGTTGAACCTGCTGCGGGGAGACGCGTTCTACACGCGCTTCTATCCAGCGGAGTACCAGCGCTTCTCCGCGCTGCTGGAGCCTCGCGAGCACGTGGCGCTCGCGCACCTCACCGAGCGGATGGGGAAGCAGGGCGGGAAGATGGTGGGCCCTTTCCTGACGCTGGTCTTCTCCGTGACGGGGCCCACCACGGTGGAGGGCCTGGCGGCGACGGTGGCGGATGACGCCGCGTGGAGCCGGATGCGCGAGGACTTCCTGGCCACGTCATACGGACGGGAGGACGGCTTCGCGCTGATGGAGGACGTGCGAGGAGACCTGGGCGTCCTGCTGGCGTTCCTCGCGCGTGTGGAGTTCCCCCGCATCTGGCGGGCGGAGTACCTGCCCCAGGTGGAGCAGGCCATCACGGGGCTGGCCGCGAAGGTGACGCCACATGACGTGGTGGGCTGGAACGAAGGGGTGCTGGGACGGAAGCTCCAGGTCCCGGCGGTGAACGCGCACGTCCTGAAGTTCGCGAAGCCGCACGGCATCCGGGTGACGGGGTGGAACTTCCTCACGGACGCGACCTATCCCGCGGACGTCACCGTGAAGACGGCGGTGCATGAGCTGCTGCATCCACCGTTCGCGCGCGAGGGCGTGCTGGACGCGAAGCTGTCCGCGCTGGAGGCGGACCCCTACTTCCAGCGGCTCGTGCGCGAGCATGACCCCGCGTTCGGCTACACCAAGGCGCGTGGCCTGACGGAAGAGGACTGCGCGGAGGCCATCGACGTCTACGTCAGCGAGCGGCAGGGCCTGCTGCGCAGGCGGGATGGCCAACCGCTCACGGGCGCGGAGTTCTTCCGCGACCACGATGACGGCATGCACGTCCTGGCCTTCGTGCTCTACGAGGAGCTGAAGCGCGCGGGCCCTTCACGGGCCGGGACGTACGAGGACTTCCTCTTGGGGCTGTTCGAGCGGGGCGTGCTCCAGCCCGGAGGACTGGAGCGCCGCTTCCGCGCGTCCCCGGGGCACTACCCCGTGAAGGCGCTGGGCGAAGCGGCGGCTCCGTGACGGGGGCGCGTCACCCTGGAGTCAAGGCGGGGTGTCCCTGGCGGTGCTGTCGTTCAGTCGCTGCTGAAGGGCCTTCCATCCGCGGTCGAGCGTTTCGCCCGCGCCCTGGGCCACCTGCTCCGGGGAGAGGTTGGCCGTGCGCTGGCGCACGCGGTCCATCCAGACGAGCGGGGCGTAGAGCTGCTTCGCCCGCTGCGGACCCAGCAGCACGGTGAGCACGTGCTCCAGGCCTCCGGCTCGCGCCAGCAGCGTCCGGCCCAACAGCAGCGTCGCGCGGGTCTGCTGGAACAGGGGCAGGCTGTCGCCGTGCTTGCGCAGGGCCTGGGCGCTGTCGTGCACCTCGCGCCGCTCCGTCTCCTCCAGGTAGGGGCTGGCGGCGAGCTTGTCGAGCGACGCCGCGGCCTCCTCGTAGCGTCCGCGCCGGGTGTGGATGAAGGCCCAGCCCCACCACGTCAGCTCGTTCTCCACGCCCAGCGTCTGGAGCGAGCGCAGCCCCTGCTCGATGTCGTCCTCGGCGGCGCGCTCGCGCTTGAGGCCCATGCGGTTCCACGCGCGCAGGAAGTGCCCGGCCGCGAGCACCGCCTCCCGCGACTGCGCGGGCGTGCCCTGCTGGAGGGCGGGGAAGGCCTCCGGGGGAAGGCGCTCCGTCTCCGTGAGGAAGCCGGTCAGCTCCTCCTCCGCGGCGTAGTGGTAGCCCGCCTGGCAGAAGGCGGTGCCCCGGCTGGCCTGCACCGCTGCGCGCAGGGGCGTGGGCCAGCCAGGCGCGGGCGTGGCGCGCGACAATTCGTAGAAGACCAGCTCCGTGGCGGGGATGCGGTCGGACTTCTCCGCGGTGTCCAGCACCAGCAGGGCGGCGGCGAGGAAGGCGTGCTCCTGGCCCGCGTCGTAGGAGGGCAGGGGCAGGGCCTCGCCGGAGGCCCACCGGTTCCACAGCAGGGGGAACTCGTCCTCGTCGCGCGTCTGGAGCGTCTTGCGCGCCTTGTAGAAGGCGACGCCCAGGTCCAGGTACGTGCGGGCCGCCGCGCGCGTCGCTTCGTCGGTGAGCGGCTTGTCCGGCAGCGCGCGCGTTTCAGCCAGGGCCTTCCAGAGCAGGGCCACCTCCTCCGGCGCCTTGGGGTCCCCGTCCGCGCGCACGGTGAGCTTGAGCGCGCGGTAGGGCACGAGCGCGACGGAGTCGCGAAGGCGCTCGTCAATCTCCGCGCGCTCCTTCGCGGCGCGCTCGGCGTCCGTCTTCTGGCAGCCGCCGCACGCGGTGAGTCCCACGAGGAGGAGGGCGGCGGCGCGGTGATGCAACCCGTTCATGCCCGCGCACGGTAGCACCTGCCACGGCGCGGTAGGATGGGGCCCCATGGGTCTCGACCTGAGCTTGCAAGTCACGGAGTCCGGCGGAAGGAACAACCCCGAGTCGCCTCCCGTCCCCTCGAGGACCCATGCGATGCAGGTCCGGCTGCGGCGTGGCTGGCTGGGCTATCGCGAGACCGGCAAGGACGAGGTGCTCCTGGACTTCACCCGCAGGCGCCGCCTCACGCTCGACGAGGGCGCGAAGACCTACGTCGACGAGTCGATGTACGCGGACGTCTGCTTCCGGCACTTCGAGCTGAGCAACCGCGAGCACCTCCACGCCGTCATCACGGCCGGCCTGGGAGATGCTTCGGACTTCGCGCCGGTCATCATGGAGCATCAGCTCTCCGTGCTCGACAAGGCGCGGGGACGGACGCTCGCGGAGGCGAAGGCCACCGGGCCTGGGGCGATGCTGCGGTCCCTCTTCTCCGGGCGCGGCAAGCCGGCGGACATCCTCATGAAGTCCGAGGCAGGGGGCACGGCGTTTGTCACCGCGGAGGGACGCCCGCTGCTGGCGTACTCGGATGACGGCGTCCGCGTCGCTCCCAGCCTGGGTGGACAGTTCGTCCAGTTCCTCCGGCATCGCTTCCATGGCCACCCCCTCATCCTGGAGCGGCTCGGCTCGGCCCACCGCGTGCCGCGCGACATCCAGTACAGCGCGAAGGCGATGCGCGGCTCCCCGGGGAGCACCGTGACCTTGCGGCTCCAGTCCGACACCGTCGTGCCCGACAGCGGGCTTCCCATTGGCGGTTACCGCCGCGTGGTGCGCGGAGGGCCCGGCCTGCCGGATGACGCCACGCTGGAGCGCGTGACGCTCGGCGCCGCTCCCGACGGTGCGTCGGTGCGGGAGCAGCGGAAGCGGGAGGCGGAGGCGTCCGTGGCCGCGGGCCGGATGCTCGAAAGCGTGCTCGCGTTCTTCGAGCTGAAGTTGCAGACCGATGAGCTGATGCCGGGGCTGGGCGAGGCCGTCCAGGCCATTCCGGACGCGGACGTGCGGCGCTTCCGGGAGGCCCTGTCGCGGCCTCCCAACGACAAGGCCACGGCCAGCGCCATGGCCCCCGGGTTGGTCGCGCTCCGTGCGGCGGCGGGGCGCCACGCGCATGTCCTCAAGAGCTTCGAGGCCGGAGCGCGCCGGGCCCTCGGTGAGGCCCCTGCGGCGCGTCAGCTGCTGCTGGAGGTCATCCAGGCCAATCCCTTCTTCACCGGCGCCTACAAGGACCTGGGGGACCTCTGCGTCGCGGATTGGGACATGGGCGCGGCCTGGGTGTGCTGGGACGCGGCGAGGAACATCGCGCCACGGCACTCGCTGTTGCAGGACGTGAGCGGGATGGAGGCGATGCTGGCGGCCGAGCACCCCGAGTACTTCTGACGCCAGGGCCTATTTGAGGTCGAGCAGCGCGGCGAAGAGGTCGCGCGGATCCAACCCGGGCGGCAGGCCGGAGACGCCGCCGTCATTCACCTCCACCACCGCCCAGCCGCCGTCCTCCAGCATCGCCACGTCCAGCGTGAAGAACGGGGAGGGGATGCGGCGGCCCAGCGGCTCGAAGGCGGTGAAGTCGGGCACCTCCACGTCGAACTCGTGGTACGGCTCCGCGGCCAGCAGCCGGCCCGCGCCGAAGAACAGCCGGAACTCCAGGTGCGCGGGGCCCGCGGGCGTGCGCCCGTAGACCTTGAGCGGCAGGTAGCGGCGCACCACGAAGCCTCGCTCGAAGCGGTCGCCGCGCTCGTCGAGCAGGTTCTGGCAGATGCGCTCGAAGTCCTCGCGCGTGGCGTCCGCCGGGACGAAGCACGCCTCCGCCCAGCGCTCCTTCGCGGACTTCACGTGGTCCTTGAGGATGTACGGCGGCGGGCCCAGCTTCCGGGCCGCGCGCCACGCCTCCGCCGCGTCCGGCCCGTCCGTCCACACCGAGCGCGCCGTGTAGCCCGCGAGCTTCGGGTACCAGTGGGGCAGGTAGTGCGCGGCGGCGTACTGCTCCGGCGTCGTCCCCAGGCGGTGCCCCAGCGCCCGCACGGCCTCGTCGAGCTCCGTGTACTCCTCCTCCGTGAGCATCCATCCCCGGTACAGCAGCCGGAGGTGGCCTCGGTCGGGCACGCCCGTGAGCGCCCTCGCCGCGTCGCCCGACAGGAGGGCGGAGAGGTCCGCCTGGTACGTGTCCACGCCCAGCGCTTCGGCCGCGTCGGCCTCCACGTCGAACGGATCCGGCTGGTGGGGGTTGCGCCCGAACAGAATCGCCTTCACGGCAGGGACAGGAGGCATCCAGGTGGCCTTTCGTCAGGGGAAGGGGAACGGCGGGCCCACCTGGACGCGAGCACACGTGGGACCTGACACGGCCCCGGCGTGCGCGAACGCGGGCGGCATGTCTGGACGAAAGGGGCTTCCAGGAGGCGGACGGCCCTGCACGGTGGCGCCTGACAGAAGCGCGTCGGGAGGGCTTGCCTCACCGGGTGGCGGGCCCGTAAAGCGCCTCCCCATGTCGAACCCTTCCGACCTCCTCCGCGCGGAGCTGCGGCCCTACCTGCGCGGCTATCCGACGGCCCATGTCTGCGCGGCCATGACCTGGCGGGGCGCGCTGCACGTCGAAGGACTCCGGGGCAAGGGGCCGCCCCCGGCGACGGATGCCCTGTTCGGGCTGGGGTCGCTCACGGAGGTCTTCACGGCGGCGCTGCTGTCGGTGATGGCGGAGCGCGGGGACGTGCGGCTCGACGAGCCCCTGGGCAACCTCATCCCCGCGTCGCTGTTGAACGACGAGATTGCCCGGAGCATCACGCTGGAGCAGCTGGCGACGCACACCTCCGGGCTGCCGCACCTGCCGCCCAACCTGGACGCGGCGCCGCGCAATCCGGACGACCCGTTCGGCGGGTACTCCGCGAGCCTGTTCGGCGAGTTCCTGCGCAACTACCACCCCCGTCGGCCGCCGCCGCACCCGTCCTCCGAGTCCTTCCTGGGCATGGGCGTGCTGGGCCACGCGCTGTCCCGGCGCATGACGTTGAACTACGGGCACCTGATGCGGGACGTGCTGTGCAAGCCCATGGGGCTGATGGACACCACGGCGCGCGTCACGGAGGAGCTGGCCCCGCGCCTGTTGCAGGGCCACACCGCGCGAGGCAAGCCCGTGCCGCCCTGGACCTTCCCGGCGCTCCCGGGCGGCGGCGCGCTGCACTCCACGGTGGGGGACGTGATGCGCTTCCTGGAGACGGGCCTGGGGCGCGGCGAGCCGTCGTTCACGAAGGCGCTGTACCGGATGCAGGCGCCCCGGGTGAAGGCGGGGCCCTTCCAGCGGGGCCTGGGATGGAACGTGTCCCAGGTGCGCGGGAAGGACGTGGTGTGGCGCTCGTCGGTGATGGGGGGCTACGTGGGCTTCATGGGGCTCAGCGTCGCGGCGGACGCGGCCGTGGTCCTGCTGTCGGACCACGGCTGGTCGTTGTTCGCGGCGCTGCGGGGGCGCGTGCCCCTGGAGGCGCAGGGGCTCGCGCTGCTGTCGCGGTTCCTGCCGCCGTGAGGGGCGTTCAGGAGATGGTGAAGCGGTAGAGCTGGAAGCCGCCCGAGGAGGCCATCTCGAAGTCGCGCACGTTGCGGGGGGCGCCGTTCTCGCTGCGCTGCGCGAGCTTGAAGTCGCCGGTGCCGTTGCTGGCCTGGAAGCGGAACTCGTACGTGCCGGGTTCGGTGGGCAGCGAGGCCGCGGACATCTTGGTCACGGCCAGGTTGGCGAAGCCCGGGAGGGTTTCGCCGTCCGGGCGGCGCACGGAGCCGATGGCGCGCAGGAAGGGTGAGCCGCCGGTCAGGATGAGGAACTGCGGGTCGGCGGTGCGAGCGGGCTTCGCCGGAGCCTCGGAGGGCTCTGCCGCGCCCTTGGCGCCGCGCTTCGACTTGGAGGCGGGCTCCTCGCTGGAGGCGGCAGGAGCAGCGGCCTCCTCGGGGGCCGCGTCCTTGGAGCCGCGCTTCGACTTGGAGGCGGGCTCCTCGCTGGAGGCGGCTTCTTCAGGAGCTTCGGCGGCCTTCTTCTTCGATGCGCGGCGTGAGGGAGCTTCGGCCGTCTCCGTCGCGGGAGCTGCTTCTTCCACGGTGCTCGCGGGAGCGGTCGTGGCGGATTCCGTGGAGGTCTCCTGCGACGTGGAGGCGGGAGCCTCTTCGGCCGCGGCCTTCTTCGCGGAGGCGCCCTTGGGCGTCTTCTTCGCGCGCTTCGACGGGGCCTCGCCGTCGTCCGTCTTCACTTCGGCGGTCTCGGTGGCAGCAGCGGTCGGCTCGGTGGCCGAGGACGACGGCTCCGTGGAAGCCTTGGGGCTCTCGTCGGCCACGGCCCCTTCGGCGGGCGTCGATGTATCGGCCTTGGACGGCTCTTCAGTCGATGCAGGCTGTTCAGCGGCTTTCGATGCGGAAGCCTTCGAGCCCTTCACGGCCGAGACAGGTTCTTGGGAGGCGCCTCCTCCGGCAGTCTTCGCCGCGGAAGCCTTCGGGCTCTTGTCGGCCGAAGAGGGCTTCTGATCAGCGCGCCCGGTGGCCTTCGAGGCAGAAGCCTTGGCGCCCGTCTCGGCGGGGGCCTTCTTCGTGGCGGCTGCCTTTGAAGCCTGCGCGGTGGGCTTCGTGACAGGCGCCTTTGGCGACTGATCCGCGGGCTTCTTCGTGGCGGGCGTCTTCGACGACTGTGCGCCCGGCTTCGCGACGGGGGCCTTCGCGGCGGACTTCGCCGCAGGCGCCTTCGAGGCCTGGGCGGTCTTCGCGGCAGGGCCCTTCGACGCCTGGGCACCTGGCTTCGCCCCGGAAGCCTTCGGCGCCGGAGCGGCCTTCGGGCTGGATGCCTTTGCGACAGGCTTTGCCTTCCCGGCCGGAGCCTTCGCCGCCGCGGTCTTCACCGCCTTGGCGGTCTGCTTCAGCTTCGCGACCCCTGCCTTCTTCGCCGGGGCGGAGGCCTTGCCCCCGGCGGCACGGCCCCCGGGCTTCGTGGCGGCCTTGCCAGCGGCACTGCGGGACTTGGACGTAGCGGACGGGGCGGAAGGTCGGGTCGGGCGGCGCTGGGCCATAAAGTCATCCTCGGAGGACCCGAGCGGTCGGCGCCGTCGGCCCTCGTCCCCCGATGGCTAGTGCACCCACCGCCGTGCTGCAAGGCAGACGTGCGGTGCGCGCACGCTTCCTGTCGTCCGGCGACCGCTGGAGCGGACAGGGGGCTTTCAGCGCACCAGCCCTTCCAGGTGGGCGATGGCGTCGGCGAGGACGTTGCGGAAGTAGCTGTCTGCCTTACCGGGACTCTCCCAGAGTTGACGGAGCAGCGGCAGGAGGGAGACGTCCTCCAGCGCCTGTGCGGCTTCGACCGCCAGGACGATGACATAGCTGCTCTCCAGTTCGCGGCGCAGCGGCTCCAGGACGCGCGGGTCCTTGCGCAGCGCCAGTCCGACCAGGGCTTCTCCGCGAAGCTCGATGTCGGGCTCCGTGAGCCGGTCGAACAGCGCGTCCCGGAGCTCGGGCGTGTCCACCTCTTCCGCCTGGGTGCCCAGGCTGAAGGTCGCCCAGTTCCGGACGTCCTCGTCGCTGTCGCGCGAGAGTTGAATCAAGGTCTGGATGGCGACCGGATCCCGGTGGGGCATCATCCCCATGACCACGCCCATCCGGACGTCCGAGTCCGGGTGGTCCTTCAGGGGCTGGAGGACGGGAACGGCCCGGGCATCCCGGAGGTGCCCCAGGCCCACGGCCATGGATTCCAGCACGGGGACCTCCTGCTCCGTCACCAGCGCGGACAGGATTTCATCCGCGCACCGGGTGACGAGCTCGGGACTTCGCAGTTGGGCCAGGATGTCCGCGCCGCGTCCGCGCTCCCGTGAAGAGGCGGAGTGCAGCAGTTTCACTGCGGCCTCGAAGACCTCGTCGCCGCCCCGGTCGTGCAGCTCGCGGATCGCTTCCCAGGCCGTCTCGTCGTCCTCGTCCCCCTGCAACGCGAGGGCAATCAATTCCGGAACGGAGCGGTCCTTCATGTCGCGCGCCCTCCCAGGCTCTCGATGGCGAAGCCGATGGCGTCCTCGAAGGCCTCGTCCATCGGGCAGGCTGCCTCCCGGACGGCGAGGAGCAGCGGCAGGAACGAGGCGTCCTCCAGGTATCTCACGGCCTCGATGGCTTCGATGGCGACGGGACGTCGCTCCAGCTCACGCCGGAGCGGCTCCCTCGCTCGCGGGTCCTTCCTCCTGGCCAGCCCCAACAGCGCTTTGGCCCGGATGCCGGCATCCTCCTCCGAGAGCCGGTCAAAGAAGGCATCCCGCAGCTCCGGGGTGTCCAGCGCGTCCTCGCCCACGAGGGACAGTCCAGAAAGCACCTCCTTGCGAACAGACGTGTCCCCGTCCCGGGAGAGCTCGAGCAGGGTCCGCAGGGCCACGGAAACGTGGCGGGCGTGCGGTCTCAGGCCCCAGACAACGCCCTGCCGGACCCGTGCATCCGGGTGGTCCTTCAAGGTCAGCAGCGCGCGCACCGACCGGATGTCCTCGAAGTGCCCCAGCGTGCGGCCCATCTGCTGGAGGACGGAGACATCCTGCTCCGTGCTCAGCGCGGACAGCAGGATCTCCGTGCCTCGCGCCCTGCGCTCCTCGAAATTCACACTGTTGGGCCACCCTGTGTAGAAGAGCAGCCCCACGCCGCGTTCGCGCTCCCGTGCGGACGCAGACCGCAGCAACTGCACGCCAGCGTCGAACACCTCCTGCCGGTCGCGTTCGTGCAGCGCAGCGAGCGCGGCCAGGGTCCAAGCGCCCTTCAGCTCCAGGAGCGTGATGGCCGCCAGCTCCAGCGCCGAGAGGGAGGCGTAATGCGAGGGAATGGGCATGACCTCAGGCTGATAGCCGCCGCCCCGCGCTCGCGTCCAGCGGCAGGGTGATGGTGAAGCAGGTCCCCTTCTCGGCGCAGCTCGTCACGGTGGCCTTGCCTCCGTGCGATTCGGCCAGGCCCCTCACCAAAGCCAGCCCCAGTCCCCACCCCTTCGACGCGCTCTCCGTCGCGGACCGCGTGCGGTGGAACGGCTCGAAGATGGACTGCAGCTCTTCCGCTGCGATGGGCGTGCCCTGGTTGCGCACCTGGAGCATCACCTGGGTTTCGCCCCGGTCGAGGCGGACCTCAATCGGAGTGCCCGGCGCGCCGTACTTCGCCGCGTTGGACGCCAGGTTCTCCACGATGCGGCGCAGCCCGAGCACATCCGCCCGCAGCTTGAAGTCGCCCTCCGCCGTCAGCACGAAGCGCTCCGGGTAGACCGCCGACAGTTCGTCCAGCGTCTGGGCCGTGACGGCGTGGAGGTCACAATCGCTCATCTCCAGCGCCATCGGCTTGCCGGCCTGGATGCGGCTGGCGTCCAGCAGGTTCTGGATCATCTGCTCCGCGCGGTCCAGGCTCGCCGTCACGCGGGACACGGAGGCCTGCACGCCCGGCACGTCCGCGTGGCGCCTGCCCAGCAGCTGCACGCTCAGCTTCGACGCCGTCAGCGGCGTGCGCAGGTCATGGGTGAGCGCCGCGACGAACGTGTCCCGCATGTTCTGCTCGGCCTTCAGCTTGCGGATCTGATTGCGCAGGTTGACCTCCGTCATGATGGAGGCCGTCAGCTCCTTCATCACCGTGAGGTCCTGCTGGGACCACTCGCGCACCGAGGGCTGGATGCAGCAGAAGGTGCCCAGCACGTGCCCGTCCGGGTTGATGAGCGGCAGCACGATGAGCGCGACGATGCCCCACGGCCCCGTGGAGGGATGGAGCTTCAGGAACGGATCCGCGGGCGCGTTCGAGGAGATGATGGACTCACCCTCGAGCGTGTAGCGGCACAGCGACGCGTCGATGGGCAGCGTCCGGGTCTCCCGGAAGGGCGAGGGCAGGCCGAAGTCCGCCTTGAAGAACTGCCGGTTCGCGTCCACCAGCGACATGATGGTCAGTGGAACGTTGAGCAGCTGCGCCGCCAGGCGGGCGAGCCGGTCAAAGGCCTCCTCCTGGGGCGTGTCCATCAGCCCGGTGTCCCGAATCGCTTGCAGGCGGCTCGGGTCGGAGAGGCGGCGGTTGCACCGCTGGGTTCGCGAGAGAGAGGCCGGATCCAGCTCACCAAGGAACTTCATGGGTAGGGATTCTAGAGACCAGGGATCCTGGCGGAATCCCTCGTTCCCAGGGGCTCGGTCCTCCGTTCGCTGAGCAACCTTTCCAACGAGGCACCGGCGGGTTTGACCCGAATGGCCCGGTCCCTCCCTCCCTGTCTTCCGGACCCATTTCCGGGAGGCTTTCCCCCACATGCATCCCCCTCGTTCCTCGTCCCGCGCGGCCCTCGCCGTGCTCCTGCTGCTTCTGCCCACCCTGGCCCTGGCCGCGGACCGGGGCGCCTGGGCCCCAGGCGTCGCGTACGCCGTGGGCGACATCGCGTCGTATGGCGGCAAGGGCTACGACTGCCGTCAGGCCCACACGTCCCTGGTGGGCTGGGAGCCGCCCAACGTGCTCGCGCTCTGGCTGGAGCGCACCGGCAATCCCCCCGCGGACACGCAGGCCCCCACCGCTCCCGGCTCCCTGCGCTCCACCGGCGTGACGGCCTCCAGCGTGTCCCTGGCGTTCAACGCGTCCAGCGACAACGTGGGCGTCACCGGCTACGAAATCTTCGTCAACGGCGGCACCAGCGCGGCGGCCACCAGCACCACGACGGGCGCCACCGTCACGGGGCTCGCCGCCAACACCGTCTACACGTTCACCGCGAAGGCGCGCGACGCGGCCGGCAACCGCTCCGTCGCGAGCAACACCGTCTCGGTGACGACGGGCAACACGGCGCCCGTGGGCAGCAAGGTGCTGGTCGGCTACTGGCACAACTTCGACAACGGCTCCACCAACATCCGGCTGCGTGACGTGTCGTCCCGGTTCAACGTCATCCAGGTGGCCTTCGCGGAGCCGGTGGCGGGCGCGCCGTCAGGCACCATGGGCTTCACGCCCTACAACGCCACCGTGGCCGAGTTCAAAGCAGACATCGCCACGCTCAAGGCGCAGGGCCGCAAGGTGCTCATCTCCCTGGGCGGCGCCAACGGCACCATCCACCTGGACACCGCGGCGGCGCGGCAGGCCTTCGTCACCAGCATGCAGGGGCTCATCAACACGTATGGCTTTGACGGCCTGGACCTGGACCTGGAGGGCGCGTCGCTGTCGCTCAACAGCGGGGACACCGACTTCCGCAACCCCACCACGCCGCGCATCCAGAACCTCATCGCCGGCACTCGCCAGCTGCTCAACGACAACGGCGCGGGCTTCCTGCTCACCATGGCGCCGGAGACCGCCTACGTGCAGGGCGGCTACGCGGCGTACGGCGGCCCCTGGGGCGCGTACCTCCCCGTCATCCACGCGCTGCGCGACCGGCTGACGTACCTGCACGTGCAGCACTACAACACCGGCACCGTGATGGCGCTGGACGGCCGCGCCTACGCGCAGTCCACGCCGGACTTCCACGTGGCCATGGCGGAGATGCTGCTCCAGGGCTTCCCCGTGGGCGGCAACGCGAGCGCCGTCTTCCCCGCGCTGCGTCCGGAGCAGGTCGTCATCGGCCTGCCGTCCTCGCCGCAGGCCGCGGGCGGCGGCTACACGACGCCCGCCAACGTGCGGAAGGCGCTGGACTACCTGATGAAGGGCCAGTCCTTCGGAGGCGCCTACGTGCTGCGGCAGGCGGGTGGCTACCCGGGCTTCAAGGGGCTGATGACCTGGTCCATCAACTGGGACGCGTTCACCAGCTACGAGTTCTCCAGCAGCCACCGCGCCTACCTGGACACCTACCGGTAGGCGCGGCCCCTTCGGCGCTACGTCTTCTTCAGCTTCTCTCCCACCGCGGAGAGAAGCTGGTCGAAGGACTCGGAGAACAGGCGGATGCCGTCGGTGGCCAGTTCGTCCGTCACGGTCTTCATGGAGATGCCGGCCGCCTCCAGCTGGCGCATCGTCGCCTCCGCCGCGGGCAGGTCCTCCTCCAGGCTGGGGCGCACCTTGCCGTGGTCGCGGAACGCGTCGATGGTGGCGGGCGGCATGGTGTTGACGGTGTCGCGGCCGATGAGCTCCTCCACGTAGAGCACGTCGCGCAGCTTCGGGCTCTTGGTGCTGGTGCTCGCCCAGAGCACGCGCTGCACCCTGGCTCCCTTCGCCGCGAGCGCCTTCCAGCGCGCGCTGCCGAAGACCTCCTTGAAGGCGCGGTAGGCGAGCTTCGCGTTGGCGATGGCCACCTTGCCGCTCAGCCCCTCCATCGCCTTCTGCTGCTCCGGCGTGGCGCCCGCCTTCAGCTTCTTCTCCAGCTCCTTGTCCACGATGGCGTCGATGCGGCTGATGAAGAACGACGCCACGCTCGCCACGCGGCTCACGTCCCCGCCGGACGCGGCGAACTTCTCCAGGCCGGCGACGTAGGCAAGGGCGACCTCCCGGTAGCGCTCCTGGCTGAAGAGCAGCGTCACGTTGACGTTGATGCCCTCCGAGGTGAGCTGCTCGATGGCGGGGACGCCCGGCACCGTGCCCGGGACCTTGATCATCACGTTGGGCCGCGAAAGCGTCTTCCACAGCCGCCGCGCCTCCTCCTGCGTGCCCTGCGTGTCCAGCGCCAGCAGCGGGGACACCTCCAGCGACGCGTAGCCGTCCTGGCCCTTCGTCGCGTCGTACACGGACTTGAGGATGTCCGCGGCGCCCTGCACGTCGCGCACGGCCAGCTGCTCGTAGAGGTCGTTGCCCGTGACGCCCTTGCCCTTCGCCGCGTCGAAGAGGTCCTGGTAGTCGTCGCTGCCCGACACGGCCTTCTGGAAGATGGTCGGGTTGGAGGTGAGCCCCTTGAGGCCGTCCTCCTCGATGAACTTCTTCAGCGTGCCCTTCGTGATGTAGCTGCGCTGGAGGTTGTCCACCCAGACGGATTGGCCGAACTCGGCGAGCTGTCGCAGCGGATTCATGGATTCTCCCGGCGGGGGCGCGAAGCTCCCGGATGGCGTTTCTCTAATCTGCGCATGCCCTGTCGCCCAGGTCCGGCCGGGCGGGCAGGCACTCGCGGATTCTGCCTGCGAACAGGGCCGGCGGGGGGCAGCGCTTCTCGCAAGCCAGGGCAGTCAACACAGTACCCGGGCACCCCCCAACCCCGGAGCGACACGATGGCGGACACCTTGGCGGACCTCGCGGCGCAGCTGCGCATCGACAGCATCCGCTGCACCACGGCGGCGGGCTCGGGCCACCCCAGCTCGTCCATGTCCGCGGCGGACATCATGGCCGTGCTCTTCCAGAAGTACCTGCGCTTCGACTTCCAGCAACCCAAAGCGCCCAACAACGACCGCTTCGTGCTCTCCAAGGGCCACGCCTGTCCGGTCCTCTACTCCGCCTTCAAGGCGGCGGGCGCCATCGACGACCGGGAATTGCTCACCCTGCGCAAGTTCGGCAGCCGGCTGGAGGGCCACCCGAACCCGCACGTGCTGCCGCTCGTGGACGTGGCCACCGGCTCGCTGGGGCAGGGCCTGGCGGTGGGCGTGGGCATGGCCCTGGGCGCGAGGATGGACGGCCTGCCCTTCCGCACATACGTCCTCATGGGCGACAGCGAGACGGCGGAGGGCTCCGTGTGGGAGGCGTTCGACAAGGCCTCCCACTACGGGCTCGACAACCTGTGCGCCATCATCGACGTGAACCGCCTGGGGCAGAGCCGCGAGACGGAGCTGGGCTGGAACCTGGAGGCCTACGCGGCCCGCGTCCGCGCCTTCGGGTGGAACGCCCTCACGCTGGATGGCCATGACCTGGACGCCATCGACCGGGCCTTCGCCGAAGCGCAGGCGAAGAAGGGCCAGCCCACCTGCCTCATCTGCAAGACGGAGAAGGGGCGTGGCTCCTCGCTCATCGCCAACCACGACGGCTGGCACGGCAAGCCGCTGCCGGAGGACAAGGCCAAGGACGCCATCCGCGAGCTGGGCGGGGAGCGACAGGTCCGCATCCAGGTGAAGAAGCCGGAGGCGCTGAAGGCCACCGTGCAGGACAAGGCTTCCGACCTGGTGCTGCCCGTGTACGAGGTCGGCCAGAAGGAGGCCACGCGCAAGGCGTACGGGGACGCGCTCCTGGCGCTGGGCAACGCGCGGCCGGACGTGGTGGCGCTGGACGCGGAGGTGTCCAACTCCACGTACGCGAACGAGTTCCAGAAGGCGCACCCGAAGCGCTACTTCGAGATGTTCATCGCGGAGCAGAACATGGTGTCCAGCGCGGTGGGGCTGGCGGTGCTGGGCAAGAAGGCCTTCGTCAGCACCTTCGCGGCCTTCCTGTCGCGCGCGTACGACCAGGTGCGCATGGCGGCCATCTCCAACGCCACGGTGCACCTGTGCGGCAGCCACGCGGGCGTATCCATTGGCGAGGACGGCCCGTCACAGATGGCGCTGGAGGACCTGGCGATGATGCGCGCGGTGGGCGGCAGCACGGTGCTCTACCCGAGCGACGCGAACCAGACCGCGAAGCTGCTGGCGCAGGTGGTGGAGCGCCAGGGCATCACCTACCTGCGCAGCACGCGGGAGAAGACGCCGGTGCTGTACCCCGCGACGGAGGAGTTCCCCATCGGCGGCAGCAAGGTGCTGCGCCAGTCCGATGAAGACGTGGCGACGGTGGTGGCCGCCGGCATCACGTTGCACGAAGCGCTCAAGGCCTACGAAGCGCTGAAGAAGGACGGCATCGCGGTGCGCGTCATCGACCTGTACTCCGTGAAGCCGGTGGACGCGAAGACGCTGCGCAAGGCCGCGCGCGAGACGCTGGGGCGGCTCATCGTGGTGGAGGACCACTGGGCGGAAGGGGGCCTGGCGGACGCGGTGCTGGAGGCCTTCACCGGCGAGCGCGAGCGGCTGCCCACCGTGGTGCGGCTCGCGGTGACGAAGATGCCCGGCTCCGGGAAGCCCGCGGAGCTGCTGGACGCCGCGGGCATCGACGCCGGGCACATCGTGGAGGCCGTCACCTCGCTGAGGGAGGCGACGACGGCCCGGGGCGGGGACGGCCGGGGCAGGCCGTCCGACAACGCCTGGGGCCACACGAACGCTTAAGGCTTGGGCGACAGCCGTTCGGCGGCGCGCGCCGCGCCCATGGAGCGTGCGTAGTCCAGCGCGGTGCGCTTGTCCGCGTCCCGCTGCCGGTGGTCCGCGCCGCGCTGGATGAGCAGCTCCATCATCTCCAGCTTGTCGAACATGGCCGCGAACATCAGCGGCGTGCGGCCATCCGGGCCCGTGCCGTCCACGTTCGCGCCCGCGTCCAGCAGCACCGTGGCGATGGCCTCGTTGCCCTTGAAGGCCGCGCCGGCCAGCGGTGTCTGCCCGGCGTCGTTGGGCTGCTCCGGGTCCGCCCCGCGCTCCAGCAAGAGGCGCGTGGCCTCCACGTGGCCGTGGTAGCTGGCCAGCATCAGGAGCGAGTCGCCCCGCTCGTTGCGAACGCCCACGGGGAGCCCGGCGTCGAGCATCTCGCGCAGCTTCGCGGCGTCCCCCGCGCGGACCACCGTGAAGGCGCTCCTCACGAAGTCCAGCACGGCGGCGTCATCAGCGGAGGGAGGTGCGTTCTTCGGATCGTTCGGGGAGCTCATGGTCTGTGTTCCTTCCTAATCAGGCATCCCCGGCGTGTCGATATGCCGGGGCCGCGTTGCGTTCACTGTTCAGTCCGAAGGCGTTTTTCAATTCCAAAGAGCAGTCCCATCCTCGGAATCCGACAGCCGTTCGCGCTCCCGGTCCATGGCCCGGGCCCGGCGGCGGCGTCACGCTGGCCAGCCTGCTCAATCCGAGGTGCCGCGAATGCACGGGTCACGGTCTTGGTCGAGGTTGTTCCTGTTGCTGACACTGGGCGGCACGCTGGCATGTGAAGTCGCTCCACCACCAGGGGCGTTGTCAGTGAAGCCTCCCGCGAGCCCGAGGACGGGTGACGCGGCGCCGCCGGAGACGGCCGAAGCCCTCCAGGCCTCGGCCATCTTCGAGGCCACGCTGGGCGAGACGGGCGGCGGGCTCAAGCCGGTGGAGCGGCTTGGCAAACTGCTCTTCTTCGACCGCCGGCTCTCCGAGCCCATGGGCCAGGCCTGTGCCGTCTGTCATGGCCCCGAGGTGGGCTGGACGGGCCCTGAAATACTCATCAATCTCACCGGCTCCGTCTACGAGGGCGCCGTGCGGGGGCGCTTCGGCAATCGCAAGCCGCCTTCGTCCGCCTACGCCACGCAGGCGCCCATCCTCCACCGGGTGACCCCGGGGCAGGCGGACTTCGTGGGCGGCAACTTCTGGGACGGCCGCGCCACCGGCGAGGAGCTGGGCAACCCCGCCGCGGACCAGGCGCAGGGCCCCTTCCTCAACCCGGTGGAGCAGAACAACCCCAGCGAGGCCGCCGTGGTGGTCAAGGTCTGCGGTGGCCCGTACGGCGACCTCTTCCGGGCCGTCTGGGGCGCCAACATCTGCGGCGACGTGCCGCGCGCGTATGACGACATCGCGAGGTCCATCGCCGCGTACGAGGCCTCGCGCGAGGTGAACGCCTTCTCCTCGAAGTACGACGCGTACCTCGCGGGCCGCGCGCGGCTGTCTCCCCAGGAGCAGTGGGGCCTGAAGCTCTTCCAGGGTAAGGCCCGCTGCGAAAACTGCCACCCGAGCCAGCGCGGCCCGGGGGGCGAGCCGCCGCTCTTCACCGACTACACGTTCGAGAACCTGGGTGTGCCGCGCAACCTGCTCAACCCCTGGTACTGGCAGCTCCAGTTCAACCCGGAGGGGCCCTTCTGGATCGACACGGGCCTGGGCGGCTTCCTCCAGACGCGCCAGGACTACGCGCCCTCCGCGCGCGCCAACCTGGGGAAGGTCAAGGTGCCCACCCTGCGCAACGTGGACAAGCGCCCGTTCCCCGGCTTCATCAAGGCCTATGCGCACAACGGCTACTTCAAGAGCCTCGAGTCCATCGTCCACTTCTACAACACGCGTGACGTGCTGCCGGTCTGCACCGGGAGCGCGTCCGGGGCGCCCGGGGTGGACTGCTGGCCCCTGCCGGAGGTGGGGCTGAACATCAACACGCAGGCGGTGGGCAACCTGGGCCTGTCACCCCAGGAGGAGCAGGCCCTCGTCGCCTTCCTGCGCACGCTCTCGGACGGCTACCTGCGGTGACGGGGCCATCACCGCGCGTGGCGCTTCTGCTGGACGGACTGCGCGATGCGCGAGCCGTAGTCCTCGTCGGCGGCGCGGAAGTGGGCGATGGCGCGGGTGATGATGTCCTCGCGGCTCACCTGCGCGAGGCTGCCGGAGATGTTCTCCACCAGCCGCGCCTTCGCCGCTTCGTCCATCAGCCGGTAGAGGGCGCCGGCCTGGACGTAATCCGTGTCCTCGGCGTGCTTGCCGTGGACGAAGGTGCCCGTCGTGCCGCCTACCGAGTAGCCGGTGCCCGGGGACTCGTCCGTCTGCGCGGGGCCGTTGAAGCTGTTGGGCTCGTAGTTGGGGCCGCGGCCGCCGTTGCCGTCGAAGCGCATGGCGCCGTCACGGCCGTAGTTGCGCGCGCCGCCCTTCACGCCCCAGGGCTTGTTCACCGGCAGCTGCGTGCTGTTGATGCCCAGCCGGTAGCGGTGCGCGTCGCCGTAGGCGAACAGGCGCGCCTGGAGCATCCGGTCCGGGGACGGGCCGATGCCGGGCACGAAGTGCGCCGGGTCCAACGCCGCCTGCTCCACCTCCGCGAAGAAGTTCTCCGGGTTGCGGTGGAGCGTGAGCCTGCCCACCTCCATCAGCGGGGAGTCCTTGTACGGCCACACCTTGGTCAGGTCGAACGGGTTGAAGCGGTAGCTCGCGGCGTCCGCCTCCGGCATCACCTGCACCTTGAGCGTCCACGAGGGGAAGTCACCCCGGCCGATGGCCTGGTACAGGTCGCGCTGGTGGTGCTGCGGGTCCTTTCCGCCAATCGCTTCCGCCTCCTGCGTGGTGAGCGTGCGGATGCCCTGGTCCGTCTTGAAGTGGAACTTCACCCAGAAGCGCTCGCCCTTCGCGTTCACCCACTGGAAGGTGTGTGAGCCAAAGCCATCCATGTGCCGCAGCGTCGCGGGGATGCCGCGGTCGCCGAAGAGCCAGGTGAACTGGTGCGTGGCCTCCGGAGAGTGGGAGAAGAAATCCCAGACGTTGTCCGGCTCCTGGCAGTTCGTGTACGGGTCGTACTTCTGCGAGTGGATGAAGTCCGGGAACTTGATGCCGTCCCGCAGGAAGAACACCGGCGTGTTGTTGCCCACGAGGTCCCAGTTGCCGTCCTCCGTGTAGAAGCGCACCGCGAAGCCGCGCGGGTCGCGGGCGGTGTCCGGCGCGCCCTTGGAGCCCGCAACGGTGGAGAAGCGCAGGAACGCTTCCGTCTTCTTGCCCACCGCGCTGAAGACCTTCATGCGGGTGAAGCGGGTGAGGTCCTGCGTCACCTCGAAGGTGCCGTACGCGCCGGAGCCCACCGCGTGCACCACGCGCTCCGGGATGCGCTCGCGGTTGAAGCGGGCCAGTTTCTCCAGCAGGTGGTGGTCCTGCAGCAGCACCGGACCGTTGGGCCCGGCCGTCTGGGAATGCTGGTTGTCGGAGACCGGGGCGCCGGCTTCGGTGGTCAGGGTGGGACGCGGGGACATGGACGCTTTCCTTTGCGTGGGCTGCAGGAGCACTGCGACGGGCGGAAAGGTAGAGAGGTCCCGGTGATTGGGCCAAGACATCGTTTGGATGGGAGTGATAGGCAGGGACTATGGCCTCACTCAACGACATCACCTTGCGGCAGCTGGAGTACCTGGTAGCGGTCGCGGACACGCTGGGCTTCCGGCGGGCGGCCGAGCGATGCCACGTCTCACAGCCCGCCCTGAGCGCGCAGATTCAACAGCTGGAGTCGGTGCTCGGCGTGAAGGTGTTCGAGCGGGACGCGCGCCGCGTGATGCTCACGCCCGCGGGCGAGGAGCTGGTGTCACGGGCGCGGCGGGTGCTGACGGAGGCGGAGGACCTGCTCACGGCGGCGGCGCGGATGGGAGACCCGTTCGCGGGCCCGCTGCAGCTGGGGGCCATTCCCACGGTGGCGCCGTATGTGTTGCCGGAGGTGGTGCCCGCGCTGGTGAAGCGCTACCCGAAGCTCCAGCTGCGGCTGCGCGAGGAGAAGACGGCGGTGCTGGTGCGGGACATGGACGAGGGGCGGCTGGACGCGGCGCTGCTGGCGCTGGACGCGGAGCTGGGGCGCAGGGTGGAGCACGCGGTCATCGCGGAGGACCCCTTCGTCGTCGCGGCGCCGCCGGGGCACCGGTTGGAGAAGCGGAAGCAGGTGCAGCTGCGAGACCTGGACGAAGAGGACGTGCTGCTGCTGGAGGACGGGCACTGCTTCCGCAGCCAGACGCTGGCCCTGTGCACGCGCGTGGGGGCGCGGGAGGTGGACTTCCGCGCCACCAGCCTGACGACGCTCGCGCAGATGGTGATGGCCATGGGCAGCGTCACGCTGCTGCCCCAGCTGGCGGTGTCCACGGAGAACCGGCACGGGCAGCTGGTGGTGCGGCCCTTCGCGCCGCCGGGGCCGGGCCGGACGCTGGTGCTGGCGTGGCGTCCGGGCCACCCCCGGGCGGAGGCGCTGCGTGCCATCGCGGGGACGCTGCGCTCCGTGTGGCCCGGGGTGGGGAAGGCGAAGGTCAGCGCAGCGGCTTCTGCGAAGTGACGATGCCGTCCGCGTCCGCGTAGAGGTGGTGGCCGGGGACGAAGGTGACGCCGGCGAAGCGCACCTCCACGTCGCGCTGGCCCTCGTTGCGCTTGCCGCTCTTGAGCGGATGGGTGCCCAGCGCCTTCACGCCGATGGCGGTGCGGCCGACCTCCTCCGCGTCGCGGATGCAGCCGTTCACGACCACGCCCGCCCAGCCATTCTTCTCACCCAGGGCCGCGAGCACGTCACCCACCAGCGCGCAGCGGCGGCTGCCTCCGCCATCCACCACCAGCACGCGACCCTGGCCAGGCTCCTCCAATGCCTTGCGCACCAGGGAGTTGTCCTCCGGCGCGCGCACGGTGCTGATGGGGCCGGAAAAACTCCGGCGGCCGCCGTAGTCCAGGAATCCCGGCTCGGCGATATGGAAATGCGGTGTGCCCGCGTGGGCGTCGCAGAGGTCAGCGGTCTTGAGTTCGGAGGTGTCGCTCATGCGCCGCAGGATGCACGCGCTGAATGGGGATGGCTGTGATTGCCGCTGCCTTGACCGTCCATTGTTCAGAAACCTATCGTCGGAGCCTTCCTGAGGGGGAAGTCCATGCAAGGGTTGAAGTGGTTCGTGGGCGCGCTCGCGTTGCTGGCGCTCGCCTGTGGTGAGGTTTCAGGACCGTCCACCCCGGTGGTTCGCGACGGCGAAGGACTGCTGGAGCTGCCGCTGGTGTCGACGTCGGCGGGGCGCAGCTACAAGCTGGTGGGCGCGACGTTCGCCATCACCGGCCCGCAGAACGTCACCATCACGGACACGTCCGCGGACTCCGTGAGCCAGCCGCTCATGGCCGGGACGTATTCCATCCAGATGAACGGAGACTGGCACGTGGAGCGCACGGACGCGCCGGGTGTCACGGTGCCCGTCACGCTGGTATCGCCGAATCCGATGACGTTCACGCTGGGCGAGGGGGAGGCGCGTCCGGTGCGCTTCCTCTTCAAGGTGCCGGAGGATGGCACCGCGAACGTGGGCATCGGTGTGGACTCCGGCGGGTGGATCTCCGGGACCCTCAAGTTCGAGCCCCCGTCTCCGCCCAGGGACGGTCCCGTGGGCATTTTCGCCGACCTGATCGGCAAGAGCGTGCCTTTCGTCATCAGCTATGAGTCGGCGACGGTGACGCGCATCCAGGAGAACGGCCCGAAGCAGGCCAGGATCCAGACTTCTCCCGTGACCTTCCAGTTGGGAGGCGCGGTCCCAGCGAAGGTGATGCAGCAGTTCGTCGCCGCGCTCCAGGGACGCACCCTGGACTTCGTCGTGACGGCGTCGGGGTGGGGCTACTCCTATGTGGTGAACATGCCCCTGGAGAACACGGAGATTGGCGTGCGGCTCGACCTGCGTCTGCAAATGCTCACCGTCGGCGCGGACGCGGACGGCTACCCGCTCCTGGTTCCGACCCCCTTCCAACTGGGCGAAGCGCAGCTCGTCAGCAGTGGGGGCGCGGCCAGGGCATCCCTTTACGAGGGCACCTTCGCGCCGCGCTAGCCTCCCCAGGCGTGCTCAAGGCCGGATGGCGACCTTGAGCACCCCGTCCTTGCGCTGGTTGAACAGCTCATACGCGTCCCGGATGTCCTTGAGCGGGAAGCGGTGTGTGAAGAGCGGCGTCAGGTCCACGCGCTTCGCGCGCACCACCTCCATCAGGCGCCGCATGCGCTCCTTGCCGCCCGGGCAGAGCGTGGTGACGTCGGTGCAAGCCTTATCGGGCTTCGAGGCTGTCTTGGCGTGAGATGGCAGGATTCAGGGCCAATGAGAAGTCATGTGACATGTCTGTGTATGTCACGGTTCCGTGCCGGGCGGACGGTGGCATGGGCCTGCCCGGCTCCCCTGGGCCGAGGACGCCGCGGGCCGCTACTTCGCGGTGCTGTTGCGGCCGAGGGTCACCTTGAGCTGACCGGGCTGTGCCGACGGCTGGCCCACGAAGTAGTAGCCATCCACGAAGTTGAAGGTGTCGGCCCAGGGCACGGGGTTCCGGAAGCCGGTCTCGTCATGCTGGTGCGCGAAGAACGACGCGACGGAGGCGCTCTCCGAGTAGTTGGGGTCGAACAGGCCGATGTTGACGGTGTTGTCGCTGTAGTACTGGGACATCACGGTGACCGTGTCCGTCGCGGAGCCCGCGGGCCCGAGCACGCCGTTGTTGGAGAGCGACAGGAGTTGGGTGGAGTCGGGCGTGCTGATGACGACGTTCAGCGTGTTGGGCGTCGTGTTGACGATGGTGGTGTACAGCGAGTTCGGGTTGGACGTCGGCAGGGTGGGGTTGGTCGGGACAGGCATGACGGGCTCCTGGGGAGGTGAGGGTGAGGTGCTCGCGCGGGACGGAGCGGCGTGCCCCGCCGCCGCGTGCTCCCGGACGTAGAGCAACGCCCATGCCGCGCCTCGCGGCCCCGTCTTCCGAGGGAACTCGCTCGGAGGGATGCCGGGCCGACGGACTTTCGTCACATCGACGTGTGTCGACCGACGTGTCGACGCGGGCGCCCCGGCGGTATGGAGTCGCGGCCGGTCCACGGTGGACCTCGGGAGACGACGGCGATGAGCATGGCGCTGGTGCTGGGGGGAGGCGGAAGGTGACGGAGAATGCGCCGGATGACGGTGCCCTGCGTCAGGTAGGCCAGCACCCGTCGCGGGCCTCCGCACCTTGGGCACGAGCGCGGGAGGATGTCAGGAGAATGTCAGGAGCACATGTGACCGGGCCGTGACAGGTCCGCTCCCCGGGCCCCCTGGCGCTGGCGTCTGCCGGACCTTGCCCGCGTGTCCATCGTTTCCACGGGTGCGAGTCCGCGAGGAGGAACCATGAGGGAGACACCGGCACTGGACCCACGGCAGAGCGCGGAAGGGGCGGAGGCCCTCCAGCGGACCTGGCAGCTGACGCGGACGCTGATGCAGCAGCTGTCCGCCAGGGACCTGCGCACGGGGCGCTGGTTCACCCAGCTGCTGTCCACCTACCTGCGACACTACGACACGCACCGGCTGCACGCGGTCGCGGACGCGAAGGGGACGGGCGCGGACGTCACTGAGGCCTACATCCGCCGGGCCTGTGAGGCGGCCTTCCTCACCGGCGCGGGGAGCGGCTCGGTGACCACGGGCATCACCGCGGCCTCGGCGGACACGGGCGTCGTGGGGGTGATGGTGGCCATCCCCGCGTCGGGGTTCGTCATCACGGCGGAGATGGTCATGCAGGCCCTCATCCACCTGCGGCTGGCGTGCGACCTGGCCAGCGCCTTCCACGTGCGCTTCGACCCGGACGACCCCTCCGACTTCTCACGTCTCTACGCCCTCCTCCGCGGCGGCGCGGGAGAGGACACGGAGGAGGATCCGCTCGGCCTGGGGCGCGTGGAGCACCTCACGCGGGAGAAGGCGAACGACCTGGGCGAGGACCTGGGGGCGAAGCTGCTGGGCGACAGCGTGGCGCGCAACATCGTGCCCTTCCTGAACGTGGTGACGTCCTCCGTGGACAACTGGCGGCGCACCCGGCGTCTGGGCGACTCCATGCTGCGCTACGTGCGGCTGCGCCGCGCGCTGGAGGACGCGGACGCGGCCCTGCGCCGCGTGGCGCCCCGGAACATCAGCCTGCTGCTGGAGAGCGCCTGGTTCCTCTTCGTCTCCGACGGCCACCTGCGCGACGAGGAGTCCGCCGTGCTCACCCACGCGCTCTCCCGGCTCACCCCGGAGCGGCGCAAGGAGACGCTGAAGCGCTTCGTGGGTGATGCGTCCGAGTGGCTCCAGCGCCTGAGCGCGGCACCGGCCAGCGCGCGTGAAGTCCTGCAGGAGTCCTTGAACGCGCTCGCCGCCGCGGACCTCGCGGTGACCGGACCCGAGCAGGCCCTGCTCCAACAGGCCGCGCACGCCCTGAACACCTCCCTGGTCCGCGGGCACCTGGACACGCTGGTGCGGCGCTACCGCGAGGAGGGCGTGGCGCATCCCCACCCGCCCCCGGTCCCGGCC
>NZ_RAWM01000059.1 GCF_003668875.1 Corallococcus interemptor | reverse complement strand
CTCTGGGGTCGGGCGTGGCCACGTCCCAGTATTTCTAATCCGCCCCCCGCCCACGTCTAGCGTGGTGAGGCCCACCGTTCGCTGCCTCACTGACCCCGCAGGCGAGCACCACCCGTGAACGCTTACCTCCAGGGCTGGAGCGTCCGAGGTCCGGATGATGGCGTGGACGTCGAACTCGAAGGGCACTGAGGCGTCTCCCAGTTCATCGATGCGGTCCTGCGGTACCAGCCGCCGGGTCATTCCCAGCTTGAATACGCCCTCTCCGAAGGAACCGATGTTGGAGATGACGTAGACGTGCCCCGTCCGTGTGAGCTGTGCCTGGGAGATGGCCCGCTGCTTCTCCAGGTCTTCCGCAACGCGGCGCTCCAGCTCCGCGATGCGCTCCATCAGCTTCAACTGCTCTGAGCCCTTGGCCTGCTCGTAGTCCGCCTTCGCCTTCGCCAAGGCTTCGGCGTCGCGCTTCGCTTCCCGCTCCGCCTCCAACTTCGCCTTCTCCAGTTCTCGCTGGGCGGCCTCTTCCTCGCGCATCTGCTCCCGGATCCGGCGCTGCTCGTCGCGCTCCTGCTGAACCTTCTCCGCGTACTCGTACGCGAGCATCAGCTCCTCGATCTTGAGCTTCACGTAGCGCCTGGCGATGACGCACTTCTGGATTTCCGCGAGGCCATTGATGGCGGCTGCTGCCTTCTCGATGCGCGTCTCCATTGCCTTCACGTTCTTGTACGAGACCTTCGCGACACAGGCGTCCGCCTCGCCATTGAACGCCCGGAGCATTAGCTTCAGGGTCCGTTCAATCTGCTTCTTGCCCTCCGCCTTGCTTCCATTCACCTCCCACTGAATGGAGCATGTGGCGGCTTCCTTATTCTTCAGCATCTCTTTCTGGGCTTCACGGACCTTGTCCAGCCGGTCCTCGTATTCCTTCACCGACGAAAGCGCGTAGACAGGCTTGTAGAAGCCGAAGGAGAGCAGGACTTCCTCTTCCTCCAGGGCCTTCAAATCCGCCTTCAAACGGGCAAGGCCTGTTTCCAGTGCGGTCCGCTCGGTGTTCGCCTGTTTCCGACGCGCCTCTGCCTCTTCCATGGCGCGCGTCGCGGCTTGCGTCGTCCGGTTTGTTTCGTCTCGGAGCCGGTTCAGCTCAGCCTTTGCCCGGTTTTGTTCCGCCGCGATGGCCTGCTCCACGTCCGCTTTGGCCTTCGCGAGCTCGGACTCCACGCGCTTCTGTTCCGCCGCCAGCGCGCTGTCCGCCTCGCTCCGGGTCTTCGCCAGTTCGTCCCGGACGCGCTTCTGTTCCGCGGCCATCGCGGCGTCCGCGTCCGTGCGGGCTTTCGTCAGTTCCTCGGCGACCCGGCGCCGTTCGGCTTCCAGGTCCAGGATGGGTTTGAATCGCTCCTGCACCGCCTGGAGCCGGTTTCGTGTCTGGAGCCACAGCCCCAGGAGCAACAGGCACAGCACGCCCAGGCCAATGGCAATGATCATGGTCATGGATGTCTCCAGTTCAGGCGCTCACGGCGCGCATCTGGTTTTCCGCAGGCAGCTCCTCACGCATCACGGCTGGAAGCTCCGTCGCCGCTTCCTCCCGAAGCAGCGCTTCGACGTGCGCGACAATCCGGGCGACCTCTTCCGATGGTGAGCGGAACCAATCCGTGGACCAGATGCGATGAAGCCTCCAGCCCAGGCCCTTCAGCACCTGATCACGGAGACGGTCCCTGTCCCGAGCGGAACGTGACGAGTGATACCTCTCGCCATCACACTCGACGCCGAGGATGTAGCGTCCCGGTTGATGAGGATGCCGGAGGGCCATGTCGATGAAGTAGCCAGCGACGCCCACCTGCGGCACGACCTCGAAGCCCCGCGCCGCCAGCGCCTTCGCGACTGCGATTTCGAAGTCGGAGTCGGGTGACCGGCCGCTCCCCACGCCGTGCGCCACTTTCTCTCCTTTGGCTTCGGACAGGTACCGTTGCAGGACGCGCATGCCACGGGGACTGCTTTCATGGAGCGTGAGATCTGACGGGTCGAAGGACGCGAATACTGTCAGCGCGCATCGTGCTCGCGTGAAAAGGACATTCAGCCGGCGGTATCCATCCGCTTGATTAATGGGGCCGAAGTTCATCCGGAACTTCTCTTGCTGGTTCCGGCCGAACGTGACCGACACGAAGATGGCGTCGCGTTCGTCGCCCTGGACGTTCTCCAAATTCTTCACGCCGAAAGGCATGGGTGACTTCTCCCATTTCGCCAGGAAGGCCCTGAGGGCCGCGTCGTTCTTCTCCTCCGCAGTCACCAGGTCGTCGATGAGGTCTCGCTGTTTCGAGTTCAACGTGACGACCAACAGGCTCTGCTCCGGACGCGTACGCGCATGCGCCTTCACCGCCGCCAGAACCTCACGGGCTTCGGGAACATTTCGGTTGGACTCGTACAACCCGCCTTCCACTTTATGGAAGTGAAGCCCCAGGCCTTCCAAGTGCTCACCCGGTGCTGGGAAGGTGATGAGGTCGCCGTTGTAGAACTCGCGGTTGCTAAAGGCGATGAGCGAGGGGTGACGGGAACGGTAATGCCAGCGCAGCATGCGCATGGGGAACCGCCCCGCCGCCGCAGTGAGGATACTTTCCGAATCCTCCAGGAAGGACGGCCCCTGGACCTCGTCGTCCGCCTCGTCGCCGGTGTCGGCGTCCTCCTGCTCCACCTGGGCGAAGAAGCTCGTTGGAGGCAGTTGCTCCGGATCGCCCACCACCACCAACTGCCGCCCTCGGGCAATGGCTCCCAATGCATCCTCGGGACGCATCTGGCTGGCCTCATCCATCACCACCAGGTCGAAGCTCAACTGGCCGGCGGGCAGGTACTGGGCGACCGACTGCGGTCCCATCATGAAACACGGCATCAACGTCTGGAGTGCACTGCCGGCGCGCGCTACCAACTCACGGATGGGGAGGTGCCGCTGCTTCTTTCCCAGTTCGTGCCGGAGCAGATGCGTCTCCGTCATGGCCGCCACCTTCTGCGAGGACACGCCAGCAGGAACCGGTCGCTGGCTGAGCTGACGCGCGAGGTATCGACCCTGCTTTTCGATGCAATGCGTGTCCAGGCGGGCGAACTCCTCGCGCTGAGAGGCGTGGACGGCACCCGTGAATTGATCGAGCTCCGGCTGGTCTCGCAGGATGGCTTCCGCAAGGGAGCGGAAGAAGATGGCGTCAAAGGCCACGACCAGCCGCTCCGGCTCCAGGCCGGGGCGGGTGTCAACGCGCTCCAGGAATCCCACGGTGCTCCGCGCTCGCGCGACGGCGCGCCGCTGCCGCTGGTACGCGCACCAGGCCGGAAGCGTCGCGGACTGGCTTCGGGCCAAGCGCAGGCGCATGACCGTCGCTTGGAGGGGATTTTCAGCGGCGGGTTCTTCCCAGGTTCCCGGCGCCATTCTTCCCAGCTCCCAGGCCTGGGAGGCAGCCTGTCTGTAGCCATTGAGCGCTGTCTCGACTTCGCGCGTGGCGGTAAGCAGGTCCGTGTGCCTCCGTGGCGTGTCCTCCAGCAGGAGCCACTCCGCGAGTCCTTCAGGCAGCGGCGCCGCGATGAGGTCATCGACATGACGAAGGGCGCTCCGGGGACCCGCCAAGGGCGTCTTCCGGCCCTGGTAGGCCACTCCCGGCAACACGGCCGCGGCAGCATGTGCCTCCAACCGGTCCGCGGCTTCACAGGCCTCGCGCACTCGACGCAGCTGTTCCTGAAGCTGGGAAAGGGGCAGGGTGGGCAGGGCGTCTCCCTTCCGTGCCCAGTTCAGGACCTCATTTAGGTGCTTCAGCAAGGCGTCGAGGCTGTCCTGGGTCTTGCCGCAGGACTCGGTGTTCCATGGCGCGTGAGGCAGGCCCATGCGCGTCGCGGCTTCCTGCAGGGAAGTGCTGACGTCGCGGACATGGGGCAGCGCATCTCCATTGGCGCGGGCTCTCGCCAGGGCCTCACGCCAATGGCTCGCGGGCCGCTCCAATACGGCGCGGCGAAGCTCGACCCCCCGCTCTCCCAGTGGGAGAAGCAGCGCGTCGACGCTCCGGTAGGCGTCCAACCACGTCAGGATTCGGTCGAAGCGCGTATCGACTCCCTGGAAGCGGGCGCCCAGGGTCGTTTTCAAGGTCACGTCCTCCTGGAAACGCTCCCGCGCCGCGTGATGTGCCAGCAAGTCGCTGTAGCCCTGGATCAGCACGGGCCTCGTTGGACGGACTCCGTGTGCCATTGCCTGGAAGTCTTTCCGCGCGGCACGCCATGCACCGGAAAGCCAGGGAATGAATGGCGCGGTGGAGACCGCGACGGCATGCGCCTTGAGTATCGCGAGTGAAGGAACGAGGTCCGGCATGAATCGCACCGCGAGCGCTCGTGCCTGCTCTTTCAGTTCCGAGCACGTGCTGCCGGCCTTCCGAAGCGACCCCTCGACCTCATGCTCGACCCAATGTGCGTCCCGCCAGTCCAAGGCTGCGTCGTCCAGGGCCGCCATCGCTTCGATGACACGGGCGAAGATCTGGAGCTGCTGGGGCGTCCAGAGCGTGACGTCCACCTCCAGGCATGAAGCCACGGCGGCCACGAACCGGCGTCCCTGTGCCAGCGCCCGGGCCGCTGTCTCCACCGCTTCATGCGCGCGTGTCAGGGTGACGAGCGTGGTGTCGGGCGAGAGCAGCCGCAGGGTTGTGTCGAGGACAGCTTGCGCGTCGCGCAGCGCGGGGACGGTCAGATCCTCCTGGGCGCGCCAGCCCGCCTCCAGCGCCGCCCATCGCGCCTGGACCGACTCGATGGCATCGAGCAAGGCGCGCAGTCCCTCGCGGTGCGTGGGATCAAGCAGGGCAGGGACCAACTCGGGGGGCGCCCCTTCCGGAAGCCGTGGAATGCCCCGGACATTCGAGACCAGGGCATCCGCGGCGAGCACGCTCGACCTGGGGATGACACCCGTGCGCTCGGTGAAGACCTTGAGCGCCTTCTCCAGGATCAGTGCGGACTCCTCCCAGGCATCGATCCGTTGAACGAGCGACTGGCGGTCCTTGTCGGTCAGCGCGTCGTTCGTCACACCTGCCCAGGGATGGGCACAGAGGAGGGGCGCGACACGTCGAACGTCTCCCAACTGCGCCGCGAGCCCCCGGACCGCGTCGCGCACCTCCGCCAGCGCCGCGGAGGACATGGTCTCGGCGCATTCGAATCGAAGGCCCTCCAGATCCACGACCACTTCGCCAAGTTCCGCTTCAGCGCGACTGACCTTCCAGAACACGTCGTGTGGTGACATGCCGAGCGCCCCGAAGGGTTTGTGCATTCGCTCGGTGTGTGCTCGCAGGACGCCCGCGGCGCTCGAGACGTGTTCAGTAAGTGGGCGGGGCGCGCTGGTGCTCGCGTCCAGGTTGAGCCTTCTGCGCAGGTCCTCCATGAACTGCTGTTTCTGCGTCTTGTGGCTGTGCAGCTCCAGGCAGAACTCGCCCAGCCCCGCCTGCTGGAGGCGGCGTGAGACAACCTCCAGCGCCGCAAGCTTCTGCGTGACGAACAGGACGGTCTTTCCCGCCGCCAGCGCCGCGCCAATGAGGTTGGTGATGGTCTGCGACTTCCCGGTACCGGGCGGCCCCTGCACCACCAGGTTCTCCCCCCGAAGCACGTCCACCAGCACGCTGTGCTGGCTGCTGTCCGCGTCCGTGATGAGCGGTGGAGGATTCAACTCCGGCGCGTCCAGGTCATAGACCTCGCTCCGGCGTTCCCGGATGCCTCCGCCACCTCCGCTCGGCTCGTTCGCCTGCGCGTGGCCTCCTATCAGCGTCCGGACGAGCGGATTCGCCAGCAGGGGGCTGTTCTGCGGCCATCGCGTGGGCTCCAGGTCTCGCCACATCAGGAGCCGCCCGAAGGACAGCAGCGTCAGCGTCACCTGCCGCTCCAGGCCCCAGCCGGGGCGCAGCCCCTTGAGCAGCGCCGTCACCTTCTCGAAGTACGCCTCCAGTCCTTCCTCGGCGGAGAAGGCGGGCAGCGCGATGCCAAACTCCTGCCTCAGCTTCTCCTGGAGCGTGAGGTTCAGTTCGATGGACTCGCCTTCGTTGTAGTCCACCTCGTAGGCGTGGACCTGGGTGTCCGGATGGGCCTGGCCGCGCTTGAGGCTCACAGGCATGAGCACGAGCGGCGCGCTGCGCGGCTTCTCCAGCCGCGTATCGCCAGACTCGTACCAGCGCAGGAACCCGAAGGCGAAGTGGAGCAGGTTGGCTCCGGTCTCCTGGATGGCCGTTTGCGCGAGCCCCTGCAGTCGGTGCAGTTGGCTCTCCAGATCCTCCGGGAAGTACAACGTCTGCAGGTGGCGGTCCTGATGCTTGCGAGGATTCGTGCCGCTCTCCGCAGGGACTGCCTTGGGCAACTCATACCGGGTGTCGATGCCCAGCCGCTTCGCCTGTTGAAGCAGCAGCTTCTGCCGGGCCTCCTTGCTGGGGGCCTCCTCCGTCATCGAGAACACCACCGTTGCTGCGGTGGGGTCGAAGTCCGCCTGCTCCTCGGAGACCTGCTCCGGCGGCGTCACGGGGAGGAAGGTGAGCGCGCGGTGGTTGCACAACCGCTCGAAGATGACGCCCGGAAGCTCATCCACGATTCGCAGCGATGTCCGGGCCGTGTGCTTGAAGTTGAGGAGTCGGTTGGTTGCGCTCAGGTCCAGGAGTCGGGTGCGTTGCCGCTGGAGCTCCTTCTGCAGGAGTGAGTCGTGCGGATTCATGGATGGGTGCGCCCCCCGGGTCGTCATGGGTGGGACGACCTGGCACCCCAGGTTCTGGCGCACTCTTCGCCGCGGTTGCATCCCCCGTGCGGGTGATTGACACCCGCACGAAAACGCCGCCTCGCTTCCGGAGGACCGGAAACGGGCGGCGTTCGCACTATCTGACTGTGCCTTGCCGACTACCGGCGCTTCATCGCCGCGTCCGCGTGCTTCTCCATGAACTCGGAGTAGGGGCCGTTGAAGTCGAGCACTTCCTTGCCCGCCTCCAGGCTCCAGATGCGGGTCGCGACCTCGGAGATGAGTTCCTGGTCGTGCGTCACGCAGATGACCGTGCCCTCGAACTTCGCCAGGCCTTCCGCCAGCGCCGCGATGGACTCCAGGTCCAGGTGGTTCGTCGGCTCGTCCAGGATGAGCACGTTGTCCTGCATGATCATCAGCTTGGACAACAGCACGCGCACCGTCTCACCACCGGAGAGCGTGTCCGTGGGCTTCATCCGCTCCTCACCCGAGAAGAGCATCCGGCCCAACACGCCGGAAATCTCCTCGTTCGTCAGCTTCTCGCTGATCTCCCGGAGGTAGCCGAAGCACGTCGTGCCCTTGTGGATGACGCCGTGGTGGTCCTGCGGCAGGTAGCCCACCGTCGCCTGGTGGCCCCAGGTGATGGTCCCACCGTCCGGCTCCAGCTGCCCGGCCAGCATCTTCACCAGCGTGGACTTGCCCACGGCGTTGCGGCCAATCACGCAGATGCGCTCGCCCTTGCAGACCAGCCCCTTGAACGGCTTGATGACCTGCTGCCCGTCGAAGGACTTCTGCAGTCCCTCGAACATCAGCGTCTGACGGCCGCTGATCACCTTCTGGTCGAACCGGATGAACGGCCGCGCGATGTTCGAGCGCTTCAGGTCCTCCGTCTTCAGCTTGTCGATCTGCTTGATGCGGCTCTGCACCTGCGACGCACGCGTACCCGCGTGGAAGCGCGCCACGAAGTCCTGCAGCTGGGCGATCTTCTTCTTCTTCTCCGCCGTCTCGGACTCGACCCGGGTCCGCAGCTGCGACTTCTGCCGGACCATGTCGTCGTAACCACCCGTGTACTGGATGATGGTCTCGTAATCGATGTCCGCGATGTGCGTGCAGATGGAGTTCAGGAAGTGCCGGTCGTGGCTGATGGTGATCAGCACGCCCTCGTAGGCATGGAGGAAGCTCTCCAGCCAGCGGATGGAGTCGATGTCCAGGTTGTTCGTGGGCTCGTCCAGCAGCAGTCCGTCCGGCTTGCCGAACAGCGCCTGCGCGAGCAACACACGCAGCTTCAGGCCGCCCGTCAGCTGGCGCATGGGCTCTTCGTGGAAGGACTCCTCAATGCCCAGGCCGGCGAGCAGCGTGGCCGCGTCGCTCTCCGCGGAGTAGCCGTCCTCTTCCGCGATGACGCCTTCCAGCTCACCCAGCCGGTTGCCGTCCTCTTCCGTGATGTCGGCCTTGGCGAGCAGCTTGTTCTTCTCGTCCATCGCCGCCCACAGGTGGCGGTTGCCCATCAGCACCACGTCGATGACGCGGTCGTTCTCGTAGCGGAAGTGGTCCTGGCGCAGGATGCCCAGCTTGCGGGGGCGGATGATCTCGCCCATGTCCTGCTCCTCGTCTCCCGCGAGGATCTTCATGAACGTGGACTTGCCGGCCCCGTTCGGACCGGTCAGGCCGTAGCGGCGGCCCGGCGAGAAGGCGACGTTGACCTCCTCGAACAGCTTCTTGGGCCCATAGGCCTTGGAGACGTTGATGACGTTGAACATGGCGGCGGCTTGTAACGGAAATGGCGCGGCGACCCAAGACGCGCGGTGAATCAGTGACTGGCGGACCCAATGTAACCGCCGGCACGCCCCGGAAATGCCGGCTTCCACCCCCGTCCCCAGGGGTGGGGTAGGGAAACCGGGGTCCCCCAGGCGGAAGGGCCCCCCGGAGACCAGGCGGGCGTCCCCAGGAAGCGGGTGCCTCCGGACGGGCAGGCTGGGTATAAGGCCCGACAATGGCCGTCCGCTTTGAACTCCTGAACACCGACCCCACCGGCGCCCGCACGGGCATCCTCCACACCCGCAAGGGGTCCTTCCCCACGCCGATGTTCATGCCGGTGGCCACCCACGCCGGCTTCCGCCACCTCGCCATGGAGGAGGTGAAGGAGACGGGGGCCAAGGTCCTCCTCGCCAACACCTACCACCTCATGCTCCGGCCCGGCCCGGAGGTGTTCGAGCGCTTCGGCGGCATCCACCCCTTCATGGGCTGGGACGGCGCCGTGCTCACGGACTCGGGCGGCTTTCAAATCTTCTCCCTGCCGGAGGACCGGCTCATCACGGAGAAGGGCGCGCACTTCCGCAGCTTCTACGACAACAGCCGCCGGCTCCTCAGCCCCGAGTCCAGCATCGCCATGCAGCAGGCGATCAACTCGGAGATCATGATGGTGCTGGACGTGTGCATCGACTCGCGCACGGACGAGGCCGGCACCCGCGAGGCCATGGAGCGCACCCACCGCTGGGCCGTGCGCAGCCTCGCCGCGAAGGAGTCGAAGAACACGGGCCAGGCGCTGTTCGGCATCGTCCAGGGCGGCGTCCACCCGGCCTTGCGCGACGAGAGCGCCGCGTTCCTCACGAAGCTGCCCTTCGACGGCTTCGCCATCGGCGGACTGGCAGTGGGCGAGACGAAGGTGGAGCGCGACACGATGACCGAGCGCGCCACCGCGTCCCTGCCGCAGGACAAGCCCCGCTACCTGATGGGCGTGGGCACGCCCACGGACCTGCTGGAGGCGGTGCTGCGCGGCGTGGACATGTTCGACTGCATCATCCCCACCAAGATGGCGCAGCAGGGCTACGCGTACACGTTCCAGGGCCTGGTGCGCATCTCCCGCACCGCGTACCGGCTGGAGGACGGGCCGCTGGATCCCGAGTGCGACTGCTACGTGTGCAAGAAGTACTCGCGCGGCTACCTGCAGCACCTGATGCGCGGCAAGCACCACCTGGGCTCGCGCTTCCTGTCCGTGCACAACGTGCGGCACTACCAGAAGCTCATGGAGCGCGTGCGCGAGGGCATCCTGCGCAACGGCTATGCGCAGACGTACCGCGAGCTGAAGACCGCCATCGCCACGCCCAAGGACCTGAAGGACGAGGCCGCGGCCAGCGCCGCGACGCTGAAGGACGTGGGCTGAAGTCCGGGCGCGTGGCCTGTCGCCCGCCCTCCGGCCGGGTTGTGACGCTCGGCGCGCGAACGGCGGTGCGGCGGAACGTGGCGGGTTAGCCTGCGGTGCCCGGGTCCAACGGCCCGGTGCGCTCCCCGCCGCATGGACCCGCGCGTCGCCAGCCTCCTGAATCACGTCCGCGCCGGTGCCGAGAACCGGCCCGGCGTGTATCGCTTCTTCGGTCCCGCCGGAGAGCTGCTCTACGTGGGCAAGTCCGTGCGCGTGCGCACACGGCTCCTGTCGTACTTCCGCGCGGAGGAAGGGGAGAAGGCCTGGGAGATCGTCGCCCAGGCGCACCAGGTGGAGTGGGAGTACACGGCCAGCGAGTTCGCGGCGCTGCTCCATGAGTTCCGGCTCATCAAGAGCCACCGGCCCCTCTACAACGTGGAGCACAAGCGCGACCGCGCGCACTGCTTCCTCCAGCTCACGCGCGAGGCCGTGCCCCGGCTGCGCGTGGTGGGCCAGCCCGGCGGCGGCGGCAGCGCGGAGTACTTCGGGCCCTTCCACGGCCGGCACACCATGGCGGACGTGGTCCGCGCGGTGAACGACCTGCTGGAGCTGCGCGACTGCCCGTCCGAGACGCCTATGCGGCTGGCGGATCAGATCCAGCTCTTCCCCATGAAGGACGACCCGCGGTGCATGCGCGGGCAGACGGCGCGGTGCCTGTCGCCGTGCGCGGGCGGGTGCACCACGGCGGAGTACCTGGCGCAGGTCGCGCTGGCGCGGGCGTTCCTCAACGGCGAGTCGGACCGGCCGCTCGTCATCCTGCGCGAGCGCATGGCGATGGCGGCGCGGCGGCTCCAGTTCGAATACGCGGCGGAGCTGCGCGACCGCGCGGAGCGGCTGGAGAACGTGCAGGCGTGGATCGTCGAGCTGGGCCGCACGCTGCGGCGCCTGTCGCTGGTCTACACGGCGCGCGGGCACGCCGGTGAAGACCGCACGTACGTGCTGCGGCGGGGACGGATCCGCGCGGAGGTGCCCACGCCCCGGACGCCGGAGGAGCACGCGGCGTTGGAGGCCCGGGTGCGGGACCTCTTCGACGTGCCGGAGCCGGAGGCGATTGGCCTCCGTGCGCAGGAGGCCCAGGAGGTGATGCTCGTCGCCAGGTGGTTCCGCCTGCACCCGGAGGAGCTGGATGCGACGGTGCCCGCTCCGGTTCGGGCCGGGAGCGATGATGCGTTCGAGGAGGCAGCGGAGGCCCGTGCCGCGCTCGCCCGCACGCTGGAGCGCACCGTGGAGGGCCCGGAGGAACCGGAGGAACCGGAGCCCGACGCGGCCGAGGCCACCAGCGGCTGAGCGCCGCTAGCGGAGATTCCGGATGACGCGGCAGGGATTGCCGGCGGCGAAGACGTACGGAGGAATGTCCCGCGTCACCACGCTGCCCGCGCCAATGGTGGAGCCCTCGCCGATGGTGACCCCCGGGCAGATGATGGCCCCGCCGCCAATCCACACCTTTGAACCGATGGTGACGGGGCGGCCCAGCTCCGGGCCCTTGATGCGCTCATCCGCGTCCAGCGGATGCGTGGCCGCGTAGACCTGCACGCCCGGACCGAAGGCCACGTCGTCGCCAATCGTCACCCGGTTGCAGTCCAGGATGACGCAGTCGAAGTTCATGAAGACGCGCTCGCCCAGCTGGATGTGCTCGCCGTAGTCGCAGCGGAACGGCGGTTCGATCCACGTCCCGGCGCCCACCTTGCCCATCAGCTCGGTGAGCAGGCTCTCACGCAGCGGCAGCTCGTCCTCGGTGGACTGGTTGTAGGAGCGCAGGAGCTTGCGGGCGCGGACCCGCTCGGCTGTCAGCCGCGGGTCCATGGCGTTGTACAGCTCGCCCGCGAGCATCTTCTCTTTCTCGGTTCGTGCCATGTCCCGGAGCGTAGTCACACGTTCCCCTGAATGGTGAACAGCCCGCGTCCCGGCTTCGCGGAGGCGGGTGACACTGGACGCTCCGGCCAGCGAGGATGCCGGCCATGAGGACTGAGCGGGTCGAGGAGACGCTGGAGCGCATCCGGCGCGAGGTGGAACGGACGCCGGACGGCGTGCTGGCCTTCGACGGGGACGGCACGCTGTGGAGCGGGGACGTGGGCGACGACCTGTTCATGGCCCTGCTGGAGCACGGCGGCGTGCGGCCCGAGGCCCGCGGGGCGCTGGAGCAGCTGGGCGCGCGCCACGGCGTGGAAGGGCATCCGGACGCGGTGACGCTGGCGCACGCGCTGTTCAAGGCGTTCGAGGCCGGGCGGCTGCCGGAGAAGGACACCTACGAGATGATGGCGTGGATCTTCGCGGGCTGGCACGCGGAGGAGGTGCGCGGCTTCGCGCATGACGTGGTGGCCCGGCGCGACGTGGCCGGCCGCGTCCACCCGGAGGCCCGCCGCGTGGTGGAGTGGGCCCGCGGCCAGGGCGTGGACTGCTACGTGGTCAGCGCGTCGCCTCGCGCGGTGGTGGAGGCCGCGGTGCGCGAGGTGGGCATCACGCCCGACTTCGTGGTGGCGTGCACGCCGAAGGAGGAGGGCGGACGGCTGCTGACGTCCGTCTTCGAGCCCGTGCCCTACGGCCCCGGCAAGGTGAACAGCCTGAGGCTGCGGACGAACCGGCCGCTCTACGCCGCGTTCGGTGACAACGTGTTTGATCTGGACATGCTCGCGGCCTCACGCGTCCCGGTGGCCATCCGGCCCAAGGCGCGGCTGCGCGACCGTGCGGCGGAGCTTCCCGCGCTGGTGCAGCTGCACCCCGAAGAGGCCTGACGGTCTCTTCGAGGTGCCTTCACTTCCGTGCGCCGCTTCGTGGCTGTGTCCACGAAGCGGCGTCACGTTGAGGCCCGCGGGCGTCAGCCCCCCGTGACGGGGACGAACTCCACGCGGCGGTTCGCGCTGCGGCCTTCCGGCGTCTCGTTGGACACGCGCGGACGGTCCGGGCCGTAGCCCTTCGCCTCCAGCCGCGAGCCCGCGATGCCCTTCTGGATGAGGTACGCGCGCACGCGGTTCGCGCGCTGCTGGCTCAGCGTGCGGTTGGCCTCCTCCGGTCCGCTGTTGTCCGTGTGGCCTTCAATCCGGACGTTCAGCTTCGGGTTGGCCTTCAGGTACGCCACGATGTCATCCAGCTGCCGCTGCTCGTTGTCCTGGAACTCCGACTGGTTCACCGGGAACTGGACGATGTGCTCCAGCGGCGACTTCGTCTCCTCCGCGGGCTTCTCCTCGGGAGGCGGCTGCTGGGGCTTCGGCTGTTCCTTCGCGGGGCAGCCGCGCTCGGACGCGGGGCCGGCCTCGTTCGGGCAGGCGTCGTCCTTGTCCGGCACGCCGTCGCCATCCGAGTCCTTCACGGGGCAGCCACGCTCGGACGACGGACCGGCCTCGTTCGGGCAGGCATCGTCCTTGTCCGGCACGCCATCGCCATCCGAGTCCTTCGCGGGGCAGCCACCCTCGGACGCCGGGCCGGCCTCGTTCGGGCACTTGTCCTCGCGGTCCACCACGCCGTCGCCGTCCGAGTCCTTGTCCGGGCAGCCGTTGTTCTCCACGGAGCCGGACTCCAGCGGGCAGCGGTCGTCCTTGTTGGCCACGCCGTCGCCGTCGTCGTCCTCGTTGGGGCACTGCTCCGGCGTGTGGCTGCGGCCGGTGCGGCAGCGGTCCACGGGCTCGGGCTCGTTCGCGTGCGCGATGCCCGCGGCCAGCCGGAACGACGGCGTGCCCGGGATGTCCGTGAAGCCGTGCCCGCCAATCGCGAAGGCCTCGAAGCCCGCGCCCACCGGCAGCCGCACGCCGCCCAGCAGCTCCAGCGCGAAGTCCGACTCCACGAGCGACTCGGCGGCCTGCAGCGCGATTTCGCCGCGCAGCCCCTTGCCTCGCGTGGCCACGACGACGCCCTGCTCCAGCTCCGTGCCCACGTCGCGGCCCGGCTCGACCTCCTTGGACTTGATCCGGATGCCCGCGTTGGCGCCCAGCACCACGGGCCCCACCTCACGGCTCACCGACACGCGGGGCGCGACCTGGAAGCCCGCCCAGCCTGCCTGCCGGCCGAACGCGTCCGCCGTGCCGCCCGGCAGCCCGATGTCCAGGCCCAGGCCCAGGAACACCGGCGCGCCTTCCTCGCGACGCAGCAGCTCGTAGCGCACGCCCA
Organism: Corallococcus interemptor; assembly: GCF_003668875.1. GTDB lineage: Bacteria > Myxococcota > Myxococcia > Myxococcales > Myxococcaceae > Corallococcus > Corallococcus interemptor. Next base: position 35,770 of record NZ_RAWM01000059.1, on the reverse strand, counting down.
GCTCCGGCGTGCCCAGGCCGAACGAGTCCGGCTCGCTCACGCCGACCAGCTGCTCCGCGCCGTGGCCACCCTGCGCGATGATGACGGGCAGCTTCGCGGAGAACTCCAACCGGTCCACCGGCGACCACGCGCCGGCCAGCCAGCCCGCGGTGCGGTAGTGGAGGATGGAGCGCTCCAGCCCATCACTGCCCTGCAGCAGCAGGATGCCGCGCTCGTAGTTGACCATGAGGAGCAGGCGGTAGCCGCCCTCGGGGAGCACGCGGCCGGTGTCCACCAGCATCGAGTCCGTCGCCGCCGGCGTGAAGCGCAGGCGCTCCAGGTCCAGGGGGACAATCGGGCTCGTGGTGGTCTGCGCGAACGCGGCGGGGGTGACGGCGGTGGCCAGCAGCGCGGCCAGCGCCCAGCTCTGGGCCTTCATACGCAAGGGGATTTCCATTCGAGAAAAGAGTGAGCGCATGTCTCAGTTCCCCCGGGCCGGGTTCTGACGGCGGCGCGAATTCCCCCAGGCCGCCAGCGCGGCGAGGAGGGCCAGCGCGGACGTGGTGCCACCGGAGCTGTCGCAGCCTCCGCCGGCGATCTCCACGACCTCTGCCTGGACCCGGACCTGGAACGTGCACTGCGCGGTGTTGCCCGCGTCATCCGTGGCGGTGACGGTGACCGTCGTGTTGCCCGCCGGGAAGGCCGCGCCGGACGCGGGCGAGGACGTCACCCCCGGCGAGGCCGTGACCGCGTCCGTGGCCGTGGGCGTGAACGTCACCGTCTCGCCGGGAGCGGCGCCGCGGGACTCGGGGCAGATCAGCGTGGGCGCCGTGGTGTCCTGGACCGTCACCTGGAACGTGCACGTGAGGCCCGTGGAGGTCGCGGTGACCGTCGTGGTGCCCAGCGGGAAGACCGAACCCGAAGGCTGCGAGTAGCTCACCGGGAGCCCCCCCGCCGGATCCAGGACCGCGGGGTCGTACGTCACGACCGCGCCGTTCGCGTCCGTGGCCTCCACGACGACGTTCGCGGGGCAGGTGAGCGTGGGCGTCACCACGTCCTCCGTCACGTTGACCGTCACCGTCGCGACGTTGCTGTCCGCGGCGCAGTCGCGAACCCGGTAGGTGAAGCTGTCCGGGCCCAAGTAGCCGGCCGCGGGCGTGTACACGGGATTGCCCTGCGCGCTGGTGCTGAGGGTGCCGTGCTGCGGCGGGGTGACGACCGTCCAGGTCAACACCTGCCCGGCGTCCGGATCCGTGGCGGCCAGGGCGAACTCCGCCTGCGTGTCCTTCTGGACCGTGACCGTCTGATCCGCCGCCACCGGGGGCTGGTTGGCGACGACCGTCACCATGCGGCCGCCGGAGATGGCATTGGCGAAGACGGACAGCGCGTAGGTGCCCAGCGGTGCGTCGGCGGGCACGGTCACCGTCGCGCGGGTGTCCGAGGTGTTGCTGCTGGGGAGCGTCCAGAGGCGTCCGCCCTCGGCGGCCTGGAGCCGCACCAGCGGGAAGTCCGTGGGCGAGTCCGCGCTGTTGCCGCTGCTGCCGCCGGAGATGCCCCGGAAGCGCAGGCCCTCCACGACGGTGGGGCAGGCGGCGACGAGGGTCGCCGGGTTGGTCACCGACGGCTTCCAGGCGGCGGAGGCCTGGGTGTCGTCATACAGCTCCGCGGTGGTGGCCTCCTGACCGCCCGCCAGCAGCACCTCGCCCGAGGGCAGGGCGACGCTGAACAGGCCCCCCGCGGCGGTGGGGTCCGCGACGTTGATCCACGCGCGGAGGAGGGGATCGTAGACCTCCGCCGTGTTGGTGTATTCGTCATTGATGGTGATGCCGCCCGCGACCAGCACCTTGCCGGAAGCCATCAGCGTGGCGGTGTGGAGCCAGCGCGGCTGCGAGAGCGCGCCCACGGACGCCCAGGCGTTGGTGCCGGGCGTGTAGAGCTCCGAGGACGTGAGCGCCACGCCACCCGCGAGGCCGCCCGCCGCGAGCACCTGGCCCGACGGCAGCAGCGTCAGCGTCAGCTCGTCCCGGACGCCCGCGAGGCCCGCCGCCGCGGTCCAGGTGTCGCTGGCGGGGTCGTAGATCTCCGCCGAGGCCAGCGCAGCGCCACCGGCATTGTGGCCGCCCGCGACGAGCACCCGGCCGTCATGCAGCAGCACGGCGCGGTGTCCGGCGCGCGCCGCGATGAGCGCGCCCGCCGGGGTCCACGTGTTCGTGTCCGGCGCGTAGAGCTCCGCGCTGACCAGCACGGTGGTGTTCTGCTGACCGCCGACCACGAGCACCCGGCCATCCGGCAGCACCGTGGCGGAGTGCAGGTGGCGCGGGCTCAGCATGGACTCGGTGGCCAGCCAGGTGTTGGTGGCCGGGTCGAAGCGCTGCGCGTTGGGCGTCGAGGTGCTCACGTTGCGGCCACCCGCGACCAGCACCTGGCCGTTGCGCAGGAGCGTGGCGGTGGCTCGCTCGCGTGCCACGTCCATGGCGGGCAGGGGGGACCACGTGTTGCTCGCGCGGGCATACAGCTCCGCCGCGGCCGACGAGGTGAACTGGCCGCGGCCGCCCGCGACGAGCACCCGGCCGTCGGGCAGCAGCGCCACCGCGGCGTCGGTCCGGGGCGTGCCCATGAGGCCGGCGGGAGACCACTGGCTCTGGGCGGGGTCGTAGACCTCCGTCGAGGCGAAGAACGTCAGGGCGGGCGACGAGGTGAAGCCACCCACGACGAACACCTTGCCCGAGGGCAGCAGCGTCGCCGTGTGGTTCTCACGGCCGACGATCATGATGCCGCCGCGGATCCACGTGCCGGTGCCCGGATCGTAGATTTCGGACTCGGCCTGCGCTGGAGCGCGGAACTCGGAGCCGCCGGTGGCGAGGACGCGGCCATCGGGCAGCAGCGTGGTCTGGTGTCCGGAGCGCGGGAACTGGAGGCTGCCGGTCGCGGTCCAGGTGTTGGCCGCCGGGTCGTAGAGCTCCGACTGGGCCGTCACGCCGCCTGCGATGAACCCGCCGGCGACGAGCACGCGGCCGTCGGGGAGCAGGGTGCTGGAGGAGTAGTGACGGGGGACGAGCGGGGGCGCGGCGGCGGTCCAGGTGCCGGTGGCCGGGTTGTAGAGGTCGGCGCCGGGCACCTCGCCCGAACCGCTGAAGCCGCTCACCACGAGGACGCGCCCGTCACGCAGCCGCGTCGCCATGTGCGCGTTGCGGCCCTGGGTCATGGCGCCGGTGGGCAGGAAGGCATTGGTGGCGGGGTCGTACAGCTCCGCGGACGCGAGCCGGACGCCGCCCGCGCCGATGCCGCCCGCGACCAGCACCTGGCCCGAGGCCAGCAGCGTGAGCGTGGCGAGGCCGCGGGTGGTGGACATGGCGCCCGTGGCGGTCCAGGCGTTCGTCGCGGGGTCATAGACGCGGCCCGTCGCCGAGCCATCGGTCACGACCAGCACCCTGCCGGAGGGCAGCAGGACGGCCTGCGTGATGTTGCCCTGGATGCCAGTGTTGCCCGCGGCGGTCCAGGTGTCGGTGGCCGGGTCATACAGGGCGGCCGTGGTGATGAACCCGCCGGAGTTGACGCCGTTGATGATCAGCACCCGCCCGTCCGGCATCAGGACGGCCGCGTGTTGCCCGCGGGCCGTCGTCATGGACGAGGTGGCGTACCAGGCTGGCGCCGCCGCGAGCCGGGAGTGCGCGGTGCGAGCGCCTCCCGGTTCCGGACGCGCGTTGCCGCCGCAGGACAGAAGGCCCAGGCTCGCGGCGAACAGCAGGAGCCCGCTCCAGACAGCGCGTTGTGACCGCATTGATGAAACCCCGATCCGCGAGGGCTGGCGCGAGCACGACCGTCGGCCCGCCGCTCGACGTGAACACTCCGGGTACGCGGATTATCAGTGCGCCGGGTGGTGGGGCAATGCGTGAAAAGTTCCCGTGCGGTCATCCATCGCGTGGGTTGGACACCGGCTCCGGAGGCGCCTCCAGGAAGCGGCGCCACCAATGGCGGGTCTCCTCTTCGGTGTAGCCATCCCACGTGTGGCAGGTCGCGAAGGGTAGGAGCCACGGTTCCAGGAACCGGGCCAGTTCGCGATATGCCGGCAGTGTCTCACCCAGCTTCGTGTCTCCCGCGAGCGGCGCGGGGCCCAGGCTGATCAGGGCACGGCCCCCCGTGAGTTCCTGGACGGTCGTCTCCGGATGCTTCAAGTGCGAACGGAGCGCCGGGATGCCACCCACGGTCTCGAGCAGCGGCGGGCCCAGGAAGTTCAGCCAGTGGATGCCGTCAACGTGGGCCCCCATGTCCATGGCTGTTCCGGCCGTGGGGACTGCCCAGCCGGGATTCCGGAACAGCTCCGTTTTGAGCAGGGGAATGGCCTTCCGGAATCCCCGGGACGAGACAAAGGACAAGCCCGCGTGACCTGTCGAGAAGGGGAGCGCACCGGCAAGCTCCAGGGCCAGCTCGCGAAGCCGTGTCGCGCCTTGCACCTCCAGGAACCGCAGGGGCACCTGGATGCTCAAGACGCTGAGCATTCTTGCGTTGGGATTGCGCCAGGGGAGTCGCGAGCGATAACGGAACTCGTAGCCATTCGAGTCGGATTCTCCCCCCGTGAGGCGCACGTTTGCGTCGAACCCTCTCCGGGTCAGGATGTCGAACCAAATGGAATCCTTTGGCAGGTCGTCCACGAAATCGTCCGCTGGCGCCGCCCTGAGACGTTCACGCAGGTCTTCCCAGTCGGCCGGCGTGAGTTCAGAAGGTTCCCCATCCGCGTCCCAGGTGGTTGTCAGCCTTCCGGAGTCCGGACCCAGGGCCTGGTGGTAGGTGTCGAGGGCGCTGGCAACAGCAGCGGCGATCACTCCGTGGTCGTGAGGCATGAAGAAATCGAAGCTCACGACGGGCTGGACCTGAGGGATGCCAGCGCCGGGAGGGCAGAGCGGCTGAGGCTCATTCACGGATGACTCCCTGCAGTGGAGTGACAATGGCAGGCTTGCAGTTGCCGCCAAGCTTTGCGTAGTCCTTCATCTGTCCCTGAACCGCCTCCAGTGGGTTTTCTTTCGACCAACGGGTGCAGGGGAACTTGAAGTCATAGATGCACTGGACTCGCTGAGGCTGTCCGGAGGCATGCAGAACGATGTCCGGCTTCATGGAGCCCTCCCACTCGCTCGTCAACGCGTACTTGCCGCTCCTCGATTCGAGGCCGAAGCGTGGCTCGATGGAGACTTGATCGGGATAGAGCTTGAGGACTTCTCGCTGAACACAGGCGAAGGCCACCGCGTGTTTCAAGGTGCCCAACTCCATCTGCCGCGTGAGGGGCTCGCCTTTGCGATTCCTGCCAACCACCCGCTTGCACTCAGCGTCGTCCGGGATCTTCCCCTCGCCGTACTCGCGTTCGTTGACGACGAGGTTCGCCTCCTTCGAGCACTCCACCAACAGGTGCTCGATGCGGGCCACGTCCGCCGCGTCCAGGACCTTCATCGCGGCTCCCGCGGTGGCCGCGGCCCTGGCGGCCTGGTCCACCCACGGGAGGAACGCTTCGTCTCCTGGCTGCGTGTAACAGGTGGGATTGCGCAGACAGCCACTGGTCGCGGTGTCCGTGGTCTGCGCGTAGCGCGCCGGACCTGAAACACACGACACGCAGAGCAGTGCCGCCACCAGCCAGCGGCCATCAATCATCGTCTTCGCCCGCGTCATGCGCCGCCGCGTTGAAGAGGCCGAAGCCTCCGGCCTCTTCACTCGAAATGTCCGCCCGGCGCAGGGCAGGGGAGTCCTGCGTCTGCCCCACCGCCATCCACCGGGGTGCGGCCAGCAGCACGCCGTCCTTCGGCAGCTCCGGCAGCAGGTGCTCCAGGTCCCCGAGGATGAACTCCGCGTGCCCCACGCCCTCCGGCTCCGGCAGCCCCTCCGGGGGATGCCACTCCCCTCCGTCCAGGTGCCCGAACGGGAAGCTCCCCGTGCCGCTCGCGCCCCCGTACCCTCCCTCCAGCAGCTGCCGCGTCCGCGCCTCGCTCCCCGTCACCGCCGGCAGGCACACGCGCACCAGCCAGTCCCAGGTCGCCGCGCCCTGCTCCACGGGCCAGTCCAGCTCCACCGCGTCGTCCGCCTTCGCCAGCAGCGCGTCGAGGTACGCACACGCCGCGCGCGGTCCCAGCACGCCGCCCCGGCGGGCCTCCTCCACCGCCTCCGCCCACAGCTCTTCCCGGTAGTAGTGCGCGAAGTAGAACCCCGGCTCGTCCCACTCCGGACGCGCGCCCCGGGGCAGCTTCGCCAGCACCAGCCCGCTCGACAGGTACGCGGGCCCCGTGGCCCGGGGATGGAACTGGCTGAACGCCAGCCGGAACACCTTCACCGCCAGCCCCGCCTCCTCCGTCGCCTCCAACCCCTCCGGACACCCCGCCCGCAGGTGGAAGTCGTCGAAGCGCAGGAACACCTCCACCCCCATCCCCACCGCGCTCTGACACAGCGCCTCCAGGCACGCCGCCAGTGGATGCCCCCCATGCACCGGCGCCTCCCACACCGCCGCCAACACCGTGCCGGACTCCACCCGCAGCGACAGCCGCACCCGGCCGCCCTCGAACGGGGCCTCGCCGTGCCGGACGTCCTCCCCGTGAAGCGCGCCCCGATGTTCCTGCCCTGGAGTCGTCATGCTAGGCACCCATCCTTTCCCACACGTCCCCTCCAGGCCAGGAGCCCCATGTCCGAGCCCTCCCATCCGCGCGACGGCGACTTCGAGCTCGTCACCCTGCGCAACGGCCACCGCGCCGTGCGCCACCTGGGCCATGGCGAGGTCATGCACCCCGCGGTCGGCCCGTGGCAGGAGGCCCTGCGCCTCTACGTGGACCAGCCCGGACTCGCGGACCGCCTGAAGCAGCCCGGCCCGCCGCTCGTCATCCACGACGTGGGCCTGGGCGCCGCCACCAACGCCGTCGCCGCGCTCACCCGCGCTCGTGAGCTGGGCCCGGACCGCGCCCGCGACCTGCACGTCGTCAGCTTCGAGGTGGACCTGGCCCCGCTGAGGCTCGCGCTCGCGGACGCGGAGGGCTTCCCCTTCCTCCAGCCGTTCCGCGACGCCTGCGAAGGCCTCATGAAGCACGGCACCTGGAGCGAACCCGGCATCCACTGGGAGCTCAAGCTGGGGGACGCCGTGCCCTTCTTGGAGTCCGAACTGCCCCCGGCGGACCTGGTCTTCTTCGACCCGTTCTCACCCGCGTCCAACCCGGACATGTGGACCGAGGGCGTGCTCGCCCGGGTGCGCCGGCACTGCCGCGAGGACGGGGAGGGGGCCCTGCTGATGACCTACAGCGCGGCCACGCCCACCCGCGTCACGCTGCTGCTCGCGGGGTTCTACGTGGGCGCCGGTGTTTCCACCGGCACCAAGGGGGAGACCACCGTGGCCTCGACCCGCTTCGAATCCCTGGCCGCCCCGCTGGGGACCCGGTGGCTGGAGCGCTGGGAGCGCTCGTCCTCCCGGGCCCCGCACGGGGGCACCCTCACGCCTGAGGTCGAGCGTCGCCTGCGGACCCATCCTCAGTGGCGCTGAGCGCCGTCTCGACGGGGGCCTCGCTCCAGCGCAGGTGGAACGTGGCCGCCGTGCCGTCGAACTCCTCCGGCAGCGCCACCACCCGCCAGCCCCCGCACAGCGCCACCGCGCGCGCCAGCAGCCCCGCCGCGAACGTCGGCTGATCCGCCAGCACGTCGTTCATCCACAGCTCCAGCGACGTCGCGCCGCGCTCCACGATTTTGACTTCACTGAAGTTGTTGCCGGCGCGAAAGCCCACGTCCGCCCGCAGCAGCATCCTCCGGGGGCCCGCCAGCCGGCCCACGCCCAGGAGCGCCCGGCCAAAGAAGGTGCCGAAGTAGGCATCCATGAAGCGCTCGCCCAGCGAGTAGTACGCGGCCTCCGCCGGCACGCCGCCATAGACGTGGCCCGCCGCGATGCGCAGGAACTCCCGCCACTGCTCCAGGGTGTAGGTGCGCTCCAGCTTTTTGTCGAGGTCCAGCCCCGCCCGCTTCAGGTGCTCGCGGCACGCGGGCGTCAGGCGGTTCTCCAGCGCTCGGACGAACAGCGCGTCCACGGTCTGGGCGAAGACAAGCTTCTCAGGATTCATGCGGAGCACCCTACACGAAGCCCCCCATGCGATGCTCCCCCACCTGTGTACTGACGTTCAGTGCCGCGCCCCCCGAGTGTCAGGAAGCTGGCGCGCGCCGTACGCCTCGCAACTTCCGGGTGTTTTCAGACCCCATGTTGACCGCCCGCGCCACGAGCTCGCGCAGCCACTGGTGCGCGGGGTCTCCGTCGAAGCGCTCGTGCCAGACCTGGAGGATGTCGAAGGGGGGCAGGGCGATGGGCGGGGGGAAGACCTTGAGCGCGTAAGCCTTGCTGAACGCGTCGATGAGGCGGCGCGGCGCGGTGAGGACGTGGTCGGAGCGCGACACCACCAGCGGGGCGATGAGGAAGTAGGGCACCCGCACGGCGATGCGGCGCGGGGGCAGCCCCTGCCGGGCCAGGGCCAGGTCCACCGCGCCCACGCCGCCGCCCTTCGGGCTGATGAGGACGTGGGTCAGCTTCAGGTAGGTGTCCAGGTCCAGCTTGCGGCGCACGGTGGGGTGGTCCTCGCGCACCACGCAGACGAAGTCCTCGGTGAGCAGCTTCTGCTGGCGCAGGCCGGGCCCGGACGGCGAGGGCGCGACGATGATGGCCAGGTCCACCTCGCCCGTCTCCAGGTGGCTGGAGAAGGTGGTGCTGTCCACGTGCAGCACGGACAGGTCCACGCCCGGGGCCTCGCGGCCCAGCAGCTCCAGCGCGCCCGGCAGCAGCACCGACCCGAAGAAGTCGCGCGTGGCCAGGGTGAAGCGGCGGGTCGCGGTGGCGGGCTCGAAGGGGGGCTCGTCGCGCAGGGCCCGCCGCAGCTCCGCCAGCCCCCGCTTGAGCGGCGCGACCAGCTGCTGCGCCCTGGGCGTCAGCACCATGCCGCCCTGGCCCCGGATGAGGAGCGCGTCGCCCAACAGCTCCCGCAGCTGCGCGAGCGCATGGCTCATGGCGGACTGGGTGAGCCCCACGCGCGCGGCGGCGCGGGTGACGTGCGCCTCTCTCAGCAATGCGTCCAGCGCCACCAGCAGGTTGAGGTTGATGGCGGAGAGGTCCACCTCGGCCGGGGACTCATGAGCGCGGCGCATGGGTGCATGCATAGCATGCAGTGGCCTCATGAGGGGCCTGGGGGCACTGTTCAGCCCATCTCGAAGCCGCTGGAGGCAAACCCCATGTCCATCGTCATCAACACCCCGAACGGCAACATCGGTCGTCCCCTCGTGGAGAAGCTGCTGAAGGAGGGCCGCAAGGTCACCGTCATCTCCCGCACCGCGGAGAAGGTGGCGGACCTGGTGAAGCAGGGCGCGAAGTGGGTGCAGGGCTCCATCGACGAACAGGCGACGCTGGACGCGGCGCTCGCCGGCGCGGAGGAGTTGTTCTGGCTGACGCCTCCCGCCATGCGCCCGGACTTCCAGGACTGGGCGACGGCCACGGGCAGGCTGGCCGCGGAGCGCGTGAAGGCGCACGGCGTGAAGCGCGTGGTCCTCATCTCCAGCATCGGCGCGCAGACCGGGCCGGGCACCGGGCCGGTGTCCGTGCTCAAGTCCATTGAAGAGGCCTTCCAGGCCGCGGCGCCGAACGTCGTCAGCCTGCGCGCGGGCTTCTTCATGGAGAACCTGCTGCGCGACGTGCAGGGCCTGGCGAAGGCGGGCGCCCTCTTCAGCCCCAACGCGGAGACGAAGCGCTTGCCCATGGTCGCCACGGCGGACATCGCGGCCAAGGCCGCCGGGTTCCTGCTGGACACCTCCTGGACGGGCCACCGCTACGTGGGCGTGCACGGGCCCAGGGACCTCACCTACCCGGAGGTCGCGAGCATCCTCACCCAGGTGCTGGGCCAGCCCGTGAAGTACGTGCGCGTGGGGCTGGAGGACGTGCGCAAGGGGATGCTGGGCGCGGGCATGCCGTCGTGGGCGGCGGACACCTTCGTGGAGATGTACGGCGCCGTCCTGGACGGGCGCATGGATCCGGCCGAGCCGCGCTCGAAGGAGACCACCACGCCCACCACGCTGGAGCACTTCGCCAGCACCGTGCTCAAGCCGGCGGTGGAGCGGGCGCGCGCTTCGTGACGGCGTCCGCCCGTTCGGTCGCATAAGGAACGGGAGGGGGAAGGCGTCCGCTGGCCCGTCCCCTTCCTGACAACTGGTGCACGATGGGGGTCTGCCGGAGATTGCTCCGGTACGGCCACCCCACCGAAGAAGAGCGCACCATGGACGAGCAGCGCCCCGCCACGCCCCCGGCCCGGACGGACCCCTCCATCGACCTGCTCCATCAGCGGACCCGTCAGCCGCTGGAGGTCATCTTCTCCCCCCGCAGCGTCGCGGTGGTGGGGGCGAGCGAGCGCCCGGGCAGCGTGGGCCGCACCGTCCTCTGGAACCTCATCAGCAGCCCGTTCGGCGGCACCGTCTACCCGGTGAACCCGCAGCGCCCCAACGTCCTGGGCATCAAGGCGTGGCCCTCCCTGCGCGCGCTGCCGGAGCCCGTGGACCTGGCCGTCATCGTCACGCCCGCGAAGTCCGTGCCGGCCATCATCCGCGAGTGCGCGGAGGTCGGCGTCAAGGGCGCCATCATCATCTCCGCCGGCTTCAAGGAGACGGGCCCGGAGGGCGCGAGGCTGGAGCAGGAGGTGCTTCAAATCGCCCAGGCCGCGAACCTGCGCATCATCGGCCCCAACTGCCTGGGCGTGATGCGCCCCACGAGCGGCTTCAACGCCACCTTCGCCAAGGGCATGGCCCGCCCCGGCAACGTGGCCTTCATCAGCCAGTCCGGCGCGCTGCTCACGTCCATCCTGGACTGGAGCCTGCGCGAGGCCGTGGGCTTCAGCGCGTTCGTCTCCGTGGGCTCCATGCTGGACGTGGGCTGGGGAGACCTCATCGACTTCCTCGCGGATGATCCGATGACGCGCTCCATCCTGCTGTACATGGAGTCCATCGGCGACGCGCGCGCCTTCCTGTCCGCCGCGCGCGAGGTGGCCCTCACCAAGCCCATCATCGTCATCAAGGCCGGCCGCACCGCGCAGGCCGCGCAGGCCGCCGCGTCCCACACCGGCACGCTCGCGGGCAGCGATGAAGTGCTCTCCGCCGCCTTCCGCCGCGCGGGCGTGCTGCGCGTGGACTCCATCGAGGACCTGTTCCACATGGCGGAGGTGCTGGCCCGCCAGCCCCGGCCCTCCGGCCGCAGGCTCACGCTGCTCACCAACGCGGGCGGCCCCGCGGTGCTCGCCACGGACGCGCTGGTGTCCGGCGGCGGTGAGCTGGCCGTGCTGTCCGACGACACCCGCAAGCAACTGGACGGCTTCCTGCCGGCGCCGTGGAGCCACGCCAACCCGGTGGACATCCTGGGAGACGCGGACGCGGAGCGCTACGCGAAGGCCCTTGAAACCACCGGCGCGGACCCCAACAGCGACGGCCTGCTCGTCATCCTCACGCCGCAGGACATGACGGAGCCCACCAAGACTGCGGACCGCCTCAAGGGGTACGCGAAGCTGCCCGGCAAGCCCGTGCTCGCGAGCTGGATGGGCGGCTCGGAGGTCGCCGCCGGCGAGCGCATCCTCAACGACGCGGGCATCCCGACCTTCGGCTACCCGGACACCGCGGCCCGCATCTTCAACTACATGTGGCGGTACTCGGACAACATCGCCGGGCTCTACGAAACGCCCACGCTGGCGGAGGAGCCCTCCGGAGGCAGCGACGTGGCGCGCGCGCTGGTGGATGAAGCGCGCGCCTCCGGCCGCACCCTGTTGTCCGAGTTCGAGTCCAAGCGCCTGCTGGCCGCCTACGGCATCCCCACCGTGGAGACGTGGCTGGCCACGTCCGAGGACGAGGCCGTGGAGAAGGCCCGCGCGCTGGGCTTCCCCGTGGTGCTCAAGCTGAACTCGCTCACGGTGACGCACAAGACGGACGTGGGCGGCGTGAAGCTGGACCTGCGTGACGAGGCGCACGTGCGCGAAGCGTTCCGCGCCATCCGCGACGCGCTCACCGGGCTCGGCCTGTCCGGCGCGTTCCAGGGCGTCACCGTGCAGCCCATGGCGAAGCTGGACGGCTACGAATTGATTCTGGGCAGCAGCCTGGACGCGCAGTTCGGGCCGGTGCTGCTCTTTGGCGCGGGCGGCACGCTGGTGGAGGTGATGCAGGACCGGGCCCTGGGCCTGCCGCCCCTCACCACCACGCTGGCGCGCCGGATGATGGAGCGCACGCGCATCCACCATGCGTTGAAGGGCGTGCGCGGCCGGGCCCCCGTGGACCTGGCCGCGCTGGAGCGGCTGATGGTGCGCTTCAGCCAGCTGGTGGTGGAGCAGCCCCTCATCCGCGAGCTGGACATCAACCCGCTGCTCGTCTCCGGGGATCGCATCATCGCGCTGGACGCGCGCGTGGTGCTGCACCCGCCGGACGTCAGCGCCGCGTCGCTGCCGAAGCTCGCCATCGAGCCGTACCCGCACCAGTACGCGAAGCTGCTCACGCTGAAGAACGGCGAGCAGCTGCTCGTGCGCCCCATCCGCCCGGAGGACGAGCCCGCCATGGGCCGCTTCCACCAGGCACTGTCCGAACAGACGGTGTTCATGCGCTACGCGGGCCTGATGAAGCTCAGCCAGCGCGTGGCCCACGAGCGCCTGGCGCGCATCTGCTTCAACGACTACGCGCGGGAGATGGCGCTCGTCGCCGAGCGGCCGTCACCGGACGGGAAGGGTGGGGGAGAGATTCTCGCGGTGGGCCGGCTCACGCGCCTGCGCGGCACGAAGGACGCGGAGTTCGCCATCACCGTGAGCGACCCCGCGCAGCGGCTGGGCCTGGGCACGGAGCTCTTGCGGCGGCTGGTGGAGATTGGCAGGGACTGGGGCCTGCGCCGCATCGTCGCGGACATCCTCACGCGCAATCGCGGCATGCAGGCCGTCAGCAAGAAGCTGGGGTTCACGCTCCTGGAACACGAGGAGCTGGCCCCGGACATGGTGAAGGCCGTGAAGGTGCTCAACGGCTGACCGTGCCCGGGGCCCGTACGGCCCTACGGCACTACACGTCGTCGCAGGGCGTGCCCAGCCGCGCGCCCGTGTAGACGCCCAGCTCGTTGTAGATGAACGGCAGGTTCTCGTTCACCGGCACCGCGCGCAGCTTCTGGCGCTTGCTCTTCACCACCCAGAACGACGGCTCCTCGCGGTCCACCACGAGGCGCAGGTCGCCGCCCTGCGTGGAGAAGATCTCGCCCCGCGAGTCGGTGACGACGTTGAGCATCTTCTGCTGCTTCACCTGGCCGCGCTGGCCCGTGAAGATGCGGAAGCTCTTGTTGTCCGCGCCGATGCCGCGCTCCACCAGGTAGTACACGCCCTTGTCGTCGCGCAGCAGCGCGTACGGCTGGAACTTCGTCGGGTTGGGCTGGTAGGTGGCCTTGCGCAGCAGCTCCTTGGCCTGATCCGCCGGCACCGGCTGCTGCGGCAGGCTCTTCTCACCGCAGCTGAGCGTGCACGTCTTCAGGTCGTCGCTCAGCCGCAGATAGGAGACGACGCGGTAGTCCATGCCGCGGAAGTTGTCGTTGGCCTTGGGGTTGAAGAAGCGCGGCTCGAAGAACATGCCCTCCTTGCTGTCGGGGTAGCCCACGGGGGCCACCTGCGTGAACGTCTTGCCGTCCCCGTAGTACAGCTCGCCGTCGTGCTCGGGGGTGTGGGGGATGAGGACCGTGTAGTGGCCCTTGCCGTCCGCGCACACCTGGGCGGACTCCAGCACCATGCGGTCGCGCAGCTTCTGCTCCTGCTTCCAGGGCGGATCCATCGCGAGCGCGGCTTGCGGGGCCAGGACGAGCCCCAGGGCGATGACCATGCGTCGAAGTGTCATTGTCGGTGGGCTTTCGTTCTAGAGGTTGTCGGTGAAGAAGGTGGTGGCCGCGTCCGGCTGGACCGTGTCGCGCTCCGTCACGGACCAGATGACCTTGCGCGCCTCCAGCTTCAGCGCCTGCTGCGCGTCCATGCGGCACTCCACCGTCTGGAGCTTCTCCTGGACGGCGCGCTTCGCCTCGTCCGAGCGCGCGCACAGCTTCTGGAGCGACTCCAGCGCGCCCACGCAGTAGCTGCCGAAGGAGATGTCGTTGATCTGCGCGTCCGTGATGGAGTCCCAGGCCACGGTGGACGTCAGCTTGGAGCCGCACGCCTTGTTCGTCTCCGCCAGGGCCTCCGCGAGCTGCACCTCCGCCTGGTTCGCCCAGAACTTGCGGTCGAACACGAGCATCCCCTGGTACTTCTTGTCGCCTTCCAGGTCCTGGTAGCGCTCGAAGATCTTCTCCACCTTCAGCGCGCCCGTCTTGCCGGTGTCCGGCTTCAGGTGCGTGTAGCCCGTGTGGTTCACGTCGCTGAAGATGAGGTCCTCGTAGCCGCCCCGGTTCTCCACGGAGACGAAGCGCTGGCTGCGGCCGCGCCACTGGGTCCAGTAGTGCGTCTTGCCGCGCTCGCTGTTCACCGACGCGACCAGCACCTGGCCGTCCAGCTCGCTCTTCGTGTTGTCGAAGGCCACCAGCGCCTTGTGCGAGTCACCGGGCTCCAGCCCGATGAGGGTGACCCGCTCGCCGGCCTCGTTCGAATACACCTTTCCGCTGACGGGCTTCGTGCCCGCCACCGCGCTGTCGGGCCGCACGCCCCGGGAACACCCCAGGGACAGCGCCACGACGCCCACTGCCAGTAGGACTCTCACGACGACTCCTTGAATGGCGGACGCGCCCCCGCTCTGGAGCTTCCGCGCGCCCGGACGACCCTAGAGGTCGATATCGTACTGCGAACAGTATTGTCGGACCCTGGGACGTTCCGTTGCCGGGACCCGGGTCCATTGCGCCCGCGCATTCGCCAGGTCGTGCTGCTGGCAGTACACGCGGGTGAGCAGGGAGAAGGACAGGCCGGTGATCTTCGTGCGCTGGCTGCGCCGGATGTGACGCAGCGCTTCCGACGTGTTCGACGCGTCCAGCGCCTTCTGCGCCGACGCCAGGTCCTCGCGCACGCTGTCCGGCATGGACTCGGCGGCGCTGGTCCGGGGCTTCGGCTTCGTCGTCACCGTGGGCGGCTCCGCCACGGGCTGCTGGGGCTCCTCGGGAGCCACTGGCGGATCCGCCGGCGGCGTCTGGGGCTCCGGCTCCACGGGCTTCTTCGCCTCCACGGGCTGCGTCACGACCGCGACGGGCGGGGGATTGGCGGCCGGGCTCTTCCAGAAGAAGGCGACCGCGAACGCGATGATGACCGTCAGGCCCACGGCCACGGCCACCGGCCACTTCGCGCGGGAGGGGGCCAGCGGCTGCGCGGGCAGGGACGCAGTCTGGGGCCCGGAAGGCGGGGGAGGCGTGTCGTGGCCAGCGTGGGGGCGCATGCCCACCGTGGGGATGTGCTCCTCGCGGTCCGGCGGACGCGGCGCCGACGGGGCCGTGGGGCTCACGGGGCGCGAGCGCTGCTCCGGCTTCACCTCCGAGAGCGTCTGGAGCGGGCTGCCCGTCAGCTCCAGGATGAACGCGCCCACGTCCGGGTAGCGGTCCTCCGGCTTCTTCGCCATGGCGCGGGAGATGGCCGTCACCATGTGCGGCGGCGTCCCGGGGGCCAGCGACAGGAGCGGCGGCGGCTCCAGGTGGACGATCTGGTAGATGAGCTCCGCGACGTTGTCGCCGGAGTAGGGCGGCCGGCCGGCGAGCATCTCGTAGACGATGCAGCCGAACGCGAAGAGGTCCGTGCGCGCGTCCACGTTGCTGTTGTGGCCCATGGCCTGCTCGGGGGCCATGTACTGCGGCGTCCCCATCAGCACGGAGTCCAGCGTCATCACCGTGCGTGCGTCCACGAGCTTGGAGATGCCGAAGTCGAGCAGCTTCACGCGCTCGCCCACGACGCCGCCCGCCTCCGTGGGCACCAGGAACACGTTGCCCGGCTTCAGGTCGCGGTGCACCACGCCCGCGCGGTGCGCCGCCTGGAGCGCCGCGCCCATCTGCCGCGAGATGGAGATGACGTCCTCCAGCGGCAGCTGCTTCTGCTTGCGCAGCCGGCGCGACAGGCCCTCGCCGCGCAGGTACTCCATCACCATGAAGGGCGTGCCGTCCTCCAGGGTGTCGAAGTCCAGCACCTCCACGATGTTCGGGTGCCCCAGCCGGGAGGCGATCTCCGCCTCGCGCCGGAAGCGCACCGCCACCTCTTCCGACAGCGCCTCCGCGCCGTGCAGCACCTTGATGGCGACCTGCTTGCCCGGCAGGCGCAGGTGGCGCGCGAGGAACACCGCGCCCATGCCTCCCCTGCCCAGCACGGTGCCAATCTCATACGTGGAGCGCAGGACCCGGCCCGTCGTCAACGGCTCGCTCTGCGCGGAGGTCGGTTCGGTTGGCTTTTGCATCGGCGGTTTAAATTCCTACTAAACCGGGCCGACACGATTGGAAAGCACCTGGGTCGAATCCCCCCTCACGGGTCGTCTGAGTCAGCTCGGGCTCTCAGGTTCTGAGAGCCCGAGCTGTATTTTTATCCCGCGACGGAAAGTGACGCGCGCTACGGCATGGCCGGCGGCAGCACCAGGTCCGACTGGATGGCTTCGGCTTCGTCGATGTGCTGCTGCACGGCCTGCCGCTCGGCCAGGGCCTCCTGGGCCAGGGCCTCACTGGAGACTTGCGGCGACAGCAGGCTGTCCGCGAGGAAGGCGGTGCGCGCGTGCGCGTTCAGCTGCGCGCTGATCAGCGCCAGGTCGAGCGCGGCGCCCTTGGCCGGTGCGTCCGGCCCCTGGAGGATCAGCATCAGCTGCTGGACCTCCGTCTGCAGTTGGAGGCTCAGCGGGCTGTCCTCGGGCGTGATGCCCTCGGCCGCGAGCAGCGCGTCCAGCCGTTGTTTCACGGCGGTGTGCTCCGTCACCATCTGGTTGTTGAAGTCCCGCACGGCCTCGTCCGTGGCGAGCGGCGCGGCGTACTGCCCCAGCATCACCTCGCCCTCGTTGGCCACCTGCAGGACGCGGGCGATCTGCGCGTCGGTGAGCGTCAGGTTCACGCCCGCGTCGGTGCCCGCGTCCGGCAGCTGCTGCTGCGGCACGTCCTGCGGCACCGGGTCCTTGCTCGCGTCGCTTCCACACCCGTACCCCAGCGCCAGCGCACCCGCCAGCAGCGTCCCCATCCAGAATTTCGCTGTCCGCATGTTGAACCCCCCCATGAATGTCGCGGAGGCAGGATGGGAAGCCGCTGCGTCCGCGGCCATTCGCGCCTGAGCCGTTGCCAGTGTGCCCGGGTGCACAGGCCGGGCAGGCAGGGGGGCCTGGGCATGGCTCCAGGCCCCATGTCTGCCTTTCGGGAGTGGGTTGCGCCATTTCTCATACTTTGAAATTCGCAAGCCATGTTTCATGAATTGTTGACACTGAAACAATCTTTGTTGTTCCGTTGTCACGGATGACAGTAGCCCAGCGGATCACAGTTCTGTCGCTGCACCAGGGCTCCGCGAGCATCGTCCGCGCGCTGGTGCCCCACTTCGGGCTCCCTCCGGCGGAGCTTGCCGCGCGGCTGTTCCGCGCTCCGGCGGTGCTGGCGGGAGGCCTTCCGGCGGAGCTCGCCCGGGGGCTGTCGGAGGTGCTCGGCAACGCCGGCCTTCGCGTGGTCGTGGAGCCGGATGACGCGCCCCTTCCTCCACCCGCCGGGCGGACCTACGACGTGGCGCTGTACCCGCGCGACGCCGGGCGCTTCCGTGAGGTGTGCGCGGAGCTGGCCTTGGTCCTGGGCTGTCCCCTGGCGGACGCCGCCGCGGCGCTCTGCGCCACGCCGCCCACGGTGCTGGGCTCCGTCTCCCAGGCCACGGTGGACGCGCTCCAGGCGCGCTTCGCCCCGCTGGGGGCGGAGGTGGACGCCAGCCATCCGCCCACGGCCCGCTATGACGTCTTCGCCACGGACGCGGTCAGCCTCGCGGTGGTCCGCTCGGTGCTCGAGGCCCAGGGCGTGACTCCGGGGGAGCCTCCGCTGGTGGCCCGCGACCTCTCGCACGAGCAGGCGGAGCGCGTGTGGAAGGAGCTGGGCCCACGGGGTGGGGTGCGGCTGCTGGACCATGCCTTCCAGCGCTTCGACGTCAGCCTCCTGGAGGCCCCCGCCGACGCCGGCTTCGCGGAGTTGCTGGTGCGTGAGACCGGCATGCCGCAGGCGCTGGTGCCGAAGGTGCTCAAGCGGCTGCCGGTGGTGCTGCACACGGGACTGTCGCGCGCGGACGTGGTGGCGCGCACCGCGCCCCTGGAGGCCGCGGGCGCGAAGCTGGCCGTGCAGCTCATCAACTTCCGCAGCTTCCGCGTGACGGTGGAGGACTCGAAGGATCCCGCCGTGGCCGCGGAGGTGCTGTCCCCGGCGCTGGGGCTTTCCGCCAGCGAGACGCGCACCGCGCTCTCCCGGCTGCCGCATACCTTCCCGCACGCGGTGGGGGACACGCGCGCACGCTGGCTCGTCGCGGAGCTGCGGGCGCGGGGCACGCGCACCGCCCTGGTGCCGCAATGAGCGCCCTCGCGCTGCACTTCCGCGTGGCCGAGCAGGGCAAGGTGCTCGCGCTGGCCGGCCGGCATGACGAGGCGCTGCGCCATTACCGCGAAGCGCTGCGGCTGGCCGCGCTCCAGGGCGGCTCCGACGTCTGCCAGCGTCACTATGCGTGGTGCGTGCTCGAGTCGCTGGAGCGCTCGGGGGCCCACGAGGCCGTCATCTCCTTCTGCCAGCGCGTGGAGGCCCACTACCAGCAGCAGCCCCCCGCGACGGAGCTGGCCGTCCAGGACCTGGCCGCGCACCACGAGCGGCACGGGCTGGCGCTGGCGAAGCTGGGGCGCCTGTCGGAGGCGCGCACGCGGCTGGAGTCCGCGGTGGCGCTGGCCGGTGCCGGGCGGCTCCCGCTGTCGGAGCGGGTGCTGGGCTGGGCGCGGTCCGGGCTGCACGTGGACGCGCGCCGCATCTCGCTGGAGCAGGACCGTCACGCCTACTGGGTCGTCCGTCCCGACACTGTTCGTCCCGAAGTCGCCGTCGCACTTCCTCCCGCTGCTTCACCTCTGGGGTAGACCATGCCGAAAGCAGGGAAGATCCTCGCGGATCTCAACATCTCCGATTTCATCCGGGACATGGGGCTCGCCATCGCCGAGGCCCAGGAGAAGCTGGACACCAACAGCGTGGATCAGACGCTGCGCATGGGGCGGACCGTCCTGCCCGGCATGACGCAGAACCTGCTGTCGCTGGGGCTGCGGCCGGCCTTCTACCACTTCCAGTACGCCGACCTGGAGGTGAACCTCAACGTCTACTACTCGACCACCATCGACGCGGGCGCCACCTTCAACTACGACAACGAGAACGCATCGAGCGCGTACAGCCTCGAGACGTCCTCCGCCAGCGGCAGCGCCACCCTCACCGTGCAGGACGGCGAGGGCATTCCGCCGTACGCCTGTCTGGCCTTGGTGGCCAACGCGGCGGGCCACCTCACGGTGGGCACCACCAGCTACGCGCTGGATGGCGGCGTGGGCCCCAACACGACGGGCCTGGCCGTCACCCGCCAGGACACGCTGTGGGAGACGGCGCAGGAGCTGCTCGTGGCCCTGCGCGACAACTCCGTCTGGACCAACCAGTCCGCGGGGGACCTGCAGGGCGTCTTCATGGACTGGGAGATGCAGTCGGGCGTCACCGCCAGCACCAACCGCCCGGACCTCTACGCCATCGACCGCTCGGTCATCACCGTGCGGACCTCGCCGCAGGCGGCGCCCGGCGACAACCTGGTCATCGCGCGGCTGGGCGGCGTGACGCCCGCGCCCGCGCTGCTGCTGCCGGCCACCAGCGGCACGCGCTACACCAGCGCCGCGGCGACGGTGGGCGCGGCGCTGGCGGACATCGGCCAGCAGGTGGATCCGGCGGGCTTCCTCGTCGTCTCGGGCGGCGACTGCAACCGGGCCATCTACTTCGACAGCGACGTCCACGACGTGCCCACCACCTCCCACGGCACGGACCGCGAGCCCTCCGCCGTCCTCGACGCGGTGGCCGCGCTGTTGCTGGAGACGCCGTCCGCCTCGCTGGAGCTGGAGGGCTGGGCGGACCAGCGCACTCCGCCGGCCCCCGGCTACAACCAGCGCCTGTCCCAGAAGCGCGCGGACTTCGTCCTGCGTGCGCTGACGTCGCGGGGCGTGCCGGCCAGCAGGCTCAAGGCCCGGGGCATGGGCGCGACGGTCAGCTTCAGCGGCTCCGACCTGGCGGCCAACCGGCGCGTCGTCTTCCAGTTCACCGGCGTGCCCGCGGCGCTGGTGGCCCGCACCATCGCGGCCACGGCCGCCTTCGACCCCACGGGGACGGACCGGGAGGCCCGCATCGTCCCGCGCACGCGCGCCGCGGCGAACGCGCCCACCACGGCCGTCGTCACCTTCCGCGGCACGGACTTCACCCAGGGCACCGCCGCCCAGGGCACCACCTTCGCGGTGGGCGCCACCGCCGAGTCCACCGCCGCCAACCTGGCCCGCGCCATCCGCGACGCCAACGCCAACACCGCGTTCGGCGCCTTCGCGCGCGGTGACCGCGTCTACCTGTACGGCACTGGTGACCACGCCCTGTTCACCCTGTTCGCGCGCACGCACACCGCGCCGGCCCTGTCCGCCGCCGGCTCCATCCGCGTGGCCCGCCGCTTCGGCGATGGCCGTCCCCCGGCCTCGCCCCAGCCGCGTGACACCGTCGTCATCGACAACGTGCAGCTGGTGGCGGTGGAGGCCGGCGCCGCCCCGCAGCCAGGGCAGTTCGCGCTGGGCGTGACGTCCGTGGACACGGCGCGCAACCTGGCCGCCGCCATCACGCAGGGCTCCAGCTCCGGCGTGCTGGCCGCAGGGCTCCAGGCCCAGTCCGCGGGCAGCATCGTCACCGTCTCCGGCCCGTCCGGCACCATGCTGGGCACCAGCAACCCCGCCGCCTTCCTGCTGTCGGGAAACCGCATCGCCGGCAAGCCGTCAGCGGACCGCGAGGAGAGCTCCGAGCGCGAGCTGCGCGCCCTCAACGTGGATGCGCACCTGGCCGTGAAGTACGAGCTGAGCGTGTCCGGCAGCTCGACCATCAAGGCCCGCATGGTGGCCGTGCCCGCGCCGCCCCAGTTCCTCCAGGCCATCGGCGACTACCTCGAACGCTGGTACCCGTAAGGAGGCCCCATGCCCGGAAACAACACCACGCAGGGCCAGCGCGCGATGATGACGGTGCTGGATGCGCCGCTGCCCGAGCTCATCGAGAGGCTCGGGCGCGCGGTGGCGGACGCGCAGCAGGCGCTGGACGTCAACTCGCTCGACATCGCGAAGCGCATGACCGAGCGCACCGTGGACCTGGGCGACGGTCAGCTGTGGAGCCTGCTCGGGCTCGGCTTCACGCCCACGTTCTACGCCTTCGCCGAGGCCACGCTGGAGGCGAAGCTCACCTTCACCATCCGCGAGTCCACGGAGTTCTCCGTGGGCGGTGGCGCGACGGGCGGCATGGCCGGCATCTTCTCCGTGACGGTGAACGCCGAGTACAGCCGCAAGTACGGCTTCGAGGTCCAGGGCGCCAGCTCCATCGCCGCGCGGCTCGTGTCGCTGCCACCGCCCGCCCGCCTGCACCAGCTGCTCAACGAGATCGCCGCCCAGCCGCCCGTCACCGCCTCCACCAACACTTCCGCCTGAAGCGCGCAAGGACCCGGACACCATGCCCAACGTCGGTCAGGAACTGCTGAACGTCCCCATGGGGGACATGATCCGTGAGATGGCGACCGCCATCGCCGAGGCGCAGCTCGAGCTCGACAAGAGCGGGATGCTCGTCGCGGAGATGATGAGCGGCGAAGCACTGCTGCGGGATGCCGAGGGCAACCTCCAGCTCGACGGCTCCGGCAAGCCCATCCGGGTGGACACCAAGGTGTCCTTCGCGGGCACCCCCGCGTCCATGATGGAGCTGGGCTTCGCGCCGAACTTCTACCAGTTCGTGGACACCATCATCGAGGTGAAGATCGCCATCAAGATGACGGAGAGCACGGAGAGCAAGGTGGCGACGCAGAGCACTACCAAAACGGCCGGTGGGCTGCGCCTCTTCAAGCGCTCCGGCACGACCCAGGCCGTGGTGACGACGGTGGATGCCAGCTACACGCGCAAGTACGACTACAGCGTGGAGGGCGCCAGCCTGCTGCGCACCAAGCTGGTGCCCGTGCCACCGCCGGCCCTCTTCGAGGAGCGGGTGCGCGCGCTCATCGCGGCGAAGTCCGGCACCACCCCCACCGCGAAGTAGCCCGGGAGCGCGCGCACCATGCCCACCCAATCCATTGGTCAGGATCTGCTCAACGTCCCCTTCGGGGAGATGGTCCGCAACCTGGGCAACGCCATCGCGGATGCCCAGTACGCGCTGGACAGCGCGTCGCTGAAGATCGCCCAGCTCATGGCGGGCTACCGCATCGACGACAGCGGCAACGCCGTGCGGGACGGGGCCGGCTTCGTGAAGCTGGGGACCACCGAGTATCCGCTGCTCCTGCTCGGCTTCACGCCCACGTTCTACCAGTTCGTGGAGACCATCATCGAAGTGAAGATGGAGATCTCCCTGCACGAGTCGACCGAGGACGAGACCCGGACGCGGGACCGCAAGGTGGACCGTGACAAGGGCATCCTCACCACGCTGGTGAAGGGCCACAAGAGCCACGTCACCACCGTCACGGCGAAGCACTCGCAGAAGTACAGCTATTCCGCCGAGGGCTCGAGCCTCATCCGCACCAAGCTGGTGCCCATCCCCCCGCCGGCGGCGCTCCAGCAGATCTGCGCGGAGATCGCCAAGAGCCTCAAGGGCACGGCGGAGGGCGAGGCCGTGGGCGGGAAGATCGACGCCGCCGTGGGCAACGTCACCTGACGAAGAGGGACGCCGCGCATGTCACACGTCCGCTGGGAAGATCTGCTCGAGGAGGAGGACTCCGCCGCATCCAAGCCCGTCTCGGGCGCGAGCGCCGCGGCGTCCGTGCCCTCGCTGGAGCAGGTGGCCGCCAGCGACCCGGAGCTGGCGGCGCTGCTGAAGGAGCGCCAGCAGCTCGAAGACACGATGAAGGCGCTGAGCGGCGTGCAGGAGGCGCCCGTGGACGAGCGGCTGGCGAAGCAGTTCCCCGTCGTCCAGCACACGCCCCAGTCGCGCATCGCGGAGCGCAAGCAGCACGAACGGGACACCGCGCGGCGGCTGCTGGAGCAGAAGCTGTACGCCCGGCGCCGCACGGAAGCCGAGGAGGCCGAGCGGGTGGAGGAGCTGCGCCGGGAGCGCCTGGAGACGGGGAAGGCAGCCCGGCGCAAGCAGCAGAAACAGCAGACGCTGCGCCAGCAGTGGGCTCGCAAGGCCCGTGAGCGCGCGAAGCTCGCGGTGCGGCTGGCGGAGCGCGTCCTGGAGTCTCCGGGCCGCATGAAGCTGGGGGAGCTGGGGGCGGCGACCCGGCGGCTGGCGGACGTGGCGCAGGAGGCGCGCTCGGTGGCTCGCAAGCCGATGCCTCGGGTGATGGACCTGACGCTGCCCTCCCCGGGCGCTCGCGGTGGGCTTCACGTCGGGAAGATGGTGGCCGGGGCGCGCGAGCTTCGGGGCATGGACGCCGAGGCCCGGATGATGCGCGGGCTGGCGATGGCCGGCATGGACATGGAGTCCATGGAGCAGCGGATGGACATGGAGCTGGAGCGCGCCGGCATGGGCATGGACGACATGGACGCGCGCGACACGGCACGTGACGCGCGGCGGGAACGCGGACGCCAGGGAGCGCGGGATGAGTGACACGACACAGCAGGCTCAGGAGTTGTTCGGCACGCTGGACGAATACCTGCTCGAGCTGGCCGACGGCCTGGCGAAGGCCCAGCAGGAGCTGGGGGGCATCTCCGCGGCGGGCGCGCCCGGCCGCCAGTTCACCTACTACGTGCCGAAGCTGGAGTTCGAGCTGCGGATGGACCTGCGGGTGGAGACGTCCACCACCGCCGGGACGGTAACCAACGCGAAGGCCCTGAAGATGCGGCCCGTGCGGCTGGCGGACGTGGCCTCCTCGCAGACGCAGACGGAGGTCGTCAGCGTGATCCGCGGCAGCTTCGTCGCGGTGCCCGCCAACGAGGGCCTGCCTCCGGTGGTGCTCGACGCCCGCTGCGTCATGGGCGACGGAGGCGTGCCCGGCGTGGTGGTGCGCGTGCGCAACGCCGCGGGCGAGGCCCTGCCGGGCGTGGAGGTGGAGTTCAACCTGGACCGGAGGACCACGCAGACGCTGTCCGGCGTGGCGCCGCTGGCCGGTACGGACGTGGTGCTCGCGGTGGTGAGGACGGACGCGGCGGGAGAGGCGCGCACGACGCTGCGCGTGGCGGCCGGCGAGCGGGCCCGCTTCCTGGCGCTCACCGTGGATGCCGCGTCGCGGACGCTGGCGCTGTCCTGTGAGGTGCCCCGATGAAGGTCCGGGCCGTGTTCCACAAGGCCACGGGAGTCCCCGTGGCGGGCATGAAGGTGGCGTGGTGGGTCCCGGCGAAGGCGGGCACCTTCGAGCCGCGCGACACCGGCGTGACGAACGAGGAGGGCGTGCTGGAGATGGAGGTCAGCAGCGCCACCTTCGGCTCCCATCTTCGATTGGACTCCGCCGGGGTGGCCACCTTCCCGGTGAAGATGAGCAGCACCCTCATCGACTACGGGACGATGGTCGTCCTGGAGCCCGCGAAGCAGGGCGTCCGCGCGGTGTCCTCCATGGCGGTGGAGCCTTCGAAGGAGCCCACCAAGGAGCCCACCCAGGAGCCCGCGCAGGAACAGCCCACGCCCCTGGTGCTCTCCGACAAGTTGAAGTCGGCGGGCCAGCAGATTGAAGCGGTGCGCTCGTCGCTGACGACGGTGCGGCTGAGCACCGTCCGCGTGCGGTGGACGGAGACGACGGCCGAGGGCGTGACGGAGGCGGAGGCCCAGTTCGTCGAGCAGTCTCCCCTGGCACCCGCGACGGGTGACGCGCCCGAGCGCGAGGTGCCGGACCTCCTGGGGCTGACGGCCTCGGCGGCCCGGAGGCGCGCGGCGGAGGTGGGGCTGCGGGTGGACCCGATGCCCGTCTTCGTCAAGGAGCCCGGGCAGTGGGGCCGCGTGCTGCGGCAGGTGCCGGAGGCCGGCAAGTCACACGCCTCGGGTCCCGTGCAGGTGTTCATCGGTCAGGCAGTGGAGGGCTGAACCATGGCGGATTCGAATGACGTCCCCCAGCTGGAGGCACTGAGCGCGCCGCTGGGCGCGTTGATCTCCTCGGTGGGCCGCGGCGTGGCGGAGGCCCAGCGGGAGCTGGATGCGGCGACCATCGAGCAGATCCGCGAACTCTACGCCTCGGACGAGGACCTGGCGGTGGAGCTGCAGCGCATCGGCTACCGGCCGACCTGGTACCACATCCCCGAGGCCGAGGCGGAGATCGCCGTGGCGCTGTCCATCACCTCGGAGGAGCGGACCGACGGCCGCACGCGGCTGAAGATGTACGGTGCGCCCCTGGACGCCAGCTACACCAACCGCTTCACCTACAGCCTGACGGCGCAGTCGCGGCTGAAGTTCCGCGTGGTGCCGGTGCCGCCCTCGCCCCAGGCCGAGGCGCTGGTGGTGGTGCCGGCGGTGGTGGGAAGGACGGTGGGCGACGCGCGGGCGCTGCTGTCCGCGATTGGCGTGCCGCACCGGTTCACGGACGGCGCGAAGGACGTCTCCCTCGTCACCGCGGCTTCGGCCGAGCCGGGGACGCTGCTCCCGCGCGGCACCGAGCTGCTGCTCACCGTGAAGGACGCAGGGGGAGGGAAGCTCCCGGCCAGCGGCTCGATCACCCGCTCGCCCCTCCTGGAGACCGTTCCCACCGAGACGCGGAAGTAGGCCGACGGGCGCGATGAGCGACACCATCGACCTGGAGGCCCTGCTGGTGGACGTGCGTGAATCGCTCGCGCGGGTCCAGGCGCGCCTCGCTGCCGGCCCCTTCGTGCTGGGGCCGGTGGAGCTGGAGCTGCACGGCGGGGTCACCGCGGACGGGGCGGGAATGCACTTCACGCCCGGAGGCCCCGGAGAGGTGCGGGCCCTCTTCGTCCAGCAGGGCCCCGAGGCCGCACCCCCTCTGGCGCCGGAGCTGCTGGGCCTGACGCGGAGCGCCGCCGTGCGAGTGGCCCGCCTGGCGGGAGCCTCGCTGGAGGTCACGGACGTGCCCTGCCTGTCTCCGGAGCAGGCAGGACGGGTGTGCTGGCAGCGCCCCGCGCCCGGTGGGCCCCTGACGGAGGGGCGCATCGCGGTGGGACTCCACGTCTTGCGCTGAGCGATTTTTCCCGGTGGCCCGGCGCCAACCCCTAGAGTCGGGCCCGATGAGTGCCTCCGCCGACACCCGCGCCCCGCTCGCCGCCCTGCTGCCGAAGCCCGGCGAGCCCCCCCTCGATGCCGACGAGATCCTCAACCGCTTCGTGGGCTACGTGGCCACGAACGGCCTGAGTCTGTACTCCGCCCAGGAGGAGGCCATCCTGGAGCTCTTGAGCGACAAGCACCTGTTCCTCAAGACGCCCACGGGCTCCGGCAAGTCGCTGGTGGCCATGGCGCTCCACTTCAAGGCCATGGCCGAGGGCAAGGTGTCGTTCTACACGTGCCCCATCAAGGCGCTGGTGAACGAGAAGTTCTTCGCGCTCTCCAAGGCCTTTGGCCCGGAGAACGTGGGCATGCTCACGGGCGACGCGTCCATCAACCGCGAGGCGCCCATCCTCTGCTGCACGGCGGAGATTTTGTCGAACCTCGCGCTGCGTAACGCCTCCGCGCGCGTGGACGCGGTGGTGATGGACGAGTTCCATTACTACTCCGACAAGGAGCGCGGCGTGGCCTGGCAGATTCCGCTGCTGGCGCTGCCCAGGACGCAGTTCCTGCTCATGTCCGCCACGCTGGGCGACACGACCAACATCGAGCAGAGCCTGGAGAAGCTCACCGGCCGCGAGGTGGCCACGGTGCGCAGCTCCGAGCGCCCCGTGCCGCTGGACTTCGACTACCGCGAGGTGCCGCTGCACGAGACCATCCAGGACCTCATCGCGCGCGGGAAGTACCCCGTGTACCTGGTGAACTTCACGCAGCGGGCCGCGGCCGAGCAGGCGCAAAATTTGATGTCCGTGGACTTCAACACGAAGGAAGAGAAGGAGGAGATCCGCCAGGCGCTGCTGGATGCCCCCTTCGACACGCCCTACGGCAAGGACTTCCAGCGCTTCCTGCGCCACGGCATCGGCATGCACCACGCGGGCCTCCTGCCCAAGTACCGCCTGCTGGTGGAGAAGCTGGCGCAGCAGGGCCTGCTCAAGGTCATCAGCGGCACGGACACGCTGGGCGTGGGCGTGAACATCCCCATCCGCACGGTGCTCTTCACGCAGCTGTTCAAGTTCAACGGCGAGAAGCTGGCGACCCTGAGCGTGCGCGACTTCAAGCAGATTGCAGGCCGCGCGGGCCGCAAGGGCTTCGACACCGAAGGCAGCGTGGTGGCGCAGGCCCCGGAGTACATGATTGAGAACATCCGCCAGGCCGCCAAGGAGGCCGCGGGCAAGAAGAAGACCCCCAAGGCGAAGCCGCCGCAGAAGGGCTTCATCCAGTACGACAAGAACACCTTCGAGCGGCTGCAGAACGGGCTGCCGGAGCCGCTGGAGTCTCGCTTCGACGTGAGCCACGGCCTCCTGCTCAACCTGCTCCAGAGCGACAAGACGGAGGGCAGCGGCGGCTACAAGCGGCTGGTGCAGCTGGTGATGCGCTCGCACTCGTCCGACTACACGAAGAAGAAGCTGCTCAAGGACGCGGCGATGTACTTCCGCACGCTGCGCGACGCGGGCATCGTGAAGGTGGTGCAGTGGGAGAAGCACTCGGCGACGGTGGAGGTGTCGGAGGACCTGCAGCGCGACTTCAGCCTCAACCACACGCTGTCCCTGTACCTGCATGAGACGCTGGAGCTGTTGGATCCCACGCTGGACACGTACGCGCTGGACGTCGTGACGCTGGTGGAGTCCATCCTGGAGAACCCGGAGGTGGTGCTGTACGCGCAGCTGCACCAGCTGAAGGGGGAGAAGATCCAGGAGATGAAGGCGCGGGGCGTGGAGTACGACGACCGCATGGAGGAGCTGGAGAAGCTGGAGTGGCCCAAGCCGAACCGCGAGTTCGTCTACGGCACCTTCAACGCCTTCGCGAAGAAGCACCCGTGGGTGGGCGAGGAGAACATCCGGCCCAAGTCCATTGTCCGGGACATGTTCGAGCGCTTCATGTCCTTCCACGACTACGTGCGCGAGTACGGCCTGCAGCGCAGCGAGGGCGTGCTGCTGCGCTACGTGGGAGACGTCTACAAGTCACTCGTGCAGACGGTGCCGGAGAAGTTCCGCAACGAGGACCTGGACGACATCATCGACCACCTGCGCGCGACGCTGCGTCAGGTGGACTCCAGCCTCCTGGACGAGTGGGAGCGGATGCGCAACCCCGAGGCCCCGGTGGAAGTGAAGCCGGTGGTGGACTTGAAGCCCAAGGAACTCACGGAGGACCCCAAGGCCTTCGCCGCGCGCGTGCGCGAGGAGCTGCACCGCCTGCTGCGCGCGCTGGGCCAGCGGCGCTACCTGGACGCGCTGGGCATGCTGGACAACGCGCTGGGCGAGTGGACCGCGCCGAAGCTGGAGCAGGCCATGACGCCGTACTTCGAGGAGCACAAGCTGGTGGTGCTCACGCCCCAGGCGCGCAAGCCGGCGAACACGCAGCTCAAGGAGTCCGGCACGCGTCAGTGGGAGGCCCAGCAGCGCATCATGGACCCGGAGGGCCACGGGGACTGGGTCATCGACTGTGAGATTGACCTGCGTGGCCGGCGCATGGACGACGGCCCCATCCTGATGCTGCGCCGCATTGGCGGCATGGCCGCCTGGTCGTAGCCGTCTCAGGCGGGCGGCTTGGAGGCGGCTCCGGAGCCTTGGGCCGCCTCGCGCACGGTGCGGGTGGCGACGTCCACCTCCGCGAGGATGCGGCGCGCGTGGTGGAGCAGGGCCTCGCCGGTGGGCAACAGGCGCATGCCCTTGGGGACGCGCTCGAAGAGGGGCGTGCCCAGCTCATCCTCCAGGGCGAGGATGTGACGGCTGAGCGGCGGCTGGGTGATGTGCAGCCGGAGCGCGGCCCGGCCCACGTGGCCCTCTTCCGCCACCGCGACGAAGGACTGGAGGTGCGTGATGCTCACGCGCGGGGACGTTAGCGCGAGTCCCAAGCGCCGTGCACCCGGGCCGCGTCATGCCGGAACAGCATTGGACGTTGCGAAGAGGCGGATGCCACCTTGGCTGCCATGGGCATTCCTCTCTTCAAGGGCAGTGAAGTGGAGCGGCTGCGGCAGGCGGGCCGCGCGGCGGCGGGCACGCTGGCGCACGTGGCCTCCCGGCTCCAGGCGGGCGTGACGACGGCGGACATCGACGCGTGGGTTCGCGAGGACACGGCGCGGCGGGGTGGGGCGCCCAGCCAGCTGGGCTACAAGGGCTATCCGGCCACGGTGTGCACCAGCCGCAACCACGTGGTGTGCCATGGCATCCCGCGCTCGGATGAAGTGCTCAAGCCCGGTGACATCGTCAACGTGGACGTGACGACGCACCTGGAGGGCTTCCACGGCGACACGTCCGCCACGTTCATGGTTGGCGAGGTCTCCTCGGACGCGAAGCATGTCGTGGACGTGGCGCGACGCTGCCGGGACGTGGGCGTGTCGGTGGTGCGGCACGGCGCGCGGCTGGGGGACATCGGCGCGGCGGTGATGGCGCTGGCGAAGGCGGAGGGGTGCAGCATCGTGGAGGAGTTCGGGGGCCACGGCATCGGCCGGCGGATGCACGGGGAGCCGCACGTGCCGCACGTGGGCAAGGCGGGCACGGGCATCACTCTGAAGTCAGGGATGGTCATCACCATCGAGCCCATGGTGAACCTGGGGCGCCCGGACATCCGGATGATGCCGGACGGGTGGACCGTGGTGACCGCGGACGGCAGCCTGTCCGCCCAGTTCGAGCACACCGTGCTCGTCACCCGCGATGGCTGCGAAATCCTCACGCCCAACCCCGAGCTGTCCCTGCATGTCGCAGGGAGCCATCCAGAAAGCTGATGGCTCATCGCTTCTGCCATCTGGTGCCTGGAGGCCAGCAGGCGCATTGGGTGGCGCATGGAAACGCCTCCGCTGACTCCCGCCGCGCGGCCCCGGGCCTGGACGCCCGGGCATGTCGTGATGCCGCTCGGCGCGGCGCTCTGCCTGCTGCCGTTCGTCTCCACCGGCGTGGCCCTGCTCGCGGGGCTGTGCGTGGCCCTGACCGTGGGCAACCCGTTCGCGGGCAGGACGCGGGCGCTGACGCCCCGGCTGTTGTCCGTGGCGGTGGTGGGGCTGGGCGCGGGCATGGACCTGCGCACGGTGCTGGCGGCGGGGCGTGAGGGGCTGGGCTACACGGTGGTGGGCATCGCGCTGTGCCTGACGCTGGGCGTGGGGCTCGCCCGGCTGCTGGGCGTGCCCCGCGTGACGGGGCTGCTCATCAGCGTGGGCACGGCCATCTGCGGCGGGAGCGCCATCGCGGCGGTGGTGCCGGTGCTGCAGCCCAAGGAGCACGAGACGTCCGTGGCCCTGGGCACGGTGTTCCTGCTCAATGCCGTGGCGCTGTTCGTCTTCCCCGTCGTGGGCCACGCGGTGGGGCTGACGCCGCACCAGTTCGGCCTGTGGTGCGCGATGGCCATCCACGACACCAGCTCCGTGGTGGGGGCGGCGGTGCGCTACGGCCCCGAGGCCCTGGCGGTGGCCACCCCCGTGAAGCTGGCGCGCGCCCTGTGGATCCTCCCACTCACGGTGGGGCTGGCCGCATGGCGGCGGCGCGAGGGCCACGCGGTGAAGGGCAAGGTGCGCCGGCCGTGGTTCATCGCGGGGTTCCTGGGCGCGGCGGCGGTCGTGACGGTGTTCCCGGGGCTCGCGCCGGTGGGGCAGGGCGTGGCGGCGGTCGCCCGGCAGCTGCTCGTCGTGACGCTGTTCCTGCTGGGGGCGGGGCTGACGCGCGAGACGCTGCGCGCCGTGGGGGTGCGGCCGCTCGCGCAGGCGGTGGCGCTGTGGCTGATCATGGCCGGCCTGTGCCTGGGCGCGCTGCTGCTGGGATGGGCGTGAGTCGCGGGCTCAGGGCAGGAGCACCGGCGGCGTGGCGCGGGCATGGCGCAGGAAGCGGCCCGCGGCTCCGGCCGGCGCATCCACGGGCAGGGCCCAGGAGAACGCGCGCGGGATGCGCAGCCCCGGCACGGGCAGCACCTGGAAGCGGCCCAGGGACAGCTCGACGTCGATGCTCCAGCGGGACAAGAGCGCCACGCCCAGGCCCAGCGACACGGCCCGCTTGATGGCCTCGGTGCTGCCCAGCTGGAGGTCTCCCCGCCGGGGCCCCTTGCGCACGCCCGCCTTGCGCAGGGCCCGGTCCAGGACGGCGCGGGTGCCGGAGCCCTGCTCCCGCCAAAGCAGCGGCACCTCCCGCAGCGCGTCCATGGTGCGGATGCGCAGCCACTCCGCCGGCCCCTGGGCGGAGACCACCGGCACCAGCTCGTCATCCAGATAGCGCTCCAGCCGGATGCCGGGCGCCCGCGCGTGGCCCTCCACCAGCCCCAGCGGCACCCGCCCCTCCGACAGCCACGCCAGCACCTCCCGGGTATTGCCCACTTCCAGACGGACCTGGAGCTCCGGGTGCGTGCGCAGGAAGGACGCCAGGAGGCCCGGCACGATGGCGTTGGCGACGGTGGTGCTCGCCGCCAGCGCCAGCTCCCCGGTGAGGGTCTCCTCCGCCGTGATGGCGAGCGCCGCCTCGTCCAGCAGGCCGTGGATGCGCTGGGCATACTCGAAGAGCACCCGTCCGGCCGCGTTCAGCCGCACTCCCCGCGCGGTGCGCACCAGGAGCGGCTGGCCGCAGTCCGCCTCCAGCTGCCGGACCTGCGCGGTGACGGCGGGCTGAGACAGGTGGAGCAGGCGCGAGGCGGCGGAGATCTGCCCGCTGGAGGCGACGACGCGGAAGGTTTCGAGCCTGCGGGGGTCGACGAACAAGGCCTTCATCCTAGACGAGGCGTGGGGGAAGGGGCGCCTTCTCCGGTGGGTGTTGAGAAGGGGGCGCTTGCGTCCGCCTGCCCGGCCGGAGGCACGGTGGTTCTCGTTGGAAGCGTCAGGGCCTTTGATAGGTTGGCGCCCCATGAAGAAGATCCTGGTCGCGCTCCTCGTGCTCATCGTCCTGGCGGCCGCGGGTGCAGGCGGCGTGTTCATGCACTTCCAGAACGCCACCACCGCGCCGCACGCGGCGGCGGATCCGGCGCCCAAGGAGTTCGTGGTGAAGAAGGGCGCGTCCGCGCGCTCGCTGGGCCAGCAGCTCCAGGCCCAGGGCTTCCTGGATGACCCCACCGTGTGGCGCTTCCACCTGTGGCGCCGGGGCAGCCTCAACGTGAAGGCGGGCCGGTTCATGCTCAGCCCCACCGCGTCCGTGGCGGAGCTGGCCAACGCCCTGGAAGGGCAGCCGCTGCCGGAGGACGTGCCCTTCGCGATGATTGAAGGCTGGCGCCTGCGCGACACCGACCAGGTGCTCGCCGCCCAGGGGCTGATCAAGCCGGGCGAGTACATCGCCGCGGCCAGCCAGCCGGGCCGCTTCGCCGCGCCGTTCCCGCTGCCCACCCGCAGCCTGGAGGGCTACCTCTACCCGGAGACCTACGGGATCATCGCGGACAACTTCAAGGTGGAGGCGTTCATCCAGCGGCAGATCGACACCTTCCGCGCGCGCTTCTACGACGAGCACAAGGATGAGATCGCCAAGAGCGGCCGGTCGCTGCACGACATCGTCGTGATGGCCTCCATGCTGGAGCGCGAGGAGCCGGTGCCCTCGCAGCGCGCGCTGGTCGCGGGCATCCTCTGGAAGCGCGTGGACAAGGGCTTCCCGCTGGGCGTGGACGCCACCAGCCGCTACGAGCTGGCGGAGTGGAACGACCGCAAGGCGTTCCTCAAGCGGCTGCGGGACAACTCGGATCCGTGGAACTCGCGCACGCGTGCGGGCCTGCCGCCGGGCCCCATTGGCGCGCCCACGGTGGACTCGCTGCTCGCCGCGCTGCGGCCGGTGAAGAGCGACTACTGGTACTATCTGCACGACGCGCAGAAGGTCCTGCACCCGTCGCGCAACGCGCAGGAGCACGAGGCGCTCCGCGCCAAGTACAACGTGTACTGAGCCGCCGCGATGACGCCTCCTCTCCAGGTACAGGCCGCGCCGGATGACGAGCTGACCCTGCTGCGCCTGGAGACCGAGCGGCTCCGCCAGCTGGTGGAGACGACCGCGCAGGTCACCTGGACGGATTCGCCGGACGACGGGCAGGCGCCCCTCGCCAACGCCTGGCTGGCCTTCACCGGCCAGACGCGGGAGCAGATGCGCGGCCGGGGCTGGCTCCAGGCGCTGCATCCGGGCGACCGGGAGCGGATCCGGGCCGCGGTGGACCGGGCGCGGGCCGCGAACGAACCCTGGGCGGAGCGCTACCGGCTGTGCCGCGCGGAGGGCGGGTACGTGTGGATGCTCGCGAAGGGCGTTCCGGTGCGGGCGCCGGACGGCACCATTCGCGAATGGGTGGGCACCTGCGTGGACATCCACGCCCAGGTACTGGCCGAGGAGCGCACCGTGTTCTTCGCGCGGGCCAGCGAGCTGTTCGCCTCGTCGATGGACGTGTCCTCCACGCTGGCCACGCTGGCGAACCTGTCGGTGTCCGCGCTCGCGGACTGGTGCGTGGTGGACGTGTTGCACCCGGACGGCCACTTCGAGCGCGCCCAGGTGGTGACGTCCGACCCGGCGCATGCCTCGCTCGCGGCCACCGTGCAGCGGATGAAGCCGGTCCCCCAGGAACACCCCGTCTATCCGCCCGCGGTGGCGCTGGCGACCGGCCGGTCCACCCTGGTTCCGGAGGTCACGGAGGCGGTGATGCGGTCCGCGGCGCAGGACGCGGAGCACCTGGAGACGATGCGGCGGGTGGACATCCGCTCCCTGCTCACGGTGCCGCTGCTGGCCCGGGGCCACATCCTGGGCGCGCTGACCTTCCTGATCACCACCTCCAGCCGCCGGTACGACGAGGAGGACCTTCGCTTCGCCCAGGAGCTGGCGACCCTGGCCGCGCTCGCGGTGGACAACGCGCGACTGCTCCAGGACGCACGCGAGGCCGTGCGCCTGCGCGACGAGTTCCTGTCCGTCGCGAGCCACGAGCTGAAGACGCCCCTGACGCCCCTGAGCCTGAAGCTCCAGGCGCTCGCGCGCGCGGTGAAGGCGCATCCGGAGTCGCCGCTCGCGCCCATCATCGAGTCGCACGTCGAAACGGGGAACCGCCAGGTCCGCCGGCTCACGGACCTGATGAACAACCTCCTGGACGTCTCGCGCATCAACGCCGGCACCTTCCGCCTGCAGCGCGAGGAGGTGGACCTCGCGCAGGTGGTGCGCGAGGTGGCCGGGGAGTTCGCGCCGAGGTTCGCCGTGGAGCACTGCGGCTTCCAGGTGGAGGCCCCGGAGCCGGTGCGCGGCTGCTTCGACCGGGTGCGGCTGGGGCAGGTGTTGGAGCACCTGCTGGACAACGCCCTCAAGTACGGCGCGGGCGCCCCGGTGTCCGTGCGGCTGACGGTGGAAGGCGGCATGGCGCGGCTCACGGTGCGCGACGAGGGCATCGGCATCGCGCCGGAGCAGCAGCCGCGCCTCTTCGAGCGCTACGGCCGCGCCGTGTCCGAGCGCCACTATGGCGGCCTGGGGCTGGGGCTGTACCTCACCCGCACCATCGTGGAGGCCGAGGGCGGGAGCGTGTCCATGCAGAGCCGCCTGGGCGAGGGCGCGACGGTCACCGTGGAGCTGCCGCTCGCGCGGCCCTGAAGCCGTCTACGGCGTGCTCGTCCCGGGCGGCTCGGGTGACGTCTTGAACATGTCCGCGAGGATGCGCTCGGCGGCGTCCGCGAGCAGGTCCCGGGCCATGCGCGTCTCCTCGCCGAAGATGCCGCGCGACGTGTTCGCGTCCAGCACGTGCGTGGCGAGCAGCGCGAACGCCGAGGGCTCGTCGAACGTCGCCTCCGATGACAGGACGCGCTTGCCGGGCTGCTGATCCTCCTCGTGGAAGCGCCCCTCCCAGGTGTCGCCCAGGGTGATGGAGAAGTATTGCGCGGCCACGTTGCCGGGCCGCGACATGTGCGACGCGGCCACCACGGCGCGCAGCTGGCCGCGCTCCTCGGCGGTCATCTGGCGTTTCCACGCTTCGACGGACGCGTGCATGGTGTGGATTTGATCCTTCGCCGCGTCCTCGGCGTTCTTCAGGAGGTCCGGCACCTGGGCGTGGATGAACGACGCGAGCTGCGCCTGCGTCACGCGGTTCGCGGCGAGCACGGAGTCCACCAGCGCGAGTGACGCCTGGAGCATGCGGCGCTGCCGCTCCAGGGCGTCGGCGGGAAGGCCCCGGGTGTCCAGGCTCGAGGACGCGGTGGTGATGAGCCCACGCAGCGTGGTGAGCCGCGTGCGCGTCTCCTCGTCGAGCGCGTCCTTGCGGCTCGCGAGCAGGACGTGGAGCGCGAGGGGGACGTGGGTGACGGCCTTGTACTCGTGGTAGTGGCGCGTGCGCGCGGGGGACTCGAAGCGCTGGCCGCCCTTGCGGAGGATGAGCACGTCGTCGATCTGCGCGATGACGGGGCCCATGCGCGACAGCACGGCTTCACGGCGCGCGGCGTAGGCGTCGCGGAACGCCTGGTTGAGGACGGAGAGCGGATCCGCTGCCTCCAGCGCCACGGTGCGCGCGACGCCGGAGGGCGGTTCGGGAGGAGGGGAGGGGGAGGAG